>CAVBJM010000001.1:0-186790 GCA_963595925.1 bacterium
CGGGTCGGGGCGACTGGATTCGAACCAGCGACCTCGCGCCCCCCAGACGTGTACTCTAACCGGACTGAGCTACGCCCCGAATTGCGATTGCAAAGGTAGTGCTTTATTTTGAACCTGCAAGCGTTCGGCAGAAAAATATTTCACGGAAATTTGCAAGTCGCTGTTTGTTAGCCGACTAAATTTTGAGAAAATTAGTTCATGACATCTTGGTAGAAGTCCAGCATGTCGTAAATCTCGTCTTGCGTAGCGGTTTGATTGATGCGAATGTCTCCTACTTCGCCCAATAGCGTGAAGTTTACGTTCTGTCCCGATGTATTTTTCTTGTCGTGTTTCATCAGTTCGAACAAACGCTCGTAGTCGTTGCATGAATAATTCAGTGTCCCGTAGTTCTCCTTGATGAACCGGATGGTTTGGTAGAGCTTGTCTTTCGGGAATCCTGTTTTGATGTGTGAAAAATACAGTTCGCACACCATGCCCCAAGCTACGGCGTATCCGTGCAGTACGGGCTTCTCACGCTCTAGCGAAAGACTTTCGAAAGCGTGTCCGATGGTGTGTCCGAAGTTTAGCGCCTTGCGGATGCCTTGTTCGTACGGGTCTTCTGCCACGATGCGTTCTTTTACTTCTACCGATTCACCAACCAGGCGTTGCAAGTGTGTGTAGTCGATGTGCGTCATGTCGAACGTAACGAGTGAACTCCAGTGCGCGGTATTGCTGATGAGTCCGTGTTTCAGCATTTCGCCGTATCCGGACAGGATGTTTTGTTTATCCAGTGTTTTCAGAAAATTGCAGTCTATCAGTACGCTTTTGGCTGTGGCGAACGCTCCGATTTCATTCTTCAGTCCGTTGAAGTTGATGCCGGTCTTTCCTCCCACAGCGGCATCTATCATGGCTAGAAGGGTTGTGGGGATGTTTATGGCGTTGATACCCCGCTTGAACGTTGCTGCGGCGAATCCGCCCAAATCGGTCACCATGCCACCCCCCAAGTTGATAAGAAGAGAATGGCGCGTACCGCCTTTGCTACTCAGTTCGCTCCATACATAGGCCAGTGTTTCCAGATTCTTGTGCATATCTTCTACGCCGATACAAATCTGGATGGCGCTTTTTAGAAACGGGAATTTGTTCAGGATGGGGCAGCAGTGCACCCTTGTGTGCTCATCGGATAGGATGAATATTTTATCGTGTTGGCATTTGTTTACAGCCGTTTCCAAGTCTTTCTCCAAGTCTTGGCAGATTATAATGTCTTGTTTTTCCATATTGTGCGATTGTTTTGCTGCAAAAGTAGAAAAAAACTCAGAGAGATAAAAAAAGAGTTTACGGATTAAACCTTTTGCTATCCCACGTGTCAAAACGCACAGTAAGACAGAAACAGTAACAAAACAGGAAATGAAACATTGGGTATTAGGGCTGATGTTCATCGTAGGATGGATTTCGGCGTTCGGACAGTCGGCCGTGAGCAACGGTTCCGTTTCGGGTACGGTGATTGACGCTGAAGACAAGACACCTGTCATTCAGGCTTCCGTTCAATTGCTTACGCTGAAAGACAGTGCGGTGGTAGCCGGCAAGGTTACCGATATGAACGGTAATTTCGGGCTTTCGGCCAAGCAGGGGCGTTATCTTCTGAAGATTTCGTATGTAGGTTATAAAACCGTATTCAAGCCGGTAACCTTTACTTCGTCCAAGCTCCGGGTGCTAATGGGAAAGATAGCCATTCAGGCTGACGCCGTGTTGCTGAAAGGCGCGGAGGTAGTGGCCATGGCACAAAAGGTAACTCTGAAGGAAGATACTTTCGTGTATAACTCTTCGGCTTACCGCACTCCAGAGGGTTCTGTGGTGGAAGAGCTTGTGAAACGTCTGCCTGGAGCCGAAGTGAGCGATGACGGTACCGTTAAAATCAACGGTAAGGAAGTGAAGAAAATCCTGGTAGACGGCAAGGAGTTTATGACGGGCGATACCAAAACCGCCCTCAAGAATCTGCCCACCAGCATTATCGACCGGATAAAGGCTTACGATGAAAAGAGCGATTTGGCGAAAGTAACTGGCATAGACGATGGCGAAGAGCAGACCGTGCTTGACTTCGGTGTGAAGAAAGGCATGAACAAAGGCATGATTTCCAATATCGATTTGGGTGTCGGAAACAAGAGTCGCTACAACATGCGTGGCATGGGGGGCTACTTTAACGGCAACAACCGTTTCTTCCTCTTAGGAAACGCCAACAATACCGGTGACCGCGGCTTTGGCGGAGGCGGACCAGGTAGAGGTTTTGGCGGTGGAAACGGCTTGAACGCCAGTAAGATGGTTGCCGTTAACTACAACTATGAACTGAAAGACAAGTTTAAGTTTAATACTTCCATCCGCTGGAATCATAGCGATGGCGATGTGTGGAGCAGTCGCTCTAGCGAGAACTTCCTCGGAAGCACTTCTTCTTATAGCAATAGCCGGAGTCAAAGTTTCTCGCGTGGTAACAACTGGAACGGAAATATCCGTCTGGAGTGGATGCCGGACTCGAAGACTAATATCCTGTTCCGTCCCTCTATCTCCTGGAGCAGCAGTGACGGATGCAATAATGGTCTTACTGCCTCTTATAACAAAGACCCGTATACAATTGCCACCGATCCGCTTTCGGACGAAGGCATCGATGAACTGGACAAGGCGGAGGCGATGGTGAATACGCAGAAAACCAGCGGACTGAGCTACTCCGACAACAATAGACTGAACGGAATGCTTCAGTATAACCGCAAGTTGGGAAGCAAGGGACGTAATATCACCCTGCGTATGGATGCAAGCTATACCGACCAGGATAGCAAAAGTCTTTCGCTCAGCAATACCCGTCTCTATTTGGTTCAGACAGCGGCTGGTCAAGACTCGACCTATATGACCAACCGCTACAACCTGACACCGTCGAAGAACTATAGCTATAGCGGACAGTTTACTTATAGCGAGCCGCTCTGGAATGCCACGTTCTTGCAATTCAGCTATAAGTTTACTTACAACTATTCCAAGAGCGACCGCAGTACTTACGGTTTCAGCGACTATGCATTCGATGGAATCAGCCCCGTATACCGTGGCTGGGATGCCTATCTGAATAAGATAGACGGTAGCCTTGACGGATATAAGGACAAGAACCTGAGCCGATTCTCGGAGTATAAAAACTACAATCACGACATTCAATTGATGATGCGCTTTATCCGCCAAAAGTACAACTTAAACTTCGGCGTGATGATTCAGCCGCAGCGTTCTAACTTTATACAGGATTATCAAGGCAAGTACGTAGATACCGTTCGTACGGTGGCTAACTTCAGTCCGACCCTTGACTTCCGTTACCGTTTCTCCAAGATGAGCAATCTGCGTATCAACTACCGGGGAAGCACATCGCAACCTAGCATCTCGCAGATGCTCGACATTACCGATGATAGCGACCCGCTGAATGTTTCGATGGGTAATCCGGGGTTGAAGCCGTCGTTTACGCAGAACTTCCGCTTGTTCTACAACAACTTTGTACAGAACCATAACAAGGGAGTGATGACTTTCTTGAATTTCTCCACGACAAGCAATAGCATTAGCAATCGGGTGAGCTACGATGAGAAAACAGGTGGACGCATCATCCGTCCTGAGAATATCAACGGAAACTGGAACGTATCGGGAGCCTTTATGTTTAACTGCTCAATAGACAGCTTGGGCGTATGGAATGTAAATACCGATACAAACTTGGGTTACGACAACTATGTGAGCTACTTGAGCCTGAACCAAGGCGAGGATGCACAGAAGAACAAAACTAGGAACTTTACTTGGCGTGAACGCCTGTCCTTGAGCTACCGCAACGATTGGGCGGAAATCTCGCTCGATGGAACCCTGAACTACAACAATGCCAAGAATAAGCTGCAACCTAATAGCAACCTCAATACTTGGCAGTTCTCTTACGGACCCAGCTTTACGCTGACCGCTCCTTGGGGAACAAGTCTGAACTCCAGTCTCTCTATTAGCAGTCGCCGTGGATATAACGACAGTAGCATGAATACCGATGAGTTTGTATGGAATGCGCAACTCTCTCAAGGATTTCTGAAAGGCAAGCCGCTTACGGTGATGCTTCAGTTCTACGATATCCTTCGCCAGCAAAGCACATTCTCGCGTGCAATCTCGGCTACATCCCGTACCGATACCGAATACAACGCCATAAACAGTTATGCGATGCTTCATGTGGTGTATCGTCTGAACTTGTTCGGCGGAAAGAAAGGCAACCGTGACAGAGATGGATTCGGTGGTCCAGACGGTCCTGGTGGAATGGGTGGTCCTGGTGGAATGGGTGGTGGACGTGGTCCTGGCGGTGGCCGTCCCGGTGGATTCGGAGGCCCTGGCGGCGGTGGCCGTCCCTTCTAAAAAAGATATAGCAAAAGAGAGAGGCGTTGTTCTGATGAAAACAGCGCCTCTCTCTTGTTTCTGATATAACAGTGTTATTTCTCTATCTTTACGAGAAGTGTTTTGGCAGCTATATTGCCTTTGGTATCGTACGATTCAGATTTTACAAGTCCTACGCCTACGGCATACCATTCGGTTACACGCCACGTAGTAGTTTTCAGTACTACTTTGGTGCGCTTTAGGTAGGATATTTTCAAGCAGTCGAACTTACCGGCTGTAGTGCTTATCTTTTCTGTTCCCATATACGATGCTCCAGAGAAGTTATATTCGGTGCGTAGCCGGTTTACGATAGCGGAATAGTATCGGTCGGGGATGGATGTGCCGGCCTTCGCTTCGTTGCTGATTGAGAACGTGTTGTCTCCTTTGTATTTTATTTCGTCTCTGAATACGGTTCGTGCGGCGGTGTCGTACTTGTCTGGGTCGGAGTTCGATTTGATGTAGGCTCCGTATGCTAAGTCTTCCATACAAGACGTGTTTGTGCCATCGTAACTCCAGTTGTATAAGGTGTACGACGTATTGTTTTTAGCCTTGTTGTTTACAATCTTTGTTACGTAATCTACAGTCTTTAGCGAGCCTTCGTTCTTTACGTTAGTTACCGTAGCTGTTTCGTTTGAGATACTTTGCCCTGCATCATCGTAGTTTACGTAATGGAGCTTGGTGTCTTGGATAGAACAGAAATATTGCGCTTGCATAGCGTGGCTTCCAAGAAGGAGAGCGGTTGCGATTATTAGTCTTTTCATGATGTTGATGATTGGTTATTTCTTTCGTGCAAACCTACGAAAAAACATCTATTTCATAACAAAATCCGATGATTTTATAATTTTTGTTTGTGGGTTTCTACTTATTTTTGCGCTAAAGAAGTAAGAAATGAAAAGACAGATTGAAACAAATGGAAAGGTAGGGCAGGTGGTGAGCCTTATCACTTGCTGTCTGATGCTAATGGCGGTGTCAATCCATAAAGACCACAAATTGTTTGGATATGAATTGACTCCGGACGGTCCGCAGGTGGAGACTGTTGCTTCGGCTTCCGATAGCGTTACGGTTATTTCCACTCGTGAACTGGGTAAGGACGTTATGGGATTCGGAGGGAATACTCCGCTGGAAATATATATAAAGAACGGCATTATAACCAACGTGAAGCCGCTTCCAAACTCCGAGACTCCCGATTTTTTCGATAAGGTCTTACAGAGCGATTTGTTTTCACAGTGGATAGGGCGTACTCCGCAGGAAGCTTTGGTTGCAAAGGTTGATGCCGTGTCGGGAGCTACGTTCTCGTCGAATGCGGTGATTCAGAATATGCGGCTTGGATTGGAGAGCGTGGTGCAGATGCAGGATGCAGAACGTGGTTCTGATTCTCCGTTTGGACTACCGCTGAAAGTGGTATGCGCGTCCGTGGTTCTTCTTCTGGGTATCATGCTTCCTCTTTTTGTCCGTTCCCGAATCTATCGGATGGTGCAACTGATACTGAATGTAGTGGTATTGGGATTTTGGTGCGGTTATTTCCTCTCTTATTCGTTGCTGATAAACTTCTTTTCAAACGGGATTCATGCGTGGAGTGCAGTAGTTGTTGTCCTGTTGTTGACGGCAGGTTTTATACTTCCGTTGTTTGGGAAGAAGTCGCATTACTGCAGCTGGATTTGTCCTTTGGGTTCTTGTCAGGAGTTGATAGGGAAGGGGATAAGGTATAAAATCCGTCTCACTCCGAAGGTATTGGAGTGGTTGAACCGCTTTCGCGAGGTCTTGTGGAGTGTGCTGATGCTTTTCTTGTGGAGCGGAGTGTTGTTCGAGTGGATGGACTATGAGCTTTTTACTGCATTCCTGTTCCGTCAGGCATCGACAACTGTGGTGGTAATAGCGGTCTTGTTTCTGCTGTTGTCTATGGTGGTTAGCCGTCCGTATTGTCGGTTCGTCTGTCCCATGGGAAGTTTGCTTCGTATTTCTCAAAACTCAAAATAATTATGAATACATCTAAGGTATTAAACATTTTGTTGGCTGTGGCTTTGGTGATTTTGTCGGCTAAAGTGGCTTTTATGTCTTCCGACCACAAGTCTACGGCTACGACCGATTCTGCTCAGCTTCCGAAAGCGGAAGAGTCTACTACTGCCGACTCGGCGTCTGCTGCCGGGTGGAAAGCAATTACTCCATACGATATAAAGAACTCCGTTACCTTGTTCGAAAAGGATTGGATGGCGTTGGCTGTAGGGCAGAAAGGTGACATGAACGCCATGACCATTGCTTGGGGAGGACTGGGTGAGTTGTGGGGAAAACCGGTTGTGACTGTTTATGTTCGGAGCAATCGGTACACGTATGGCTTTATGGAACGCAACAAGTACTTTACCGTGACGGCTTTTCCCGAAGACAAGCGTCCAGCCTTGCAGTATATAGGAACGCATTCGGGACGGGATGATAAAGACAAGTTGCAAAAGGCGGGGCTTACTCCGTCGTTTACCGAGTTGGGAAATCCCATTTTCGAGGAAGCTAATCTGGCCATAGAATGCCGGATAATCTATAAGGCGCCGTTCAATCTTTCTACCATTGTAGACGAAGATACCCGAAATGATTATGCCGATGACAAGAAAGGGGTACACACCATGTATATTGGCGAGATAGTCAACGTTTGGAAGAAATAATCGGACGGCTACTTGGCTTTCGCTTAAATAAGAAAACACATTAGAGAGACTTTCGGCAAAAATCCGTACTTTTGCCGAAAGTCTTTTATTTATTTAGAAACTGAAACATACTATGGGATTACTGTCATCTTTGTTCGGCGGAGGCAAGTCGGACGAGCAACAAGCGAAACAAGATAAAAAGAACTTCGAAATACTGAAATACGATGGCGTTCGGGCATTCCAAATGCGGCAGATAGCGTATGCAATAAAGTGCTTTGAACAGGCCGTAGCCATTAACGAAGAGCCGGAAACGCTGCGATTGTTGGCCAATGCCTACACTGCGGATAACCGTACGGATGACGCGCGTGAAACGTTGAACCGCTTGACCGCTACCGTGCCTGCTGATGCGCATGCTTGGCTGCAGTTGGCTCAAGTGTGCTTTGTGCAGGAAGATTATACGGCTATGAGCGATGCTTGCCAAAAGGCCATTGCGATAGATGAAAAGAACGCTACGGCGTATTATTTAGCCGGGAAAGCGACTCGCGGATTGAATGACGGATTGCAGACGATTGTGATGCTGACAAAGGCCTTGGCGCAAGACGAAAACCATGCGCCTGCTCTACAACTCCGTGCCGAGGTGTTGACGGATATGGGGCAAGCCAAGGAAGCGCTGGAAGATGTAGAGCGGATTCTTTCGCTCAATGCCGACGATGAGGAGGCTCTCCTGTTGAAAGGTAAAATACAAGCTCTCTTGGGGAATGTCGATGAAGCGTTGACTCTTTGCGCACGTGTGACGGGAGTGAATCCGTTTAACGAAAAGGCTTATCTGCTCCGTGTGGAACTATTGGAAGCGCAAAACCGCCAAGACGAGGCTCTTGCGCTATGCGATGAGGCTATTGAACTCATGCCTCAGCTGGCTTCCCTTTATCAGATGCGAGGTAGGGTGCGCCTACAGAAAGGTGACAAAGACGGCTCGCTGAGCGATGTGAAGAAAGCCCTTGAGCTGAACCCCGAAGGTGAAACGCAGATAAACGGCAGTTTCGACAACTTCGGTAGTTCACATACTCCGGGTATTTATTAATCTCTGTTCCTTTCCGTCGTTATTTGGCTTCGGCGGAAAGGAATTCCTTGATTTGGTCACTGATTTGCTTCATTCCCTTGACCGACGGGTGACCGCTTTGCTTGTCGATGTTTTTCAGTTCAATGCACTTCACGCCGTAGTGTGCGCATACGGTCTTTACCGATTCGTTTATCTCTTCTCTGAGTTCGTTATTCAGCAAAAAGTAAATTTTTACGTTCGGATGGTAATCTATTACGGTTTGCAGCAAACACGCCATGGCTGGACGGAATGAGAACAAGTCGGCACGAGTCCAGTCGGCATACTTGTAATTTCCGATGGGGGAGCCTGCCCATGAATCGTTCGTTCCGCCAAAGATGAAAATCACATCCGGGCATCCCAGGTGGTTGGCACGGGTGATAAACGAGCGGTCGGAGTAATCCTGATGTTTATCCGCTTTGTCTTTGTAACCCGTATAGCAAATGGTAGCTCCCGAGAACGAATTGTTTACGCACAGGCGGTAACCGTTCTCCCGGATAAACTGGTGCCACCATGTCTGTTGTACGGACGCAACGTCGGTGTACTTTTTATCCGCTATTTTCTTGTACCAAACCGCATTGGTGTCTGGCTCCAGAAAATCCTGAAAGGTGGAATACGAATCTCCTAAAATGGAGACGGATGGTAAAGACTGGGCGTTGGCCGAAATGAAAACAGTCAAGGCCGCAAGGATAGAATACAGATGTTTTTTCATAAGTGTATTTGGAATACAGTGGTTTGTTCTTGTTTGCAAATATACTCTTTTTGTGGGTTGAGTATGCACTTTCCTTCGTTTTTCTTTAGGCTGTAGGATGTGTCTAAAATCTCCGGCGAGAAAATAAAAATCTCCGGCGAGAGATTTTAAAAACGTCCCGAGAGATTTTTAAAACGTCGGGACGTTTTTGGACACTTCTCGGGACGTATTGAAACCAAGGTGTAACTTCAGTTCCGCTTCACTCGGATGCAGGAAGCGTATATAATGTATAAAAAGTAAGAAATACATCTTGATACGTGGCGTAATTACGCTTTATTTTCTACATTTGCTGCCGAATTTAAAGGACTATGCGCATTATGCAAAACAATTTAGTGATCGTTGAGTCTCCGGCCAAAGCCAAGACCATTGAAAAATTTTTGGGCACAGGATATAAAGTGCTTTCCAGCTATGGCCATATACGGGACTTGCAACAGAAATCATTTAGTATAGATATCGAGCACGGTTTTAAGCCGATTTACGAAATTCCGAAGGAGAAAGAGAAACTTGTATCGGAGCTGAAGAAAGAAGCCAAGAAAGCCGACATGGTTTGGCTGGCATCCGATGAGGACCGCGAGGGGGAAGCCATTTCATGGCACTTGTACGAAGTGCTGAAGCTGAACCCAGAGAAGACGAAGCGAATCGTATTTCATGAAATCACAAAGCCGGCCATTCTGAATGCCATCGAACATCCGCGCGATATCAATATCGACTTGGTAGATGCCCAGCAGGCACGCCGAGTGCTTGACCGCATAGTAGGTTTTGAACTCTCGCCCGTGTTGTGGCGCAAAATCAAGCCGTCGCTTTCGGCCGGTCGCGTTCAGTCGGTAGCCGTCCGTCTCATCGTAGAGCGCGAACGCGAAGTACACGCTTTCCAAACCGAGGCTTCGTATAAAGTCTCTGCCGTTTTCGCCAATGCCGGCGGTGTAGAGGTGAAAGCCGATTTGGGTAAGCGTTTCCGCACGAAGGAAGAAGCACAAGCATTCCTGAACAGTTGTACAGGAGCTGAGTTTACGGTAGAAGATATCGCCACACGTCCTACACATAAGTCGCCAGCGCCGCCGTTTACCACTTCAACCTTGCAGCAGGAAGCGGCCCGCAAGTTGGGATACACCGTATCGCAAACCATGATGCTGGCTCAGAAGCTCTACGAAAGTGGATACATTACTTATATGCGTACCGACTCGGTAAACCTTTCCGAATTGGCATTGAACGCCAGCCGCGAAACCATCCTGTCACTGATGGGCGACAAATACGTGCAGACACGTAAGTTTACCACCAAGACCAAAGGCGCGCAAGAGGCTCACGAAGCCATCCGTCCTACTTATATGGCACACGAAACGGTGGACGGCACTGCTCAGGAAAAGAAACTGTACGATTTGATATGGAAACGTACATTGGCCTCGCAGATGGCCGACGCCCAACTGAAAAAAACTACGATAACCATTTCGGTAAGCGGACTGGAAGACAAGTTTGTAGCCGTAGGCGAAGTTGTAGTGTTCGATGGTTTCCTGAAAGTGTATCGAGAATCATTCGATGATGATATGGAGCAGGAAGACGAAAGCCGTTTACTTCCGTCTGTAGAAGAGGGCGAAATCCTCAACTGTAAGCAGATTACAGCTACCGAACGCTTCTCGTTGCCTCCAGCGCGTTACACCGAAGCCAGTTTGGTTCGCAAACTGGAAGAATTAGGCATAGGCCGTCCTTCTACTTATGCGCCAACCATCTCCACTATTCAGCAGAGAGGTTATGTAGAAAAAGGAAACCGTGAAGGAACGGAACGTGCTTATACCATCTTGCAATGGGAAAACGGAAAAACAACAGAAAAGCAGAAAACGGAAATATCGGGTAGCGAAAAATCGAAACTGTTGCCTACCGATGTAGGTATGGTGGTAAACGATTTCTTGAAGGAATACTTCCCGAAGATTATGGACTATAATTTCACGGCAAACGTGGAGAAGCAGTTCGATGAAATAGCCGAAGGCGAAGAGAAATGGACCGATGTGATGGAACGTTTCTACAAGGGCTTCCATCCGCAGGTCGAAGAGACCATCGCCGTAAAAACCGAACATCGTGTAGGCGAACGTATTTTGGGAACCGACCCGGCTACGGGCAGACAGGTATCTGTCAAGATTGGACGCTTTGGCCCTGTAGCGCAAATAGGTACGGCCGAAGACGATGAAAAACCACGCTTCGCTCAACTGAAGAAAGAATATTCGCTGGAAACCATTACGCTGGAACAGGCTCTCGAACTGTTTAAGTTGCCACGCCAACTGGGGCAGTGGGAGGGAGCCGACATCACCATTGGCTCTGGTCGGTTCGGCCCATACGTGCGTATAGATAACACGTTCGTTTCTATCCCTAAGGATAAAGACCCGATGGACATTACGCTGGATGAAGCCGTAGAGCTGATAAAGGCCAAGCGGGAAACGGAAGCCAAGAAAGTAATCAAGACTTTTGCGGAAGACCCCGAAATACAAATCCTGAACGGACGGTACGGCCCTTATATTTCGTATCAGAAGAAGAACTACAAGATACCATCTAGTGTAGAAGCCGCAGGGCTTACGTTGGAGGCTTGTAACGAAATAATCCAGCAACAACAGCAAAAAGGCAGTACCCGGAAAACACGGTCATCGGCAAAGAAGTAAGAGATGAAGCGGATTTTCTTGATAGGATATATGGGTTCGGGGAAAACCACGCTGGGACGTGCTTTCTCAAAGGCGATAGGCTTGCAGTTCATCGATTTGGATTGGTACATCGAAGAGCGTATGCATAAAACCATCTCCGAACTGTTTGCCGAAAAAGGTGAAGACGGGTTCCGTGAAATAGAGCGGAATATGCTTCACGAAGCGGGAGAGTTCGAAGACGTGGTGATTGCAGCCGGCGGCGGCACGCCTTGCTTCTACGACAACATGGAATACATGAACCGCGTGGGACATACAGTGTTCCTGGATGTAGATACCGAAGTCTTGCTCGCACGCCTGAAGCAGGCGAAGGCCAAGCGCCCATTGCTGGCCGAAAAGACCGATGACGAACTGATGGATACCATCGTAAGTGCCCTAAAGAAGCGTATGCCTTTTTACGGAATGGCGGAATCCCGGTTCGATGCCAATCACTTGGACGATAAAAAACAGATAGCCGTGGCTGTAGAAGCCTTAAGAGAGCTATTGGAAAAGATAAACTAATTATAAACGTAGACTTTTATGTTGTGAAATGAGAAAATGGCGCATTGAAGACTCTGAAGAACTCTACAACATTACGGGGTGGGGTGTTTCGTACTTTAGTATTAATGAAAAAGGACATGTAGTAGTTACTCCGCGAAAAGACGGAGCGGCGGTAGATTTGAAAGAATTGGTCGATGAATTACAGTTGAGAGACGTTACGGCTCCCATGTTGATTCGTTTCCCGGATATCTTGGACAATCGGATAGAAAAAATATCCAATTGCTTTGCGATAGCTTCCGAGGAATACGGTTACAAAGCCGAGAACTTCATTATCTATCCCATTAAGGTGAACCAGATGCGTCCGGTAGTCGAAGAAATCATCAGCCACGGAAAGAAGTTCAATCTTGGGCTTGAGGCTGGTTCAAAACCGGAACTTCATGCTGTAATCGCTATAAATACCGACTCTGATTCATTGATAATCTGTAACGGGTATAAGGACGAAAGTTATATAGAGTTGGCTTTGTTGGCTCAAAAGATGGGCAAGCGCGTTTTCTTGGTGGTAGAGAAGTTGAACGAACTTAAGCTCATCGCAAAGATAGCTAAGCAGCTGAATGTTCGTCCCAATATAGGAATACGTATAAAACTGGCATCTTCTGGAAGCGGAAAATGGGAAGAAAGCGGAGGTGACGCAAGTAAATTTGGACTGACCTCAAGCGAACTGCTCGAAGCTCTCGATTTTATCGAAAAGAGAGACATGAAAGACTGTCTGAAGCTAATCCATTTCCATATTGGTAGTCAGGTAACCAAAATCCGCCGGATAAAGACTGCGCTTCGTGAGGCGTCGCAGTTCTACGTACAACTTCATCAGCTAGGATTCCCGGTGGAGTTTGTGGATATAGGTGGTGGACTGGGAGTAGATTACGATGGAACTCGCTCTTCGTATAGTGAGAGTAGCGTGAATTATTCTATTCAGGAATATGTAAACGACTCCATTTCTATCATGGTAGACGCAAGCAACAAGAATAATATCCCACATCCCAATATTATAACTGAGAGCGGACGATCGCTTACCGCACATCATTCGGTATTGATTTTCGAAGTGCTTGAAACAGCTTCCCTTCCCGAAATGGATGATGATTTCGAAGTCAGTCCTGACGACCATGAATTGGTGCAAGAACTCTATCATATATGGGATGATTTAAACCAAAGCCGGATGTTGGAAGCTTGGCACGACGCCCAACAGATAAGGGAAGAAACGTTGGATTTGTTCAGCCACGGAATTGTAGACTTGAAGACCCGGGCACAAATCGAGCGCCTGTATTGGTCGGTTTGTCGGGAAATAAAGCAGATAGCCGATGGGTTGAAACATGCTCCCGATGAATTCCGTAAATTAGACAAGCTGTTAGCAGATAAATACTTCTGTAATTTCTCGCTATTCCAGTCGCTTCCCGATTCATGGGCTATCGACCAGATATTTCCCATCATGCCGATACAACGCTTGGACGAAAAGCCCGATCGTACGGCTACGCTTCAGGACATAACATGCGATTCGGATGGAAAAATTGCCAATTTTGTATCTACCCGAAACGTATCGCACGACTTGCCCGTACATACCGTCAAATCGAAGGAATCCTATTACATCGGAGTGTTCCTGGTGGGAGCTTATCAGGAGATATTGGGCGATATGCACAATTTGTTTGGTGATACAAACGCCGTACACGTCAGTGTTACGGATAAAGGGTATAGCATAGACCAAGTAATAGACGGCGAGACGGTGGCTGAAGTGTTGGATTATGTACAGTATAGTCCCAAGAAGCTGGTTCGTACACTCGAAACATGGGTGGCGAAATCGCTGAAGGAAGGAAAGATTACCTTGGAGGAAGGTAAGGAATTCCTTTCCAATTACCGCTCGGGACTGTATGGGTATACTTACTTGGAGTAAAGATAGGTTTATATGGAAAGAAAAGAAAAACTGACTATTATAAAAGTAGGTGGGAAAATCGTGGAGGAAGCCGACACCTTGTCGCGTCTGCTTACCGATTTTGCCGCCATACCGGGATATAAGCTCCTGGTTCATGGGGGAGGCCGGTCGGCTACTAAAATCGCGGCTCAACTAGGTATTGAAAGTACAATGGTGAATGGTAGGCGTGTAACCGATGCCGAAACCCTAAAGGTGGTGACTATGGTGTACGGGGGACTGGTAAACAAGAATATTGTAGCCGGTCTGCAAGCACTTGGCGTGAATGCCGTAGGACTGACTGGAGCCGATATGGATGTGATTCGTTCGGTGAAGCGTCCTGTGGCGGAAGTTGATTACGGATTTGTGGGTGATGTCAGAAAGGTGAATGCCGATGTTCTTGGCTCACTTATAAATAAAGGTGTTGTTCCAGTCATGGCTCCGCTTACTCATGATGGCGAAGGACACATTCTGAACACCAATGCCGATACGATAGCTGGTGAAACGGCTAAAGCTTTGGCGGAAACTTTTGATGTTACCCTGATGTATTGTTTCGAGAAGAAGGGAGTACTCAGTGATGAAACCAATGATGATAGCGTGATTCCTGTGATAACTCCCGATTTGTTTCGGCGGTACGTTGCTGAAGGGGTGATACAAGGCGGAATGATTCCGAAGTTGGAGAATTCTTTTTTGGCAGTGGAATCCGGAGTGAGTCAGGTTGTAATTACTTCTGCTTCAGCTATTAATAGTGGAATAGAAACCGTGATTAAAAAGTAAAGAGAGAAAAATAGAAAAAAAGTAGCGGGTGAGTGTAACTTTTGTGCAACTCACCCGTCTTTATAATAGAAAGCAATGCGAGAGGTTAGTTTCCGAAACGATATATTGCCGCTGAAAGACAAACTTTACAGATTGGCACTGCGTATAACACTTGATAGCGCAGAAGCGGAAGATATTGTACAGGATACGATGATAAAGGTCTGGAACCAGCGTGATCGGTGGAACGAGATTGAGTCAATGGAGGCTTTCTGTATGACAATAGCTCGTAATTTAGCTATAGACAGAAGTCAAAAAACAGAAGCCCAAAACCTTGAGCTAACTCCTGAAACGCAGCAGATGTCTGGAGCGTTGCAACCAGACAGAAAGTTAGAACAGGATGAATTGTTGGGACTTGTACGCAGATTGATTGATGAGTTGCCCGAGAAGCAACGTTCTGTTATACAACTGAGGGATGTGGAGGAGAAAAGCTATAAAGAAATAGCTGAGATTTTGCAACTGACGGAGGAACAGGTAAAAGTGACTCTGTTCAGGGCAAGACAAAAAATAAAGTTAAGGTATAACGAAATACAGAATTATGGACTATAAGTATATTGAACAACTGTTGGAAAAGTATTGGAATTGTGAAACTTCCATAGAAGAAGAACAAATCCTGCGCTCTTTCTTTCATCAGAAAGAGATTCCGGCCAATCTGCTTCGATACAAGCCTTTATTCGCTTGTGTGGAAATGGAAAAAGAAGTAAGGTTGGGCAATGACTTTGATAAACGCATTTTGGACGAAATAGAGCGGCCTGTAGTGAAAGTACGTAAGTTAACGTTGCATTCACGTTTTATGCCCTTGTTCAAGGCTGCGGCCATGATGATTCTTTTGTTTACTATCGGAGGAGTGGTAAAACATTCGATGGGAAATTCCCAGTCGGGAGTGGTATATGTGTACGACCAGTATACCAATAAGACGAACGACCCACAAGTGGCTTATGAAGCCGATTCAGTGAAATCTCTTCTCAAGGAGAAGATGAGGGAGAACATTCCTATAGAAAAAGAATAAATAAAGAATATTTTCATTTGCTTTTAAAATAATAGTTAGTGCTTATTTCTGAAAAACACATTTGAGGCTGTGAAGTTTCAATTCTCTCAATTAAAATTACTAACTCAATAAAAAAGAAGGGTTACCGCGAGAGCGGCAACCCTTTCTTAGTATATTTGCGTTTACTTATGGCAAAGAAGAAGATTGTAAAAGATAAAGATTTCGGTTTTGTTTTTCTGCTAACTCGCAGACTGGCACGGAATATCACAATGAGGGTAAAGGAAGATGGACTTCATGTTACGACTCCTCCATATACTAGCTTGCGGGCGGTGCTTGATGTGATAGAGCCTTATCGCGAGAGGTTGCTTGTAACCAAAGACAAGATTGCTCCGAAATCTTTCGATTGGGATTTTCGTATCGAAACGGAGTGCTTTCGGTTGTGGTTGGAACCGAGTCCACTTCGTAATTTTACGGTTCGTACAACCGACGAGGGAGTACGGCTTTGTTGTCCTAATGGTGCGAATTTCTCAGACAAGCATGTACAGGTGTTGATTCGTAACGCTGTGATGCGGGCTTTGAGGAAAAAAGCGGAAGAGTATCTTCCTCCATTAGTTGCTTTGTGGGCTTCTCGTTATGGCTTGACTTTCCGTACGGTGAAGATTTCAAAGGCAAGATCCCGATGGGGAAGTTGTTCTTCGGAAAAGAATATCAGCTTG
The DNA here is from genome assembly GCA_963595925.1 of bacterium. Lineage (GTDB taxonomy): Bacteria > Bacteroidota > Bacteroidia > Bacteroidales > Bacteroidaceae > Phocaeicola. The sequence continues at coordinate 16,505 of CAVBJM010000001.1, forward strand.
TCTTGTTATTTGATGCTTGTTCCTGCGCACTTGATGGATTATGTTATCTTGCACGAGCTGGCGCATACACGAGAGATGAATCACGGGCCTCGCTTTTGGGATTTGCTCAATCAGATGACCGATGGGAGGGCGCTGGAGTTACGTAAGGAGCTTCGTGCGTATCGTCCTGTGTTCTGATTGATATGGGTCAAAAAATACCTCCTGCGTTTTCGAACGCTTCCCAGTTGTCTTTATTCCTATTACCTTTGCAACGTTCTATAGGTATAACGTTTAGAGGTTAAGGATATGAAAAAGAGTTTACTGGCTTTGTCCGCCGGAACCTTAGGTTTAGGGATAGCCGAGTTTGTTATGATGGGGATTTTGCCCAATGTGTCTCAAGATATGGGAATCAGCATACCGCAAGCTGGACACTTTATTTCTGCTTATGCTCTTGGTGTATGTGTGGGTGCTCCGCTTACGGCTGTTCTGTCGCAAAAACGTTCCTTAAAACATGTGCTACTTGCATTGGCTGCAGTTTATATTATAGGTAATCTGTGTGCGGCATTGTCTGTTGGGTATAGAATGTTGTTGTGTATGAGATTTGTTTCTGGCTTGCCGCATGGTGCGTTCTTTGGAGCTGGCTCAATTGTGGCTGAAAAAGTGGCCGATGAAGGGAAAGCTTCGCAGGCGGTATCAGTGATGATTGCAGGCATGACTATAGCCAATCTGTTTGGTGTTCCGTTCGGAACGCTTCTTAGTAACTTGGTATCGTGGCGTATGCCATTTCTGTTCAATGCAGGATGGGGACTATTGGTTTTTGTATTGTTGTGGAAGTGGATTCCTCAGCTTCCTTCGCTTCCTGCATCGGGAGTAATTGGACAGTTCCGTTTCTTGAAAAAACTTGCGCCATGGCTGATAATTTTTACTACGATGTTTGGTAACGGCGGCGTATTCTGCTGGTTCAGCTACGTTACTCCGCAGATGATGACCGAGGCTGGATTTTCACCGCACAGCATGACACTGATTATGATGTTAGCAGGACTGGGTATGACTGTCGGAAATCTGATTGGTGGAAAGTGTGGTGACGTTTACGGACTGTCACGTGTGATTCAGTTTGCGCAAGTGATGATGATTGTTACTCTGTTGGGTACGTTCTTCTTGGCTTCCAGTCCGTTCTTTTCTGTGGTACTGATGTTCATCACGGCTGCGGCTCTGTTTATGGTATCCCCTCCGCAACAATTGCTTTTACTTCAGAATTCTCGTGGATGTGAGATGATGGGAGCTGCTTGTGTGCAAATTGCTTTCAATTTAGGCAACGCTATAGGAGCTTATGCCGGTGGGCTTCCGATAGATGCCGGATTGGGATATCGCTATCCGGCTTTGGTCGGAGCTTTTCTCGTGGTATTTGGCCTCATAAGCGTTACTTTTTATGTGAAGCGTGAACGTTATATGGGGCGTTTCTGTAGTTGATTGTAGGGAAACAGGTTGGATATTAGTCGCTTTAATATAGGCGCTGGATTTTAATTAAGGGTTTTTAACCGTCGTAAAACGGCGGTTTGTTTGTATTATGTATAAACTGTTATCATAAAGAGATACCATGAATTTACATTTTACACTTAGCATCGCAGCGCTTTGTTTTGCCGCAGGCATGAGCGCGCAAAAGAATTCTTTTCCTTACAAGAATCCTTCTCTGCCGGTGGAAGAGCGGGTGTCCGACTTGCTTCACCGTATGACGGTGGAAGAAAAAATAGGGCAGTTGTGTTGTCCTTTGGGATGGGAGATGTATACTATCAACGGAAAGGATGTTACCGTATCCGAACGTTTTAAGAAGTTGATGGAAGAACAGAATGTCGGTATGTTGTGGGCCGTTTATAGAGCGGATCCCTGGACTCGAAAGACGTTGGAAAATGGTCTTGACCCTCAGTTAGCCGCCAAGGCCGGAAACGCAATCCAGAAATATGCCATCGAGAAGACCCGTTTGGGGATTCCTGTATTTCTAGCCGAAGAGGCGCCGCACGGTCATATGGCGATAGGTACTACCGTTTTCCCTACAGGAATAGGGCTTGCTGCCACATGGTCGGAGTCGTTGTTGGAAGAAATCGGGAAAGCTATCGGTAAAGAGGTGCGTTTACAGGGCGGTCATATCAGTTATGGTCCTGTGCTTGACCTTGTACGTGATGCCCGATGGTCTCGTGTGGAGGAGACATTCGGTGAAGACCCTGTATTGAGCGGCGCTTTGGGAGCGGCCGAAGTAAAAGGACTGGGTGGAGGAGACTTGACAAAACCCTATTCCACCATTGCTACACTGAAGCATTTCTTGGCTTATGCTGTACCCGAGGGCGGTCAGAACGGAAACTTCGCAACTGTCGGGAAGCGCGATTTGATTCAGAATTTCCTTCCGCCGTTCCGCAAGGCGGTAGATGCCGGTGCTTTGTCGGTGATGACTTCCTATAATTCCATTGACGGAGTACCTTGTACTTCCAACGGATATTTGTATAACGATGTATTGCGGAATGAATGGAATTTCCGTGGCTTTGTTGTGTCCGATTTGTACAGTATAGATGGTATTCATCAATCCCATTATGTAGCTCCCACATTGACCGATGCTGCGATAATGTCTGTAAACGCAGGAGTGGATGTAGACTTAGGCGGAGAAGCATACCGTAATTTGTGCAAGGCGTTACACGAGAGTAAAGTCGATGTTGCGGTAGTCGATTCGGCTGTGGCTCGTGTCTTGCGACTGAAATTCGAGATGGGGTTGTTTGAGCATCCTTATGTAGATTCGAAAATAGCCAAGCGTGAAGTGCGAAATGCAGAACATCGTGCTTTGGCTCGCAAGGCGGCTCAGCAATCCATCGTTCTGTTGGAAAATCGGAATCATACGTTGCCGCTCAGCGTTCAGGGTATAAAGGTGGCCGTGATTGGCCCTAACGCAGACAACCGTTATAACATGTTGGGCGACTATACAGCCCCACAGGAGGACAGTAGCATAAGGACTGTATTAGACGGTATACTTTCCAAACTCCCAGCCGAGAATGTGGAATACGTGAAAGGTTGTGCCATAAGAGACACAACCGGAAGCGAAGTTGACAAGGCCGTGGCTGCCGCTCGCCGTTCGGACGTGGTTGTAGCCGTAGTGGGAGGTTCCAGTGCCAGAGACTTCAAGACTACATATAAAGAAACGGGGGCGGCTGTAACCGACAAGACACAGGTGAGCGATATGGAAAGCGGTGAAGGTTTCGATCGTACCTCTTTGACGTTGCTTGGCCGACAGAACGAGTTGCTTCGGGCGCTAAAGAGTACAGATAAGCCGTTGGTTGTAGTTTATATCGAAGGCCGTCCTTTGGATAAGACTTGGGCTTCGGAAAATGCGGATGCCTTGCTTACTGCATTCTATCCCGGACAGGAAGGCGGATTGGCAATAGCCGATGTCCTCTTTGGCGAGTGTAATCCTGCGGGTCGCCTCCCGGTCTCAGTACCTCGTTCCGTAGGACAACTTCCATTGTATTATAACAAGCGTGCGCCTCGTAACCACGATTATGTAGAAGAAGCCTATACACCGCTTTATGCCTTTGGCTATGGGTTGAGTTACACCACATTCGCATACTCGCAGCTGAAGGTGGAAAAGAAATCCAGTCGCACATTCGAGGTGTCATTCCACGTGAAGAATACGGGGAACAAATTGGGCGTAGAAGTTCCGCAACTGTATTTGCACGATGAGTACGCATCGGTCTCTCAGCCGCTTATTCAGCTGAAACATTTTAGTCGTATTGAACTGCAGCCGGGAGAGGAAAAGACGGTGACATTCCGTTTAGCGGAAGACGACTTCTCCCTGATAGATGCAGCTTACCGTAAGGTGGTGGAACCGGGCTCCTTTAAGGTGATGGTAGGCGCTTCGTCGGCCGATATCCGTTTAGAAACAGTTCTCAGTGTGGAGTGACGGCTGGTGCAGGGCGGATAGGCAGAAAGAGGACTCCGCTTTTGTAATCTTTGCTTTGCACCTCGTGAACTTTTCATTGTCAAAGGCAATGATTTGAATCAAATAGTACGTTCAGAAGATTTATTTTTTTACATACAAAACGAGGGGCATAAGTTTTTATTTTTACTTTTGCAATGGATTTTAATCACTAACATTATAAAACTAACACAAATGGTTAATTACAAAGATTTAGGCTTGGTAAACACAAAAGATATGTTTGCCAGAGCAATCAAGGGCGGATATGCAATTCCGGCTTTCAACTTCAACAACATGGAACAGTTGCAAGCTATCATAAAGGCTTCTGTTGAAACTAAATCTCCGGTTATCTTGCAGGTATCAAAAGGTGCTCGTAACTATGCTAATCAGACATTGTTGCGTTACATGGCCGAAGGAGCAGTAGCATACGCTAAGGAATTGGGATGCGAACATCCGGAAATCGTTCTTCACCTTGACCACGGAGATTCTTTCGAACTCTGCAAATCTTGCGTTGACTTGGGCTTCTCTTCAGTAATGATTGATGGTTCTCATCTTCCTTACGAAGAAAACGTAGCTTTGACTAAGAAGGTTGTAGAATACGCTCACCAGTTCGATGTAACTGTAGAAGGTGAATTGGGTGTATTGGCAGGCGTTGAAGACGAAGTTTGCGCAGAACACCATACTTATACTAACCCTGAAGAAGTTATCGATTTCGCTACTCGTACTGGTTGCGATTCTTTGGCTATCTCTATCGGTACTTCTCACGGAGCTTACAAGTTCAAACCGGAACAGTGCCACGTAGACCCGAAGACTGGTCGTTTGGTTCCTCCTCCTTTGGCTTTCGAAGTTTTGGACGCTGTAATGGAAAAATTGCCGGGATTCCCTATCGTATTGCACGGTTCTTCTTCAGTTCCTCAGGAATATGTAGACATGATCAACCAGTACGGTGGAAAGCTGGAAGCAGCTATCGGTATACCGGAAGAAGAGTTGCGTAAGGCTGCTAAGTCGGCTGTTTGCAAGATTAACATCGACTCTGACTCTCGTTTGGCTTTGACTGCTGGCATCCGTAAGGTATTCGTTGAAAAACCGGCTGAATTCGACCCCCGCAAGTACTTGGGTCCGGCTCGCGACGAAATGGAAAAGATGTACAAGCACAAAATCATCAACGTATTGGGTTCTGACGGCAAATTGGCTCAGTGCTAATCTAAATAGAAGAACTTTATACACCTGTTAAAATGTGAAGAGCCGCTTTCCGAAGTCGGAAAAGCGGCTCTTCTTGCTATTAAAGATATGCGTTTTTCCGTAATTATTCCTGTTTACAACAGACCTGATGAAGTAGACGAGTTGTTGGACAGCTTGACCCGACAGTCGTGTAAGGACTTCGAGGTGGTGGTGGTAGAAGACGGCTCTACTGTTCCGTGCGAAGCGGTGGTGCAGAAATATGCCGGTTCGATGAATTTGCGCTATTTCCAAAAGCCGAATTCGGGGCCTGGACAGACACGAAACTTTGGTGTCGATAAGAGCGAGGGAGAGTATATGCTGATTCTTGATTCGGACTGCGTGCTTCCGGAAGGCTACTTGGCAGCGATAGAACAAGAGTTGGAACGTTGTCCGGCCGACGCTTTTGGCGGCCCTGACCGGGCGCATGAATCGTTTACTCCTATGCAGAAGGCGATAAACTATGCCATGACTTCGTTTTTTACTACGGGCGGCATCCGTGGAGGAAAGAAGAAAATGGACAAGTTTTATCCGCGCAGCTTCAATATGGGGGTGCGTGCGGATGTTTATCGCGCTTTGAGCGGATTTTCCGATATGCGTTTCGGAGAGGATATCGACTTCAGCATACGGATATTCAAGGGGGGCTACGCTTGCCGCTTGTTTCCCGAAGCCTGGGTATGGCACAAGCGCCGTACCGACCTGAAGAAGTTCTTCAAGCAGGTGTACAATTCGGGCATTGCACGCATCAATCTGTATAAGAAATACCCTGAGTCGCTGAAGCTGGTGCATTTGCTTCCGGCGGCGTTTACGCTGGGATGTGTTTTCTTTTTGTTGACGGGACTGACCGTTTGTCATTACGCCTTGCTTCCGTTGCTGCTTTTTGTGTTGATTATCTTTATCGATTCTGCATGCCGAAATCGGAGCGTACGTATCGGAGCCCTGTCGGTTATGGCGGCTTTTATCCAACTTACGGGATACGGTTGCGGATTCCTGTCGGCCTGGTGGAAACGTTGTGTTTGCGGAAAAGGGTCATTTTCGGCGTTCAATAAGAATTTCTATAAGTAATCTTAATGGAGAAGAAGCTGAGCATCAACCAATGGGACGAGGCCGACCGCCCACGCGAAAAGATGATGACGCATGGCGCCTCTTCGCTGAGCAATGCCGAGCTGTTGGCCATTCTCATCGGGTCTGGAAGTGCGGAAGATTCGGCCGTGGAGCTGATGCGCAAGGTGATGGATGCTTATGGGAACAACTTGGGTGCGTTAGGGAAAGCCACTGTCGATGAGTTGTGCCGTTATAAGGGGATAGGCCCGGCCAAGGCCATAACCATTCTGGCGGCTTCCGAACTGGGTAAACGCCGTGCCGAAGAGAAACCCGTGGAAAGGAGACAAGTGCGCTGCTCGCAGGATATATACGAATGGTTTCATCCGTTGATGTGCGACCTTCCGGTGGAGGAATGTTGGGTGATGTTTCTCAATCAGGCGGCCAAAGTGATAGACCGCATGCGCATCAGTCAGGGCGGATTGGCCGCTACGCAGGTAGACGTGCGCTGCATCTTGCGCGAGGCTTTGCTGAAGCGTGCCGTTTCGATTGTGCTTTGCCACAACCATCCGTCGGGAAACGTCAGTCCAAGCCGTGATGACGACCGACTGACCGAATCGCTTCGCCGGGCAGCCGAAACGATGAATATCAGGTTGCTGGACCACGTGGTGATAACTGACGGAAATTTTTACAGTTACGCCGACGCCGGAAAGCTGTAGATGGCTTTCCGTGTCGTGGCGCAAGCTCTCGCTACCCTTGCTACAAGGTGTTGTAGCCTAGTTTTGGAGGTCGAAGAAATCTCCGGCGAGAGAATAAAATTCTCCGTACGCAGGATTTAAATCTCTCGCCAGAGATTTTAAAAGTCTCGCCGGAGATTTTTGTCGGCTCGAGACGAATTTTTCCGACGTTCTTGTCATGGTAAAAATCTGATACTTTGTCCCCGATTTTCGGGCTGAAAAGAAATTAATTCTCCAAACGGATGTTTCTGTAATGACATAATATGCGTACCTTTGCCGTTCGAAAACTGAAAAGGATGCAAACAGAGAATAAACCGATTATAGAAGTAAAAAACGTGTCCAAGTTCTTTGGCGAAAAGACCGCTTTGGACAACGTGAATTTGTGTATTCGGAAAGGTGAATTTGTGACCGTACTGGGACCTTCCGGTTGTGGAAAGACCACATTGCTGCGCTTGATAGCCGGATTTCAGACGGCCTCGGAAGGAGAGATTCTGATTAGTGGAAAAGAGATAACCCAAACGCCTCCACACCTTCGTCCAGTAAACACCGTATTTCAGAAATACGCGCTTTTTCCCCACTTGAACGTGTTCGATAACATCGCTTTCGGACTGAAGCTGAAGAAAATGCCAAAGGCCGACATTGAGCGGAAGGTGAAAGCTGCGCTGAAAATGGTGGGAATGACCGGATACGAATACCGTGATGTAAACTCCCTTTCGGGCGGACAACAGCAGCGGGTGGCCATTGCGCGCGCCATCGTAAACGAGCCGGAAGTGCTTTTGCTGGATGAACCGCTTGCGGCGCTCGACCTGAAAATGCGAAAGGACATGCAGATGGAGCTAAAAGAGATGCACCGTCGCTTGGGAATCACGTTCGTTTACGTCACGCACGACCAGGAAGAGGCCTTGACGCTGAGCGACACCATTGTGGTGATGAGTGAAGGGCGGATTCAGCAAATCGGTACTCCCATGGACATCTATAACGAGCCGGTCAACTCTTTTGTGGCCGACTTTATAGGCGAGAGCAACATCCTGAACGGCACGATGACACACGATTGCCGGGTGCGGTTCTGCGGAAAAGAGTTCGAGTGTGTAGACAAGGGATTCGGCGAGAACGCTCCCGTTGACGTGGTTATCCGCCCCGAAGACCTGTACATATTCCCCGTGTCGGACATGGCTCAGCTTACGGGTGTGGTGCAGTCGTGTATCTTCAAGGGCGTACATTACGAGATGGTGGTGGCCGTGGACGATTACGAGTTTGTGGTTCAGGATTATCATGCGTTCGAAGCTGGAGCGGAAGTAGGTTTGCTCATCAAGCCTTTCGATATACACATCATGAAGAAAGAGCGTCTGTGCAATACGTTCGAAGCTTCGCTTCGGGACGAAACGCACGTGGAGTTCCTGGGATGCGAGTTCGAATGCAGTCCGGTGGACTCGAAACTCTTATCGCGCGAGTTGCGCCGTGTAACGGTGGAAGTGGACTTTGACCAGGTAAACCTGCTTGACAATGAGGAAGACGGTATGCTTACAGGCGAGGTGAAATTCATCTTGTATAAGGGAAACCACTATCACCTGACAGTCTTTTCGGACTGGGATGAGAATGTGTATGTAGATACAAACGACGTGTGGGACGACGGAGACCGTGTGGGCATCTCCATTCCGCCCGAGGCCATACGTGTAATAGGTTAACGACTGGGAGATAGAACCGATGAACAAAACACTGCGTTTCTTTTCATCTCGAAAGAGTTGGGTGATACCTTACCTTATCTTTTCGGCCATATTCGTGGTGATACCGCTGCTGCTTATCGTGGTTTACGCCTTTACCGATGATGCCGGGCGGCTTACGTTGGAAAACTTCAGCAAGTTTTTTGCGCACCCCGAGGCGGTAAACACCTTTATTTATTCCATAGGCATCGCCTTAATAACCACCGTGGGTTGTGTGTTGTTGGGATATCCCGCAGCCTGGATTCTGAGCAATTGCAGTAAGTTGGGATACGCGCGCACATTGGTCATGCTGTTTATCCTTCCCATGTGGGTAAACATCCTTGTACGCACGTTGGCCACGGTAGCCCTGTTCGACTTCTGTCGCTTGCCGTTGGGCGAAGGCGCCCTGATATTCGGCATGATATATAACTTTATCCCATTCATGATTTATCCCATCTACAATACGCTCCAGAAAATGGATAGTAGTTACATCGAGGCGGCTCAAGATTTGGGAGCCAACCGTTGGCAGGTATTCTGGAAAGTGGTATTTCCGCTCTCCATGCCGGGGGTGATGAGTGGTGTGATGATGGTTTTCATGCCTACAATCTCCACTTTTGCCATCGCCGAACTGCTTACCATGAACAATATTAAGCTATTCGGAACGACCATTCAGGAGAATATAAACAACAGCTTGTGGAACTACGGAGCCGCCCTCTCGCTTATCATGTTGTTCTTGATAGCCGCTACCACGCTCTTTAGCGGAGACGAAACGGGCGAATCGGAGAAAGGAGGCGGCGTATGGTAAGAAGAATCATTGAGCAAACCTATTTGTGGGTTTTGCTGCTGTTGCTTTACGCTCCCATTGCGATTATCATAATCTACTCCTTTACCGAGGCGAAAGTGCTTGGCAACTGGACGGGGTTTTCGCTAAAGCTATATCAGTCGCTGATGAATACGGGAGCTCATCACTCGTTGATGAACGCTTTTGTCAATACCATTCTGATTGCTCTGATTGCCGCAACGGCTTCTACCATCTTGGGCAGCGTCGCCGCAATAGGCATTTACAACCTGAAGGCACGTAGCCGAAAAGCGGTGGGATTCGTCAACACCATCCCCATACTGAACGGCGACATCATTACAGGTATCTCGCTATTCCTGCTGTTCGTATCGCTGGGCGTTACGCAAGGCTTCACAACGGTAGTGTTGGCGCACATCACGTTTTGTACACCCTACGTGGTGCTGAGTGTACTTCCTCGGCTAAAGCAGATGAATCCCAACCTTTACGAGGCGGCTCTCGACTTGGGAGCTACACCGATGCAAGCCCTGTGGAAAGTGATTGTTCCAGAGATTAGACCCGGAATGATATCGGGCTTCCTGTTGGCCATCACCATCTCGGTCGACGACTTTGCCGTGACTGTATTCACCATCGGAAATCAGGGATTGGAAACCTTGTCGACTTATATTTACGCCGATGCGCGGAAAGGAGGTCTTACCCCCGAACTGCGTCCGCTATCGGCATTGATTTTCATAGTAATATTGGTTTTGCTCATTATCTTGAACCGTAGGGCGGGGAAGGGCAAGGCCGACTGAATCTTAAAAAAACAACGAAGACCGCGATGAAAAGACTGAAGTGGGTTTGTATGTTCGTTTTTATGCTTGCGCTTACGGCATGTTATAACGAGAACGAGTCACGGCAGAATGTGCTGAAGATATATAACTGGGCTGATTACATCGGCGAAGGTGTATTGGAGGACTTTCAAAAGTACTACAAGCAGCAGACGGGCGAGGATATACACATCGTGTACCAAACGTTCGACATCAACGAAATCATGCTCACCAAGATAGAGAAGGGGCATGAAGACTTCGATGTGGTATGTCCGTCGGAATACATCATCGAACGTATGCTTCGCAAGGGATTGCTACTGCCCATCGATACGCTGTCCGGCACGCCCGATTATATGAAAGGCGTAGCTCCATATATACAGGAGCAGATAAACAAGCTGAGTACGGACGGTACTCCGGCCACCCGTTATGCGGTTTGTTATATGTGGGGTACCGCAGGGTTGCTCTATAATACCCGTTACGTTACGGCTAGCGATATGAGTACTTGGGACTGTTTGTGGAACAAACGTTTTGCTGGACATATCCTGATGAAAGACGCTTACCGCGATGCCTATGGCACGGCACTGCTTTACGCTTGGCGGCGTGACTTGGCTTGCGGGCGGAAGACTGTAGAGGAGCTGATGAACGACTATTCGCCAGCAGCGATGGACACGGTGGAGAAGTATCTGAAGCTTCTGAAGCCGAACGTGGCAGGTTGGGAGGCTGACTTCGGAAAAGAAATGATGACAAAGGGCAAAGCCTGGATAAACATGACGTGGAGCGGTGATGCCCAATGGGCGATAGAAGAAGCCAAAAGCGTAGGTGTAAAGTTGGCTTACGAAATCCCTTGCGAAGGAAGCAACATCTGGTACGACGGTTGGGTTATCCCTAAATATGCCAAGAATAGAAAGGCTGCCAGCTATTTCATCAACTTTCTGTGCCGTCCTGACATCGCCTTGCGGAATATGGAAGAAAACGGATACGTCAGTTCCATCGCTTCGCCCTCCATCCTGGAGGCTTGTATAGACGATGAGGCCGATTACGTAGACGCCAGCTACTTCTTTGGCGAAGCGGGTAAGCACGTACGTCTCAAAAATACGCAATATCCCGATATCTCGGTGGTGAAACGCTGCTCAATGATACGCGACTTCGGTGAAAAGACGGTAGATGTACTCGAAATCTGGCAACGTGTGAAAGGCGACAATCTGAATAGCGGCATCGTTATCTTTATACTTGTGGTGGTGGCTCTGTTGTGCGTATGGCAAGTTCGCCGCCGCTGGATGGGCTATAAGCGCAAGAATCTTCAGCGTCGCAAACGTCGCCGGTAATCTCCCGTTTATTAACATCTTTTTGCAGTTTACGGTGCAGTCTTAGTCTTTTGTCGGCATTTTACAGTCGACAACAACAAAGACTGACAATAATAATAAAGTAAAAAGATGAAGAAAACAGCAATGTTTGCATGCCTGATGGCTTGCGTGAGTTTTTTTATGGCCTCGTGCCGTTCTGCATCCGAGATTCCTTACACAGTGATGCACCGTTATTTCCAAAGCAATAAGGTGAAGGAACTTCCTTCTGCTACAGTAACCACGGAATCTGATTTCCAACGGCTCTTTGGCGCTGCGGCTGTAATGGGCAAGAATGGGCTTCCCACTCCCGTAGACTTTTCGAAAGAATACGTCATTGCCGTGAGCAAACCCGAAACGAATGTTGAGACAACACTGTCGCCTGTGAGCCTAAAGCGCAACAATAGCGGAGAGGTAGAGTTTACTTACAAGGTAAAAACGGGAGAATCCATGTCATATTCCATCGTTCCTTGTCTGCTGATTAAGGTCAGTCGCGATGTGCAAGGCCCCGTGGTCCTGAAAGAAGAGTGACAATCAATACTTTTTCAGATAATGAGTTTATATAAGTGAATTCTTCGAGAGGGAGTGAGCAATCGCTTCTTGCAGCCACCCTCTAAGAACAAAGCCCCGGCTTGTGAAAGTCGGGGCTTTGTCGTAAACAGACTATGTAGTTACGCTTGCTTACGGGGCGTAAGCATTACTTTTGGTAGGTTGTCTGTAAAGTTTATTTGGTTGTTACGCTTTTCTTCAGCGGGAGTACATGTACCCAGTCTATCCATAATTCGCCTGGCAAGTCCTCATCAGAAATCTTTCCTGCCCAAGTAGGGCCTCCGTTCAGTTCGCCGCCCAATGAGTAGTTTAGGATGATGTTGTATGGGTAATCGGCATAGGGGAACTGAGTCTTGTCCTTAGACAAGTGCATGTTGTTGTATCTCCAAGTTTCCTTTCCGTCAAGGTAGAAAATTACTGCATCATCGGTGCGTTCGGCTGCATACACGTGATATTGCGTAATGTCGAACTGATGAACATTCTTTGGGTTGGTAGTACCTGTGGTACCGCTTACCATGTTGTTGTAATGCGAGTGTACGGTTTGAAATACCATGTCCGGATCCGATTGAACCCATTCCATGATGTCTACTTCGCCGCCACGAGGCCATTCGGGCGCACCTATGGGCATTTGCCAAATGGCAGGGAAAGCTCCGCGTACTTGCTTGTCGAATTTGGCTCTTACTTCCACACGGGTGTTTACCGGAAAACCGAATCGTGTCTGAATGCCGGCTGTTTTGTATTTTCCGTCTACTTTCGAAGCTTTTAGTTTGAGCACTCCATCTTCTATACGTACATTCTCGTATGGTGCGCAGTTCTTGAAATGTTGCGCCCAGGCCACTTGAAAAGGTTTGCACGAAGCCCAAATGGTGGTGTCTGGAAGACCGTTGTTCGAGGTGTTGAATTCTTCAGAGAAGATTGGCTTTCCGCAGGTTTTGCTTGTTGCGCTTCCAGCGTATTCTGTGGTGAATTCGGCTTGTGGAATGGTGACTTTGAACAAGTCGCTTTCGCGGTGCTCTTTTTTGATGAGTTTCACCATTTCGCTTACTTTATCTGGGTACTTTCGTGCCAAGTCATGGTCTTCGTGTATATCAGTGGCCAAGTTGTACAGTCGTGGCACACCTCTCACTACTACTAATTTCCAGTCGCCTTGACGAACGGCTATTTGGTCGGTTTCGTGGAATTCCCAGTATAGGTAGTCGTGTTTCTGCTGGGCAGCTTCGTTGCCGAAAAGTGTCGGTGCGAACGAGATTCCATCGAAGCAGTCATTTTTAAGTTTCTTGCTCAGGTATTTTTTCGGGAAGTTGTTGTCGCCTATCAGTTCGCAGAATGTAGGCATAACATCGTAGAATGCCAACTGATGGTCGTTGACTTTTCCTGCGGGAACTTTACCGGGCCATCTTACAATGAACGGCACACGGATGCCTCCCTCGTAACATTGTCTTTTTAGCCCCTGCAGTTTTCCGTCTCTCCCGAAAAATGCCGGATCGGCTCCGCCTTCCTCGTGAGGACCGTTGTCGCTAGTAAAAACTACAAGTGTATTCTGATCCAATCCTTTTTCTTTAAGTTTGGCAAATATTTCGCCAACATATTTGTCTAAGCGAGTAATCATTCCGGCAAACTCGGCATGGGTGTGTTCTACCGCATTGTATCGGCTTCCTTCCTGTCCGCCCCAAGTCTTGTCAGTGTAGAATTTCTTCTTGTATTGTTTTAGGATGGAGTCGTTTGGCTGAGCCAGTTCGGCATGCGGCAGCGTGTAGGTAAAGAATCCACAGAACGGCTTATTGGTATCCTGTTTGTCTATCCATGCCAAGGCTTCGTGGTGAATCATATCGGCCGAATACTGCGTACGCTTTTTGTAGTCATCGCCAAACATGGGGTAGGGGATATTGTCAGTCAGCGGAATACGTACTACGGCAGTGTCTCCCATTGTGGGATAATATCTGTTCAGGAAATTCGGATAGTACAAGTGTGCTTGAAATTGGCAAATATATCCGTAGAAAGTGTCTACTCCACGTTTGTCGGGAGTGGAACAGGAGCCTTCATATCCTCCGGCCCATTTTCCAAACAGTCCGGTGGTATATCCGTTCCGTTTCATTATCTCGGGCAATATTATGTGATTGATGTCATAAGGTTCTTGCCCCACGCGTGAAAAATCGTCGTTTGTTCCATATTTCACTTTAGGCACATTGGTCCAGTATTCTTTGTTGCCCCTTACGTGTCCGTGTCCTGTATGCTGACCTGTCATAAGTGAAGCTCGCGACGGTGCGCTTACCGGACTACCAGCATAAGCTTGCGTGAAGCGCATGCCTTCTTGTGCCATTTGGTCAATACATGGAGTTTGGATATACGGTTGGCCGTAGCAAGCTAAATCGCCGTATCCCATGTCATCGCAGAGGATGAAAATAATGTTTGGTTTTGGGGAGGCGGACTGGCTATTGGTCTGCGCTCCGAGAAAAGATGGGACGAATAAGACCCCGGCTAACTTGCATAGTGAATTTATTCTCATAGCTACATTGTTGTAAGTGGTTATAAAAGATACGCAAATATAACGTTATTTTTTGTAGCCGGAAACGATGGGTATAAAAATCCCCCATTCGAATTTGTTCGAATGGGGGCTTTATCAAGTATGTACAGATAGCAAAATTAAGCTTCTTCTGCAACAACTTCGAAAGGAATCTCTACAGATACTTCCTTGTGAAGTTTTACGATTGCCTTGTATTGACCAACTTCTTTTACCTGATCTTTTACAACGATAATCTTACGGTCAATGTTGTGACCCAATTTAGCGAGTTCTTCTGCGATTTGCAGATTGCCTACAGAACCGTAGATAACACCCGTAGCGCTTACTTTAGTAGCGATTTTCAAAGAAACATCTTTCAAAGATTCAGCTACAGCTTCAGCGTCTTTCTTAATCTTTTCCAGTTTGTGTGCGCGCTGTTTTAATTCTTCTGCCAACATTTTCTTTGCAGCCGGAGAAGCGATGACAGCTTTGCCTGTCGGAATAAGATAGTTACGACCATAACCAGACTTAACAGTTACAATATCATTCTTGTAGCCCAAGTTGACTACGTCTTCTTTCAAAATAATTTCCATACTCTTACTCCTCCTTTTATTATTTCATCATATCGGTTACGAAAGGCAGCAAAGCCAAGTGGCGGGCTCTTTTTACAGCCTGCGCAATACGACGTTGGAACTTCAAAGAAGTACCTGTGATACGACGCGGAAGGATTTTGCCTTGTTCGTTCAAGAATTTCTTCAAGAATTCAGGGTCTTTATAGTCGATATATTTGATACCGCTCTTTTTGAAACGACAGTATTTTTTCTTCTTTACGTCTACTGAAGGCGGAGTTAAGTATCTTATTTCTGATTGTTGCTGTGCCATGATTAGTTTTCCTCCTTTTTAGTTGATTTTACATTTCTTCTCTTTTCAGCGTATTCTGCAGCGTACTTATCCATCTTGAAAGTCAAGAAACGGATAACACGTTCGTCACGACGGAAATTGATTTCCAGTGTTTTGATTACAGACGGTTCTGCTTTAAATTCAACCAGTTGATAAAAACCGGTAGATTTCTTCTGAATTGGATAAGCCAATTTCTTCAGACCCCAGTTTTCTTCATTAATGATCTCGGCACCTTCCTTTGTGAGGATAGCTTTGAACTTCTCTACCGCTTCCTTCATCTGATCATCAGACAAAACGGGAGTTAAAATGAAAACGGTTTCGTATTGATTCATACTATTCGTTGATTAAATAAATTAATTAATAATAAATTCTAAATTCGGGTGCAAAGGTACGGTTTTTTATTTAGTAAACAAACCTTTTCTGCCTTTTATGTGATAAAGAATGTTATTTACTCTCTCATTGCTGTGTCAATCCGTAAAACCGTTGTATCTTTGCATAGTTGCTTACACAATAATTTAATGATAGAACAATTTAATTTCGATATTCAGCTTATATTTGCCATATTAAACGGAAAGGTTTCGGCGGCTATAAACCGTAAGTTACTTCGAAATTTCCGTCAAAGTGGTATGGAAATAACTCCGGAGCAGTGGACTGTTCTGCTGTTTTTGTGGGAAAAAGATGGGGTAACCCAACAGGAACTGTGCAACGCTACGTTCAAGGACAAGCCAAGTATGACACGGCTGATTGACAATATGGAGCGTCAGCATCTTGTAGTTCGCATTTCCGATAAAAAAGACAGACGTACCAACCAAATACATCTCACTAAAACTGGGAAAGATTTAGAAGAAAAAGCCCGCTTTATTGCGAATAAAACTCTGAAAGAGGCTTTGCACGGACTTACTTTAGAAGAGTTGAGAGTCAGTCAGGAAGTTCTCCGTAAGATATTTACAAATACGAAGGAATAAGTTGTAGGTTCTCCTCATAAATAACGGCTAGAGGTGTATGAATGTTCTATAAAACATTCATACACCTCTAGCCGTTATTATGTATTGTCAGTCTTGCTCTGGAGCGATGAGTTTGTACCCTTTTCCGTGGATGTTGATGATTTCGATATTGCTATCGTCTTTGAGGTGCTTGCGGAGTTTGGTAATGTATACGTCCATGCTGCGCGCATTGAAGTAATTGTCATCTATCCAAATGGTCTTCAGGGCAAAATCACGTTGCAGGATTTCATTGGCGTGTGCACAAAGCAATCCTAAGAGTTCCGATTCTTTGGTTGTCAGCTTGGTTTGTTTATCGCCAATGGCCAAAATCTGTTTTTGGGTATCGAACGTAAATCGACCGATTTTATACATGGTGCTTTCCTTATTTCGTTTGCCACGGACACGGCGCAAAATGGCTTCTATACGAAATGTAAGTTCTTCCATACTGAACGGCTTGGTGATGTAGTCATCTGCTCCAATCTTGAACCCTTCCAGGATATCTTCTTTCATCGTTTTTGCCGTGAGGAAGATTATGGGCACATCTGCATTCACCTGACGTATTTCTTGTGCTAGTGTAAAGCCGTCTTTTTTGGGCATCATAACATCTAACACACAGATGTCGTATTTGTTTTTCAGGAAAGCTTTGTAGCCTGCATCCCCATCGGGATATAACTCTGCGGCATAACCTTTCGCCTGCAAATATTCTCTCAATAGCATGCCAAGATTCTCGTCATCTTCACATAGCAAGATACGCAATTTTTCGTCCATTTTATTCGTCTTTAAATAAGGGTAATACAATTATAAATTTAGTTCCTACTCCGAGTTCGCTTTCTGCGCGTATTGTTCCTTGGTGGTCTGAGATAATCTTTTTTACATAGGCCAAACCCAAGCCGAAACCTTTCACATCGTGTAGGTTTCCGGTATGAACCCGGTAGAATTTTTCGAATATTTTTTTTAGATTCTCTTTCTTTATTCCTATTCCGTTGTCTTCTATTGATATATGGAGTTTCCCTCCTTCGTTCCATGTTCTTGCCTGCAAGTGAATATTTACATCTGGCTTCTTGTATTTTAATGCGTTGTCAAGCAGGTTGAATATCACATTAGTAAAGTGCATTTCGTCTACGTAAATAAATGGGTCATCGGCATCAAACGCAACATCCATAGTTCCACCGCAGGCTTCCACTTTCAACCGGAAAGTGTTTGTTATATTATATATAAGTTCGTTGGCGTCCAATTCTTTCTTCTTTAAGGTGGCCTTTTGACGCTCGAACATGGATATTTGCAAAACCTTTTCCACTTGAAAACGCAAACGTTTGGTCTCATCGTTTATGACCCCCGATATATGTTTGAACATTGCAGGTGATTTCCCTACGGCTGGATCGCTTAGCATTTGAGCGGCCAAAGATATTGTGGATATTGGGGTCTTGAACTCATGGGTCATGTTATTGATGAAGTCATTTTTTATTTCCGTAAGTTTTTTCTGACGGAATATAATATAAATAGTGAAAATGAATGTTACCAACAACACGAATGTAAATACTAACGATGGTATCATAAACCTTACGGAACTGAAAATGTAATTGTTCATGGTCGGGAAGAACACATTTACGAATCCCATTTTGGCCGGAGGATCTTTCTCAAAAAGTTGTCGTTGGTAGATTTTTTCTCCACCATATGTATAGTCGGAGCAACGGTATACCTCCTTTCCCTCTCTGTTTGTTACGGTAAAGTGAAATGGAATGTCAATCCCGTTGCTTAGTAATTCCGATTTCAAAAAGTGATCCAGTTGCTTAAAGTTTACTCTCTCTCTTAAAGGTTTGTCGCTAGCTGTATAGAGAATATTATATACAACTTCATCCAATAGTGCCCGTTGATAGATATATCTTTCCTTTAGAATTTCTTGTAGATTCCGGGCTGTTTGTGGAATGTTTTTTCCTGTAGAAATAATTACTTTCGAAACGGAAGACGGACGGTCTATCATGGCTCTTAATTCGAAAGTCGAGAATCCATTGGATGAGGTGATGGACGATATGTACTGGTGGTGTTCAATCAAATTTTGGAGTGAATCGTTTCCCGTAGTTTTCATTTTATTGGTGATGCGAGCCGATTGCTCGGTAGTAGCAACATCATTTTCCAAGTATTTTTTTGTTTCCGCTAGTTCCATATTATGCACGGCTTGCGCTAAGCTGCGCCCTACATTTTCTTCAAACTGCTCTTTGCGCATCTCTACCATCTCTTCTATATAGCTTACTTGCAAATAAAGTAAGCTTAGAAAAGAAAGCCCCATGATGATTCCTAATATCCAAATTGTTGTTTTCTTCATGTGGACAAAGTTAATAGCCTGTTAATATAAGATGTACGCAAGTTAACACATTTTAATCTGTCTTTCTTTTATATTAACCGAATCTTAAATTTAACATATTAATAAAGATAGTTCGCTAATGTTTGCGATTCTCTGTAGTGCAAATTTAATTAAAATTTAAATCAAAGGTGATTGCGGACGATGTTTTTTAAGTATGGTTAAAAAATATCGGCATGCTTACATCCTTCAAAAATGTTGCATGCCGATACTTTTGTATTTATAATCAGGGTAATAAGATGTTATTCATCTTTATCCTGTTCTTCGAATTCTTTCATTAACTTGTTTTGAACATCGGTTGGAACTAATTCATAACTTGAGAATTTCATAATGAAAGAAGCACGTCCTCCTGTAAGAGAACTTAATGCTGTAGAGTAGTTTGACATTTCTTTCAAGGGGACCTTTGCGGTAATCTTCTCGTAACCTTTTTCGCTATTCATGCCTGTAATCATGCCTCTACGGCCTTGCATATCACTCATTACATCGCCAAGTTTTTCGCTTGGAACGAATACTTCAACATCGTAGATGGGCTCCAAAATTTTAGGTCCTGCATTTTTAAAGGCATCGCTGAATGCATGTCTGCCCGCTAGCATAAACGATATTTCGTTTGAGTCTACAGGATGCATTTTTCCGTCATAAACTATCACGCGTACATCGCGGGCGTATGACCCGGTGAGTGGTCCTTGTTCCATACGGCTCATAATCCCTTTCAGAATGGCTGGCATAAAGCGCGCATCAATTGCTCCTCCTACTACACTGTTAATGAATACTAATTTGCCACCCCATTCAAGGTTTATGGTTTCAGTGCCTTTGACATTAATTTTGAACTCTTGTCCATTGAACTTATAAGTGTCGGGTGCTGGCATTCCTTCATAGTATGGTTCTATAATCAGATGAACTTCACCAAACTGTCCTGCACCTCCCGATTGTTTCTTGTGGCGGTAGTCTGCTCGTGCAGCTTTTGTAATGGTTTCCCGATATGGGATTTTGGGTTCGTAGAATTGTACGGGAATTTTTTCATTATTTTCCAAGCGCCATTTCAATGTGCGTAAGTGAAATTCACCTTGTCCGTGAACTAGTATTTGTTTCAGTTCTTTTGATTGTTCTACCACCCATGTGGGATCTTCTTCGCGCATGCGAGTCAGTACAGCCATCATCTTTTCCGTATCCGCTTCAGTTACAGGCTTGATGGCGCGTGTGTACTTGGGGTTTGGATATTTGATGAAGTTAAAGCGGTTCTCGCAATCTTTCCCATTCAGAGTGTTCCCTGTCTTTACATCTTTCAACTTTACAGTGCAACCGATGTCTCCAGCACGCAGTTCGTCAACTTTTTCACGAGTAGCACCTGCGCAAACATACAGTTGCGCCATGCGTTCTTTTGATCCCCTGTCAGCATTGGTTAAATCGTCTCCTTCATGTACTACGCCACTCATAACTTTAAAGTATTGTACATCGCCAATATGTGGCTCAACAGCAGTTTTGAAGAAGTATAGCGATGTTGGGCCATTCGAATCCGGAGGAACGGGGATGCCACGTGTGTTGTGTATTACGGGCATCTCACTGACGAAAGGCACTACATTTCCAAGAAATTCCATCAGACGGCGTACACCCATATCTTTTCCTGCGCAGACGCAGAATACGGGGAATATTCCTCTTGCAGCGAGTCCCTTGCGGATGCCTTCACGCATTTCATCTTCGGTTAGAGACTCTGATTCGAAGAATTTTTCCATCAGAGTTTCATCATGTTCGGCTGCTGCTTCTACTAACGTTTTGTGCCAAGCTTGAGCTTTTTCCATCTCTTCGGAGGGAATCTCTTCAATCGTGGGGGCACCACCTTCGGGGTTCCATGAGTATTTT
This sequence comes from bacterium, assembly GCA_963595925.1. Lineage (GTDB taxonomy): Bacteria > Bacteroidota > Bacteroidia > Bacteroidales > Bacteroidaceae > Phocaeicola. Next base: position 37,228 of record CAVBJM010000001.1, read on the forward strand.
TTCATCAGGAGGACATCAATTAGAGAGTTGAAGTCGGGACCTGTCGATAGCGGATATTGTACAGGAACCACTTTTGTTCCATAGTTTTCCTTTAATTGCTCCAAAACGCTATCAAAGTCACATTTGTCACTGTCCAGTTGGTTTACAAGAAAGATTACCGGTTTGCCTAACTTTTCAGTATATCGGAAATGGTTTTGGGTCCCTACTTCAGGTCCGTATTGGCCGTTCAAGAGAAGAATTGCTGTATCGGTAACATTTAGTGCCGTTATTGCTGCGCCTACGAAGTCGTCGCTTCCTGGACAGTCTATAATATTCAGTTTCTTTCCGTTCCATTCTGTATGATAAACAGTAGAAAATACCGAGTATCCATATTCTTGCTCTACAGGAAAATAATCGCTGACTGTATTTTTTGCGGTGATTCTTCCGCGGCGTTTTATAATGCCACTCTCATAGAGTAAAGCTTCTGTGAGAGTGGTTTTTCCTGAGCCATCATTGCCGAGTAGGGCAATGTTCTTGATTTCGTTTGTTTGATATACTTTCATGGTACTTCAAGGTTTAGTTAATAATTAAGGATATGTTTGCCATATCTTTTCCTTTTATGGAGCGCAAATTAGAAATTTAATTTAAATAAACCAATAATTGAGTGGATGTTACAAAACCATGTTTTGCGACATAAAATGAATGAAACGATGATTTGTATGACACATTATAGTTGGAAGATTAAAATGATTTGTTATTTTAGCCAAATGATAATAAAAGAACAATTAATAGATAAAATGACGGATAAAGAATTAATGAAAAGAGCCATTCAGTTATCTGAAATCAGTGTAGCGAATGGAGGTGGCCCTTTTGGGGCGGTGATAGCGCGTAATGGAGAACTGGTGGCGGAGGCATCGAATTGTGTGACAATGAGTTGTGACCCTACGGCACATGCTGAAGTTTCGGCCATACGAAAGGCAACAGCCTGTCTGAAAACATTCAATCTTTCTGGGTGCGTAATTTATACTTCTTGTGAGCCATGTCCTATGTGTTTGGGTGCAATCTATTGGGCACATTTAGATAAAATTTTCTATGCAAATAATCGCAAGGATGCTGCTGCCATTGGTTTTGATGATGACTTTATTTATCAAGAATTGGCGATGATTCCTTCCTTGCGGCGTAAACCGTCCGAAATTCTGCTAGAAGATGATGCTAAGCAAGCTTTTAAAATGTGGAGCGAAAAGACCGATAAAGCAGAATACTGATTGAAGCAAATTTCTATACGGATGTCCCAACTTCTTTTCCAATTTTAGTGGTTGGACCTTTTCGTATATATGTTGTAAATGACAAGGGCTTTGTAAGTGTTTTGGATACCTACAAAGCCCTTTATTTCTTGAATATGATTTTGCTCTTTATTAGAAGAACAAGTAACGTTGGTCTTTTACTTTTGCTTTGTCACGAAGTTCGTAAATGCATTGGGTAGCATAGCGTGCTGCCATATTTTCCAGTGACGTTTCCTCTTTCTTTACGTCAAACTTTTCTGCGCTTTTTTCCTTGTTGTATACTTGAATCATATATACACCAGCCACTCCCTTTATAGGAGTCGAAACTTTTCCAGATTCTGTTTTGCTAGCGTATGCACTGATTGCTGATTCGCTGGCTCCCGTTACCGAAACGAAAGTCGGTGCTGCAAAAGTTACGTGCTTGATAGAATCGCTCACAGCACCATTGATGCCTTTTACTTGTTCTAGGGAGTTGAAGCCATTCATTTGAGCTATGATTTTTTCAGCTTTCTTGTCGCGGATGAGTTCCGCTTTTAGCATGTCAGCCACTTTATTTACTTTTACGTAACCTTTTGGGTTAACAGCTTCCAATGCTACTACCATTAAATGATCATTTTCTCCACATTCATACAACTGAGACACCTCTCCAGGTTTTGCATCGAATACCCATTTAAGCGCTTCGCGAGTAGATTTTACTCCGCCTACGTAATGTTCATCGCTACGGAAATCAGTGCGAGGTGTTACTGTGTATCCGGCTTCCTCGGCGTTCTTTTCGATGGCTTCAAGTGTTGTGTTTTGCGCAACGAACTGGCTAAACTTATTGTATGCTTGATTATAGGTTTCCTTACTGAATTCAACTGGACGTTTTACTATCGCAACCTTGTATTTTTCTTTTGTAGCTTTCTTTCCTGTAACCTGTAATATTATGTTGGCTTGTCCGATTTTCAATTTTGCGATTTCGTTTACGGACTGGTTAATTAGGGTGTTAATGAATAAGGTGTTATCAGCGTCTAAATTTCCGCCTTCCCAACTTTGTGCACTTACCCAAGAAGATTCGCCAGATTGTCCGTATTTCTTGGCTAGTTCAGTGAAGTCAGAGCCACCTTTTATAGCATTGTAAATGCTATCTGTAAGAGAAACTGTCTTAGCTTCAGTTTCTGCGTAAACCTGAATTTGGCGGAACTGAATAGAGTCAGGCGCTGAAACTTTAGCTACAATTTTAAAAGCATTGTAAGAATCATCTGTTTGACTATAATAAGGACCATATGCATCGTTGATGGAAGCGGAGTCCAGTCTAACTGAAACATCTTGAGGTAGGACTGTTTTATTTACAGGTATATCAGAGTAGGATACGACAGAGCCTGTAGAACGAATGAATGTAGCGTAGTCTGAAGTAGCTTTAGCCAACTGGTTAGTAAATTCTGCTACTTCTTTTTCAACTTCGATGCGGTCAGCGTCTGAAGGAACTACATGTACATCCACAAATTTGATATCGCGAGTTTCTATGGTTTGCTTAAATGATTCTTTTCTTTCGTTATAGAGCTTCTTGATGTCATCATTAGAAACTGTAACAGTAGAGTCGCTGATGGTAGAGTAGGGAACACCTGCCAAAAGAAGGTTGGATTCTTGCGTGCGGCTATTGAATGCATCTTCTGCTGAAACTGGGTTCGAAACCAATGACTTTACAATTAACTCCTGATACTTTTGAGCCAGTAGAGATTCTTTTAGTGTTTTTTCGATGAAGTTCCAAAGAGTATGCACTTTTTGATAGTATTCACCTTCTTGTGAAGATATTTTGCTTGCGTCCATCTTGGCATAGTCAGCCAAGAACTTTTTCAACATATCTTTGTCGAATGCACCAGTTTGTGGGTTACGGAATGGACTTTGCATCAGTAAAGGGTTAGTTCCTGCTTCTATAACCGATTGCATTTCCTTGTCTGTGACTTTTAGACCTAACTTGTCAGCTTCTCCCGCAATCAGTTGGTTCGTAACATACGTATTCCATACTTGATCCTTGACGTTAGTCAGCTGGTCTTCTGTCAGTGAAGGCAAGTTGTTCGTTAGCTTGATAACTTCGCTGTATTCATCCACCATTTTTTGAAAATCTTGGGCGGAGAGGGTTTTCCCGTTGACTTCTCCCACGTCTTGTTTCCCCTGATGTGGCTGGAGTACTTTCCAGGCATCTCCCGCAATAAATGCGAATAAGGCAAGACCGATAACAATGACCAACAAAGGTCCTTTGCTTCTAATTTTTTGTAAAGTTGCCATTTAAAGTTGTTATTTTGTTTGTTGATTTTTGTCTTTAGCGCACGAAGATACAAAAAAATGTAATTTCGATACTTCTTTCCAGAGAAAAAACTACTTATTTAGCACTTTTAGCTTGACTAGTTCTATCTTTGTTGCGGTTACTTTGATAATTTTAAACTGGTATATTCCGATGGTTACTTCTTCGTGTGCTTTAGGAAAACTTTGATATTCGTGTAGTATAAGTCCTCCGATGGTTTGGTAATCGTCTCCTTCTGGTAGCTCAAGATTGAACTCCTCATTAGCTTTTTCTATTTCCACGCGACCTGAAAGGATGTATTCTTTTTCTCCGATAGCTTTTGCTACGGTAGAGTTCGTATCATGTTCGTCTTCTATGTCTCCAAAAATCTCTTCTACCAAATCTTCCATTGAAACAATTCCCGATGTACCCCCAAATTCGTCAACTACTACGGCTATTGACCGTTTCTGCTGCATAAATTGTTTCATTAATTTATGTGCTCCCATTGTTTCGGGTACAATAGGGATTGAACGTATGTTTTTTCTCCAGTCTGTTATGGATTTGAACATTTCTGAGGAATGAATATATCCAACAATGTTGTCAATGCTATCTTTATAAACTAGAACTTTACTTATTCCATTGTGGATAAATTCCTCTTTTAGCTCTTTTATAGAAGCGTTGAAGTCTACTGCAATGATTTCTGTGCGAGGAATCATGCAGTCGCGTAGTTTGATATTGGAAAAATCAAGTGCGTTCCTAAAAATTTCTATCTCCGTGTCAATGTTTTCTTGGTTTTTAGATTCATCGATGCTACTTTGAATAAAATAATCTAAATCAACTTTTGTGAAAGCTTTATTAGCGGCTTCTCTATTTACTCGTGTTCCGAAAATACGTAAAATACATTCAGAGAGGAATGATGCGAACTGGCTGATAGGGTATAATATGATGTAGCAGATAAAAGCTGGTAATGCGAATATCTTCAGAGTGGTATTGGGATTTATTTTAAATAAGGCTTTGGGGATAAACTCACCTGTAAAAAGAATGATTGCGGTAGAAAGGATTGTTTCGATGAAAACTAACAAGGCGTGGTTCTCAATTAAACCGTTAGGAAGATAGTGTTCAATAAGTTGAGCCATCCAAATGCCGTAAATAACAAGTGCAATATTATTCCCTACTAGCATGGTGGAAATAAAATTGTTTGGGTTCCTGTAGAATATAGCAGTGGTTTTAGCTGAGAAGCTATTATTTTTCTCCATCTCAAAGCGTAGTTTGTTTGATGAAACGAAAGCAATTTCCATTCCGGAAAAGAATGCCGAAAACGCCATAGATATCAAAAGTTCTATAATCAGTTTCATGCTTTTAAATTTTGTTGTTTACCGTGTCGGTTGGAGTTTTTTCGTCAACGGTGAATATTCCCGTATTGTTGTATATTTGATACTCAGTCATTTGTTGGTTCGATTCGAAGCCATATCCGGTAAGTATGCGTTCTGGTTGTTCTATTCGGATGAATTTGTCTGAGTAAATCTTTTCTTCCCGCTGATTCCAAAACAGAAGTTGGGTGTCAAACTTGTCGCCTCGTTGGCTACGTATATGAACATTGCCTTTAAGCTCCCATAATTTTTTCGGCTCGTAGTAATATGCAGTATCAGCTTTTATGCTTGAGTCGATATGGAATAGAGTGTCAAATTTTTCAAGATAAATGCCTTTTTCGAAAGCCCAAAAAGGGGTGTCCACTTCGTTGAATATCAGCCATTCTGCAGTGATGATTTTATAGCGGATTAGTCCAGAATCAGAAATTAAGGTTGTAACCCCTATGGTTCTCATGTCGGGAATAGAATCTCCTTCTTTAATAGCATCGGCCATTTCTTTGTGTTTATTGCACGATTGTAAGCACGTCAGCAACATAATTGTCCAAACGGCAACAACTGTGTTTATTCTTAATATATGATTCCTGTTGCTATGCATAACTTGTATATTGTATAAAGTCGACTTTTGGTTGTTGCCGGATTAAAGCATAAACCGCCTCTTCTTCTTAAGTGAGAGAAAGAGACGATGTATGGCTATATAATATGTACTACAAATGTATTTTGGTACATTTAATTAAATTGGGTAGAAATTATCTTAATTGACTTTCCATTTCATGAACCAATGTTCATTGAATGTCAGTCCTAACTTAATGACGAACCTGTTTTCGGATAGCAAATCGGACTTACTAGGCTGAATGCGCACATACTGTCCAGTTATGTTTAAATAAGTACTGCGTTGGTATAAGAAAAGAGGGAGACCTAAACCTGCACTAACACCATATTCTTTGGGACCGTCGCCCACTTTTGTTGTGTAGTAGGAGTTGTTATAATAAGCTCCCACACGATAGAATATTCGTTTCAAGTAACTTCTTCCCAATGCGTTAGGACGATACTCAGCTCCTACAGCTATCTTCTCTAGATTTTTATAAGTGTTATCTAAAGCATTGTTTTTTACCGAGCCCCATTTCTGGATGGTATAGTCAGCACCTACAGTCCAACTGCGATTGTGTGTAAAAGTCAGTCCAACACCGATTGTATGCGGTAATTCGAAACAGTCTTTCAGTTCAGTTTCTGTCGTTTCTGTGTCTGTACTATTGTCTGTTCTTGTTGTCCCTGTGGTGTAGGTGGAGTTTAGTTTATGTCCTAATCCGTACATAAGTCCTAATGTAAGTGCGTCTTTTTTTGATAATTGCTGGGTGTATTGTACTCCGAAATTTGCCATATAGCTTTTAGCGTCTATGGTTCGGTATTTTATGGTATAATCGCTATTTGTACCGTTGGGCAAGAAAGTATTCGAATAGTCAATGCTGCCTTTTAAAAATCCGGATTCGACTCCGATAGAAAGGTTTTTGAGAACCTTAAATCCTAAAGCTGCGGTGATTTGTCGAAATCCACCATCTGCATAGAATGTGTTTGATGCATTATCGGTCGTGGTGGTGAAATTATACCCTACAGACGAAAATGGGGTGAATGCTACGGCTATACCCAATCTAGGGTGTAGTCGGAATTGCATGGCCAAATTATCGAAAGAGGAGTTTCTTGCATTGTTCTTTATTCCATTTTCAGAGAAATTAGAACTCTTGAGACTCATTCCGATGTCGAACATGAACGAGAGGGAGTCAACCGATGAAACGGATGCAGGGTTAGCCAAATTAATTTGTGTATTGTTTCGCAGTCCGTATCCTATGCCACCCATAGCCGCATTGTGTGTAAGACTGCGGGCGGAGAGTTCACCAAGACCGAATCGGGTATAAGGAGAGTTGATGCTTGATTGTGCCGCTACAGTTAATGTACTTGCTATAAGCATTGCACCAAGTAGAGTTCTTTTACTTAACATTATTATAGTTCAATATTCTGTTTAAACCTTTCAAAACTAAAAATCTATCTGCAAAGATGATATTTTTTAAGCTCGTGTCAAAGGAAAAATTGTCGCCTCCAGTTAAAAAAACCAAAAGGTCTGGGTATTTCTTTTGCATAAGCTGTATATAACCTGTTATTTCAAGTTCCATACCTTTTATTACTCCTGTTCGGATGGCGGTTTCAGTGCTATAACCGAACTCAGGTATATTTCCGTTTTTTTCTATTAATGGGAGCTGATCACAATATGCACTCAGCGCCTTGAATCGAGTGTAGATACCTGGAGAAATATTTCCACCCCAATATTGGCCGTCTTTGTCAATGAATTCATAAGTAACGGCTGTCCCTGCGTCAATAACCAGTAGATTTTTTTGGGGTTGTATGTAGTTAGCTCCTACAACTGCGGCCAATCTGTCCATGCCTAGTGTCTGAGGCGTTTGATATTTATTTATGATAGGTATGCGTGTAAGGCTATTCATTTCAAGAATCGGGATGTTAAGTGTGGATAGCTGCTTACGTATGGTGTTGCTTAGGCTGATGACCGAAGCGATAATCCCTTTTTTAAGGGGATATTTACGGTGAAGCATGGCCAAACTGTCAAGTGAATGGTTGGAATCGCGGATGACTTCAATAAGTCTTTTTCCTTCGAATACGGCCAATTTTGCAGCAGTGTTGCCTATGTCAATAACTAAATTCACTTTCGTTTTTTATTATTTTCCCAGTGCAAAGTAAAATAAAAAACAAACATGAATAGCTATAAAATGACTGATTTTTCTTGAACGTTTGGGTGGCTGTTCGGTGGAGAAATGAGCAAAGGAGCTCGTTTATAGAGGGAAATATAAAGCTAGTATGGAAAAATAGAGCGTTGGTCGATTTCTTAAATTGGTACTTGACGTGAGGATATTTGTTCTTTAGTATATTAATCCTTTCTATGTTTTCTCGGTATTTAGCGTTATCTTTGTGCTGAAAAATTTTGTAGGATGAGAAAGATTTGTTCTATTATTTTGTTTTTGTTATTGGGGGTGTCTTCTTCGGCTTTTACTCAGGAACAGGACCATATTCGTTTTAGCCTGATGACTTGTTCTCCGGGGAAGGAGATTTATTCCCTTTTTGGACATACAGCCATTCGATATGAAAACTATACTCGCAACATAGATGTTGTTTTTAACTATGGTCTGTTTAACTTCAATACGCCCCATTTTGTATGGCGTTTTGTGAAGGGGGAGACCGATTATCAGTTGGGGGTGATTCCTTATCCTTTTTTTGAGAGGGAATATGCGGAAAGGGGATCGGATGTATATCAACAAGTTCTGGACTTTACCCCGGAGGAAAATTTACGTTTGTTGGCTTTGCTCGAAGAAAACTATTTGCCACAGAATCGGGTGTATAGATACAATTATTTTTATGATAATTGTACAACTCGTGCGCGTGACTGCATTGAGGCTGCAGTTGAAGGACGAATAGTATATCCGTCTGCTTTTCCTGATAAGTCGTTCCGTAGTATAGTTCACGAATATACGGCTAACTCGGAATGGGACGAGTTAGGTATTGACTTGTGTCTTGGGCGAGAGGCTGACACTCCTATAGGTGAGCGACTACAGATGTTTGCTCCGTTCTATATGCGTAGCTATGCCTCACGGGCTTATATTCTTGACGGACGAGGTGAAAAGCGTCTGCTTATTCGTGAAGAGTTTAAGGCTGTGCATGCAGAGGCTCTTCATAAATCTAGGGGCTTCCCGTTATCACCTATGATGTGTGCATCTTTATTCTTGTTAGTGTGTGTGTCTCTCTCTTGGATTCAGTGGAAAAAAAGAAAGATTTGGTGGGGATGGGATTGTGTGCTGCTTTTCGCTCAGGGAGTCTCTGGTTGTATAATTGCTTTTTTATTTTTTTTCTCGGTTCATCCTACGGTAGGATCCAACTGGTTGCTGATACTTTTTAATCCATTACCGTTGTTATATATTCCTTTGATGTTGTATCGGGCTATTCGGCATAAGAAAGATTTGTATAGTCAGATTAATGTGGTGTATTTAACACTTTTTATTATACTGATTCCTATTTGTGGGCAAAAAATAAATTTATCGGTATTACCTTTGGCGCTCGGTTTGATGATTAATTCGGTAAGTCATATATTAGTTTGGAAGAAAAGAGAATGAAAGATCGTATACTTACATCATTGATAGTTGCGTTTGTCGTTACAAGTTTGCAGGCGCAGGCCACATCGGGTGTACCTCGTCTAGTGGTGGGGCTTACTATTGATCAACTTCGTTCCGACTATATTGAGGCTTTTTCCGCATTGTATGGAGAACGAGGCTTTAAGCGTCTGATGAAAGAAGGACGTGTGTATTGCAATGCAGAATATGACTTTATTAATTTAGATCGTTCGTCGTCCGTTGCTTCCGTCTATACGGGGACTACACCTTATTATAACGGCATTGTAGGTGATAATTGGATGGATCGTTCTTCACTACGAATTATAAAAAATGTAGATGACCCTTCCTATATGGGAATTTATACCTCAGAGAATACTTCGCCTAAATATCTTGCTGTCTCAACTCTCTCCGATGAATTAATGGTCGCTACACATGGGGCCGCAGAAGTATATTCTATAGCTCCTACAAGAGAAATGGCTGTATTGGCGGCTGGTCATGCGGCGAAAGGGGCTTTTTGGTTAAATGATGATAATGGGAAGTGGTGTGGGTCTACGTTTTACGGCTCGTTCCCATCTTGGATGACGACTTATAATGATAAGGATGGATTGGACTTTCGTATCGGGAACATGGTTTGGGCTCCTTATTTGCCTGTTTTGTCCTATGCTTATATGACAACTGATTCTAAGCAAGTAACGTTCAAACATAATTTTTCTGATGAGCGGTCAGATAAATATCGAAAGTTTAAGACAAGCCCTTATGTGAATGATGAGGTAAACCGTTTGGTTAATGCTTGCTTGACTTCTACTGCTATAGGCAAAGATAACATCCCAGATTTGCTTACGCTTTCTTATTATGCTGGGAATTATGGTCATAAGCCGAATACGGAATTGGCTATGGAAATTCAGGATGTTTATGTCCGTTTGGATAATAGCATCGGGGATTTGCTTGATTTGATAGACCGTAAGATTGGATTACAGAATACATTGTTCTTTATAACATCTACAGGTTATTCCGATTCGGACCCAAAAGACCCGAAAGAGTACAAGATTCCAGGAGGAGAATTTTATATAAAGCGTTGTGGAGCATTGCTTAATATGTACCTGATGGCTGTTTATGGATCCGGTCAGTATGTCGAAACCTATTACGGGCGGCAAATCTATTTGAACCATAAACTGATTGAGGAGAAGAAACTGAACTTGACGGAAGTTTTGAATCGCTCATCCGATTTTATTGTGCAAATGAGTGGGGTTCGAGCAGCCTACACATCTCAGCGTTTGTTGTTAGGAGCATGGACTCCCATGATAGATAAAATTCGGAATAGCTATAATGCAAACTCTTCTGGTGATATTTATGTAGAAGTAATGCCCGGATGGAGCATAGTAAATGAATATTCACAGACGTCACAAGTGGTGCGCGATACGTATTCGTCTGCTCCTTTAATCTTTATAGGTAATAATGTAAAACCGGAAATTATATATTCTCCGGTGAAGGTGGCAACTATAGCGCCTACCGTTGCTCATTTCATGCGTATTCGCGCTCCCAATGCAGCAACTTCAGCTCCTCTTACCGGTATCCGTAAATAACGGGAATGTAAAACGCAAGGAATTTACATAATTTAATTATCTTTGCGCCAACAAGATACTGTATAATTAATTTATTCTATCAAGCAAATAAAAAAACAATAATATGGGATTTAACGAATTTATTAGCAAGATTTTCGGAAATAAGGCTACTCGTGACATGAAGGAAATTCAGCCGTGGGTGGAAAAGGTGAAGGCCGTATATCCTGAAATTTCCAAATTGAGCAATGACGAGTTGCGTGCCAAGACGCAAGAACTGAAACATATCATTAAAGATTCTGCAGCGGAGGAAAACAGAAAGATAGACGAATTGAAAGCGTCTATAGAGCAGACCGACTTAGAGAAGAGAGAAGTAATTTTTTCTCAGATAGATAAGTTGGAAAAAGAGGTTCTAGACAAGTATGAGAAAGCTCTTAACGAAGTGCTTCCTGTTGCTTTTGCTATCGTGAAAGATACGGCACGACGTTTGACCGAAAACGAATCATTGGAAGTTACAGCTTCGGATTTCGACCGTGAACTTGCTGCTCAGGGAAAAGATTTTGTAACAATAGAAGGCGATAAGGCTATTTGGAAGAACCATTGGATGGCTGGAGGAAATGAACTTCAATGGAATATGGTTCATTACGATGTTCAACTTTTCGGAGGTGTTGTCTTACATCAGGGGAAGATTGCTGAAATGGCAACAGGTGAAGGTAAGACATTGGTTGCTACTTTGCCGGTATTTTTGAATGCACTGACAGGAAACGGAGTACATGTAGTGACAGTCAATGACTATTTGGCTAAGCGTGACTCCGAATGGATGGGACCTCTTTATATGTTCCATGGCTTGAGTGTGGATTGTATTGATAAACATCAGCCAAACTCCGAAGCTCGTCGTCGGGCTTATATGGCCGATATTACATTTGGTACTAATAATGAATTTGGTTTCGACTATTTGCGCGATAACATGGCTGTCAGTCCGAAAGACTTGGTTCAGCGTAAGCATAATTACGCAATTGTGGACGAAGTTGACTCCGTATTGATAGATGATGCTCGTACTCCACTGATTATATCTGGCCCTGTACCTAAAGGGGATGAGCAATTGTTTGATGTGTTGCGTCCATTGGTTGAACGTTTGGTTGAAGCTCAACGTAAGTTGGCTACTCAATATTTGGCCGATGCCAAGCGCTTGATTGCTTCTGGTACAAAAGAAGATGTAGAGGCCGGATTTTTGGCGTTGTTCCGTAGCCATAAGGCGTTACCAAAGAATAAACCGCTTATCAAGTTCTTGAGTGAATCAGGAATTAAGGCAGGGATGCTGAAGACTGAGGAAATCTACATGGAACAGAATAACAAGCGTATGCCAGAAGCTGTAGAACCTCTTTATTTTGTAGTAGACGAGAAGTTGAAGAGCGCTGATTTGACAGATAAAGGTGTAGACTTGATAACAGGAAATTCAGAAGATCCTACATTGTTTGTATTGCCTGATATTGCGGCACAGCTTTCTGAACTTGAAAATGAGCAAGGTCTGTCTGATGAAGAGAGGTTGGCGAAGAAAGACGAATTGCTTACTAATTATGCAATCAAGTCAGAACGTGTTCATACAATCAATCAGTTGCTGAAAGCATATACCATGTTCGAGAAAGATACGGACTATGTGGTGATGGATGGTCAGGTGAAAATCGTAGACGAGCAGACCGGACGTATTATGGAAGGACGTCGTTGGAGCGATGGATTGCATCAGGCAGTAGAGGCTAAGGAAGGGGTGAAAGTAGAAGCGGCAACACAGACTTTCGCTACCATTACTTTGCAAAACTATTTCCGAATGTATCACAAGTTGTCAGGTATGACAGGTACCGCTGAAACGGAGGCTGGTGAGTTCTGGGATATATATAAATTGGATGTAGTGGTAATCCCAACCAATCGTCCGATAGCTCGTATCGATATGAACGACCGGGTATATAAAACAAAGCGCGAGAAGTACAAAGCCGTTATAGAAGAAATTGAAAAGATGGTTGAAGCAGGACGGCCTGTATTGGTTGGTACTACATCTGTGGAAATTTCTGAGATGCTGAGTAAGATGCTTGATATGCGTAAGATAAAGCATAATGTACTGAATGCAAAGCTGCATCAGCAAGAAGCGGATGTGGTAGCTAAGGCAGGCCAGGGCAGTACGGTGACTATTGCTACCAACATGGCTGGTCGTGGTACGGATATTAAGCTGAGTGCAGAAGTAAAAGCAGCTGGAGGTTTGGCTATTATTGGTACGGAACGACATGAATCACGTCGTGTTGACCGTCAGTTACGTGGACGTGCCGGTCGTCAGGGAGACCCTGGTTCTTCTGTCTTCTTTGTCTCTTTGGAAGATCAACTGATGCGTTTGTTTGCTTCCGACCGTTTGGCTCATTGGATGGATAAAATGGGCTTTAAGGAGGGTGAAATGATAGAGCACAATATGATTTCCAAGTCTATTGAGCGTGCGCAGAAGAAAGTTGAAGAAAATAATTTCGGAATACGTAAGCGTTTGTTGGAATACGATGACGTAATGAACAAGCAGCGTACAGTGGTTTATACCAAACGCCGTCATGCTTTGATGGGTGAACGTATTGGTATGGATATTGTAGATATGATTTGGGATCGTTGTTGTAGTGCGATAGATCAGCCGGATTATGAAACTTGCAAGTTGGAAATTCTTCAGAATCTTGCTATGGAAACGCCGTTTAGTGAAGATGATTTCAATAACAAGAAGAAGGATGACTTATATAATATGACATTCGAACAGGCGATGGCACTGTTTAAGCGGAAAACGGAACGTATGGCTCAAATTGTCAATCCTGTGGTTAAGCAGGTATATGAGAATCAGGGTCAGCAATATGAGAACATCATGATTCCGGTGACAGACGGTCGTAGAATGTACCATATTTCAGTGAACTTGAAAGATGCTTATGAAACAGAGTCTAAAGCGGTAGTAAAAGAATTTGAAAAAGCCATTTTGCTTCATACAATAGATGATGCTTGGAAAGAAAACTTGCGTGAGTTGGATGAATTGAAACATTCAGTTCAGAATGCAAGTTATGAGCAGAAAGACCCGTTGTTGATATTTAAGCTTGAGTCTGTAAACTTGTTTGACAATATGGTTAATAAGATAAACAATGAGACTATTTCGGTATTGATGCGTGGACAAATACCTGTTCCTGAGCCGGAGCAAGTACAAGAGGCTGCACCAGAACCTAAACGTCCTCAGCAACAGTATCACGAAGAAAAGCGGGATTTGAATGACCCGGAGCAGCAGGCTGTTGCTGGACGTGATACTCGTGATGTAAAGCAAGAACCTTATCGTTCCGACAAGACCGTAGGCAGAAATGATCCTTGTCCTTGTGGTAGTGGATTAAAGTATAAGAACTGTCACGGAAAGAATATGTAATTAGTCTGTTTGATATAGCATATAAAAAGAAGACTTCTATCGGTATATCTACAAACCCGATGGAAGTCTTCTTTTTTCTTCGTTTATTTATGAATTGCGTCAGACAGGAGTTGGGTGATTTGTTCTAAAAAGATACGGTCTGTGTTATCAAACGTAGAAAGGTTGTCACTGTCTATGTCAAGAACGGCTTTTACATCATCTTTATATAAAAGGGGAATGACGATTTCCGAACGGGAGAGTGAACTACATGCTATATGTCCGGGGAATTGTTCCACATCGGGGACTATTAATGTCTGTTTCTTTGCCCATGCAGTGCCGCACACTCCGCATCCTTTCTTTATCCGATAACAAGCCACACTACCTTGGAACGGACCGACGTGTAGTTCATTGCCTTTCACCAAATAGAAGCCAATCCAAAAGAATCCGAATGCTTCTTTTAAGGCGGCTGTTGTGTTGGCTAATAAACTGATGGCATCATTTTCGTCATCAATGAAAGCTCGCCATTGTGTTATGAATGTTTCATATCGTTCAGCTTTTGACAGGTGGGATGGGAGACTAAATATAGGTTCCATATCAGATTCGGTTTAAAACGAGTTTTATTAAGTCGTCCATTTTGTTCTTATATCCAGTGTTTGCAGTCTGAGCCACTCGGTTCGCTATTACTACACATACAGTAGTGGCTTTGTGTCCCATTAGGCGTGAAAGGCCGGCTATGGCAGAGCTTTCCATTTCAAAGTTTGTGATATGCCGACCATTGTATTCAAAACTTTCTATTTTCTCATTTTGATGAGGGTCGGCTAGCGGAATACGAAGCTCGCGTCCTTGCGGTCCGAAGAATCCGCTGCAAGCAGCTGTGATTCCTCTTACCATATCGGTTGACGCAATGCGTTCTACTAGTTCTTCATCTGCTTTTATGATGTACGGTGCTGGTTGACACATGTTACCAGTCCATCCTAAATAGTTGATTAGCGAGCGTTCCATTGTTAAGTCACATACAGCATTGCGTCCCTGATAAAAATTCAGCAAATTGTCGAATCCAATGGATATTTCAGAACAGATGAATGTTCCGGCTGGAGTGTATGGTTGTAGTCCACCACAGGTTCCGATACGCACTATTTCCAGTTGGCGTAGGGTGTCTCTCTCTTTTCGAGTCTCGAAATTGATGTTTGCTAGGGCATCTATTTCGTTCATTACGATGTCTATGTTGTCGCAGCCTATACCGGTAGAAATTACAGTAATGCGTTTGCCTTTGTATTGGCCGGTAATGGTATGGAATTCACGGTTTTTTACCTCAAATTCTTTTGTCTCAAAATGTGAGGCGACCATAGTCACGCGATCTGGATCACCTACAAGTATTATTTTATCGGACAAATATTCAGGCTTTACATGGAGGTGGAAAATAGAGCCGTCCTCATTTATGATTAGTTCGGAGGGTGCAAAATACTTTTTCATATATTAGATGGAATGTTTAAGGTAAAAGAGAAGGAACCATAAGCGATACAGCTCCTTCCTTTGTTCTTTATTGTCGGAGTGCTTTATTTCCCGATTGGTTCATGTCCAGTGGTGTGTGACTCCGGTTGGGCGATATTTTCTCGCATGGAAGTATCGGCTTGAATGTTTTTCATGCGGTAATAATCCATGATGCCTAAATTCCCAGAACGGAAAGCTTCAGCCATGGCTTTGGGTACTTCTGCTTCTGCTTGTATAACATTGGCTCGGGCTTCTTCTGCTTTTGCTTTCATTTCCTGTTCCAAAGCTACCGCCATGGCACGGCGTTCTTCTGCTTTTGCTTGGGCGATATTCTTGTCTGCATTGGCTTGATCTATTTGGAGAGATGCACCGATGTTTCTACCTATATCAATGTCAGCAATGTCTATTGATAAGATTTCAAAAGCAGTGCCTGCATCAAGCCCTTTGCGGAGTACCAATTTGGAAATGGAGTCTGGGTTCTCGAGTACAGACTTATGGTTCTCAGAGGATCCGATGGATGAAACAATACCTTCGCCTACACGAGCCAGAACAGTGTCTTCGCCTGCTCCTCCTACCAACTGACGGATATTGGCTCTTACTGTAACTCTGGCTTTTGCTATGAGCTGAATTCCGTCTTTTGCTACAGCTGTAACTGGTGGAGTGTCTATGACTTTTGGGTTTACCGACATTTGTACGGCTTCAAATACGTCTCGTCCAGCCAAATCAATACCTGTTGCCATTTGGAAAGACAACTCTATGTTGGCTTTCGATGCTGAAACCAATGCGTGTACGACTTTTTCTACATGGCCACCTGCCATATAATGTGCTTCCAATTCATCACGGGTAATGTTACTCAATCCGGCTTTGTGCGCTTCTATCATTGCCGGCACAATGGTGTAAGGTGGAACGTTACGGATACGCATTAGGAATAGTTGGATAAGTGAAATCTTTACGCCTGATACTTTAGCTGATAGCCAAAGGAAAAACGGAACGTAATGGAAGAAGATTATCAGGAAAATGATAGTTCCCCCAAAAAGGATAAATGTGAATAGGTTTGGTTCCATGATGTTAAAATTAACAGGTTATTTTGTCTCTAATTGTTTAACGTAAACTATTGAGCCGACAATGCGGTATATTTCTACAGGTGTCTTTTCATCGATGAAGCCATCTGCTGATTGCACTTCAATGATGTGATTAGAAAATTCTGCGTTTCCTATCAGTGTAAGTCGTGTTGTAGTGATACCTGTATCACCTACACTCAGATTGAGTCCCTCTAATGGGGTAGGTTTGTAGTCTATTGTTTTATGGAGTGATAACTTATCTACGGCTTTCGATTTCATAAACCAGATGATTGAGGCGATGATGCCAATTGTGGAAGCAGCTATAGTTGCGATACCTGCAGCCGTACCAATAGTACTGAAAGCGTAGTATATGACATAGATAAAACAACAACAAGAAGCTATTCCAGCGATGCTGATGCCAGGTATAAGGAATACTTCAACCAAGAGTAATATTAGTCCGGCTGCTATAAGGGTAAGGATTATCAGTGTTCCCATAGGCAAAGGGTTAAGGTTTTGTTTATTTGTTGCGTGATTTTATCTCTGTATTTCGGATAGCCCGAGTTGATGTTTCTATTTCCTTGCGTAGCTCTTTTATGCGGTTTTCTTGATCCAGAATTCCTAATGTGAGTTTTTGTTTTTCGCTTCGAATTGCTTTTCGGTATGTTTCCCGTTGTTTCTCCAACGAAGTGCACAATGCAGAAAGATCCTTTTCTTTTTGCTGAAGACTTAGGTATATCTTTGCCGCCTCTTTCGAGTGGAAATCAGAAATGGTGGTATATGTTAGGTTATCGTTTATTACAAACCGGAAGTCTTCTTTCTTTTGGGTATTGTTTCCACTATACATCAGTTGTGCCAGCTGTTGTTTGGCAATGCGGAACTTGTCTGCATTGCTTTGGGTGGATTTGATATTACTCAAGGTAGCTGCAGCTATGATTTTGTCATCCGACATGTTCTCATAATCGTATACAACTTTCGAGTCGTTAGGTACAAACACGTAAACGCAGACCTTATCTTTAGGCTGAAATCTATCGGAAGCGAACCAACCTAAATTGTTTAAGTCGTCAATGGCGTACATGTAGTCGTTATAGATTGAGTTAAAAGGCATTCCGATGTTGTCTGGCTTTAGGTAAGAATTTGAATCAGAGTCGTATCTCGTGACAAAGATGTCGTATCCTCCAAGGCTTTCATCTCCTTCCGCTGCATAATAGAGGGTGATTCCGTCCGAATCAAGGAAAGGATAGTTCATGCTTTCACCTACATCCGAAAGTCCTTTCAGTTGCTCACTGTCGCTCCATTTATCTATCAGTTTGATGCGATTGTAAAGGTAAGTATCTCCGTCTTTACCTTCCTGTGGAAATATCATCTTATCATTCAGCTCGTTTGTAAATGACGTTCCGTCTCCGTTTTCAAGCATTGTGATTGTTCCAGATTCCTTGCTCAACTTATAAGCAGAGAGAAACGTGCTTTTGTCTACCACGAAACTGTCTACTACTGTGATGTTTTCAGTAGCGCGTATCATACGTGCTGCTTTTCGGCAACGATCCAATTCTCGTTCGGCACTTGATGTATCTATCTTTTTCTTTTCCAACCATCCGATGTGTGTCTCTAAATTAGATACTGCGTCATCAAACCGATATTGCTTAAAGTACAGTTTCCCTAAATACAGATAGGCGTTGATGACTTTCTTTTCAGCGCTTTTCTCCAAATAGGGTTGTGCTTCTTTTAAGTCCCCAGTTTCATAACAACATGCTCCGTACCAAAAGTTATAGTTGGCGTTAGTTGGTGACTGCTTCACCATCTTTTTGAATACCGGTTTGGCTTCTGCGTATTGTTTGTTTTCAAACCAAAGGCGAGCTTGGTTGAGTGTTTGTGCAAAGGTTTGTCCAGTTGTCAGTAGTAGAAAACTTAGAGCAAATATATATTTTTTATCCATATAGTCTTTGTCTTTAAGAAAACGTTTTTAGTAATTCTCAAATATACAAAGATTCTTTTGATTAGGCCAATTCTCGGCGATTCTATTTTTCAAATTCTTTTTGGACTCATGTTTTTGCCGTAATTTTGTCTCACTTTAAAAAGTTAATATGACTAAACTAACAGAAGAAGACAAGTTGATGCGCCGCATTGAGTCTCGTTTTAATAAGGGGCTTGTGCAGTACGGATTGATAGAAGATGGCGACAAGGTTTTGATGGGGCTTTCCGGAGGAAAAGATTCATTGGCCTTGTTGGAGTTGTTGGCTCGCCGTTCACGGATTTTCCGTCCGAGGTTTTCGGTCGTTGCCGTGCATGTGGTAATGACCAATATCCCGTATAAATCCGATTTGGAATATTTGAGAGGATATGCAGAAAGTCTTGGAGTTCCGTTTGTGGTATACGAAACATCATTCGACCCGAAAACAGACAATCGGAAATCACCTTGTTTCCTTTGTTCTTGGAATCGGCGGAAGGCGTTATTTACGGTAGCGAAAGAATACGGGTGCAATAAGATTGCATTGGGACATCACATGGATGATATTTTACAGACATTGTTGATGAACATGACGTTTCAGGGAGCTTTCAGTACGATGCCTCCCAAATTGGTGATGCGGAAATTCGATATGACAATTATCCGTCCGATGTGTTTGGTGCATGAAGCTGATTTGTTGCAGCTGGCGGAGATGCGTGGATTCCGAAAGCAGATAAAGAACTGCCCGTACGAGAAGGATTCTCATCGTTCGGATATGAAAGACGTATTGTTCGCTTTGGAGCGCATGAATCCGGAAGCGAGATACAGTTTGTGGAGTAGTATGAACAATGTGCAATCTGATTTATTGCCTCAGGAAATTATAAAATAAAATATGTTGTCACAAGGTATTTATTCCGTGGTTTTATTGGTTTGTTCCAATGTTTTCATGACTTTTGCCTGGTATGGGCATTTGAAGATGAAAGAAGAGTTCAGTTGGTTTTCCGCACTTCCGCTTATTGGTGTTATTGCGTTTAGTTGGGGAATAGCCTTTTTTGAATATTGTCTGCAGGTGCCGGCCAACCGTTTAGGATTTCGTGAAAACGGAGGACCGTTTGATATTATGCAGCTGAAAGTGATACAGGAGGTTATTACGCTAGTGGTATTTACTGTATTTTCATGTGTGGCGTTCCGGATGGAGCTGAAGTGGAATCATTTGGCCGCTTTTGTCTGTTTGGTATTGGCGGTCTATTTTGTCTTTAAGAAGTAATAGGTGACAGAGAGGCTATTGCCGTCCGTTGACATGGAAGTCTAATCGGACAGCAATAGTTATCAGAGATATTTTAGAGCTTGTAATCCCATTGGTCAAGAGCAAACGACCAATGTTTTTCTACCAGTTCTACCGTTTCTGGCTTGTATTGGTATTTGTTCTTTTTATATCCTTTTTTCTTGTTTACATATGCCTCTATATCAGCTTTTGCTTCTTCGAATCCGGGCAATGAGAGCTTGTGATAGATTTCTTGAGTCATATCGAAAGCGTTCTTTTCATAGTCCTCAAATTTTACTTCTATCAGATTGCCTTCGGGGATGAACTTCTTGTCTTCTTCGTATTTGTGATACAGTTTGGCGTAAACGCTCAGAATGTTTTCTACCAGGGCATCGTTGCTGATATCTTCCAGTTTCAGTGGCTGGATGGTGTTGGTGAAGAAGCTACGCGTTGATTCGAATACAGTATACGGATTTCGAATTAGATAAATGAACTTAGCGTTGGGGAACATCTTGACGAGTTCTTTCACGCGTCCCGTATGAG
The DNA here is from genome assembly GCA_963595925.1 of bacterium. Taxonomy (GTDB): domain Bacteria; phylum Bacteroidota; class Bacteroidia; order Bacteroidales; family Bacteroidaceae; genus Phocaeicola. The sequence continues at coordinate 57,552 of CAVBJM010000001.1, forward strand.
GCGGGTTTTTGCTGAGGAACTGTGTGCCGTGGGTATTCCACAAGGATATCTTGATGAGTTTAGTAAACGTTTCTTCAAATATCTTCAGCTCTTCATCGGTGATGTCGTTGAACAATAAATATTTCTCTGCATATTCCTGCATATACTTGGGCAGGAACCAGAAGTTGTAGTAGGTGTAAGGCATCATGTTGCCTAAAGCGAATTCCTCTTCCTGAGGGAGGTCTACGGCCAGTTCCATGTTGTCGGTCGGTCGTTTGTCGGGCATTAGCCAACTCATGTTCTTTTTGAAGAAAGGCTGTCCCCACATCATCAGGTGCGGGAATACAGTCTGATAAGTGGTGTTGTATCCGAAGTGTTTGTCGCACGACAGAACGTTGTGCATGAAAGTGGTTCCGCTTCTCCAGTGTCCCAAGATGAAAACAGGGTCGTGCTCCAACGGTTTGTCGGCCAAGAGCTTTTCGTAGCGTTTGTCTTGTAGAGGCTTCAAGGCGGAAAGCAGGCGGCAGATTGCTTTGGTCAGTCTGTATTTTCCCGTATAGTTTGGGTCGATGTCTCTGCCGTTGGTTATTTGTTTGAATGTCTTCCAGTCGGCTCCAACCAGTGTATTGATTGGCAATTTGTTAAATTCCAGTAATCCCATTTCGTTTAATGACAAAAGCATTCGTCACAGGAAGTACGATGCGGTTTCCTGTGACGAATGGCAGGTGAAGTTTATTTTTTTATTTCGATGGCGTATCCCTGACGTTCCAACTCTTTCACAGCAGTTTCGATGGCTTCATAGTGTTCGGCTGAGATTCCCAACTTGGGCAAGTCCAGTACCGGGATTTCCATGGTGGTGTGCATGTCTTTGTCATCTACCTTGTTGATAATCATGCCGGCTGCACTTGTGTTGTTGGTGATTGGGTCTATCAGGATAAACGCACCGGTAGCCTTGTTCTTTGTGTAGGGGTCGAAGAACAACTCTTTGGAGGAGCTGAGTACTACGTGAGCTATCTGATTCAGCTGGAGCGGCGTATCTTCTTTCTTCAGCTTGCCGTTCTCTACGCTGAGGTGATTCATGGTGTTAACGTCTACCTTGTATTTGACGTTGTCTATGCGTGTGCGGCTGACGTTGGTAGTCTGTTTCAAGAAGAACGACTTCTCCATATCCATCTTTTCTTCGTCCATCCATACCAGCATGGCTTCCACGTTTCGGCCTACCATAGGCTCGTTATTCGGATGAACCAGCATTTCACCTCTTGATACGTCTATTTCGTCTTCTAGCGTCAGGGTGATAGCCATGGGCGGATAAGCGTATTCACATTCTCCATCGGGAGCGATAATGCTCTTTATGTGGGTCTTTTTTCCTGAGGGAAGTGCCATGACTTCATCTCCTTTTCGCACGATGCCAGACGCTACTTTTCCGGAGAATCCGCGGAAGTCCAAGTTGGGGCGCAGTACATACTGTACGGGGAAACGGAAATCGTTCAGGTTGTGGTCGTTCCCGATGTGTACGGTTTCCAAGAAATCCAACAATGATGGGCCTTCGTACCACGGAGTGCGGTCGGATTTGGATACCACGTTGTCGCCGTCCAATGCCGAAAGAGGGATGCAGGTTACATCGGGTACACCCAGTGGAGTGATAAACGCCTTGTAGGTGGACACGATACTGTCGAACACCTCTTTCGAGAAGTCTACCAAGTCCATCTTGTTTACGGCCAATACCACGTGCTTAATACCCAAGAGGGAAACCAGATAGGTGTGGCGGCGTGTCTGTGTGATGACACCGGCTCGCGCGTCTACCAAGATGACGGCCAAATTGGCGGTCGATCCACCGGTAATCATGTTACGGGTATATTGTTCGTGCCCCGGAGTGTCGGCAATGATAAACTTGCGGTGGTTGGTCGAGAAGTAGCGGTAGGCTACGTCTATGGTGATACCTTGTTCACGTTCAGCCTTCAGACCGTCCAACAACAGGGCGTAGTCTATGTGCTCTCCAGCGTTTCCAACCCGTTTACTGTCGCGTTCCAAAGCGTCCAGTTGGTCTTCGTATAGTTTCTTGCTGTCGAAAAGCAGTCGGCCGATGAGGGTCGACTTCCCATCGTCTACCGATCCGGCTGTCAGAAAACGCAGCAAGTCTTTTTGTTCATCGTTTTTCAGAAATTCCTCGATGGACATCTTGCCGCGTCCATCGCCTTCCATCGGATTACCCGACTTTGTTTTATCTATTTCTTCCATTGTATTTTTTGAGATTCTTTTGTGGTATATTAGAAATAACCTTCGCGTTTCTTCTCTTCCATACTAGCTTCCTGGTCGAAGTCAATCACGCGTGTGGTGCGTTCGCTCTTGGTCGTAGTCATCATTTCCTCTACGATTTTTTCTATCGTATCGGCTTCGCTTTCGATGGCTCCTGTCAGAGGCCAGCAGCCCAAGGTGCGGAAACGTATCTTCTTCATCTCTATTTTGTCGCGGTACTTTTCGGGCAAACGTTCGTCATCGGGCATGATGAGTTGTCCGTCAATGTTTACCACGGGACGTTCTTTGGCAAAGTACAGGGGGACGATGGGTATGTTCTCCAGTCGGATATATTGCCAGATGTCCAGTTCCGTCCAGTTGCTCAACGGGAATACACGGATGCTTTCACCCTTGCGGATGCGGGCGTTGTAGATGTCCCACAGCTCCGGTCGTTGGTTCTTGGGATCCCACTGGTGAAATTCGTTTCGGAAAGAGAAAATACGCTCTTTGGCTCTTGATTTCTCTTCATCGCGGCGTGCTCCACCGAATGCAGCGTCGAACTTGTATTTGTCCAGTGCGTGGAGTAGGGCTTGGGTCTTCATCAGGTCGGTGTGTACTTTGCTGCCGTGGGTGAACGGTCCTACACCGGCGTTAAAAGCTTCCATATTGCTTTCCACTATCAGTTTCCATCCGTGTTCCTTAGCGTAGGTGTCACGGAATGTCAGCATGTCCTTAAATTTCCATTTCGAGTCGATGTGCATCAGGGGGAACGGTGCTTTGCCCGGGGCGAAAGCCTTTTCCGCTAAACGAACCATCACCGAAGAGTCCTTTCCGATGCTATAGAGCATAACCGGATTTTCGAAAGCGGCGGCCACTTCGCGGATGATGTGTATAGACTCGGCTTCGAGTTCTTTTAAATGGCTTAAATTGTATGTTTCTTCCATTTCGATATAATAGTTTGTATTTTCATTTTCAGTTCTGTTTTACTCGGGGGAGTATCAGATTCAGCAGTTCCCGAACCGACTCTTCCACGCTTAATTGGGAGGTGTCGATGGCGAGGTCGGGGTGTTGAGGCTCTTCGAACGGGGCGGATATGCCTGTGAAGTTCTTTATCTCTCCTTTTCGCGCTTTGGCGTAGAGTCCTTTTACGTCTCTCCGTTCACATTCTTCGATGGGAGTGCTGACGTAGATTTCCATAAAGTTCTCTTTCCCGATGATGTTGGAAGCCATTTCGCGCAAATCGTTGTTGGGGCTGATGAAAGCAGCTATGGTGATGATACCCGTATCAACGAATAGTTTGCCTATCTCGGCTATGCGACGGATGTTTTCTACACGGTCTTCCGCCGAGAATCCCAAGTTGTTATTGATGCCGCTGCGTATGTTGTCTCCGTCCAGGATGCGGCATAGCAGACCGCGGTTTTGCAGTTCGCGTTCCAAGGCTATGGCCAGAGTACTTTTTCCCGATCCGCTCAGCCCGGTAAACCAAATCATGACACTGTGTTGTTTTAGCAGGGTTTCTTTGTCGGCGCGGGTCAGCATGCGGTCGAATATGGGGTAAATGTTTGTTGCTTTATCGCTCATAATGGTGATTTTGTGTGATTAGAACGGCCATATCAGGGGAATGACGAAGACCGATATTAAAAAAGTGATGATATTCAGCGGAAGACCTATCTTTACAAAATCGGTAAACTTATAGTTTCCGATACCTTGCACGATGAGGTTCGTTTGGTAACCGATGGGGGTGGAGAAGCTGGCCGAAGCAGCCATGCAGATAACCACGAAGAAAGGCATCGGGTTTACGCCTAACTGTTGCGACAACGACAAAGCCAACGGGAACGACAGTGCCGCTGCGGCGTTGTTCGTAATTAGTTCTGTAAAGATGTTTGTTATCAAGAAGATGGCAGCCAGTATGACGTAAGGGCCGTGGTCGTGACCCAGACTGATGATGCTTTTTGCCAAAAGGTCGGCTACACCCGAGTTCTCCATCGCCTTACTGATGGCGAAAGCGCAAGCAATGGTCATCAAGATGTCCCACGAGATGTACTTGGTGTATTTCCGTGCGGGGAATATCTGCGCCCATGCCATGATAACGGTGGTTATAGCCACGAAGAAGAACATGTCCAGTTTCATCCCTTCGGGTAACCATTTCTCTATTCCGGGCAGTTCGCCGATGGTGGCTCCTACTATCATAAACAGGAGCAGAAACAGGGCGAACCATCTTTTTTTCTTTCCTGCCGGTTCGTAATCTTTGCTGTTGGCCAACATTAGGAAGACCGACGATTCTCCCCAGGTCTTGATGAAACTATCGTCGGCCAGAAATACCAAGGTGTCTCCATCGCTGAAGCTGAGTCCGGTAAAGTCGGTGTACGACTTACCGCTTCGGCGTACTTCTTTCAAGATGGCTCCGTAGTGACGGGTGAAGTTGAAGTCGGAAACCGACTTGTTGATACCGGGGAATCGGGTACCGATGACCGCCTCGGTCAGGTGCATGGTCTTGTCTCCGTTATCTTCGGTCAACTTGATGTCCGGGCGTCCGGCCGGAAGCAGTTTCTTCGAGAATACAAGCAAGTAGATGATACCGACGATGGCGATGAATATGCCAACTTTCCCCAATTCGAACATCCCGAACCCTTTCAGCCCGGCGTCCAGTATCATGCTGTGTACCACAAGGTTGGTAGACGTCCCGATAAGGGTGCAAAGTCCTCCCAGAATGGTGACGTACGACAAGGGAATCAGGAAGTAGGTAGCAGGCATCTTCATGGCGCTGGCCCATCGCTTGATGATGGGGGCGAAGATTACCACGATGGGGGTGTTGTTCAGAAACGCTGAGATAAAGGCGATAAAGGGAAGCATACGTACCTGTGCCTTGAATACCGTAGTCTTTTTCTGCGGTAGCAGTTTCTTGATGACCTGCGACAGCGCTCCGCTTTGGCGGATGCCTTCGCTCACCAGAAAAAGCAGCCCTACGGTAATCATACCCTTGTTGCTGAAACCTTCCAGCATTTCTTTAGGAGAGAGTATACCCGTAGCCAAGAACACTACAACCACCGAGAATAGAATCATTCCCGGACGCATTTTGTCCATAATCAGGGCGGCGAGCATGGCCACAAGGCTGACCAGTACGATGACGATTTCTATGTTCATTGACCGGCGTGCTTATAGTGCGATGAACCAAGGGTTGAGCAAGTCTGCCTTGTTGTATTGCAAAGGCGTGTCGGTCTGTGCTTGGAATACGTTCTTCCCAGTGGCACGGATGATGGCGTCGCCTGCAGCTGTATCCCATTCCATGGTGGGGGCGAAGCGCGGATAAACGTCGGCGTTTCCCTCGGCTATCAGGCAAAGCTTCAGCGAGCTGCCTTTCGATACCGTTTCCACATTGCCGTGTTCCTGTTCCATCTGCTTGATGTACTCTTCTGTTTCGGCGTTCAGGTGCGAGCGCGAGGCTACGATGCGGAACGTGTCGTGCTTCTTCTCATAGGGCAGCTTGTCCGACTTCCCGATGAGGTCGTCCAAACTGGTTGGGGTAGCTTTCGCGTGAGCGATGTCCGTGAGGAGTCCGTTTCCGTTTGTAACCTTGAACGCTCCCGTTGCCTTGTCGGCGAAATACAGTTCTTCTTTTACGGGAATATAAATAACGCCGGCTTCAGGAATTCCGTCTTTTACATAGGCGATGTTTACCGTAAATTCACCGTTCCGTTTGATGAATTCCTTGGTGCCGTCCAGTGGGTCTACCACCCACAATTCTTTCCACGCCATACGTTCTTCGGTAGGGATTTTGGCTCCCTCTTCGCTTAGTATGGGGTAGGGGGTATCGGTCAGCCACCGTACGATGACTTGGTGCGATTTTCTGTCGGCGATGGTCAACGGCGAGTTGTCGGCTTTTCGTTCTATCTCAAAGTCGGCGTTCGGGTCGGTGTACACTTTCATGATTTCATCCCCGGCTTCCAGGGCGGCTTGTATAGCCGTAAACAATATGCTCTTTTCCATGGGTTCTCAAAAATGTCGTAAAATAACAATATATTTAACCTTTACAGGTAGTCTATTTCGTGCTTTTTGTGGAAACAGTTTTGTTTTATAACTCTTTTTAAGGGTTTACCGCTTGAGCCTGTTTCCAAATGCGCCACATGTAGTAGGCGCAATGTGTAAAGGCGAAAGCGAATGAGATAGACAGAAGCGTCTTGTCTTCATTCCAGCCGATGGTTTGCTGATGCCACAGTCCGGTGATGATGCTCAGCAGGGCGAGTAGCAGACCTAAGATATTCAGTACGTTTCCTCCTTTTCGGTGCGCTCTGTTCGGTTCCAGTTTACTGTGCTTGATGCCGTATCCGGCGTACACGTCCAGGCCGATAAGCATCCATAATACCAGTCGTATCCAAGTGTCAGCCGGTAGGAAGCACATCATGCACAGGCAGGTCAGGATTCCCATGATGGGAACGAACGGCACAAACGGCACCTTGAATGCACGGTGTACATCGGGCATGGTCTTGCGTACGATTAGCACGGCTGCGCATACCAGTGTGAAAGCCAGCAGGGTGCCGATGCTGGTCATTTCGCCGGCTACCTGTGCGGGGACGAATCCTGCCAGCAGACTGACGATAATCATAAACAACATATTGCTGTGAACCGGCGTACGGAAACGCTCGTTAATCTTCGAGAAAAATGGCGGAAGCAGTCCGTCGTGGCTCATGCTCAAGAATACGCGGCTTTGTCCCAGTAGGGTCACCATGATAACGGAGCAGTATCCGAACAGGATGGCGAAGATGATAGCCTTGTTCAGCCACGGATAGGCGGGGTGGATGATGCCGGCACTGTCCGCCGTTCCCATATGCTCAATGGCTACGGCCACGGGAGCGATACCCTCTTGTCCTCCGAACTTGGTGTATGGTACTACGCCCGTCATTACGTGGGCGAAGAGAATGTAGAGCACGGTACATACCAGCAGCGAAACCAAAATGCCAATGGGCATATTCCGTTTGGGATTCTTGGTTTCTTGCGCGGCGGTGCTCACGGCGTCAAAGCCCAGGAAGGCAAAGAACACGATGGCCGCTCCACGCAGGATGCCCGAAATGCCGAAGTGTCCCAGTGTACCGGTATTCTCTGGGATGTAGGGCACGTAGTTTTCAGTATTTATGAATTTCCATCCCAATATCACAAATGTAAGGATGATGCTGATTTTCAAGAAAACGATGAATCCGTTGAAGAACGAGCTTCCAGCTGTGCCGCGCATCAGAATCAGACTCATGAGTACCACGATAATCATGGCCGGAATGTTGATGACACCGCCGTCCCACGGACAAGCGGTAAAGGCGTGCGGCAAGTCGATGCCAATTCCCTGAAGGAACACTACCAGATACCGACTCCAACTGATACTTACGGTGGTGGCGGCTACGGTATATTCCAGCACCAAATCCCACCCGATAATCCATGCTATCAGTTCTCCCATGGTAGCGTACGAGTAGGTGTAGGCGCTTCCCGCCACGGGTATCATCGAGGCGAACTCAGCGTAGCACAATCCGGCGAAGCAACATCCAATGGCTGCAACGATAAAAGAAAGGGTGATGGCAGGGCCGGAAAATTCTGAGGCTACCAGACCTGTGATGGAAAACAGTCCGGCTCCGATGATGACTCCTACCCCCAGCGCAACCAAACTGATAGATCCCAGTACCCTCTTCAGGGTTTTTGTTCCCGTTTGTTGTGCTTCCTCCTGTAAAATACTGATACTTTTTCTTGCAAAAAGTCCTTCCATGACTATATCTTTGTGAGTGTATGTATTGTATATCATGCAAAGGTAGTGAATTTTTCGAAAAACGGTTCGCCAGATGGACGAATTGTCGTAGGGACGTGCGGGGGCTTATACGGATTATTCGTGAGTAGTAAGTGCGCTTGAAATTCCTCGCCGCAGAATTTTTTTTCTCTGGCGAGAGATTTTAAAAACCTCGGGACGTTTTGCGTAACCTCTCGCCGGAGATTTATAAAGATTAAACTGAAAAGGCTGATAAGACAGCAGGTGGTTTTTAGCCCCGAAAAACATCTGCCTTACTTTTATCCTTTTATTTATATATATAATAGGTAGGGAAACGCCAAGATGTTGTACTGCATGTTGTACCGCGTTACACACTTTTGGGGTTAATCGGCTGAAAACGAAAGAAAAAGATGTTGTACTGCGTATTGTACACCATGTTGTACTGATGTGTTGTGATTTTTGGAAGATGTTCATAGCGAGAAAGATACAAAATTGTGTTATTTGGAATGAGTATAGATATGAGAGGCTTGTTAATGCGTGAGCCGGTTAACATAAACTCGTTAAAAACGGGATGTTTTTGCAATATCACATTTTTGTAATATCCCGTTTTAAACAAATTTTGTATTTTTGCACCGTTATATTAATTTGTAATAAAAAGAATAAAAGAGAAGTATGAAAAATCATCTGAAACATTTCTTTCTGTTTGTGGTGCTTACCTTGTGCTGCGCCACTACATCGATGGCGCAAGCCGTATTGAAAGGAAAAGTCGTGGATGCGGAGAACGGGGAACCGTTGATAGGGGCTACAGTCTCCGTAAAAGGTACCAGTCAGGGCTCGATTACCGACCTGGATGGAAATTTTACAATGAAACTGAGTTCCGGCAAGGTTACTCTGGTGTTTACTTACGTAGGTTATACCGAGGATACCCGTGTAGTTAAAGTTTCGGGAACTACCGATTTGGGCGAAGTGGCTCTTTCGTCTGATGCTGTAGGTCTGAACGAAGTGAGCGTTATCGCCTCAATCATCAAAAAAGACCGTCAGACACCTATCCCTATTTCGAATGTGAAATTGGCTCAGATAGAGGAAAAGATGAGTAACCTGGAGTTTCCGGAGTTGCTGAAATCTACCCCTTCAGTTTACGCTACCCGTGAGAGCGGTGGTTACGGTGACTCGCGTATCACGATGCGCGGTTTCGATTCTTCCAATTTGGGTATCATGATAAACGGTGTGCCTATCAACGGTATGGAAAACGGTAAAGTATTCTGGTCTAACTGGTCATCGCTGAACGATGCGACTCAGTTTGTTCAGGTGCAACGCGGTTTGGGTGCTTCTGCCTTGGGATTGTCTTCGGTGGGTGGTACTATGAACATGGTAACCAAAGGCGTTGACGCTAAACGTGGCGGATCGGCTTACATCGGAGTTGGTAACGACGGTTTCCGCAAGTATAGCCTGACACTGTCTACCGGACAGATGGAAAACGGATGGGCGCTGACCCTGATGGGAGTGCTCAATAAAGGTGACGGTTACGTAAAGGGAACAAACTACGAAGCATGGACTTATTTCGGAAGTCTCTCTAAACAGATAAACGCTAACCATAAGTTGGTTTTGACCGCTTTTGGCGCTCCTCAGTGGCACAACCAGCGCGGTACAAAACACTATATCGAAGACTATAAGAATAGTCCCGACGGTGGCCGCTACAACAACGGTTACGGATACCTGAACGGTGAAATCGTAGGTTCGGGTTACGGACGCAACTACTACCACAAACCTCAGGTTTCATTGAACCATTATTGGACTATCGATGAGAAATCGTCGTTGAATACCTCTCTCTACGGTTCGTGGGCGAGAGGTGGTGGACGCCGTGTGCGCGGTTCTCATACCGAATGGTTGACTATTGACAATAAGACCGGTCGTCCGAAAGACGGTGCTTTACTGACGAACGACAACCTGTTCGACTACAACGCCGTTTATGCAGCAAACGCCAGCGCGGACAATGGTTCACAGGTTATCTTTACCAATGCGCAGAACAACCATACTTGGTACGGTTTGTTGTCATCGTACAAGAATCATTTCACCGATAAGTTTACGTTGACTGCCGGTTTCGACGGACGTTACTACAAAGGTTTCCACAACGAAACCATCGAAGACCTGTTGGGTGGAGAATATTATATGACCACCTCTCCGCTGAGATTCCAGACCAAGAACCAGCTGCTGAAGGAAGGTGACAAAGTACAGTTTGACAGTGCAGGCGAAATCATTTGGGCGGGAGTTTTCGCTCAGGCTGAATATTCTGCCGAAAAATGGTCGGCTTTCTTGTCGGGCTCTCTGACTGACGAGTCTTACCGCTACATCGACTACGGAGGCTCGCTGATAGACGGAGAGTACAAGTCGAAATTCGTAAACTTCTTGCCCTGGAGTATAAAGGGAGGTTTCAACTATAAGTTTACTGAGAACCACAATGCCTTTGTAAACGCCGGATACTTTACCCGTGCTCCTTACTTGAACACCGTATTCCCGAACAATAACATCCAGATTAACACGGGCGCTCCGTATGAGAAGATTATGACTTTCGAAGTAGGATACGGATTCAGTACAGAAAACGTAAACATTGCTCTGAACGGATATTACACCCGCTGGAACGACAAGTCGTTGAAACGTACCATCGCTCAGGAAACGGCCAACATCACTGGTCTGGACGCTGTACACTACGGTGTAGAACTGGAAGCTACTTACCGTCCGGTCAAGACGTTGGAACTGAAAGGTATGTTCTCATGGGGTGACTGGAAATGGGTAGACGACGTGAACTTCACCATGTACGATGAAAACAACAAACCCATCGGTACTTACAATGCATACGTAAAAGACCTCCACGTAGGAAACTCGGCTCAGATGACTGGAGCCTTGTCAGTGGGATGGGAAGTATTCAACGGTGTAAAACTTCACGCTTCCTATAACTACGCCGGAAAGAACTACGCCGATTTCGATCCCTCGAACCGTACAGAGAAGAAAGACTCAGGTATCGACGCTTGGAAGTTGCCCGATTTCTATACTATCGACATGGGTATGACCTACAAGTTTGACATCTCCAAGAATGTGAAAGGTTCACTTTACGTGAACGTGAATAACCTGACAAACGTAGAATACATTTCCGACGCTACCGATGGAGCCAACCACGACCGTAAGAGCGCATTGGTTTACTATGGATTCGGCAGAACATGGTCTACAGGCTTTAAAGTAACTTTCTAATCATATAAAATACGGAAACTTATGAAATTTAGATATAGCAGTGTATGGGCATTGTCTTTGGTGGCATTGGCATCGTGTACGCCAGTGCAGGATATTTACGATGAGATAGATGCCGAAAACGCCCAAAATGTAAAAACGAAAGATGAGTATGTGCTGACCGAGTCAGACTATACGTCCATCTCGAAAGCGGCCGAAAAGAATGCTACTACCGATGAGGAGATAGCGTTGGCCAAGGCTGTGAAGACCCAAATGGCTCTGAACGAGTTCGCAACGGCCGACAAGTACGTGCCCGCCATCATCTCTTCCACGTTCGGATCGTATGGCGACGGTTCTAGCGTAGGCGTTACTTACAATTACAGCGGCGAAAATACGGAACTGGAGAAGAAATACCTTGCGATAGAGACATACAAGGTGTCGGCAGCAGACTACGCTTCGCTTTGGGGCGAAGACAGCCCGGTGAGATTCTTTGCTCCTACACATTCTGCCGATGCTTCTATCCCGGCTCTGCTGAGTGCAAATATTGCGGACAGTCAGGAAGGTGACATGGTTTTGGTAGATTACTTGAGCGATGACAAAGACCCCGAGTTTACGGGAGCTACTTTGCTGGGTGAGGACTTCGAGTCTGCTACGGCGAACGGTAACATCACCTCGTCGGATAACTGGACTATAGTAAATCATGTAGGTTCGCTGAACTGGGTAGCCAAGTCGTATAGCGGCAATCTGTATGCGCAGAACTCGGCTTACAAGTATGCCGATGGAGAAGCCGATACCTGGATGATTTCGAAAGCGGTATCTGTTGCTTCGGCCAACTTTACCTTTAAGTTCGACTTGAAGTACGGTAACTACAACGCGGACTGCTTCCAAGTGCTGATTTCGGACAAGTTCGATGGAAGCACGATTACCGAATCCGACTGGACAAATGTCTTGCCTTCGATGTCAGGAATCGACAACGTAGAAAAGCCTGCCAGTGGATACGCTTCAAACTTCGCTACCCTATCTTTGAGCTTGGCTCAGTATGTAGGAAAGAACATTTACATCGCTTTCCGTTATGTGGGTGAAGGACCTTCTACGAAGACCACAACGGTACAGGTAGATAACATCTCGGTTTCGAACTTGGTTCTTTCTTCCAACGAAAAGGCTCAGAACGCCTTGTATCAGTTCAATGGAACAGACTGGGTGAAACTGACTCCGACCGATGCGCTTGTCATCACTCCGGAACAATACGACTCAATGGGCTCGAACATCGGAAAGAACGATAACTTCAGCTCTTCATATCCGGCAGAAAACTACCTGCCCGCTCTGCTGAAGTCGGTATATCCGTATGCTCAAGACGGCGACTCCAAGGCTGTAATCTATAAATATTATACCGGTAGCGCTACCGTGGCGATGGCTAAGCAGTACAACTACTCGGATGGCGCATGGACACTGAACTCGAACATCGAGGTTCGTGAAAAACAGACATTCCTGAAAGGAAACGGACAGTGGTTCTTCGATCCAACTGTAGTGGTGACTGTAACAGCGGATATGTATCAGTATTTGGTAGACAAGGTAACGGAAGAACATCCGACTTACTTGGATAGCAAGTACAGCACGAACACCGAATATTGGTATGGCGGTGCATCGTATTACAAGAACTTCAACATCACGTTGGTAAAACGTCGCTCGAACGACCCTGACGGTAAACTGACCGGCTTGGATGATGATGCTGCCAAGGAATATGTAGTAAACATGATGGCCGAAGGTTGTAAGGAAATCCTGTCGCACTATTACCCCGATGCCGTATCGGAAGTAAACGGCATCCAGCAGAAGTATAAAGTAGTAGCTCTCGCTTACGACGGTTCGTACTATACTTATACCATCCTGTTCAAGAGCTTGGGTAAAGGTGTCTTTGAACTGGAAAACATCAGCTACGAGTTGAAATAAACCGTAAGGTCTATATATAGCAGGAAATGCGTGTCGGAATTTGTCGGCACGCATTTTTTGCATATATGTAAGTTTCGTTTTACATTTGTGACAATGTTATTTAATCTGAAATGAAGAAAACCAAATCCCCTTGGCTTTGGGTGCCCTCGCTTTACTTTGCCGAAGGGCTTCCGTATGTAGCCATCAACGTGTTGGCGTTGACAATGTATAAATGTATGGGCATCTCTAATGCCGAAATCGCGTTCTATACCAGTTGGTTGAACCTGCCTTGGGTCATCAAGCCCTTGTGGAGTCCGTTTGTTGACCTGTTGCGAACCAAGCGCTGGTGGGTATTGCTTACTCAGTGCCTCTTGGGCGCAGGTTTGGCGGGCGTGGCATTTACCATCCCCACACAGCATTTCTTTCAGATTACGTTGGCCGTATTCTGGTTGTTGGCTTTTAACTCTGCCACTCACGACATCGCTGCCGACGGATTCTATATGCTGGGGCTTACGCCACACCTGCAAGCCCTGTTTGTAGGCATACGCAGTACGTTTTACCGCATAGCTACCATTGCCGGACAAGGGTTGCTTGTGATGCTGGCCGGATGGATTGAGACAATCTCTGGTGATGTGCCTTTTGCCTGGAGCCTGACGTTCTTTGTTTTGGCTGGTCTTTTGTTAGCTTTGTGTCTGTATCATGCTTTTGTACTCCCGTTTCCTGCATCCGACAGTAAGGCGAAAGCGGTTTCCGCATCCCAACTGTTTGACGGCTTTCTGCAGACCATACGTTCTTTCTTCCGAAAGGAAGGAGTTGTTCCGGCTATTCTCTTCATGCTGTTCTATCGGTTCCCCGAGGCGCAGTTGGTCAAGATGGAAATTCCGTTTCTGAAAGACCCCTTATCAGAGGGAGGTTTGGGCATGACCACTACACAAATTGGCTTTACACAGGGCACGGTAGGAATCGTTGGCTTGATGTTGGGCGGAATACTTGGTGGATATTTGGTGTCTCGCCACGGATTGCGCCGTTGGCTTTGGCCGATGGTTTGGGCAATATCCTTGCCGGATATTGTGTACGTGTACCTGAGCTATAATCTGCAAGTTGGCCTGTTTGGAATAAACGCCTGTGTCTTCATCGAACAGTTCGGCTATGGATTTGGCTTTACGGCCTATATGATGTTCCTGATATATTATTCACGCGGTGTTTGCAGTACGGCGCATTACGCCATCTCTACAGCCTTTATGGCTCTGGGCATGATGCTTCCGGGTATGGCTGCAGGATGGCTGCAGGAAGTGATGGGTTATCGAATGTTCTTTATCTGGATTGTACTGTGCTGTGCCGTGACTTTTGGTGTGACGGCTTTGCTGAAAATCGATCCAAGCTTCGGAAAGAAAGAGCAAAAAGAGGCATAGAGACTTCTGATAATTTCGGCCTTAAAACGCTGTTAAGTAGATTTGTAAAAAACTTATTACGGATGAAAAAGATATTCAAGTTGCCATTATTGGCAAAGATTGTGATAGCAATCGTGTTAGGAGTGCTGCTCGGTCACTGTGTCAATGACGTTTGTGTGAGAGCGTTCCTTACATTTAACGGTATATTCAGCCAGTTTCTAAACTTTATTGTCCCCTTGATTATCGTGGGACTTGTCACTCCGGCCATCGCCGAGATAGGAGAGGGAGCTGGCAAAATGCTGCTTGTTACCGTAATCATCGCTTTCGCCGATACCATACTGGCAGGGTTGTTGGCCTATGGTACAGGCTCATTCTTCTTTCCGGCGATGATTGGCAATGGTGCGCAAGGTGCTGCGGTAGACAAGGCGGTAGAGTTATTGCCTTATTTCGAACTGAAGATTCCGCCTATGATAGACGTGATGAGCGGTTTGGTGTTCTCCTTTCTAACAGGTTTAGGTATAGCTTATACCAACGGGCGCACGTTGGGAAACGTATTTGCCGATTTCAAACGAATCATATCCGGAGTTGTAGACAAAGGGATTACTCCATTCTTGCCTTTGTACATCTTCGGTATATTTCTTAAGATGTCGTATACGGGCGAAGCATATCATGTCATCACGGTCTTCGCTCAGATTATTGGTGTAATTATCGTGTTACACGTTGTGGTATTAGCATATGAATATATCGTAGCTGGTGCAGTATCCGGGCGGAATCCGTTGCGCTTGTTTATTACGATGCTTCCCGCCTATTTTACGGCGCTTGGAACCTCTTCTTCTGCGGCATCTATTCCCGTGGCGCTACAGCAGACCATCAAGAACAGAGTTTCACCGGATATCGCCGGATTTACCATTCCGCTCTGCGCTACCATTCACCTTTCTGGGTCAATGCTTAAGATTACGAGTTGTGCCTTAGCCGTTTGCCTTATTAACGGTTTTCCCCACGACCTGACTCTGTTTCTGTATTTTATATTCATACTTTCTATTTGTATGGTTGCGGCACCGGGTGTTCCGGGAGGTGCTATCATGGCCGCTTTGGGAATTCTGTCTTCCGTATTGGGGTTCACTCCCGAGATGTTGGCTCTGATGATTGCGCTTCATATCTCCATTGATAGCTTCGGTACGGCGTGCAACGTTACTGGTGATGGTGCCATTGCCGTGATAATAAACAAACTGTTCGGTAAATGCAAAACGAAGGAGGATTGAGAAATGAATAAACTGTTTTTAGTTGCCGTTGCGGTCGCTTTTACGTTTGCTTCTTGCAGTAAGAGTGACGGAGGCGAACAAGAAAGGACTATTTCCAAACAAATAGCCGGACATATAGAGAAAGGACCATTTGTACAAGGATCAGAAGTTACTTTGACGGACTTGAATAAAGACCTTTCGCAATCAGGGAAATCTTTCACCACGAATACGTTCAGCGATTTGGGTAGCTTCGACTTCGGCCAAACCTTGGAACTGAGCAGTGGCATTGTGGAACTGAAAACCAGTGGATACTTTTACAATGAGTGTACCGGGAAACTATCCAGTTCGCAAATTACGCTCAAGGCTATTGCAAATGCCAACGAGACAAAGAACCTGAATGTCAATTTGCTTACGCATTTGGAGTACAATCGTGTGAAACATTTGGTTAAAAACGGGGTGTCTTTCAGTGCAGCAAAAGAACAGGCAGAGCGGGAAATACTGAGAACATTTGCCATTACAGACCAAATGAGTTCACCTGAGAAAGTATCTTTGACAGATAACAATAAGGATGCAAGCATCTTACTGGCAATATCCTCCATCATGCTCTATGACAAGTCGGAAGCGGAATTCTCCGAGTTTATCGCCAAGTTCTCCAGTGACCTTGAGGGTGATGGTTCTATAGACGACAGTTCGATTTTGGATAAGATAAAAGCCGGGCAAGAACATTGTCATCCTTCCACTATAATCCAGACCATGGAGGCTTTTTATAAAGGAAAAGGCAGTGACATCACTATTGGTGATTTCTCATTGTTTGTTGACTTTAACGGTGATGGCGTGATAGACGAAAAGGATCAAGAAATACTAGAGAAAGTGCCGAATGTGGAATATCAGGAAGAATATTTTTATTCAAGCGAAGACGCAGTTAAATCCGCGTTGAGTGGTATTTATGCAAAAGTTCGTGACTACATAAAGTTACAGAATAGCCTTGATGTAATGAGGTTGAACAATAAGGAACTCGGTCTGCTTACTCCTTATTATTCCCTTGTAAAGAATGCGTGGACTACCGGATATAGTAGCGTCAATTATGCACTCCAATTCATTCAAGGATTAGAGAGGGTGGGAAACACAACTTTCGATAAGGATTCGTATTTAGCTACAGCAAACGCATTACGTGCCTTTGTCATGTATCATATAGCTTCCCAATGGGGCAATGTCCCTATTCTGACACAGGTCTCCACTGATGATATTTCAGTTTTTAACCTAGTGCCTTCGAGCGCAGAAGAGCAATATAAGTATGCGTTGGGTCTTATAGAAAATTTAAAAGTAGAGTTAGATAATTCTCTGATTGAATCGCAGCAAAGGAAATACTATTTTACTCAAAACGCAGTCTGTGTATTGAAAGCCGAAATCTATTTGGCTCTTGACATGAAGGACAAGGCTAAGAGTGTACTTCAAGATGTAGCAGATGAGGATGTGTTCGCCTTATTCAACGATGGGGAACAAAGCGATATTGAAATGTATTCGGCCGAGTATATTGCATACCTCAGGGAGGAAGCTAACGGAACAGACAATAGTGAGAAATGGTACGCTAATCGCAAAGGCTATTGTGGAACATTCGCTGCATTGAAAAGATTGGGAAAGGTACAATCGTTGACTGGCATTGATGCTCATTACAACCTTTTGCCTATTCCGGCAAGTGAACTTTCCCTGAATCCTAATTTATCTCAGAATTCAGGATATTAATATTGTAGAATAGCAAAGATAGTAAAAGGAATAGCTCCCATATAATAGTGGGAGTTGTTCCTTTTACTATTCATTCTTACCCTAAACGTTCGATAATTTCCAAACACATACGGGTGTTGTGGTAGGGGCATTTCCAAAAGCCGGCATGGTCTTCGTGTAGGTTGGGAACGCCATCGGGGCTGACACTCCAATACCATTCACCCAGGGTGCTGTCAACCAAATGATTGACAATAAAATCGAAGCAATGTCGGGCACGTTCGTAATGTGCTTGACTTTGGCTTCCGCTGGTGTGTTGCGCCATATTTATTTCTCCGATAACGCATTCGCACTGTACCCACCAGTCGCGCTCTGTTGTAGTGTGTCCGTCTTCTTTCCAGCGTTCCGAGGTCATGCTGCCATCGGCATTGATGCCTTCTTCTGAAGCCAACGCAATGTTAGTGATAATAGGCGTAAATTTATGGGTTAATTCATCATCGTGAAGCACATCGCAGGTCTCCGCCAAAAGCCAAGATGCTTCTATGTCGTGTCCAAAGCTTTCTAAGTCGCGCTTGCCCTGCCATTCTGTATTGAAAAACAAATCCAGATGAGAAGTCTGTGGATTAAGCAACTTATTGCAAAAAACATCAGTCAGTCCTATTATTTGCTGACGTAACCCACTATCGGGCCACACACGGTAGAGATTGGTATAAGGCTCAATCACATGTAGATGGGTGTTCATGGTCTTGTCGCAATTGTCGTCCTTATCGCTTAATCGCATATCGTCTATCGGTTGCCATTCACGTGTTAATGCTTCGTGGTAACCACCATTATACGGGTCGAACGAATGCGACTCCAAATCCTGGAAAAGGCTTTGGGCAGCGTGGAGAGAAACCTCATCGCCCGTAGCACGAGCATATTCAGAAAGCCCGTAGATGGCGAATCCTATGGCGTAGGTCTGTTTCTTGGTGACAAGCGGTTCGCCATCGGCCGTCACAGACCAGTATACGCCACCGTATACTTTGTCTATGAAGTGATTCAGCAGATAGTCTCGTGCCCGTGTAGCCTGTTCCAAATACTCTTGTTTGCCCAAAACACGGTAAGCTGCGGCGAACGACCACAAAATACGTGCGTTGAGTATAGCTCCTCGTGGAGCTTCCGTATCAAGTTCGCCACTGCCGCTCATACGTCCGTAAAATCCACCACGGCGATTGTCGACCATACGCTCTGCCCAAAATGGCAGAATATTGTCCGTGAGCAGTTGGCGCATTTCGTTTGCGAAAGATTTGTCTTGCATGGCTTACTTTTGTGAATTGTTGCGGTTCTTTTCTATCAGCTGCAGGATATTTTGCACCGATGTTTCCGAGCGATATCCGTCTTCTGGTGTATGCTGGCAGTAGTCTACCAGTTGCTCTATCGTGCTTGTGGCCACATGCATACGGGTGTCTGCCGTAGCATAATAGATAAATACACGTCCATCGGGTGTGGCTATCCATCCGTTGGAGAAAGCTACGTTCATTACATCGCCCACGTATTCATCGCCTTGCGGAACCAACAGGTAACCTCCGGGACGCGCTATTACTTTCGTAGGGTTGTCAAGTGCAGTCATATACATATAGAGTACATAACGTAGACCGCTTGCAGTAGCACGTACACCATGTGCCAAATGTAACCATCCTTGAGGGGTTTTGATAGGTGCGGGACCTTCTCCGTTTTTTACTTCAGTAATAGTATGGTAGTGTCTCTCGTTGATAATGAGTTCCTCTTTCACTTCGGCGTGCTCAATGTCATCAATGAGCGACCAACCAATGCCTCCTCCAGAGCCAGTATCAATGAATCCATCTTGCGGACGTGTGTAAAGTGCATACTTTCCGTTTACAAATTCAGGATGTAATACTACGTTGCGTTGCTGCGAGCGTGACTTCAAGTCGGGCAGTCTTTGCCATGTTTTTAGGTCACGTGTGCGAGCTATCCCTGCAGTTGCAGTGGCTGCGGATAAGTTTCCCGGCTGACTGTCATCGTGTCGCTCGGCACAGAATATACCATATATCCATCCGTCTTCGTGTTGTGTAAGTCGCATGTCATATACGTTGGTAGCAGGAATCACATCCTCGGGCATAACAATCGGTTCGAGCCAAAAGCGAAAGTTATCCACTCCGTTGGGACTTTCGGCTACGGCAAAAAATGACTTGCGGTCTGCTCCTTCTACCCTTACTACGAGAAGGAATTTCCCATCCAGTAGGATTGCGCCAGAGTTAAGTGTGGCGTTCATCATGATTCGCTCCATGAGAAAGGGATTGCTGTCGGGGTTGAAATCGTAACGCCATTCCAATGGTGTGTGTTCGGCCGTAATAATAGGGTTGACATAGCGCGTATAGATACCATTGGTCGAATCTATGGGCGTATTCTTTTGAGTTAGAAGTGCCTCGTGGTGAGTGCGCAGAGTTTCTACCTTTTTCTTGAAGTTATCCATTTTTCAGATAAATTTTTACGTTAATGTTTCCTGTATTTCTTTTTACTATTCTTGTATGTTTACTTGTTTATGTCATCGATAAAAAGCGTCTTGGAGTCCTTACTGAATTTTCGGAAATCGGCGGCATCGTATTCTTTGGGGGACGGCCCAAAATATTCATCATGTCTGGCGTTGCGCCATGTGAGCATATAGCTTAGCTTATAGTCCTTTGCCAGAGGAAGGAGAGCTTGCGTCCACCAGCGTTTAGGTGTGATGCCTTTTACTCCACATTCGGTGAGGGCGAGTATCTTACAGTGTTCGCTACAATATGAAGAGAGCATATCAAGATCGTTTCGGGTAGCTTTTACAAACTCATCAGTCGTGTTGCTCTGGTAAGAGTCAATGCCGATGAAATCCACACGTTCGTCTCCCGGATAGCGCTCAAGGAACTGTTGGAGTGTCATTGTTCCTATCATATTGGGAGAGTAACTCCATACCAAATTGTCGAATCCCTCTACGAGTAGGTAGTCTTGCAACATGCACCACAGTGCACGGTACTCCTGTGGTGTACATAATTTCTCTCCCCACCAAAACCATGAACCATTGTTTTCATGCCACGGACGGAAAATAATGGGTGTTTTGTGTTTCGTATCAGGCGAAAGTGAAATCAAGAAGTCACGCAAACGGCGCATCCATATCAAAAACGTGGCGTGGCATTTCCCGCCAGGCAAAACCGAACGTACAACTTCGGTTGATGAGATGTCCCATGCATCACCGCCTGTAAGAGGATTACGGGGATGCCAGCTGATGGTAACTATACCTCCGCGTGCAGCTTGTGCCAAAATCTCCTTGCGCATCAAGTCGAACGGTACGCTGTCGAGGTTCACTTCGCTTTCTGTCTCTATGCCGCCTATTTCGAATCCCATTACGGCTGGAAGTTGTCCACATGTTTCGCGAGTGTCGCTTCTGTTAGGTTGCCATTTCCATGACAACCCGTAGAATGTATCGTCTTGATGGCCGAACATGGTACCTTTTTGCTGTAAAGAGCGCAATCGGGAGATGAGAGCGTCGCGTGAGGTCGTTTGTGCGGTCAATGTCATTGCTGCAGTTAGTGCTGCCATTGTAAGGATTGATTTCAGTGTCATGTCAGTATAAGTGTATAGAGATTACTGTTTTTCCAAAGAGTAGACGCGGCTGGCGAATTCGCCATTTATTGGTGCTTCTATCCCCACGTTCATAAGGAACTGTCCGCTAAACTGCTTGCCGTCAAGGCCCGATGGTTGAGCGCCTGATTTTACATTACGTTCGTGCAACATATAGGTTGCGGATGCATCAAGGCCATCAAGTTGGATACGTGGTAAACTCTGATTAATGAAGTTCTCAGTTTTGTAAATGAAGAGTACTGCATGGTTTTGATTCTCGTTTACATACATGAGTGAGGCGAGTCCCTTGCGGTCGTAAGGAGACACGAGCCGATAAAGATTGCCCAACTGTACGGTTTGTCGTATGGCCTTGTAGTCTTTGATGGCAGTGGTACACTGTGTCCGTTCTTCGTCCGACATGTCTCGAGGCTGGAGTTCCATGCCCAAACGCCCACTCATGGCCACATCGCAGCGGAACTTTATAGGCGTAATTCTTCCAGTCATATGGTATGGCGAACCTGCAATGTGCTGTGCCATGGCGTTCGATGGGAAGAAATAGCTTGTTCCCCACTGTATGTAGATACGCTGGAGGGCATCGTTGTTGTCGCTGGTCCAGAATTCATCAAAGTAGGGGAGTAGTCCGTAGTTGGCTCTACCGCCTCCGCTAGCGCAGTCCTGTATAATGATATTGGGATATTTTTCGCGTATGCGTTTCATTACGCTTACCAAACCGTGATGGTAGTCAATGTACAGGTTTGCTTGTTTTTCTGTGGGCAAATAAGGAGAACCATAGTTCTGTATGCTAGCATTGGCATCCCATTTGATGTAAGCTATTTCGGGATATTGTGTAAGAAGGTTTTCAACCGTTTGATAAACAAAATCCTGTACATGAGGGTTGGTCATATCCAGTACAAGCTGTGTGCCTCCACGTCCCAATTTTAGTTCACGTCCGCGTGTTTGCAGTACCCAATCGGGATGTTTCTCGTAGAGTTCGCTTGTTGTGTTTGCAGCTTCTGGTTCAAGCCAAATGCCAAACTTTATGCCCCGCTGGTGTGCGGCATCACATAGTGCTTTCAGCCCTCCAGGCAGTTTGCGCTTGTCTACAACCCAGTCTCCAAGTGATGAGTTGTCAGAATTTCGTTGGTATTTATCGCCAAACCATCCATCATCCATTACGAAAAGTTCGCCTCCCATGTTCTTGATGTCGTCCATCATGTCGGTAATGCGCTGCTCGGTAATGTCGAAATAGATGCCTTCCCAGGAATTGAGCAGAATGTCGCGTACGGCGTTTCCGTTGTGGAGCATTCCGTCATGGTGTGCCCAAAAGTGGAAGTTACGGCTTACTCCTCCCATGCCGTTATCGGAATAGGTGAGTGCTAGATGTGGTGTGGAAAACACGACTCCCGGCTCAAGAACATATTCTGATGATTGCGGGTCGATACCTGCATAGACATGGTGTGTCTTGCTGTCTGCAGTATTGACTCGAATCTCGTAGTTTCCACTCCAACAGAGAGCTGCTCCAATCGTTCTGCCATAACGTTCATTGGGTTGTCCATCAAGCGAAAGCATTAGTTCGGGTGCATCACAATGGGCGTTGCGTGCGCCATCTGTGTTTCGTATGACTTTCATTCCAGGAGTGAGAGGTTCTACGGTAGGCATCGCTTCTGCTGCCCAATTTCCGTGGAGGTGGGTTATCCATACGTTGTCACGGCGTATGGTGAGATGTCCGCTATCGAAACGTTTTAGTGTGATGGCGCGTTTCTCGCGATGGACGATTTCAGTCCAGGTTTCAATGATATCTACATTATTGTAAGCCTTGTAGCAGACTTTCACTGTGAAAGGCTTCAGCTTGTCGGACATAGTGATAACCGTGAGTTGTGCGTTGCTTTCTTGCCGGCTTTCCACTTCGTCTACTTGTAGTTCTAAATTTAGGTCTCCATCGGCATGAGCCACCTGTAGTGCCGGTGGGTTAATCATATCCACAGTGCCGAAAGTTGGCATAGCGGAAAAGTTGAGGTCGCCACCGGCATCGATAATCTGCCACGGATTGGCCAGTTTCGCTCCATAGTATGTCATGCAGAGGTCTTTCCCCTCATTAGCCTTTAGGAGTAAAGTGGTATTGGGGGTATTTATTTCTATTTTCCCCTGCCATGCATAGGCGTGTAGAGAACCGAGCAGCAGCAGTGCGGTTAAATTCATCAGTTTCATAAGATGTTGGTTTAAAGTCCCGTTGTATTATTGTTTGGCTATACGGATATTCCCTATACGGAAGTCTGCTACGAACGCAGCTTTAGGCTGTAGTACGATGCGTAGTGTTTGCCAAGAGTTTGCAGTACTAATACCTTTCGTAGCCATTGGTGATAGAGGCAAAGTTACGGTTTGCCAGTCTCCAAAAGTATTAAGTCCGTAGCCATCACCTGGATTCCAAGTGTAAGAGTCGCCCCAATTGAAGCAGAATTGCAGGGGAGAGTTCTCTGTCAGCTGATAATCTGTTGGGGTAAGAAGTTCAAATTTCAGCGCATAGTCGTCCAAAATTGAGAGGTCTCCGGCATCAATCATATTGCAACTTAAGTCTATAGTGTTCCAAGCCCAAGCATCGAAGTTTCCTGTGAAATGCAGATGCTTGTATCCCAAGTGTGAGGATGTAGACGTGGCATCATCAGCTTCTACTTCGCATCTCACACTGCCGTCGATGCTTTTTTGTACATCATCAAAGTTACCGTAGAGCAAGTTTTTAGTAGGACGGAAAGCCAATTCTTTGGTGTGCTTGCTGCCATCACTGGTAGACCAAGTTAGTGTGATGACGCTGTTGTCGGGTGTTCCTGTAGGTACGAAAACTTTCATTGATGATTTTCCGACTGACCCAATACTTGCTTCTGTTCCGTTTATGGTTACCTTAGAAGCGTTTCCAAAATCGTAGATATCGAAGTTTGCGCCAGTTATCAGCGCTGAGTCACCGGCATTTGTAAACTCATTGACGAGGTTGTCTACCCTCAAAGAAGGGAAGAGAACCGTGAAGTCGTATGTAGTAGTTCCCTGTTCAGTTGTATATTCTATTTTATTGACGGTCTCGAACGATATCGTTTCGGGAATGCGTACGTTTGCTCCAGTTGAGAAAGTGTAGATATCGTTGCTTTCTACAGGTACTGTATTGAATGTTATAAATTTAACATCGTTAAGATTCTTGCCAACGATATGTACCATAGTTCCTGTTGAAGCTTCAGTAATAGGAGTGCTCATAGCGGTATCGGTAACTTCGTATACGGCGCTGATGACAGGTGATCCTGTGTTAGCAATCTTATCGGCTGCTGTGTAGCCATCGTTGTAGTCTACAAGGTTGTCACAACTTACAAAAACCGGAATCATTATCGCAGTAGTAACTGCAGCAACCAGAAACTTTATAGTCAAAGGCTTGTTGTGTTGATATTCTGTTTTCATATGTTTTAAAGTGAATGATGAAACTTGGAGTTAATTCCAACCGGGATTGTTCTCATTGATATATTTGTTGGTGTTTATTTCTGTCGCTGGTAGCGGGTATAGCAGTGTACGGCTTTCACGCACCTTGCTGATGCCGGAATCATCTGATCCTTCAATGGCGTTCATTGCGTCGAGGTAAATTCCCCAGCGTATCAAGTCCCAACGACGGTCACCTTCACATGCAAATTCCTTGGCTCTTTCTTCGATGATAGCACTTCTCAGTTTGTTTGTTGAATCGAGTGCTCCACTACCTTCTGTTGTAGCCAATGTGGCATTCGAGCGTTTGCGTACCTGATTAAGGTATTTAATCGCTTCGGATGATTCTCCCAGTTCGTTTTCTGCTTCTGCGTAGATAAGCAGAACATCTGCATAACGAAGGAACGGCCAATTTGCATCGGCATCCTTAATAGCATCGTTAGTTACGTCTGAATATTTGGTGGTGAAAGCTAAACACTGTGAATCCATCGAGTAATAATAGCTTACGCCATCGGCAAAAATTCCTTGTGGATCGTTTACACTGTTCCCGTTGAGGTCATAGCCTGTAGCCATTATTGTGTATTCTTCGTCTTTGGGATAGTAGAAACCTGAATTGGATTTCTCTTGAGTATAAACGCGCCAACGGTGTTTTACGCCTTTTACGATGCGATAGTCATCGTGGTCGAACAGGTCGTACCAGTGACGTGTGCAACCTATCCATCCTCCTTCTTGTATGAAGTCGGATCCTGTAGCGGTCATGTAACCGGTGTATTGTGTATGAATAGCATTCTTGTATGTAGCATCTCCGCTTACACTGCCCACGGAGAACATGAATTCACTGGCGGTAGCATACGCTTTCTTCCATAGATTGTCGTAATCAAGCAGTTCGTAAGAACCGTATTCCCCGTCTATCACTTTCTTTGCCCATTCTGCAGCTTTTGCATAGAGAGCTTTGGCGTCCAGATTCTCATATCCACTGACGGCCGTTTTCTTGAGGTTTATGCTGTGTAGGGGAGCATAACTCTGTGTCGTACCACTACCGTTATAGGTCTTTCCGGAGCGGATTATTATATCGGTACCTACAGGCATGGCCGAGGATGCTTCGGTGGCATACGCTTTAGCCAGCAGTCCAGCTGCACTTCCTGCACTGACATGTCCTTCGCTATAGGCTACGTCTGTGTTTT
Organism: bacterium; assembly: GCA_963595925.1. Classification (GTDB taxonomy): domain Bacteria; phylum Bacteroidota; class Bacteroidia; order Bacteroidales; family Bacteroidaceae; genus Phocaeicola. Next base: position 83,239 of record CAVBJM010000001.1, read on the forward strand.
TGTAGAGTTTTGAAGCAGCACTTTCAAGTGTGGAGAAAATGTAATTATACACCGATTCTACAGATTGGCGTGGCTGGCTGACATTCTCATACTTGTTGTCTTCCGCTTGAATAGGAACTTCGCCATAGGCTCTTACGAGAAGGAAATATGCTAAAGCCTTTTGAAATTGTACCTCTCCAATATAATTGTTTTTTGCCTTGTCAGTAATGGAGGTCATTTCTTTGATGCGTGTCTCTGCGAGATTAGCCCGCTTGATAAGTCCGTAGCAACCGTTCCACAGGGCATCCGTCACATCGTTTTCACCTTGGAAGTTACCAGTGCCGAACTTATTAAACATCCAGTCCGGGCCACTTATATAGTCTGCATCAATTTCCAATACACGTGGAAAATATCCCCAGCAGAACATGTCATAAATCCATTTGCTATAGACCCCTGTTACCCATGAGTTGGCAGCCTCATCGCTATCACCCAGCTTTTCGTCAGTAATCTGACCGGTAGGGTCTTCTTGAATCCAACTGTTGCATGACTGGAAGCTGAATGCGACCGATGCGACAGTCAATATGGTCAATATCTTCTTTTTCATAATTATATCGTCTTTTGAAGTAAAACAGATAGTGTTTTAGAATACGATGTTCAGTCCGAGAACAAAACTCCGTGAACTTGGGTATGAATAACTATCCACACCGGGACAAGCTGCATTGGTTCCACCTGCGTTTACGTCAGGGTCAAACCAACTGTACTTTGTTAGGCAGAATACATTATTGGCGGTGAGCGATACGTTAATTTTGTCTATGAACTTAAATGGTTTCATAAAGTCGTAAGCCAACGTGATATATTTCATCTTCATATAGCTGCCGTTTTCGATATATCGGTCGCTCATGAGCCATGTGCGAGTATATCCTGCGGTAGCTTTGGGCCACAAGGCGTTTTCTGTGTTTTTGGGGGTCCATCGTGAGTTATAAGCATCTACTGTAATGTTCCCGATGTTTGACATCTGGATATCTACCAAGTTATAGTTGAAGATATCGTTACCTTGACTGCCTTGCAGCATAAAACCGAGTGTAAAGTTTTTCCATGTCATGTTACTGGTTAAACCATAAGTAAAGTCTGGATTGGCATTACCGATGATGGTACGATCCTTTTCTGTTATCTGTCCGTCGCCATTGAGGTCGCGATACTTTATTTCGCCCACATGTTTTAAGGCTTCCTTGTCCGATAGAGAGGCGTAGGCCTTAAATGCTTTTACTTCTGCTATATTGTCGAAGAAGCCGTCTTCTACATATCCGTACAAAGTTCCGATGGGGCATCCGTTACGTTGCAAATACATCTGGTCTGCTTTGCTCCACAATGCGGTGGCATATTGGTCGCCGTCAAGGCCACCTATACGGTTGCGGTTCAATGACAGATTGGCTGAGATGTTCCATTTAAACGGAGTCTTGGTCAGGATTGCATAGTTGAGGGTGAACTCCAAACCTTGATTGGTTACGTTTCCTCTGTTCACCATCATTTGCGTATAGCCGGACGAGCCCGGAATGGTGACTTGTTGTAACAAGTCGCGGGTCTTCTTGTAGTAATAGTCTACGGTAAACTGTAGGCGGTTGTTCAAGAATCCGAAGTCAATTCCTGCATTGAACTGCGCTGTGGTTTCCCATTTCAAATCAGGGTTTGTAGGACCGCGCCAGTCTATTCCAGACACGCCGTTCGATAACGTGCCGTTGTATGGATAGTTAGATGCGCCCAGTATGGTTAGTGTTCGATAAGCGCCGATGGCCTGGTTACCGGTTTCACCATAAGAGAGACGGAATTTCAGGTTGTCGAATACATTGAGGTTCTTGATGAACGTTTCGTCACTGGCACGCCAAGCAAATGCTCCCGAATAGAATGTAGCCCACTTGTTGTTTGTAGAGAAAGCCGAGCTTCCGTCTGTTCTTGCACTGACGGTAAACATATATTTCCCCATTAAGGTATAGTTGATACGTCCCAAAAACGATTCAAGCGTCTGTTTTGTCTCGCTACTGTTTACTACAGGACGGTCAAGTGCCAGGCTCATATCGGCATCCTGTGTCAGGTCGGTAGGGAAATTGGTGGCTGTCATTGATTCGCTTTCACCCACACCTTTTTCAAATGTCATACCGACAACAGCATTGATAGCGTGTTTTCCCCATGTCTTGTCAAAGGTAAGAATGCTTTCAGCAGTTAGGCTCTTCCAGATATTGCTCGCTTTTCCCGCTTTGCCATTGTATGGCGATTTCCCTTCTTGTGTGTGTCTGTCGTAATATGTTCCGCGGTGGCTGTCGTTGTATCCGAGTCCAAGGTTTTGGCGAAATTTAAGCCAGGATGTGAATTTCGCTTCGAGGTAAGAACTGGAGAACCAAGAAATCTGTTTCAGTTGGTCTTTCGCTCCATTGACATAGTTGTACGGATTGGCGGCGAGCCAGTTTAATTCATCAAGCTGTTCGGTCGATGTGTGTACACCGTAGGTTGATGGAAAAATAAGAGCCGAACGTATGATGCCGGTGTTCTCAGAATTAGTACGTTGGAAATCGGTTATGGTGTTGGTAAAGAACGAGCTTGTACCAATTTCCAGAGACTTGTTGATGTGTCGTCCGATGTTCATCGAAACGCCGTAACGCTGGAATCCCGTATTCTTTATGATACCTGTTTGGTCGGTATAGTTTCCAGAGAAGCTGTACCATCCTTTTTCTCCTCCTCCGCTTACGCTGAGACTGTAGTCTTGTTGCCAGCCGGTTTGGTATATTTCATCTTGCCATACAGCACCGGCCACTTCATCGGTGTTGCCATATTCATCGGTTCGTATACCGGGATTGAGGAAATCATCGGGAGATGGGTTGTACGAACCGTTGGTATATACATAACCGTTACCTACGTACGGATATTCCCATGTGCCGGAATACGGGTTCTTCGTTGTTCCGTTTTCGTAATAGCGGCTATTTTCCGCAGCTTCGTTCTGATAGAGGGCGTATGTGCGTGCGTCAAGCATATTGATGCGGCGCGTGATGTTTGACATACTCCATTTGGCGTTAAACTCCACTTTGGGCTTTCCGTCACCTTGATGTCCTCTTTTTGTCGTGATGATTACCACACCGTTGGCACCACGGGAGCCATAGATGGCTGTAGCCGAAGCGTCTTTCAGTACCTCAATCTTTTCGATATCGTTGGGATTAATCATTGATAGGGGAGAGGTCGACTGGTTGTTCCCATCGTTGGCACTGCTTTTCGGCATTCCGTTGGGGTCGGTACCGTATGGTACGCCATCTACGATGTACAGAGGTTGCGAAGAAGTGGTGAATGAGTTGGCACCGCGTACCGTGATATTTACTCCGGCACCGGGCGATCCATCGTTTTGTGATATGTTGACGCCTGCAATCTTTCCTTGTAGGCCGTGAGCCACGTCGGTGGATCCGCCTTTCATGAGTTCCTCGTTTTTGATTTGTGTCATCGAACCGGTGAGGTCACGTTTCTTCATAGTTCCGTATCCTACTACTACGACTTCATCGAGAGTCTTATCTTCTTCTTGAAGTCTTACTTCGATAAACGTTTTTCCTTTTACGTTGATGACTTGTGTCTTGTAGCCAATCATAGACACATTAATGAGGTTTTTCCCTTGTGGAAGGGTGAACGAGAATTTACCGTCGATGTCTGTGATGATTCCTGTTGACGTGCCAGGTACCTGTACGCTAACTCCAATCATAGGCTCATTGCCGGCACTACTGTCTAGAACTCTGCCTTTCAGTACGGTTTGGGCGTAGAGGCCAGAACCGGACAATACCAGTGCTGCAACTTGTAAAATAAGTCTTTTTCGCATAGTAATTGTTTTTATGGTCATTTATTATCTTGTTTCTATTCCACTTTAAGGATACGTATACGTGTAAGTATGAATCCTTGGCCTGTGACAACAAATCCTCGTGTCTTTACGCGGTCGAGTGAACCCTCATCAAAGGTGTATACGATATCGTTCCCGTCAAGTGTCATCCATTGGGGTTCGGATGTTCCGCTCAGGTCTGCCCATTTCCCGCGGTTTTCGCGTAGTGACATTTGCGGTTTTTCGTCTGTATTTTGTGGTGTCAGTCGATAACTTATAATTAGCACGTCATTGGTCGTAGCGTGCTGGAATGCTTCCGCCGTAAACCGTGCATTGCCGCTCCAGTCTTTGGGGAACGTCTGTTCGCCATGGAACAGTTCGTCTGGAGCTAGCGTGTATTCCCGTGGGGCGTGTTGTGCCCCTGTAGTGTCTGGTTCTTCAGTTCCGATGTATTTTACAATGCCAATCGAATTCAACTGGTAGTCTTTGCCGCCAATGCGTAACGCTACATTGTCACCGCCGCCAGCGAGGGCGATTTTAATGAGTGGGGCATCGCTGGTGATGTAGTAGTCGAACGTGTCACCTCCGACAGGAGCTCCGTCTACCGTTGCGTCTATGGGATTCCAGGTCATATCCATAATCTTTATGGCCGAACCGCTTTGCGTTTTGCTGATGTGCAACCGCAAGGCATCGCCTTCTTCAAGAGAGGTTAATGCACTGCCCTTTATTTCGGCGTTTCCGCTCCAATCTGTACCCATGCGCACTGCTCCTTTCCAGATGTTTGTTTCCTGATAATCGGAAGCTGAAGTAAGTGAGGCGTAAAGTATGTGGTAATCGTGTCCTCCTACAGCCACACCGTATTGTTGTAAGGTTGGTAGCATAGCTTCGGTCACGGTAAGACGGAACGCGCCGTTTACCCCGAAATACTTGTATTGCTCAGCCATAGCTTGCCATCCGTTGGGGCTTTGAAATGTGCCTTGGGCGGTGCGGGTAGCCTTGTCGGTATATACGGTAAGTATATCGCCGGGTTGAACCTTGGCAAATTGTCTAGGCTCAATCACGATTTTGTCTTTCCATCCAGGACCGATGGTTTTAGGGCCGATAAGAACGATGCGTTCGTTTGCCAGAACGTTTGTGGCGAAAAGAACCTGTACCAACGCCAAGGCGGCAAATCTGAATATATGCTTAATGTTCATTTTGAGTTTCTGTAAGGTGTGATTAATCCGTTATTTAGCGAGCAAGGCTTTCATCTGATCTCTATCTACGACTAAGCCTGTGCCAAAGGCTTCTGTCCACCATTGTTTGTCGGCGTATCGATGCGTGTCGGCCTTACCGTCATTGTAGTCGTAATCGTACCAAGGCATGAACCAGCACCAGCGTGAGCCTTCGCTCCAGATGTCGCTCCAGGAAGACATTTTCACTTCATCGCCGTTTCCGCACTCGGCCAGTGCGACGAGTTTTGACGGATATTTTGCAGTAAGAGCTTTGTATTCTTTCATCAATGGATATTGTAGCGCATAATAACTGTCGCGTGCAACTACATCTACCACATCGTCACCGGGATACCAGTCGTCGTCATTCATCTGGGAGCACCATACCCAAATCAGGTTGTTGAGCTTGTGGTAATTGACCAGCCGGTCATACATCCATCGCCATAGCTTTTTGTAGATGTCGGAGCCTTTTATTCCCCACCAAAACCAAGCTTTTCCTCCTTCGTATTCGTAGGTGTTTCCTGAAGCCTCGTGCAGCGGTCGCCATATCACGGGTACGTTTTTCTTCTGCAGCCCTTTCAGATAAGTCGCTACTTGGTCAAGGTCTTTGGTGAGTTGCTTGTATCCGTCCGATTGCGGATTGTCAATGCACGAAGGGTCGAAGTCGGTTTCGGTAGCTTGCGTCCCGGGAGTGCAGGTATAGTCTTTGCCGTTGTTGGCCTGCAGTTGCCAGTGCCACATAGCGCCAACGAGTCCGCCTGCCCGCCACCAGTTTACGGCTACGGAGAGGTCTGAATAGTCAATCCATCCTTTTGAGTTTACATCCTTGGAGCTCGGCAGATTGATGAAGTCGAACACGTTGAGTGCCGGCCAGTGGCCAGTCCAACTCTTTACGTTTTCCGCTTCGCGGATGTTCCAGTCTACGTTTGCCACCGTACCGCTAACTGTCTTTGAACCGCTGAGCTGGCTAAGTACGGAGTAGACTTTCTGCGCTTCGGTTGTAGCGGAAGCGTTTACTAAGCGGTGTGTCTGCGTGGGTGAAACGTTATTGCTATCGTTCTCGCTATTGTCAAGACTATGCAGGTTTGCGCCTTGGCAGGAGAGGCTGCCCACAGAAAGGAGCGTCAAGAGGAGAAGGATTTTTTTGTTTTTCATGGTCGATTGATACTAAGATTAATTGTCGGGAAATGGAGCTTAGCAGCTCATTTCTCTTAAGCGTTACAAAATTACGGCATAGCTTTTACGAAGACTGACACAATCTTTGCAAATGTCGCTACTATAACCTCATTCGAATTGTTTCCTCTCGGTTTCTTTTCTTGGAGTCTTGTTACATGATAACCTTTTTCTTGTGATACTTGTCTCGGAATTCGGAAGGGCTACATCCTTTGTATTTACGGAAGAGGCGATTGAAATTGCTGAGCGTGTTGAACCCGCAGCAATAGCAAATCTCACTGATGCTGTCGGTTGTGTCTACCAGCATACGGGCGGCCATGCCCAGCCGTATGCTTACTGTGTATTCACTGAGAGTCTTTCCCGTACTCAGCTTAAAGAAACGGCTGAATGCGCTGGGAGACATGCCTATCAAGTCGGATAGCTCAGTCAGACGTATCTCTTCGGTGATGTGCTTGCTGATGTAGTCTTTTACTTTCAGTATGCGCCGGCTATCGCTATCCACATCGACTTTGGCGAATGTAGACGACGCCAGTTCGCGCATGTCGTTGGACTGCGACATCTCGTAAAGGATGGTAAGCAGTTCAATCATTGCGTAGAAGCTGTCTTTCTGTGACGACAAACGGTTCAGACGCGGATAGATTTGCATGATTACGCTCAGGGGAAAAGCCAGTCCTTTCCGAGCCTTTTCGAACATGTTCTTGATGGAGAGCAGGGAGTTGCGATTGAAAAGGCTGTCTTCCGACATAAAGTCGAAGTAGAACTGCACGGTGATTTCCCGGATGTCGGCGCTTTGGCAAGAGCCTTGTGTCCAGACATGTTCCAAGTCGGGCGACGTGATGAGTACCAAATCGTAATCGGTGATGGTCTCGGTACTGTCGCCTACGATGCGCACTACACCGGCTGCATGCTCCACGAAGTTCAGTTCGAACACCTCGTGTTTGTGGATGGGGTAGGTGAACTCGTGTTTGCGGCGGTCGGCCACATACATAAAATCGTTTTGCATGAGTGGCGAGATTTCTCTCAGCACTTTTACATCGGTCTGCTTGCCTGTGGTGTCATTGTCTTGCTTTTCCATAAGATCTTACGCTTTAGCTGTGCGGGTTTTGCTGAGCTCGTTATTTATGGCTTCCATTCGCTTGGTGGTAAGCGGATAGAAATATACTACGGCGATGGCAAGCAGTGATACTCCGGCCGGAATAAAGCTCATGAGGCATCTGAGGCAGACCAAAGCCGATTCGGGTTGCGTGGCACCTTGTGCCAAAAGCGTCGGGTCTGTCACGTAACCGAAAGCTCCCAACAAGGCGAGGGTGGCGAATCCGCCGATGGCGCTGCCAAACTTCTGCGCCATGGAAGAGCTGGAGAATATCAACCCCGTAGAGGCCGTGTGATATTTCTGTTCCGCAAAGTCGCTTACATCGGCGTACATGCTCCATACCAGAGGCGACATGATTCCGGTCAGAATGCTGATGACTACTTGCATGACAAGCATCGTCCAGTAACCCGACGGTGTGCAAGGTACGAAGAAAAACGCAACGCTGAGTAAGGCCAACAGAACATTAACTAATATAAAAGTGGATTTCTTTCCTATTCGGGATGCAATGGGTACCGTGATGGCTACACCAAACATGTTGGAAACTTCGCCCACGGCCAGGAATAATCCGGCATAGAATGCTATCGTGACGCTGAGTAAGACTAAAGAGGCGTCGGGACTTATGATATCCTTGAAAAAATAGGCCACGGCAGCGCCACGTACGGTACAGAATAGGTTGAAACACAACGCTGCAACGATGAGTAACCACCACGGAGCGTTTTTTAGCAGGGACTTGAAGTCGTTTCCTATCGATACGGTACTCACCGTGTGTAGGTGTTCGCGTGTCAGGCTAAAGCAGCAGAGGAAAAGTATCAGACAGCACAGGGCTATGACAACCATTGCCCAAAACCAGCCTTCGGACGAGTTGTAGCCGCCGAATGCTTGGGTGAGTGGTTCCCACAGAAGCATGGCAAGAAACGAACCTCCGTAGGCGAAGAACATACGGAAAGAAGAAAAAACGGTTTTCTCTTTGCTATTGTCTGTCATGACTCCCAGCATGGCTCCGTAGGGCACGTTGATTGCGGTGTAGACCGTCATCATCAGGATGTAGGTAATGTAAGCCCAAATCAGTTTACCCGCGTAATCGAAGTTGGGAGTGGCGAAGAGCAAAATGCCGCAGATGGAAAAGAACGGCGCAATCCATAGCAGATAAGGGCGGTATTTTCCCCAACGGGTATGGGTACGGTCGGCGATAACTCCCATCATCGGGTCGCTCACTGCGTCCCAAATGCGGGTAATCAGCAGGATAATGCCTGCGTCGGTAATCGACAGTCCGAAAATATTGCTATAGAAGAACGGCAGATAGTAGGAGAAGATTTTCCAAAACATTGACGAAGCCATGTCGCCGAAACCGTAACCGATGCGCTCGGGAATTGTGTTCTTTATCATTTTTCAGTCCGTATTTAGAATTAAAATTATCAAATTGCGATGCAAAGATAGTCAAAGTCACCCGGTGGGCAATGACACTTTTTTTGCAAAGGTCGACACAAAAACCGCTTGCGCTCATGGCGGTGTCTTATCGAAGTGTGCTTACTTCGACCGAAGTAAGCACGTTGAACGACCGTAGTAAGCATTTACTTCGACCGAAGTAAGCATGTTGACCGACCGAAGTAAGCGCAATTCCTGCGCTTCTTCTGATTATGTTGTGCGCAGACGCGCTGTTTTCATGAAGTATTTCGGATACGTTCTTTCGCTTTTTAGCCTGACTTTTCTTATATTTGCATAATAATCTTTGCCACTAAAACAATAACGGAACTATGAGCATCAAATACGAGATACAATCCATTCAGAACTCGCAGGGTACAGGTCAGGAACGTCGCTTCGCCCGCATTTTCGAACATGAACCCATGTCCGCCAGCCAGCTTGAAGAACAGATACAGTCTTCTTGTTCGCTGACCAAAGGCGATGTGGAAGCCACACTGTCGGCATTGCGTGATTATATGATTCATGAACTGTCGCAAGGAAACCGCTTTTACATTCCGTCTATCGGCTATTTCTCGCTGTCGGTAGACTTGGACATGCCCGAGGATAAGCTCTCCGACAAAGCGCGTGCTGACTACATCAGCGTACGAAACATCAAGTTCCGTCCCGAAGCCTCCATGCTGCAAGAGGTGAAAAAGAACGCCCGTTTTGAACGCGCCAAGTTCTCGACGAAATCGAAAATACATACAGAAGAAAAGATGCTGGAGAAGATTCGGGAATATCTTTCCGTCAATGGTTGCATCACCCGTCGTACGATGGAAACACTCTTCGGGTTGCGTCAGAACGCCGCGCTCCAGTGGCTGAAACATTTCACCGACGCGGGAGTGCTGAGAAAAGAGGGAGCGAAAAATTCGCCGGTGTATTTCATCGGTAAAGCCCAAGAATAATTATTTACAGTAAAGAAGAAAGCATCATGTATCAAGATATCATTCGTTTGTTGGACGAATACCGACTGAAAGAAGCGTTGGAACAGTTGAAAAAGATGGCCGGTGAAACCGAAAACTGGGCGTTGCGCGAAGAAGTGGAGAACTGGGAAACCACCTATTCCTATATGTTGCGCTACGCTTCGCAGGGCATAGCCGACCCGGAGCGCGAAAAACTTTATCAGTCTGTCCGGAATGCGGCGTATGGACTGGCCGACTCGGCTCAGTTTCAGTTGAAGAATAAAACGGCTTCGGGCTTCTTTGCCGAGCGATACCGCCAGACGCATCTCACTGAGCCTTGTCCGCTGCGCGAGGTTTTGTTGGTGTTGGAGTCGTTTGGTGAAAGCCTGGGCATGACGCAACTGACCGTTCAGGATGAGGCTCAGCAGAAAGCGGAGAAGAAACGCCTGTATCACCAACACGACAAACGGCTCAACCAACTGTTTGACTGGATTTGGACTTCCCCTCTGTGGACATCCGGCGAGATGAAAGAGATGGAAGAATTTGTCCACTCGCAGCGTATATCCGCAGACGATATATGCGTGCTGGTAAGTGCTGCAACGCTGAGTTTGATACATCTGTTCGACCGCCGGAAACTGATGTTCTTGATTGATGTATATCGAACCCGTGCGGAGTTGGTCGTTGCGCAACGTGCCCTGATTGGCATCGCGTTGACCTTATATTTTCATGAGAGTCGGGTTAAGTTATACTCGGAACTGATTGAACTTTTGGGGCAGCTTCGTGTGGACAAGTCTGTATCGCAACGACTGTTCGACTTCCAGCTGTTCCTCTTATACTCGCGTGAGGCGGAAAAAATCGAGCGGAAGCTAAATAATGATATCATTCCGCAAATGCTGAAAGAATACGGGTCGCAGATAAAAGGAATGTCTGCTATCGATATGGGAGAGATGATAGGGCAGAATCCGGAGTGGAAAGCCAAGATGGAAGAGCTGAAGGAATCCATTACCGAACTCGGCCAGTTCCAGATGGAATGTGCGGACATGAATATGGCCACGTTCTCGCAACTGAAGAGCTATCCGTTCTTTTACCAACCGGCCAATTGGTTTTATTTGTTCGATAGACAGCGGATGGAAGTAGAAGGACTCTTTTCCGGACAGAGCGAATCGGCGCGTAAATTTGTTGATTCGGTGGTGTCTACCCCCATGCTCTGTGATTCGGATCGGTATTCGTTCTGTTTCACCATGCATAACATCCCCCAAGAACAGATGGGAATCTTTGGCGAAAATCTGTCGGAAGGCTTTGATATGCCGGGCGCATCCGAAGATACGCTCCCGGATACGGCATCGGAAAGAGAAAACTCGCTTGGTGTGCTGAGTAGGTATATTCACGATTTAGACCGCTTCTGTAAACTATGGATATACAGAGACGGAGGCGTTCGCGATATATTTAAAGAACCTGTGCCGCTTTGGAATAGCCATTTGCTGAAATCGTTGTTCGGTACAGGAAAGCGGATGTTTCAGATATCCGAATTCCTTTTTGAGAAAGAGTATTGGGACGATGCTTTGGATATCTACCTCGAATTGAGCAACGACTCCAATGTGTCGGCCGAAGTGTGGCAAAAAATAGGATATATTTACCAAAAGCGGAAGGAGTACGACGAAGCGATAAAAGCCTATACGTTGGCGGAAATTATGCAACCGGAAGATGTCTGGACCTGGGAAGGACTGGCTCAATGCCACCGGCGAGGAGGTCATTACACAAAGGCTCTGGAATATTACGAGAAGTTGGAAAAGGCTAAACCCGATAACCTGTCGTACACATCGCTTATCGGTCAGTGCTATGTAAATATGCAGGAATACGAAAAGGCGTTGCCTTATTTCTTTAAAGTAGAGTTTTTGGGAAAAACGCCAGAGAAGGCCTGGCGGGCAATCGCTTGGTGCCAATTTATGATAGGTAAGCTGGACGAGTCGGAAACCTTTTATCAGAAGCTGACACAAAGCCCGAAGATGCAGCCGTTGGACTGGCTGAACTACGGTCATCTGCTTTTGGTGCGTAACCGTGTGTCCGAGGCTTTGGACTGTTACCGCAAGGTGCTTTCGGAAAACTGCTCGCGTCAGGATTTTGTAAAACTCTTTATGGACGATGCCGATGTGTTGAAGGAGAAAGGACTGTCCGCCGAAAACATTTATATGCTTCCGGATATGTTGTGAGAAAAATCCACTATCTTTGTCCTACAAATATAACATCGGTATGATGCAGACAAGCGACAGTATCATTATTATTCCTACATACAACGAGAAGGAAAATATAGAAAATATAATCCGTGCGGTATTCGGATTGGAAAAGTGCTTTCATCTATTAGTCATAGAGGACAATTCGCCCGACGGAACCGCCGACATTGTGAAACGGTTGCAGACGGAATTTCCCGAGCGCCTCTTCATGATAGAACGAAAGGGTAAGTTGGGGTTGGGAACAGCCTACATAGCAGGATTCAAATGGGCGATAGAACATGGCTACGACTACGTGTTCGAAATGGACGCCGACTTTAGTCATAATCCCGCGGACTTGCCCCGGCTTTACGCAGCCTGCCATGACGACGGAGCCGATGTGTCTATCGGATCGCGCTATGTGAGCGGCGTAAACGTGGTCAACTGGCCAATGGGGCGTGTACTGATGTCGTACTTCGCTTCGAAATATGTACGCGTCATTACCGGTTTGCCCATACACGACACGACAGCCGGATTTAAATGTTACCGACGTAGCGTACTCGAAACCATCGACTTCGATAAGATTCGCTTTAAGGGATACGCTTTCCAGATAGAAATGAAGTTTACGGCTTACAAGTGCGGCTTTAAGATAGTGGAAGTGCCGGTAGTGTTTGTAAACCGCGAGTTCGGAACATCAAAGATGAACAGTAGTATCTTTGGCGAGGCCATCTTCGGCGTGATACGTCTGAAGTTGGACGGATGGTTCAGGAAATATCCGAAGAAAAAGCAATAAACAGATTGAAGCCATGAAGCGAACGCTGATATATAACGCCCGCATCGTAAACGAAGGGCGGACTTTTCAAGGAAGTGTACTTGTGGAAGGTGACCGCATTGCCAGAATCTTTGACGGCGAAGGCAAACCGGAAACCGATTGTGACGAAGTAATAGATGCCGGTGGGTGTTTCTTGCTGCCTGGCGTAATAGACGATCATGTGCATTTTCGTGATCCTGGTCTGACCCACAAGGCCGACATGCATACCGAGTCAATGGCCGCAGCAGCCGGTGGTGTCACTTCGTTTATGGATATGCCAAACTGTAATCCTCAAACCACAACCATCGAAGCCCTGAACAACAAGTTTGCCGATGCCGCCGAGAAGAGCGTAGTGAATTACTCCTTTTATTTCGGCGCTACGAACGACAATGCGCATTTGCTCCCATTGTTGGACAAAAAACGTGTGTGTGGAGTGAAACTGTTTATGGGGGCAAGTACCGGGAATATGTTAGTGGACAGAATGGACGCTTTGCGCACCATCTTTTCCACTGCAGGGATGCTGATTGCAACCCATTGCGAAGATCAGCAGATTATCCGTGAAAATACAGAGAACGTAAAGGCTCTGTATGGCGAAGATCCCGAAGTGAAGTTCCATCCCGTTATACGCAATGAAGAAGCTTGTTGGAAATCATCTTCATTGGCTGTGAGTTTAGCTAAAGAAACCGGTGCCCGACTTCATATACTTCATGTCAGTACGGCGCGTGAGCTTCAGTTGCTTGAAGACAAGCCCTTGTCAGAAAAGAAAATCACGGCCGAAGCATGTGTCTCTCACCTGATGTTTTGTGATGCAGACTACAATCGCTTGGGTACACGCATAAAGTGCAATCCCAGTATCAAAACGCAAGCTGATAGAGATGCGCTCAGAAAAGCATTGACTTCAAACCGAATAGACGTAATAGGTACCGACCATGCTCCGCATTTGCTAGCGGAGAAACAAGGAGGCGCGCTGAAAGCAGTTTCCGGCATGCCGATGATTCAATTCTCATTGGTTAGCATGATGGAACTGGTGCGTCAGGAGGTATTTAGTATTGAGCAGATGGTTCAGAAAATGTGTCATGCGCCAGCATTGTTGTTTCAGATAGAGAATCGCGGATTTATTCGGGAGGGTTACAAAGCCGACCTTGTGTTAGTGAATCCCGATGCGGAGTGGACTGTCACAAAGGATTGTGTCTTGAGCAAATGCGGTTGGAGTCCGATGGAAGGACATGCGTTCCATGCCAAGGTAGAACGTACATTCGTAAACGGAAACTTGGTATATTCCGACGGAAAAGTTTGCGCCCAGCAAAAGGGAGAAGCCTTGGCTTTTGACAGATAACCCTTCATCCATACGCCATGCAGACCGACAGAACCATCATTGAATACGATATACACAATTTGGCTGAGTATATCAATTGGATTTATTTCTTCTTTGCGTGGGGTTTTCAGCCGAAGTTTGCCTCCATCTCCGAAGTGCATGGGTGTGAAGCGTGCCGGACGGGATGGGTTTCCGCCTTCCCTGCAGACGAGAGGGCTAAGGCATCCGAGGCTATACGTCTGTATAAAGACGCTTGTCGGATGTTGGATTCGTTGGATGGTGAGTATAAGGTATATGCCATCTATCGGTTGATGGATGCAAATGCCGATGGTGACAATCTGATTTTGAACGGGACGCGTTTCCCTCTGCTGCGTCAGCAGATTCGGGTACATCCCGATGACCCGTTCCTTTGTCTAAGCGATTTTGTCCGCCCATTGTCTCACGGTGTCCCGGATACAGTGGGAGCGTTCGCTACAACTATTGACGAGAGAATGGAGCGGCCTTATCAAGACGATGATTATAAACGTATGCTGATAAAAACCTTGGGCGAACGCTTGGCCGAGGCTGCTGCGGAAAAAACGCACGAGACTATCCGAAAAAAGGTATGGGGTTACGCCAAAGGCGAAAACCTTTCGATAAAGCAGTTGCTGAATGAAGAGTTTCAGGGTATTCGTCCGGCTGTGGGTTATCCGTCTCTGCCAGACATATCGATAAACTTTCTGTTTAATGAATTGTTGGGGATGGAGGATATTGGCATACATCTCACGGAGTCGGGTATGATGCAGCCGCATGCTTCTGTCTGCGGACTGATGTTTGCGCATCCTGAAGCCCGATATTTCTCTGTGGGTAAGATAGACGAAGCGCAATTGGCCGACTATGCAGCTCGACGAGGAAGAACGGCGGACGAAATGCGTAAGTTTTTGGCTGCAAATTTACAGGGCTGATTAAAGATAGAACATTATGATATTATTAAGAGTGTTTGTTTTCTTTTTGCTGATGTTGTTTATTCCCGATTGGTACATCTGTCGGACATTTTTCAGGCGGAGTAAACGGGCATGGCTGAAACCTGTGTTTTGGTTACCGTCAGTATCGCTGCTTTTTGCTTTAGCTGTGATAGTGGGTGGCGGATTCAATGACGTATTGGGACTATACATTATAATAGCGTTGTGCATTTCAACTCCGAAAGCGATATTCTCTTTGGTTTATTGGTTATTCCATCGTAAACCGAAGGTGGCCTGGCCGTTGTCGGTCGTTTTATCTTTGTGCGTACTGGGGTATTTGATATTCGGAGCTACGGAAGGGAAACATTGGTATCATGTAAAGGAAGTGGTATTTTATTCATCTCAACTCCCGGATGCCTTTGATGGATATCGCATTCTGCAAATATCCGATATCCATAGCGGTAGTTGGAACAATGATACGATTGAGATGGCTCGGGCGGTAGACTTATGCAATGCTCAGCAGGCTGACATGATTGTTTTTACGGGCGATTTGGTAAACAATTTGGCCACAGAAACCATTCCTTACGCTTCTGCTCTTTCCAAACTGAGAACTAAAGATGGAGTCTATTCGGTATTAGGTAATCACGATTATGCCATGTATGTAAAATGGGATACCAAAGCCGAACAAATAGCGGATATAGAAGACTTGATAGTCCGCGAACGGAAAATGGGATGGGATGTATTGATGAATGAGAACCGTATAATCCATCGTGGAAGCGACTCGATAGCATTAGTGGGAGTAGAGAATAGTGGAAATCCTCCTTTCCCGAACCGTGGTAAGTTGCTTAAGGCGCAGCAAGGAACCGATGGCATGTTTAAGGTGCTTCTCAGCCATGATCCGACTCATTGGCGTAGGAACGTGCTTCCCGAAACGGATATTCAGTTGATGCTTGCCGGCCACACGCATGACATGCAGTTTAGTATTTTCGGTTTTTCTCCTTCTGTATTTATCTATCACGAGCATAGAGGATTGTATTTGGAGAACGAACGTGGACTGTATGTGAATATCGGATTGGGCTATGTATTGTTCCCCATGCGGTTGGGCGCTTGGCCGGAGATTACGGTCATTACCTTAAAAAAGAAAAAGTAAAGATAGAACCTAAACAGGATGTGCATATGAGATTCTTGTATATTGTTTATCAGATTTGTATTGGGTTGCCGATTTTTCTTGTGGCAACTATTCTTACGGCTTTGGTTACCATGGTAGGGTGTTGGATTGGTGATGGAAATTTTTGGGGCTATTATCCGGGAAAGATATGGTCGCAATTCACCTGCTTCTTATTCTTACTCCCTGTCAAGGTGAGTGGGCGTGAACATTTGGATGAACATACATCGTACGTGTTCGTTGCTAACCATCAAGGCGCGTTTGATATCTTCTTGGTGTATGGTTTTCTGCATCGGAACTTCAAATGGATGATGAAAAAAAGTCTTCGGAATATACCGTTTGTAGGGAAAGCTTGCGAGTCGGCCGGATTTATCTTTGTTGATAAGTCTAGTCCCCGTAAGGTTTATGAAACGATAAAGAATGCCGAGCGAGTATTGCAAGGCGGAACATCGATGGTGGTGTTCCCGGAGGGGGCACGTACATTCTGCGGTCACATGGGATATTTCAAGAAAGGGGCTTTCCTGATGGCCGACCAGTTACAGTTGCCTGTAGTTCCGCTTACAATTGATGGCTCATTCGATATACTTCCACGTACAGGCAAACTATTGTCTTGGCATTGGATGAAGCTGACTATTCATGCGCCTATTTATCCGTTGGGGAAGAAAGGTGAAGAGAACTTGAAGATGATTATGACCGAATCGTATAAGGCCATTGAGTCTGCATTGCCAGACAAATATAAAGGTGAGGTGGAGAATCCAGATCAATAAATTAGAGAGTTTTATGAAAGAAGTAAAAATACCTATTCAGATTCAAGCGTTGACATACGACGAACTGTCCGATGCCGATGCTCAGTTGATAGAGGAAGCGAAGAGTGCTACCAGTCGCAGTTATGCTCCTTATTCCCATTTTTCGGTTGGTGCGGCCGTCCGTTTGGCCGGTGGGGTGATTGTGACAGGTAGCAACCAAGAGAATGCGGCTTATCCTTCGGGAATCTGTGCGGAGCGTACCACGTTGTTTTATGCCAATTCGCGTTATCCGAATCAGGCTGTAGAGGCTCTTGCTATTGCAGCTCGCGATGAAACTGATTTTGTAGGGACTCCTATTCCACCGTGCGGTGCATGCCGACAAGTAATCCTGGAAACAGAACAACGTTTCCGGCATCCTATTCGCATTCTTTTGTATGGAAAAGATGTAGTCTATGTGATGGATGGCATTTGCAATTTGCTACCTCTGTCGTTCGGTGCAGAGTTTCTTTTGACATAAAGCGGGTAGAATCTTTCCGATTTGGAGTCAGTACCGTCAGTCTGTGACGGAAACATTTTCAGCATTGCGAAAAAAATGTATCTTTGCATACATAAATAATCTTTTTACTATCGCCTATGCTGATTACTACGATTCTAATTTTGATTGTTACGGCCGCTTTTTTCGTAATGGGCAAACTACGCTCTGATTTGGTGGCCTTGTGTTCTTTGCTTGCTCTGCTAATCTTTCAAATTCTTACTCCAGAGGAGGCTCTTTCCGGCTTTTCAAATTCGGTAGTTATCATGATGGTGGGATTGTTCGTTGTTGGGGGAGCTATATTCCAGACTGGACTTGCCAAGATGATAAGTAGTAAGATTCTGAAGTTGGCCGGGACCAGTGAGTTGAGGCTATTCCTTCTTGTCATGATTGTTACGGCAGCGATTGGGGCATTTGTGAGCAATACAGGAACGGTTGCCCTAATGCTTCCTATAGTAGTCAGTATGGCGGTTAATGCAGGCAGTAGCCCGCGTCGTTTACTGATGCCTTTGGCTTTTGCCAGCAGTATGGGAGGTATGATGACTTTGATTGGTACTCCACCCAATTTGATTATACAGGATACACTTGTTCACGCCGGATTTCCGTCACTGTCTTTCTTTTCTTTTTTGCCAGTGGGATTGGTCTGTATTGTGGTGGGTATTGTCGTGTTGTTGCCTCTTACCCGATGGTTCTTGGCTCCCAAAAAGAAGGAAGATACACAGCTTGCTTCAGGAAAGACTTTGGATCAGTTAGTTCATGAGTATGGACTTACCGACAATCTGTTTCGTCTGAAGGCAGTGGCGGATTCGAATGTTATCGGGAAAACGGTAGTCGACTTGGATGTACATCGTAAATACGGCATCAATATTCTGGAGATTCGCCGGGACAATAGCTCTCAGCACCGCTTTTTACGTACTGTGACCCAACAGTTGGCCTCTTCCGGGGCGCGTCTGGAAACAGACGACGTGCTTTATGTGTCGGGCGACGCTATGCAGGTGCAACGATTGGTTGCAGACACAGGTATGGTGATGATGGGAGCGAAGAGCTTGGAAACGGGCAAGTCGAATGCGGCGTCGCTTGATTTTTACGACATCGGAATAGCCGAAATATTGCTAATGCCGTCATCGTCCATTGTCGGGAAGACGGTTATCGAAGCTGGATTTCGGGATAAATTCAACGTGAATGTTTTGGGCTTGCGTCGAAAGAAAGAGTATTTGTTGCAGGAGCTCGGTTCGGAAAAGATGTACAGTGGCGATGTCTTGTTGGTGCAGGGCGACTGGAAAGACATTGCGCGCCTGGAACACGAAGATACAGAATGGGTGGTTTTGGGACAACCGCAAAAGCAAGCCGCTAGCGTGACGTTGGATTACAAGGCACCAGTGGCGGCAGCTATCATGTTGCTGATGGTCGTAATGATGGTCTTCGACTGGATTCCTGTAGCGCCGGTTACGGCAGTGATGATAGCGGGCGTGCTGATGGTGCTTACGGGGTGTTTCCGAAGTGTGGAGGCGGCTTATAAAACCATCAATTGGGAAACCATCGTACTTTTTGCCGCCATGCTTCCCATGTCGCATGCGTTGGAGAAGACAGGTGCTTCGGCTTGGATATCCGATGCGCTGGTCGAGAGCATTGGAGGCAGCGGTCCGTTGGTGTTGCTGGCTGGAGTATATTTCACCACTTCGCTGATGACCATGTTTATCAGTAACACGGTTACGGCTGTCTTGATGGCTCCCATTGCATTGCAGAGCGCCATGCAGATAGGCGTTAGTCCAGT
Organism: bacterium; assembly: GCA_963595925.1. Lineage (GTDB taxonomy): Bacteria > Bacteroidota > Bacteroidia > Bacteroidales > Bacteroidaceae > Phocaeicola. The sequence continues at coordinate 102,393 of CAVBJM010000001.1, forward strand.
GCCGTATCTGTTTGCCGTAACGGTTGCTGCCAGCATGTGCTTTGCTTCACCTTTCTCTACGCCCCCCAATGCGTTGGTGATGCCGGCCGGACAGTATACGTTTATGGATTATGTGAAAGTCGGGCTTCCGTTGCAGGTTATTATGGGAATAGTTATGATTCTTGTTCTGCCTCTGTTGTTCCCGTTCAGCTAATGGAAAACCTTAGAGCGAGATGGACTCCAATAATTCTTACTCCAAAGTGAGAATTATTGGAGTTTTTGTTGGGTATTACTGTTTTTCAGATACGATATGATTGCATAGTTTTTCTGAACCATGCCGGCTGCCCCAGAATGCTCAAGCGCATCTGTTAGTTCTACGAGATATTGGCGAAAGTTCTCTATCTCTGTTGGCGGAAGCGAGAGGTCGAACTCTTCTATGCTTTCGGGGGCGCAGACATTGAACTTGATTAGTGATTTGATGGCGTTGTCTATATCCTCTTTTTTATAATAACAAAAAGCCAAATAGAAATAGGCGATGAAGTCATCGCTAGCAACGGAATCTATCCCCTTGAGGACTTCAATGGCTTTGTCTATATAGTATTCAGAGATGCAGTGCCGAGCTATTGCTTCTAAGGTGTATGGAAGATATTTGGTGTGTTGTTTTGCACGCTCGAAAGCTTCTTCAGCTCTTTTTGTATCATCACGATGTAAAAAGAATCTTCCTACTAAGATGTATAGTTCTTCATTGTCCGAACAGAGTTCCAATCCCATTCTTAGGTTCTCGGCACAACTTTGATAATCTTCTTTGTGTAGGTAAGCGTTAGCTCTGTTTTGGTATACTTTGCTAAGGTCGATATCGTTCAGTTGATTTTTTCCCAATATCTTATTGCTATAGTCGAGAACCTTGTCATAGTCTCTCTTGGAATTGTAGATGCTCATGAGCGTGAAGTAGATGGATGTTTTATCGGTAGCATGTACTTCTGCCGCCTTCAGGCATTCTATGGCGCGCTCGAAATTGTCTTGTATGATATAAAAGTTTCCTTGCAGTTCCAGATTTATGGGATTGGTATCGTCAATAGCCATCGCAAACTCCAATGCGTTTTGAATCTTCTCGGGCTCATCCGAAAAGATGTAGCAACGGATGAGTGATTGCCATGCCTCCAAGTTGTAAGGCTCTTCATCCAGTTCTTTGCTGAAACATTCGGCTGCTTTTTTATAGTTCCCGATGAGCAAGTAATACTTGGCGTAAACGGCGGTACGTTCCGGGTCTTTGTAGTCGTTCGGACCGGCTTTCTTTATCCAGAACAACGCCTTTTCCTTGACTTGGTAGCTGATATATAATTCCGCAATATCAAGAGCTGTGTAAGGGTCTTCCTCTTCTGCTTGATACAAGTCGCAGAAGATGTCATTGGCAGCATCTTCGTTTTCATATGCTAAATGCAATTCTCCTTGCAGCAGCATAGCTTCATAATCTTGCTTGTCTGTTATCAAGTTCAGGGTACTCTCGGCTTCGCTCAGTTGGTTCTTGCAGATGAAAGAGTGACATTTCAAACAGAGCAGTTCCGTTTCATTAGGATATAGTGTCAGCCCGTATTCAATAATTTCGTCAGCCTGCTCAATCTCATTTCGGTCTGCGTAATGGTCGGCCAGCATGGTGAGTTCATCTACATCGAAGTAGACCGCCATTCCGCTTTCTTTCATGTTTTTGTATTTCTCCAAAGCCTTTTTTATGATTGGATTGCTTGAGCTGTTGAAATTATCTTTCATGGCTATCGGTGTTTAAAAATTGCCAAAGCGGCATACAATTCACGTTACTAAATGTTACGATGGATTGTATGCCGTTTGTAATAGTAGGGTTCGAATGCTTATTTCTTTAATTTGCTCCACGTGTCTTTTAGTGACACCGTACGGTTGAATACCAAGTGTTCGGCCGTGGAGTCTTTGTCTACGTTGAAGTAACCGATGCGCTGGAACTGCAAGTAGTCAAGAGGCTTAGTCTCTGCCGCGAACTTCTCTACATAGCATTCCGTCAGAACCTTAAGCGAATCCGGATTGATAATTTCTTTCATGGCTTCAAGGGCTGAGCAGTTCTTCTCTTCTCGGATAGCGGCCATTTCGTCACGCGGATTTTCCACTTTCCACAAACGGTCGTATAGGCGGACTTCGGCTTTCAGGCAATGGTTGCAGCTTACCCAATGCAGGGTACCCTTTACCTTTCTGTTAGCTTCCGGCATGCCACTCCGTGTATTGGGGTCATATTCTGCGTATATTTCCGTGATGTTTCCGTTTTCGTCTTTCTTGCATCCCGTACACTTTACGATGTAGGCATTCTTTAGACGAACTTCCTGTCCCGGTGTCATGCGGAAGAATTTTTTTGGAGCGTCTTCCATGAAGTCGTCTCGTTCCATCCACAATTCCCGACTGAACTCGATGGTGTGTGTGCCTGAGTTGGGGTCTTCGGGGTTGTTTATAGCTTCCATTTCTTCTACCTGGTCTTCCGGATAGTTGGTAAGAATCAGCTTAACGGGGTTAAGCACAGCTGAAACTCGTGTAGCTCTGGCATTTAAATCTTCCCGTACGGCACTCTCCAACAAAGCGAAGTCGTTTAGCGCGTCATACGTGGTATATCCTATCTTGTCGATGAATTTACGGATTGATTCCGGGGAATAACCGCGACGACGGAACGCGCAGATGGTCGGCATACGGGGGTCGTCCCATCCGTTTACCAATCCTTCTTTTACGAGGATAAGCAGATTTCGTTTGCTCATCAAGGTATAGCTTAAGTTCAGCTTGTTGAACTCGTACTGGTGGGGACGGTTGTCATTCAGGTCTTTACCGTCTTTTACCCAGTCTACGAACAAATCGTAAAGTGGACGGTGAACCACAAACTCAAGGGTACAGAGCGAGTGGGTGACACCTTCGAAAAAGTCGCTTTGTCCGTGTGCGAAATCGTACATGGGGTAAGCTTTCCATTTGTCTCCCGTGCGGTGGTGCGGAGTCTTTACGACACGATAGATAATCGGGTCACGGAAATGCATATTCGGATTGGCCATGTCTATTTTGGCTCTGAGCACCATTTTCCCTTCTTCTATCTCGCCTCTGTTCATCTTCTCGAACAGTTCAAGATTCTCCTCAATGGGACGGTTGCGGTAAGGGCTTTCAGTGCCCGGTTGGGTGGGAGTACCTTTTTGAGCCGCAATCTCTTCGGATGTCTGTTCGTCGATGTATGCCTTACCCTCTTTTATTAAGCGTATGGCGAAGTCCCATAGTTGCTGAAAATAATCGGAAGCGTAATATTCGTTTCCCCATTGGTATCCCAACCATTGGATATCTTCTTTGATAGCTTCTACATATTCTAAGTCTTCCTTGGTGGGGTTGGTGTCATCAAAGCGCAGATTACATACACCTCCGTATCTTTGCGCAATTCCGAAATCCATGCAGATTGCCTTGGCGTGGCCTATATGGAGGTAACCATTGGGCTCCGGCGGAAATCTCGTTTGGATTCTTCCTCCGTTTTTACCGTCTTTCAAGTCTTTTTCTACAATCTGTTCTATGAAGTTCAGGCTTTTCTTTTCTGAACTTTCGGTTACGTTAGTTTCAGTCATATCGCGTATTTTCGGTTTTACACTAAATAATACGCAAAAGTAGTGAATCTTTTTAAGAAAAGGCGATAGGGGGGTGTTTTTGCAATGCTTTTGTGCGAAAAAAGTGAAACGAGCGCGTTTTTTCGGCCAGACTTGTGAGTTTTTTTACCTAAAAGGTTGGTATATGGGTTCTTTTTACTATGTTTGCAACAGGATATCAGGCTTTTCTTATGAAAATAAGGGGCGGATTTCTGTATATTTAAATGAAAAAATTATGCTAGAAGAAAAAGCTGGTGTTATTGCTGGACAAATTTGGCAAGCACTAAACGAGAATGGTACACAGACCACCAAAGCCTTGAAAAAGGCTACCAAGCTGAAAACAGAAAAAGACCTGTTTTTGGGATTGGGATGGTTGCTTAGAGAAGACAAAATCGAAACAAGCGAAGCTGAAGGAGAACTCTCTGTTAAGTTGAAGTAACTTTAGCTTAGAACACTACAATGAGCGTCGGGGTGAATTGTCCCGGCGTTTTTTTTGTGTATGTAAGGATGTAGTTGTCTTACTTCGACCGAAGTAAATGCGTTGAACGGTCGAAGTAAGCACGTTGACCGACCGAAGTAAGCACGTTGAACGGTCGAAGTAAGACGAATGAAAGAACGCTTTCTGTCATCCGTTCTTCGGTTCAGCATGAATTGTGCAGCACAGATTTTAGACTTATTTGAACGAAAAAACGCAGGGAATAGATTTTTTTTGTAATTTGCTCCCGATTTATCATTAAACTAAAAAATAGAAGTATGAAAAAGTATTTAGCTGAATTGGTGGGCACATTTGTGCTTACATTCTTAGGATGCGGCGCAGCCGTAAGTCTTAATTGCGGAAGCGATACAGCTTCGGTAGTAGGTACGGCCATTGCTTTTGGTCTTTCTGTAGTAGCTATGGCTTACACCATTGGCGGAATTTCCGGATGTCACATTAATCCGGCCATTTCGTTGGGCGTTTTCCTTTCCGGAAAGATGAGCGGCAAAGACTGCGGCATGTATATGATATTCCAGACTATCGGCGCTATAATCGCCGCTGCGTTGCTTTACGTGTTGGTTAGTACAGATTCTACGTTGGCTCTGGGCACAACTACCGGCGCCAATGCATGTGCTTCGGACAACGTGATAAATGGTTTGCTGGCTGAAATATTGCTTACCTTTGTTTTTGTACTTGTAGTTCTTGGAGCAACCAGCAAGACAAACGGAGCAACCAATAATTTTGCCGGTTTGGCCATAGGTCTTGCTCTTATCCTTATCCATTTGGTTGGCATTCATTACACCGGTACTTCGGTTAACCCGGCTCGTTCTATCGGCCCGGCTCTCTTCGAAGGCGGAAAAGCCCTCTCTCAGCTTTGGGTATTCATTGTAGGTCCGTTTGTAGGTGCCGCTTGCAGCGCTTTGGTTTGGAAGTGCATCAGTGGCGAATGTGAATGTAAAAAGTAAAATGCAACACTCAAGAGAAGAACAGAAAGAAGCGTTTGGCCGACTGCTGGATGTCTTGGACGAACTTCGGGTGAAGTGTCCGTGGGACAGAAAGCAGACCAATGAAAGTCTTCGTCCCAATACGATAGAAGAGGTGTACGAACTGTGCGATGCTTTGATGAAGTCGGACAACAAAAACATCTGCAAGGAATTGGGCGACGTACTGCTCCATGTAGTTTTCTATGCGAAGATAGGAAGCGAATCGGGAGCTTTCGACATAAAAGATGTGTGCGACAAGCTCTGTGACAAGCTAATCTTCCGGCATCCTCATGTATTTGGGGAAGTGCAGGCAGACACGGCGGAGAAAGTTTCCGAGAACTGGGAACAGCTGAAGCTGAAAGAAAAAGACGGCAATAAATCCGTGCTAAGCGGAGTGCCGGATGCTTTGCCTTCGCTGATTAAAGCCTATCGCATTCAGGATAAGGCGCGTAATGTAGGTTTTGACTGGGAGGAAAAGTCTCAAGTATGGGATAAGGTAAAAGAGGAAATCTCGGAGTTTGAGGCTGAAGTTTCGGAAATGGACAAGACGCGTGCCGAAGAAGAATTTGGCGATGTATTATTTAGCTTAATCAATGCGGCTCGCCTGTATAAAATCAATCCGGACAATGCCTTGGAGCATACAAACCAAAAATTCATTCGGCGTTTCAACTATCTGGAGGAGCATACGATAAAACAAGGACGCAACTTGTCGGATATGACTCTGTCTGAGATGGATGAATTGTGGAATGAAGCCAAACGTAAAGGGTTATAAGAGTAACCCGATAAAAACAAGAAAAGCCTTTCTTCACCGCGTAGGGGAGAAAGGCTTTTCTTTGGTATGATTGCTTATTGTTTATTGTTCTTTTTTTGGTGCGGTCTGGGTTTCAGTAATTCCCTGTGGAACTTCATTTCCGCACGTTGGATATCGAATATCTTTTTAGCGGATAAGAATTTCTTGTATTTCTTTAGATATTCCAAATCCAGCTTGTCCGTTGCTATTCGGGATTGGATGGTTCCTGTTATGATATCGTTGTATTCCGCTTCAGTCAGGCCGTCTTCGTTTCCTTTCTTCATGGAGTCCCATGCCTTTCGGTTATAAGCTTCTTTCTTGTCTTGTAGTTCAAAGTACAACGGGAAGAACAGCTTGGCTTCCTGCGTAGTAAGTGATGCCTGACAGGTAATGAATGCTTCCTGTTGCGCGCGGAAATCTTTCTTGCTGAACTTGGGCTGCTGAGCCACCGCTCCCATGCTAAAAGCGGTAAGTGCGATGATTATGGATAGTAGATGTTTCATGTGTATATCTTTTCCTTAGTTGTTTGTTGTTAATAGTTTGCAGGGGTCGTTGCGTCGCTTAGGTATTCATATAGTTGGTAATCGGCCATCATGGCCTGATTTACGATGGGATCTACGTATTCGTCTGGTATTTCCGATACACTGCAAGTGGGTAGCGCAGTATTGGGCTCTTGATTCTTCTCTGCATTGAATTTGCTCATGAAAATGCGTATGGTGAATGTCATTCCCACAAACATGGCGGCCATGTAGACCCAAGGCCGGATTTTGCCCCATAGGCTAATCTGTGGAAGTTGTTCAATAGGAGCATCGGGTATTTGCTTCATGATATCATCGGCGATATTGTCGAAATATCCATCAGGAACGGTGAAAGGATTTTTCGTTCCGTATATTTGTTTTAACTTCTTGTCTTCGTTCATGTGTCAACTCTCCTTTGTTTATTTAGACGATGGTTGGGATAAAAGGTTTAATGGTTTCTGCTTAAAAAATCTTCTATCTTCTTCACTGCATAGTGAAAAGAGGCTTTAAGTGCGCCTACGCTGGTGCCCATAATCTGTGAAATCTCTTCGTATTTCATCTCATCGAAATATTTCATGTTGAATACGAGGCGTTGTTTTTCTGGCAATGTGTGTATAGCCTGCTGGAAAAGCAATTCTGCTTCATCTCCATCGAAATAAGGGTCGCTTTCCAGCTGATTCAGGGTAGATGCTTCGTCGTCATCGATGGAAAGGGTAGATTGTGCGCGTTGCTTGTTCAGAAAGTTCAGACATTCATTGAACGCGATTCGGTAAAGCCAAGTAGACAGTTTGGCTTCTCCCCGGAAATAGTCCAGGTTGTTCCAAGCTTTCAGAAAAGTATTTTGGAGAATGTCGTTTGCGTCATCGTGGGAAAGTACCATTCTTCTTATCTGCCAATATAGTTGTTTGCTATAATGGCTTACTACTTTCCCGAAGGCTTCCCGTCTGGAGTCCGGGTCTTGCAGTTGATTAATGATGTCTTCCTCGTTATATGTGGCCATATTGTTCTCTTGTCTGTTAGTTTTGATAAAATAGGGAGCAAAAGGTTTAAGTATTATAAGCCGATTGAGAGGTTTTCATTAGCTAAAATCGTGTTCGGAAAAACGGATTGCGCTTCAGTCAGGAGCTCGTCTTCATTGTCGTATCGGGCAGAGAAGTGTCCGATTATCAATTTCTTTACCTCGGCCATTCGTGCAATTTCTGCCGCTTGTTTGGCTGTGCTGTGCATGGTTTGTTTGGCTCTTGCCGCATCCGCCTGAAGGAACGTGGCTTCGTGAAACAGTAGAGTGGAATGTCTTATCTGTTCTACTGTTTGTGGATAAAAAGCCGTGTCGGAGCAGTAGGCGTAACTTCGTGGAGGATCTGACGGAGATGTAAGTCTGTCGTTGGGGACGATTGTTCCATCTTCAGTTTGGTAGTCTTCTCCGTTCTTTATCCGATTAATCATAAAAGTCGGGACGTGATAGAAATCTATCATGTCACGCTTGATGTGGTTTGGGGTTGGTTTCTCTTTAAACAGGAAGCCACAAGTAGGTAGCCTATGCTTTAGCGGAATGGTTTCTACCGAAACCGAACGGTCTTCGTAGATGATTTGTTTCTCTTTCGGGTTGATGGAATGAAAGATAACTTGGTAACTCATCCCGTTGCAGTAATATTCTATTTGAGGAGCCAATAGTCGTTCCAAGTCCGGATGTGCGTAAATATGTAAGTCGGCGGTACGTTCCAGCATGCCGAATGTGGAGATTAGTCCGATTAATCCGAAGCAATGGTCGCCATGCAGGTGTGAGATGAAGATATGGTTCAATCTGCTGAATTTCAGTCGCGACCTGCGTAGTTGTACTTGGGTGCTTTCTCCGCAGTCTATCATAAATAACTTCTCTCTGATGTTGATTACTTGCGAAGTGGCGGAATGTCGCATGGTGGGTAGCGCCGATCCGCATCCTAATATGTGAATATCGAATTTTTCCATAATAATATATGGAACAAAAATACGAAAAGTTTTTAAAACATTTCTTTTCAAACAATCTTTCCCTACCTTTGTGTGCGTCTTAAAAAGATGAAAGTTTTAAAGATGAAAGTTTTAAAGCTAATTTCTATATGTCTCTTTCTTGTGGGTACTTGTGCTTGCAACGGTGATGTGTTTGTGGATGAAGAGGCGGCGTACCACTCTATGAAAGATGTGGTTTTAGCAAGTGTGGGCGCAGAAGAAGACCGTTCTTTTCCTTTCGATTTACAAGACATTTACGGTTTGTTCGACTCTTCTGGATATTTAGCTTCGGGAAGTCTGTATGATAAAGAAGGGCGTCTCATAAGAAATTCGATGAGTACCTTTGGAGATCAGCGTCTTGTGCAGGATAGCTTTACCTTTGTATATTCCGACCAAACCGTCCAGTTTACGATTGATTACGCAGTAGAAAAGAATGCCCTGAAGTTTAAATTGGATAAAAACGACAGCGACGTGATTCTTAATTTTAAATTAGGAATTGTCAGCGAAACGTATGGCGATAAACAAATCCTCGTTGTAATTTTGCCGAAGGGAGGAACAGCGGAATGAAAAGAAGATATATTTCCTTGTTCTTGCTCTTATCGTCTGGTTTATTGGGCTTTTCCGGTGTGCCTCAGCAAGTAGGTGTAGATATACGTCCCGGTCATGTGATACCGATAAAGTCGTTCTTCTCAGGCGATAATGCTTTGGGTAAGCGTATAAGCAGTTCGGTGGCTGTCCATCTGAAATATTCCTTTCAGTTCTCTCCTGAGTCATACTATGGGCGTACATTCCCTCATGCGTACCAGGGGGTAGGAGTGGGATACCATATATTTCCTGATAAAGCGGAATTGGGTAATCCCGTATCTGTATACGCATTTCAGGGCTCTCGCATCGCAAGTTTGTCGCCACGCCTTTCTCTCGATTATGAATGGAACTTCGGAGCCTCATTCGGATGGCAAAAGTTTAATGCCGAAACGAATTCATATAACGATGTCGTAGGCTCTAAAATCAACGCTTATATCAACTTAGGCTTAATGCTGAATTGGCGGATAAACCGCAACTGGAATGTAACGGGAGGTGTAGACCTGACACATTTCTCGAACGGAAATACCAATTATCCCAATGCCGGAGTAAATACGGTTGGAACGAGAATCGGAGTGGTTCGAACCTTTGGGGCAGAGGAGGCGGATAGCAGAGCAATGTCTTCCACGACCAAACAACACTTCAGGCCACATTTCAGTTATGATGTGGTTGCGTATGGAGCAACCCGTAAACGTGGTGTTGTGACAGAAGACCATTCCTATATGGTTTCAGGTTCATTCGGAGTGGTCGGGATGAACGTGTCGCCGATGTATAACTTTACTAAATATTGGCGAGCCGGAGTGTCGGTTGATGCACAGTTTGATGAAAGTGCCAATATCAAGGAACACGAAATAAACATGAACAAATTCAATAGACCGTCATTCCGGGAACGCTTTGCTGTAGGGCTTTCAGTCCGTGCAGAATGGGTGATGCCTATATTTTCAGTAAATGTTGGTATCGGACGCAACTTGATACAGAAAGGTGATGACACGAAAGGATTCTATCAGATATTGGCGCTGAAAACAGATGTGACGCATGGTCTGTTTCTGCATGTGGGGTATCAGCTTAGTAAGTTCAAAGACCCCAATAATCTGATGTTGGGTGTGGGATACCGTTTTCACGATAAACGAGAAAAAAGATGAAGATAAGAATGTATATAAGGAGAAGCCTGTTTGTTTTAGCTGGGCTGTCGTGTATGGGAACGATGTGTGCTCAATCGTATAAAGAGTTGGTTGAGCGTGCAATGGATTTGACGCAGAAAGATAGCCTGTCTTTGGCCGAAGAGTTATATAAGAAAGCTTTGAAAACCAATCCGACCAACGCACGCAATGCATTAGTATTTTCTAACCTGGGGACTGTACAGAAGAGGCTGGGAAAAACAGACGAAGCCATAGAATCGTACACGTTGGCACTGAATATCATTCCGTATTCGACGGCTATTTTGCTGAATCGGGCAGCCTTGTACATGGATAAAGGCTTGTTGGAAAAGGCTTACGTAGATTATTGTAGTGTGATAGATTTGCTTCCTTCAGACAAGGAAGCTCGACTGTTCCGGGCTTATATATACATGAAACGTCGTCAGTATAAGGAAGCCCGGATTGATTACAATGCCATTTTGTCTTCCGACTTAAAGAATAAGGCAGCTCGTACGGGATTGGTTCTGTTGGATGAGAAAGAGGGCAAGTTGATTGCGGCAACGGACGCCTTGAATCAATTGATTACTGAGTATCCCCAGGATGCTTCTTTGCTTCGGATGCGTGCCAATATCGAACAGGAACAAGGCTCCGACGAATTTGCGTTGGCCGATTTGGAAGAAGCTGTTCGGATTACGCCGACCGATGCTGATGCGTATGTGGCGATTGGTGACATCTATTTGAGGGGAAAGAAGAAAAAGGAAGCTCGTGCGGCTTACGAAAAGGCTATAGATAATGGCATTCCTCGTTCTGAGCTATTATCAAAGTTAAAGCAGTGTAAGTAATCATTGCAGATGCTTCCGGATTATTTCGGTAAAATCTTTTCCGTATCGCTTTTTCTTAAATTCTCCAATTCCGCTGATTTGTCCGAAAGCTTCTATATCTTCAGGTTTGGAAGAAGCTAACAGATGCAGAGTCTTGTCCGAGAGAACGAGATAGGGTGGTATGGCTTGTTGGTCGGCCAGCTTTTTCCGTAAAGCCCGTAGTTCTTCAAACAATGCGTCCTCTTCATTAGTTGTAGCTTTTGGCATGAATGATGGTATGGCGAGAAGAGTGTCTGTCTTTTTCTTTCCAGACGACTTGGGACGTTCTGTTTCTTCCCGTTGGATAATGGCGAGGAATGCCGATTCTCTTCCAAATAAAACATTCTTTCCAGCCTCAGTAATTTTGAGGTGGTTCTTTTCGTTATAAGCGATTTCTATATATCCCAAGTTTAGCATTTGTAACAGATAATCGTTCCAGTCTCTTGCGGGTATATCTCTGCCTGCTCCGAAAGTCTTGAGCTTGTCATATCCCTTTTCTATGATTTCCTGATTGAGCGAACCGCGTAGGATGTCAACGATGGTGTATTTCCCCGCTTGCTGGTTTGTACGTGCCATAGCGCTCAATGCTTTCTGTACAATGATGGTTCCGTCAAAACGCTTGGGAGGGTTGCGACAGACGTCGCAATTTCCACAATCATGCTCCATACTCTCACCAAAGTAACTCAGTAGTATTCTTCTGCGGCAGGTGTTCGCTTCGGCATATTGCTGCATACGCTGCAACTTTTCCATATTGATACTTCTTTGTCCGCTATTTTCATTGAAACTCTTTAGAACCTGTATATCGCCAAACGAGTAAAACAGTAAGGTGTCGCTGGGTAATCCATCTCTACCTGCTCGGCCTATCTCCTGATAGAAGTTCTCTATGCTTTTCGGTAAGTTGTAATGGATAACCCACCGCACGTTCGACTTGTCTATTCCCATACCGAAAGCGATGGTGGCGCATACCACTTGTACACGGTCATTGATAAAGTCGTTTTGTGCCGTGTCTCTGGCGCTTGCGCTTAACCCTGCATGATAGACTGCGGTGCGGATGCCTTGCTCTGCCAGTTTCTCTGCTACCTTTTCCGTCTTGCTTCGGCTCATGCAATAGATTATGCCGCTTTCGCCGTGGTGTCGCAAAATGAAATTAGTTATGACGCGTAATTTCTCTTTTTGTGGGTATTCCCTTTTTACGTCTAAACTTAGGTTAGGGCGGTCGAAAGAAGATATGAAGATTTGCGCGTCTTTTATGTTTAGTTGTTTCAGTATATCTTCTCTGGTGAGTTTGTCTGCAGTGGCAGTCAGTGCGATGATGGGTACAGTGGGGAACTGTTCCTTTAGCACCGTCAGTTGGGTATATTCCGGACGAAAGTCGTGCCCCCATTGTGAGATACAATGGGCTTCGTCTATGGCAAACAGTGAAATTTTAATGTCTTTCAGTAGGAAGTTTATTTCGCTTAATAGCCTTTCTGGGGATATGTATAGTAGTTTTACCCGCCCTTGCCGACATTCAAAACGGATATTGGCATCGGTTGTTTCATTGTTGGTGCTGTTTAGTGCCCGGGCAATGATGCCGTTCTCCTGAAGGGATTCCACTTGATCTTTCATGAGGGAGATAAGTGGGGAAACCACGATAGCCGTTCCGTCCATCAGGAGTGCGGGCAATTGGTAACAAATGGACTTACCACCGCCTGTGGGCATCAGCACAAATGTGTCTTTACGTGAAATGACTCTTTGTATGATTTCTTCTTGTAAGGGACGGAACGAAGTGTATCCGAAATATGATTTCAGCGTTTTTAGCATATCTGTAGTCGGTGGATATAAGTGTCTGCAAAGATAGCTTAAAGTTTTGCATTGATGGGTGTGTTGCTTTTCTTGTTTTGTGTGAATAAGGATTCTTTTAATTTAGAATTTGAAAAAAGGATGAAAATAGGTGCGGAATAATTTGTTCAATAATAAAACATTCGCCAATTTTGTATAAGCTATAAGGACTTTGTGAAAATTGCTATTACTATTTACTAAAATATAAGACAGATGAGAGAAGAAAAATTAGATGCGTCACAGGTTCAGGAATCCGTGAGGAAACCTTACAATCTGAAAGAACGCAAAATTAAAAATGCCGCTTATCGCGACATGATTCGAGCCGAGTTGGCGGATGAATTATACGATAAGATTATGAATATCATTGTACTTCAAAAGAAGTATAAGGATCCGAATTATTCAGCGAAAGATTTGGCTAAAGATTTGAAGACGAATACTCGTTATTTGTCGGCTGTGGTCAATTCTCGTTTTGGAATGAATTATTCATGTTTGGTTAACGAGTACCGTGTGAAGGATGCTTTGCACTTATTGGTAGACAAACGTTATGCTGATAAAAATGTAGAGGAAATCAGTGCAATGGTAGGTTTTGCCAACCGTCAGTCTTTTTATGCTGCGTTTTATAAGAATGTGGGAGAAACACCGAACAGCTACCGTAAGCGTAAGGCACTTGACAAATAAAGAATAAGAAAAAGTGATATTAAGGAAGCTGTATCAAAGGCTCTGTGGCTTTTGACACAGCTTTTGTCTTTAATGGTTAATGAAAAATGGAACAAAATAAGTTTTCCTATGAAGTGGAGCAATTCGCTGACTTGCAAATACTCCGCTATCAGGTTCCGGGATTCGATTCGCTATCGTTTCAGCGGAAATGTCTGATTTATTATCTTTCGGAGGCTGCGTTGTATGGCCGTGATATTCTTTTCGACCAAAACGGGAAGTATAATTTGGTTATCCGGAAAATGTTGGAGGCTGTGTACGTGCATTACCGTGGAGACCGCTCTTCGATGGATTTCAGAAACTTGGAGATTTACCTGAAGCGGGTTTGGTTTTCGAGCGGAATTTATCACCATTACTCGTGCGATAAGTTTGCGCCTGAATTTTCACAGGACTTTTTCCGAGAAGCTTTACGTAGTGTAGACCGTTCGTTCCTTCCTTTAGCGGAGGAACAGACATTGGAAGAACTGTGTGAAGTGGTTTTCCCAGTAATGTTCAATCCTTCATTGATGCCCAAGCGGGTGAATCAGGCCGATGGCGCCGATTTGGTGAAGACTTCAGCTGCCAATTACTATGACGGAGTTACTCAACAGGAAGCCGAGGATTTTTATGGAGAACAGAAAAGGTCGGGAGGAGACTGTCCGGTGATGTTCGGCATGAACAGTCGGTTGGTGAAAGCGGACGGAGAACTGAAAGAGCAGGTTTGGAAGCTGGGCGGAATGTATTCGGCCGCTATTGAGCAGATTGGGTATTGGCTGAAGAAAGCCCGGGGTGTGGCGGAAAACGAAGCGCAGAAAAAGGTCATAGACTTGTTGATGGAATTTTATCGGACAGGCGACTTGAAGACTTTTGATGCTTATTCCATCGCTTGGCTGAAAGATACGGATTCTATGGTGGATTTTGTGAACGGTTTTATCGAGTCGTACGGCGACCCGTTGGGGCTGAAAGCCAGCTGGGAGTCTATTGTGAACTTTAAGGATGTGGTCGCTACCCGGAGGACGGAGATTGTCAGTTCGAATGCCCAATGGTTTGAAGACCATTCGCCCGTAGATGCCCGTTTCAAGAAAGAGCAGGTGAAAGGCGTTTCGGCTAAGGTTATAACTGCCGCAATTTTGGCCGGTGACTTGTATCCGTCTACGGCTATCGGAATTAACTTGCCCAATTCCAATTGGATTCGTAGTGTACACGGGTCGAAGTCGGTGACTATCGGAAATATTACCGATGCCTATAATCAGGCTGCGAAGGGGAACGGATTCCGTGAAGAGTTTGTGTTTGGCGAAGAAGAAAAGAACTTAATATGTAAGTATGCCGATATAACCGACTGCCTGCATACCGATTTGCACGAATGCTTAGGACATGGCTCAGGTAAATTGTTGCCTGGGGTAGATCCTGATGCGCTGAAGGCTTATGGTTCTACCATAGAGGAAGCTCGCGCCGATTTGTTCGGCTTGTATTATCTGCCGGATGAAAAGATGGTAGAATTGGGGCTTGTTCCTGATAAGGAAGCGTATAAAGCTGAGTATTATTCTTATATGATGAACGGGCTGATGACTCAGTTGGTTCGCATTGAGCCGGGTTGTGAGGTGGAAGAAGCGCATATGCGCAACAGACAACTCATCGCACGCTGGGCTTTGGAACATGGGGCATCGGATGGAGTGGCTGAGATGGTCGTTCGTAACGGGAAAACCTATGTAGTGATTCATGATTACGAAAAGTTGCGCGGACTGTTTGGAGAACTCTTGGCTGAGATACAGCGCATCAAGAGCGAAGGCGATTACGATGCCGCTCGGTTGCTCGTAGAAACCTATGCGGTGAAAGTCGATTCTGCATTGCATAAGGAAGTGTTGCAGCGGTATGCCAGTTTGCATTTGGCTCCTTATAAAGGGTTCTTGAATCCACAGTATATGCCTGTAACCGATGACCACGGAAACTTGATTGACGTTCGGATTGGTGAGCCCGAAGGATACGCCGAACAAATGTTGCGCTATAGCCGCGATTATGGAACACTATAAAACGGAAGAGATGGAAACAGCAGAAATACATGAAATAGTAAAGGATATAAAATCGAAGTTCCGTTTGTTTATGAACGGAAAAGTGTCGCAGAGTATGCGTGAAAAGGGGATGGGCTATAAGGTGAACTTCGGTATAGAATATCCCCGGATAAAGGAGATAGCGCACGACTATACACCGTCGCACGACTTGGCGCAGACTCTGTGGAAAGAGAATATCCGAGAGTGTAAGATTCTGGCAGGAATGCTTCAGCCGGCAGATTCGTTCTATCCCGAAATAGCCGATATCTGGATAGAATCCATTCAGTATCCCGAATTGGCGGAATATACGGTGATGAATCTTTTCCAACGTTTGCCGTATGCTTCCGAAGCGGCTTTCCGATGGATGGCAGACGATAGGGAGTATTTCCAGCTTTGCGGTTTCTTGTTGATGGCGCGTTTGCTGATGAAAGGGCAGGCGCTGAACGAACGGGCGTCGAACGAGTTTTTAGACCAGGCGATAACGGCTGTTTCCGGTGGATGCCCGATGGTAAAGCAAGCTGCGGTAAAGGCTCTACAGAAGTATGCAGAGCTTTCGGAAACTAACCGGAAGCAGGTTCTGAAGGAACTGCAGCATTCGGTGGCGGACGACAAGGCAGAGCTGGCGCATTTCTTTTAGAAAAGCGCGTTCCTTTTTTTCTTTTGCAAATTTTTCTTGGTTTGCCAAAAAAGACTAACTTTGAAGCCTGAATTGGATTTCGGATGGAAGAAAATATAAGAGATAAAGTGAAACAGCTTCTGACGGATTATCTTCAGAAGAACGGGCATCGGAAGACGCCCGAACGCTACGCTATACTTGATACGATTTATAGTATTAAGGGTCATTTCGATATTGAGACGCTTTATTCCTATATGGCTGAAAAGGAAAAGTTCCGCGTCAGTCGAGCCACCTTATATAATTCAATCATTCTTTTCATCGACGCCGGGTTGGTCATTAAGCACCAGTTTGGCAATTCCTCGCAGTACGAACGTTCGTACAATGTGGAAACTCATCATCACTTGATTTGTACGTCTTGCGGTAAGGTTACGGAGTTTGAAGACGCCTCCATCCAGCAGGCCGTAGTACACTCCAAATTCAAGGCGTTTCATGCCTCGCATTATTCATTGTACGTATATGGGTTGTGCAACAAGTGCATGATGGCAAAAAAGAAAAAGAACAAATGATAATATAATAAACGAAAACTATGAAAGTAGATGTTTTATTAGGATTGCAATGGGGCGATGAAGGTAAAGGCAAGGTTGTAGATGTCTTGACTCCCCGTTACGACGTGGTTGCACGTTTTCAGGGTGGCCCCAATGCGGGACATACCTTGGAATTCGAAGGACAGAAATACGTACTCCGTTCTATCCCTTCCGGGATTTTTCAGGGAGACAAAGTAAATATAATAGGTAATGGTGTAGTGCTTGACCCTGCATTGTTCAAGGCTGAGGCCGAAGCTCTGGAAGCGAGTGGCCATTCGCTGAAGGAACGTCTGCACATCTCGAAGAAGGCGCACCTGATTCTGCCTACCCACCGGATACTGGATGCCGCTTACGAAGCTGCGAAGGGCTCATCGAAAGTAGGAACCACAGGTAAAGGTATCGGTCCTACTTATACCGATAAGGTGAGCCGTAACGGATTGCGTGTAGGAGATATCTTGGAAGGCTTTGACGAAAAGTATGCTGCTGCAAAGGCGCGTCACGAACAGATTCTGAAGAGCTTGAATTATGAGTACGACATTACCGAACTGGAGAAGCAGTGGATGGAAGGCATTGACTACCTGCGTCAGTTCCATTTGGTAGATAGTGAGCACGAAATCAATAATTTGCTGAAAGACGGCAAGAGCGTGTTGTGCGAAGGCGCTCAGGGTACGATGCTCGATGTAGACTTCGGTTCTTATCCGTTTGTCACTTCTTCTAACACCATTTGCGCCGGAGCATGTACGGGCTTAGGCTTAGGTCCGAACAAGATAGGAGAGGTGTATGGCATCATGAAGGCTTACTGTACCCGTGTCGGTTCAGGACCGTTCCCTACCGAACTGTTTGACGAAACCGGAAAGACCATCCGCGATTTAGGGCATGAATACGGAGCTGTTACAGGCCGTGAACGCCGTTGCGGTTGGGTAGACTTGGTAGCGTTGCGCTACGCCATTATGGTGAACGGTGTAACTCAGCTGATTTTGATGAAGAGCGATGTGCTTGACGGCTTCGATACGGTGAAAGCGTGTGTAGCGTATAAGCTGAATGGCGAGGAGATAGATTATTTCCCTTATGACATTACAGATGTAGAACCTGTATATGCAGAGTTGCCGGGTTGGAAGACCGACATGACGAAGATGACAAGCGAAGACGAATTCCCCGAAGAATTCAACGCTTACATTTCATTCTTGGAAGAACAGCTTGAGACACCTATCAAGATTGTTTCCGTAGGACCGGACCGTGAGCAGACTATCGAAAGATATCTTTCCGAATAACGTTATCGTATAGATAAAAGAATAGCGGACAGGTTGGGGCGAATCCCGAATCTGTCCGCTGTCTTTTTATGGATTAGAGGTCTCCGAGGACAAATTTTTCGGGATGCTTCCCGGTGAAATCCTTGAAGAATAGTTTTATTTCCCTCATGTCTTTTTCTATGTCTCCGCTTGGAATGATGTACTTGTTGGCGGTGATACATTTTTTTCGGTAGTCAAACCCCGCAAGAACGATGGGGATATTGGCTCCGAGGGCGATGTAATAGAAGCCCTTCTTCCAATTCGGGTTAGCGGAACGGGTTCCTTCGGGAGTGATGGCTAAATGAAATTCATCGCAAGCGTTGATTTTTTGTACGACTTGCTCCACCGTCGATGAATGCTTATTTCGCTGAATAGGTATTCCTCCCATCCAGCGGAACAGATATCCCAACGGAAAAAAGAACCATTCCTTTTTCATCATGAAGCCGGACTCCATGCCGATAGAGCCGATAAGTATCTTCCCCAGTAACAAGTCGAAGTTCGACGTGTGGGGTGCTACACAGAAAATGCACTTCTTGAAGCGCGGGAAAGATACATCAGCCTTCCATCGGAGTATCTTATGGTAGATAAACCGGCAGACTGCTTGTTTCATTTTCGGCTGTTATTCTGCGCCTTGCAGTTTGGTGAATATGTTATCGATGCTGGCGTTGAAATCGCTTTTCAGCTTCTTATAAAATCCCTTTACGTTTCCGGGTTCGGTGTGGCTGATGCGCGAAATGGTTTCCTTGCGCACGGCCAGACATTCCGAAAGCAAACCGCTCAGCAACTCCTGTTTCTCAGCGTTTGCGGTTACCCCCTCAAGAATGCACAATCCGGCTACCATATCGGAAATATAGTTTACGTTTTTCTTTAAATCTCTTCTGCTTGCCATAATTTTAAAATGATAAATGGTTTATAAAAGTTTATTTACAGAGGTAAAGGTATCAATAATTTATGAAAAACACTCCGTTTGGGGAGATAAAAAAGCGTTTCACGTTTGCTTTTATAGCCAATCAGATGTAACTTTGCATGAAGTAAGACCTTCGAAAAGCCCTCTGTACACCCGTAGAACGGCGATGTAGAGGGTCCTAAAATCCCCGGCGAGAAAATAAAAATCTCTCGCCGGGGATTTTTATTCTCTCGCCAGAGATTTTTTTTCTGCGGCGAGGGATTTTCAGCCTCTTTCGGGCGGTTGGGAATTTTTTCCATATTACGTTTTTGTATTTCCGAAAAAAGCCCGAAATTTGCGTGCGTAGAACATATATACACCTTATATAATAAAAAACAATTATGACAAAAAGTGCATTACAAATTGCAAGAGCTGCTTATCAGCCCAAATTGCCGAAAGCATTGAAAGGTGCAGTAAAGGTACAGGAAGGTGAACCTACTCAGTCGGTTGCCGACCAGGAAGCTATCAAGGCTTTGTTCCCCAATACTTACGGCATGCCTTTGATTAAATTCGTGGAAGGTGAAGGACAGGAATTCGCTCCGATGAATGTCGGCGTTATACTTTCCGGCGGTCAGGCTCCCGGTGGTCACAACGTGATTTCGGGTTTGTTCGACGGTGTAAAGAAGCTGAATCCTGCCAATAAGCTTTATGGCTTTATCTTGGGTCCTGGTGGGTTGGTAGACCATAACTATATGGAATTGACTTCCGATATCATCGACGAATACCGTAACACGGGTGGTTTCGACATCATCGGTTCTGGACGTACCAAGCTGGAAAAAGAAGACCAGTTCGAAAAGGGATACGAAATCTTGAAAGAACTTGGCATCAAGGCTTTGGTTATCATCGGCGGTGACGACTCGAATACCAACGCTTGCGTATTGGCTGAATATTATGCTGCCAAGAAGTATGGCGTACAGGTTATCGGCTGTCCGAAGACTATCGACGGTGACTTGAAGAACGAAATGATTGAAACTTCTTTCGGTTTCGATACTGCCTGCAAGACTTACTCGGAAGTAATCGGTAACATTGAACGCGACTGTAACTCTGCCCGTAAGTACTGGCACTTCATTAAATTGATGGGTCGTTCGGCTTCTCACATCGCATTGGAATGCGCTTTGCAGACTCAGCCCAACGTTTGTATCGTTTCGGAAGAAGTAGAAGCGAAGAATATGTCGCTTGACGATGTTGTAACTTACATTGCTCAGGTAGTAGCCGACCGCGCCGCTGCAGGAAACAACTTCGGTACAGTGCTGATTCCTGAAGGCTTGATTGAATTCATCCCTGCCATGAAGCGTCTGATTGCCGAATTGAACGACTTCCTTGCTGCTAACGGCGAAGAGTTCGCTTCTATCGAACGTACTAAGCAGCGCGACTACATCATCAGCAAGTTGTCTGCTGAAAACTCTGCCATTTACGCGTCACTTCCCGAAGGCGTAGCCCGTCAGTTGTCTCTCGACCGCGACCCGCACGGAAACGTACAGGTTTCTTTGATTGAAACCGAAAAGCTGTTGTCTGAAATGGTAGGTGTGAAATTGGCTCAGTGGAAAGCTGAAGGCCGTTATGTAGGTAAGTTTGCCGCACAGCACCACTTCTTCGGTTACGAAGGACGTTGCGCAGCTCCTTCTAACTTCGACGCTGACTACTGCTATTCTTTGGGATATACCGCTTCTATGCTGATTGCCAACGGAAAGACCGGCTATATGTCGTCTGTACGTAACACCACAGCTCCGGCCGAAGAATGGATTGCCGGTGGTGTGCCCATCACCATGATGATGAACATGGAACGCCGTCACGGCGAAATGAAACCGGTTATCCAGAAGGCTTTGGTAAAACTGGATGGCGCTCCGTTTAAGGCATTTGCCGCTGCTCGCGCTACTTGGGCTAAGGAAACGTCTTACGTTTATCCGGGTCCGATTCAGTATTTTGGCCCGACAGAAGTTTGCGACCAGACTACCAAGACTTTGATGTTGGAGCAGGCTAAATAAGACAGAAATAGCCTTATAAGCATAA
This sequence comes from bacterium, assembly GCA_963595925.1. Classification (GTDB taxonomy): domain Bacteria; phylum Bacteroidota; class Bacteroidia; order Bacteroidales; family Bacteroidaceae; genus Phocaeicola. Next base: position 123,332 of record CAVBJM010000001.1, read on the forward strand.
TTTAAACGAATATCATTCCAGTATGAATTGGGATAACCTGATGAGACTGGAATGATATTTGTGTTGTTAAAAGAAGAATAATGGTAAGTAAATCCCCCACAAACACCGCAAGGCGTAACAAGAAAAAGGCTTCTGCAAAGCCCCGGAAATCTGCTGCTATAGGTAGGTCGAAGGGCGGCGCAAGAACTCGAAAGAGCGGCTTTGCCGAAAAATACGCCCAAGGATTGGTATGGATTCGGCGTGTAATGCTGCCGGTGGGAATTGCTATCATCGTATATGTCTTTTATCATTTCTTTATCAGTCCATACGCTTACAGATGGCGGTCGTGGAAAAACTGTCCGGGAGAGAAGATGTACGGCGTTTGCTTGCCCGGCAAGTTCGATGTACATGGCTTCGACATCTCTCATCACCAAGGGGATATAGACTGGGAGCAGTTGCGCAAAACACAAGAATCGCCTTGCCCCATCCGCTTTGTCTTTATGAAAGCCTCAGAAGGGGGTAGTTTTAGCGACACGACATTTGTACGGAATTTCAGCAATGCGCGTAAGGCTGGATTTATCCGGGGAGCGTATCATTTTTACAATCCCAAAACCGACCCGGAACGTCAGGCCGAGTTCTTTATCCGTTCCGTGAAATTGGAATCGGGCGATTTGCCGCCGGTTCTCGACATAGAGCGAGTGGGCAATGACGAGGATTCACTGCGTGAGAATCTGAAGATATGGCTTCGCCAAATAGAGCGACATTATCATGTGAAGCCTATACTGTACGCTTCATACAAGTTCAAGACACGTTATCTGAACGACTCGATTTTCAATTCTTATCCTTACTGGATAGCCCATTATTACGCCGATTCGGTGGAATATAAAGGCGATTGGAAATTCTGGCAACATACCGATATCGGGCGGCTGCCTGGAATCAAAGAAGATGTTGACCTGAACGTGTTCAACGGCTCTCTGGATGAACTGAAGCAACTGACAATAAAATAGGGAAAGGCGCTTAAAGCAGTCCTTGTTTGTTTATGTAAGCCAAGAATTGTTCCTTGTAGTTGTCTCCAACCGGAATTATCGTATCGTGGTCGAACAGGATGCGGAAACGGGATATCTCCAAAACCTTTTTCATGTTTACGATGTACGAGCGGTGTACACGCAGGAAATAATCCGGAAGATGATTGCTCAGCTTCTGTAGGCTATTAAGGGTGATTACAGGCTTTTCCCGGTCTTCCAAGTATATCCGTATGTATTCGCTCATGCCTTCTATATACTTTATCTTTTCTTTTTCTATTCGTATCACTTTGTATTCGCTCTTTACGAACAGGATATTGTCGTTTTCTTGTGTCTCTGCCTTTCCTTTGTTATGCTGATATTGGTACATCTGTTTGGCTTTTTCGGATGCTCTCAGGCAATCTTGGAAGCTGAAAGGCTTCAGCAGATAATCGATGGCGTTCAGTCGGAATCCTTCGATGGCATACTCAGAGTAGGCTGTCGTAAAGATAATCATGGGGCTGTCTACCAGTGAGTGCACAAAGTCAATGCCATTCAAGTCGGGCATGTTGATGTCGGAGAATATCAGGTCAATGTGGTTCTCCGTCAGTGCTTTTATCGCTTCGGTGGTATCTTGGCACGCTTCTATTAGTGTCAAGAAGGGTATTCGTTCGATATAGCTCTTGAGTTGTGCCAAAGCCAGAGGCTCGTCGTCAATGATAATGCAGTTCATGATAAAGATGGAATTATAAGTAATACATGATAGCTTTTCTCGTTCTCGGTTATCGCATAGGTATAGTTGTTCCCGAACAGGAGTTTCAGTCTTTTCTTCACGTTTTCCGTTCCTATGCCATGCTCTTTTCCGCCACGCACGTGTTTGCTGTTTTCGCACGTAAAGTGTACTTTCCCTTCTTCGGTTTTCATTTGTATGTGTATGTATGAAGGCTCTTTATAGCTCACTCCGTGTTTGAATGCGTTTTCTATCAGCGAGATGAACAATAGGGGAGGAATGGATATTTGAGCCGGGACAAGGGGGAAGTCGGCTATTATTTCCAGCTTGTCGGTATATCTTAGTCGCATGAGTGTGATGTAATTTTTCAGGAACTGTATTTCCTGTTCCAATCTTACGGATTGGGTGTTGCTTTCGTAGAGCACATATCTCATCAGTTTGGAAAGTTCGATAATGGTGCTTTTCGCCTTCTCGCCGTCAATATCTACCAAGGCGTGGATGTTGTTCAGTGTGTTCATGAAGAAGTGCGGGTTAAGCTGGTATTTCAGATATTGCAATTCCGATTCCAAGCGTTGACGCTCCAGTTCTTTCAGGGTCGCTTCGTTATGGAGCGATTTTATGAACAACTTGGTCGCCATATTGAATCCGAGCGTAAGTATCGCTACAATCATGTTGATAAAAATCTGCAAGTCGGGTGACAACGGCTTGAAGAAAGGGGCGTGATGTGACTTCTCATTGTCTGGAGAAAAGCGTACATCGTCAGGACCGTTCGGTCGCAGATGTTCAGGCTTATGTCTATGTTCAAGTGGCGGTTCGTGTTGGGGAATGTCCGGTGCGTCATTGCGTGGAGCAGGAACTTCTTCTTTTTGTGGAAAATCTGGCTTGTTGGCCACGCGGAAGCCCTCGGGTAAGCAATAAAACAATACGATGATGCTGAATGCGGCGGATAGAATGTATTCCATATACCGCTTTTTCAGCATGAGACGTGGCAGTAAGAGATAGTTGCTCAGAAGGAACAACAGAAAGAAAGGCAAGGTAATGGCCCATGCTCCAGACACTTCATCCCATAGCGAGACGTTGGTGTGGTGTTTGTGGCTTCCGATGAAAAAGTTCAGTATGGGAGCCCCCCATATCATCACCCACACGATGAAATAGAATATCTGTTCTAAGGCCAGTTGCTTTTGTATCTTTTTCATGTAATGCTTTTGTAGTATTCCTTAAGATACAAAGGTATGAAGTAGATGTTATAGGTGCAATTAAAATCGGTAAACGTTGCAAAGTTATAGACGATTTCCTCGGTGTAGTATCACGTTGGGCTATTGAATACTATACCTCGGCTTCAATTGCTTATTTCCGCAACAGGTAATTTATAACGGTATATCCTCCTATAATTTGAAGCAACATGCCGGGTACGCCGATGCGGAAATCTTGTAGAGCCGATGTAAGATCACGCAAAAACAACCATTCTAATAAAGTACCAAAAACTTGATAGAAGAGTACTACTGCACTAAGTAGAGGAATGGATACGTTGCGATAGCGTTGCGCGGTGACTCCGGCTCCGATAGCCAACAGGACGGATTTTGTCAGGATGGCCGGTAGGTTTGCCAAAAGAGGCATCCCGAACAGAAAAGAATTGAGCAAAGGGGAACACAACGCTGTGAGCAAGCCTACTTTCCATCCATATTTATAGGCTCCGATGAGTGTAAAGAAATAGATAGGAAGCCACATCATCCCACCATGAGGAAACAGATGAAATAGATACGGTAACATAACATTCCCGAGAATAAACAGTGCGGCCGTCAGGTAGGTCTTGGTTTCGGAATAACTGAAAGTGTAAAATTGAACGTTGGTTTGCATAATGTTGATTTTTAGAAGTTGATATCAATACCGGCCATGACCGTAGCTTTAGGCATGGGGTAGCCTGCATTTATTTCGTAGGATTGTGCCAATAGGTTTTCTCCTTTGGTCCACACGGAGAAGTGTTTCGAAAAGTGATACTTCGCACGTATATTCCAAAGAATGAATTTCTCTTTCTGCTCTGGTGATACGGATGTGTATAGTCCGGAAATGTATTGTAGATTGGTGGAAACTGTGAAAAGTTTCTTCGTGTAACTTGCTTCCACATTGAGTTTATGTGTAGGAGCCGCAGGTACGGGATTTTTCTGATGTAGAAAGCTGTAATTGGTACTTACTGACCATGTTGATGTTAACAGGTAAGATAAATACGTTTCAAGTCCGTAGTTTCTGATTGTTCCGGTATTTATATTTAGCGGAGTTGCTCCATTTCTTGGTGTTGTGATAATCAAATCTTTTCCATCAATGTAGAACACGTTTATCCCATAGCGTAATCTGTTGTTTAAGAGCTGATGTGTGAAAGAAAACTCGTAGTCCCATAGGCTCTCAGGTTTTAAGTTTGGGTTTTGTGGAGGGAATAGATACATTTCACGGATGGTAGGATTGCGAAATCCTTTTCTTGCCGATGCTTTCAGTATCATGGCTGAGGTGGGACGTAAAGAGAATCCTAATTGAGGAATCCATTCTGTTCCTTTTTCGGAATGGTGGTCAATGCGCAGTCCTGCGTTAAGAGTGAAGACCTTTCCGAAATCTTGGTTGAAATCTGCATATCCAGCTATTTCGTACAGAAATTTATCGGTCAGTAAGTCGTTTTCTCCTTTTCTTGAACCTGCAACATACCGATTCTCGGCTTTCCCGCCAAATCCGAAGTAGTCTATTCCGGTTATTAGCTTATTCCCTTTGAAAAGGCTAAAGTCCTGATACCATGTAGCTCCGAACATATAGTCTTTTGAACGAAACCGATACTCTTGAGGAGTAGCGTTAGGGGTGTAGCCGTCATTTATCCAATGCTTTCCCCAGTTATAGAACAGACTGACCGCTCCGGATGTCCTTTCGTACTTATTGTTGATTGATGCAGCGGCAGTTCCGCGCGTTACTTGCTGGTAGGCATCCAAAAGGGGAGTACTGATGCTCCCTGGCTGCGATGCATTGAAGTGGGTGACGTTTATATCGGTAGAGGCGTTCCAATGCGCTGAGAAGTTGTAACCTATTTTAGCGAGACCTCCGTATTGCTCAAATCCCATATTATGGCGATGTCCGTCTGTCCGGTTGTACGAGCCACTGATGACCGTAGATATTTTGCCTTTGTTTATCCGGTTAGTAAAGTTTGTTTCAAGTGTATTGTAAGAACCGTAACCCGCATGTAGATGGCTTTCGATTTTATCAGCTTCTGCTTGTCGTGTGACGATGTTCACCACACCTCCCATGGCATTTGATCCATAAAGTACGGATGCAGAACCATGCAGAACTTCTACTCGTTCGGCCAAGAATGATTGGAAAACATCGGCAATGGGGTGTCCCATAAGTCCCATGTATTGTGGGTGTCCATCAATAAGTACCATTATTCTTCCGCTTCCTCCACTTAATCCTCGAATGGAGATGTTTCCGGCAGCTCCTCCGGAAACGCCGAATCCCATAATACCCCGTGCTGTAGCGAAGAGTCCTGGAACTTGTTCTGTGAGGACAGGAAGGAGAGAAGACTGTATCGTATTTTCTATATCCTTGCGGTTGACAACCGAAAGGATTTGTGAAGAGTGACGAGAGTTTGCTTCGTGCCGTGTTCCTGTTATTACAACCTTGCCAGTTGTATAATTTCGGGTGATTAAAGAGTCTGCGGACTGTTTTGAATAGATATAGGTAGTACTCAGACACAAAAGGACTATGGCTAAAAGTCTTCTATTCATGGTTTTGCGTGTTTGTTATCAGTTTCTCTATTTCGTCAAGGCATTCACTGGCCGATGTACAAGGTTTGCAGCATATTTCCATGGGACACCATCCTGTATTTGTCTGGTTCTTGATATGGTTGACTACTTGTTCGTAGTGTATTGTTATTCCACTGTCGTTCAGTAAATCTATGGCTTGGACACTGATGATGTCTGTAAAAACTTCTTTTACACCTCCTAATACCATTAGGGCGGCAGCGGCTTTCCCTATAATTTTGTCCGCAACCGATGCTCCTGATAGAATCATTGGTTTCTTTTTCAGTAACCGATACAAATCGGATATACCTTTTCCATCGAATGTATACAGTACTCCATTGTAGACAATAAGCGAATGGTTCCCTTCGTGGAGTATGTTCTTAAGTTCTTTCATGATGTATGTCCTGTTTCAGTTGTTCCGTAAATTCGTCTATACGTTTCATTTCATCGGGTATGCGGATGCGCTGTGGGCAATGAACCATACATTGTCCGCAGCCGATGCAGTGGTTGGCTTGGCGTAGGCGCGGTACATCTCTGTCGTATCCGATGAGGAAGGCGCGTCTCGCTCTTCGGTAATCCTGATGTTGATTACCTTTATTTGGGAGATTCCCTTCTTTGATGCATTTATTGTAATGTGAGAATATGGCCGGGATATTAATTCCATAAGGGCATGGCATACAGTAGTTGCACTCGTTGCATGGAATGGTATTCAGATTGTATATGTCATCGGCAATTTCCATTAGGAATTTGTTCTCTTCTTCACTGATGGGGTGTAGAGGAGAATAGGTACACAGATTCTCTTTTAGATTCTCCATATACGTCATTCCGCTGAGTACGGACAGTACTCCATCGGGGGTTCCTGCAAACCGAAAAGCCCAGCTCGCTACACTGCTTTCAGGGGCTCGTTCTTTCATCTTCGCTACAATATTGTCGGGGACATTAGCCAATCGTCCTCCGAGCAGTGGTTCCATAATTGTTGCAGGGATGTTCCGTTTATGCAGTTCTCCGTAAAGGTATACGGCATCAGTATTGCGTGGGTTTATCTCATCTGCGTAATTCCAGTCCAAATAGTTTAGCTCTATTTGGGCGAAATCCCAATGATACTTTCCTTCATCGTGCCATTTTAGTGCCAAATCGAACACTTTGATGTCGCCGTGGTATGAAAAACCGAGGTTGCGTATGCGGCCTTTTTTGCGCTGTTCTACTAACCAGTCCAGTATTCCGTTGTTTATGTAGCGGCTATAGAAGTCTTCCATTCCGTGTTCTCCCATACCGATAGCGTGCAGCAACAGATAGTCCACATAGTCTACTTGCAGTTCTTTGAGCGAATTTTCAAACATTTCAATTGAGGCCTCTCTGCTCCAAGTGTCAGGAGCGAAATTAGAAAGCTTCGTTGCGATGAAATATTCGGAGCGTTTGTGGCGATGTAAGGCGATACCTGTAGCACGTTCCGATAGTCCTTTACAGTAAGCCGGAGATGTATCGATATAATTCACTCCGTGTTCCAAAGCGTAATCTATCTGTCTATTTACCATCTCCTGGTCGATAGGGGCATCCTGAGTGGTATGTGCTACAGGCAAGCGCATCATGCCGTATCCCAAAATAGATACTTTGTCTTTCGTTTTCGGATTGATGCGATAGGTCATTTTCCCCACTGGTGGCTCTTGTGAGGTGTTGTTGCTATTGAATTCGTTTTTACAGGCGGATAGAATAGTGGATGTTGCAACGGCACTTCCTCCTAGAAGTTTGATGAAAGATCTTCTGTCTATTTCTTTAGTCATGGTTCTGTTTTCTGAAAGTTAAACGATTCGGTGCATTTCGTGGCCTTCTACATAGATGGCACTAAACGGACGTGCGGGGCAGAGGTTCTCACACGCTCCACAACCGATGCAGCGCTCTGTGTTGACAGCCGGTATAAGGGGAGCATCCGGGTTTTCACTGTCAGGACTAATCATTGTGATTGCGCCTACGGGGCAATGCCGTGCACAGTTCCCGCATGAAACGTTGTCGGTTAGCGGTATACAGTTCTTTCTTATCCACACGGCATGTCCTATCTGTGTGGATGATTTTTCGGCGAGTGTTATTGGTTTAATGGCTCCGGCAGGACATACGCTGCTGCATTTGTTGCATTCTGGCCGACAATAGCCACGTTCGTAGGACATTGTTGGTTGCATGAACTTTTTCAGTTCCGTAGAAGGGCGAAGCACATCGTTCGGGCAGGCGGAAACGCAGAGTTGGCAAGCCGTGCAATGCCGTGTCATGTTTTCCGCCGACCATGATCCCGGAGGGGTGATAGGAGTGTTTCTGGTTGGAGCTACCTTGTTTTCGATGGCAGCCAATCCGCCATCCACTTTCTTCTTTTCTTGAGCTATGGCTGCGGTAGCCATAGTCAGCGCTGTTCCGATGAGGAATGTTCGGCGGGTAGCGTCTATTTCTTTGTTGGGTTGGGAAGCTGTGTTCTTGGTCTTACCGAACGATATGGCGTGCTTGTGACATTTTTCGATGCAATTTCCGCAAACTACGCACCTGGAGTAATCTATTTGGTGATTTTTAGAGTCGATGCAGGCGGCTTTGCAGCTTTTTGTGCATAGTCCGCAACTGTTACACTTATTGGTGTCAATGTGGATTTTCAACCATGAGAAGCGTGAAATGAAGCTGAGGGTAGTACCCACCGGACAGATAACATTGCAGTAGGTGCGACCGTTTCGCCATGCCAGTATGATTATTATTACGGAGGTAAGTATTGCGATGCCGAAAGTGGGCAGGCTGCGAATCCAGATATCTTTCTCGTAGAATGCGTAACTGTCTATTCTTTCAGCAATATAGGCTAATAGGTTATTGCCTAAGGTGTATAGGGGAGAGAACAGGTTTTGTACGATGCGTCCGTAAGAGCTATAAGGGGCAAGTAAGGCGACAAAGGACCCGAGTCCTGCAACAATGGTCGCAATGAAAAGAACAAGAATTCCATACCGTAGCCATGTCTTCTCTTGTGAATAGGAGAAGCGGAATCTCTTTTTCTTCCGTTTGCCGCTCATCCATGAAACAGCGTCTTGAAATACGCCTAAAGGGCAGATGATAGAGCAATAGATTCGTCCGAATATCCCGGTTAGAATCATAAGGAAGAGAATAACGCCTACATTTAGAGCCAATACAGCAGGCAGAAACTGGATTTTGGCAAGCCATCCAAACCAAACGTGCAGGGTTCCTGTAAAATCGAGGAATAGACCCGTTATGAGTGCAAAAAACACGATGGCAACCGTTAATCTGATTTTACGTAACATTAGCTATTAGTTTTGAAAAAAAAATAACGGCTACGTTGCTATGCGGGATTATACAGATTACTTATGTTCTTACCTCTTTTACCGATTAACTTTTTTATATTCTGTCTATCGGTTTGCGCTTGTTCCCTTTTATGGCTTTGAATTGGGTCGGGGTGAAGCCTGTTATCCGCTTGAACTGAGCGCTCAGATAAGCCACGCTCGAATAGTTCATCTTGTCGGCTATTTCGGTCAGTGTATATTCATCGTAAACCAACATTTCCTTTACTTTCTCCACCTTTTGGGCGATGTAATACTGTTCGATGGTGACGTTCTCAATATCGGAGAACACGGTGCTTATGTGTGAGTATTCAAAGTGCAATTTGCCCGACAAGTAATCAGACAGGTTTGTTTTCCGACCGTTTTCTTCCTGATTCACCAATTCGATGATAGCGTGTTTCACTTGCTCGGTAAACCTAACTTTTTTATCGTTGATAAGCTCAAAACCGAAGCTTTCCAAATCTGTTTGGATGCGGCGGATATCTTCCGCACTCAAGTCGTTGTCGAAGTGTACTTTCCCCAGACTAACAGACGCAGGAGTAAATCCCATGTTCGTCAGCTCTTGTTTTACGACGAACACGCATCGGTCGCATACCATGTGTTTGATGTAGATGTCCATACCCTTTATTCTATACGTTTGTTTTTTAGTCTCAAACTGTTTGTCACCACACTTACGCTGCTCATCGCCATGGCCGCTCCAGCTATTACCGGGTTCAGCAGGAAGCCGCAAACGGGATACAGAATGCCGGCCGCTACGGGGATGGCTATGATGTTATAGATAAATGCCCAAAACAGATTCTGACGAATGGTGCGCATCGTAAGGCTTGACAGACGGATAGCCGAAGATATCTTTTGTAAGTCCGATGAGATGATGGTTATTTTTGACACGTCAATGGCTATGTCACTTCCTTTTCCCATGGCGATGCTCAAATCGGCTTGCGCCAAGGCGGCACTGTCGTTGATGCCGTCGCCTACCATGGCCACGTGCTTCCTCTGTTGCTGCAGTTCTTTGATGAACGCTATTTTTTGTGTGGGGAGCATCTCCGCATGCCAGTTGGTTACATCTACTTTCCGGGATATGGCTGCCGTTGCGGCTGGGTTGTCGCCTGTCAGAATGTGTATTTCCATTCCTTGCCGTTGCAGTTGGGCGATAGCGTCTTTAGAGGTTTCTTTTACGGAGTCGCTGACCGAAACTACAGCAAGAGCTTCGTGTGCATTGGCAAACCATACGGTAGAGCATCCGTTGGCAGTCATTTGTTCGTAGCTTTCCTGCAACTGGTTGTCGATGTGGATGTTCCGCTCCGTCAAGAGTCCTCGGTTTCCTGCAAAGTATGTTTCTCCGTTGAAAACGCCGGAAACGCCCTGTCCTGTAATGCTTTGGAAACTGCTTGGGGGCACCTTCTCGGCTTTTAGCCAACAGGTTATTGCCGTGGCAAGGGGATGTTCGGAAAGGGATTCGAGGCTGAAGAACAAGTTAGGCGATTGGGGAGTGGAGTCTTTCCACGTACAGTTTGTCACTTTGGGAGTCCCTTCGGTGATGGTGCCCGTCTTGTCGAGTACGATGGTGTCAATCTTTTGGGCAGTCTCAATGCTATCGGCATCCTTAATTAAAATACCGTTTTCAGCTCCTTTTCCCACTCCCACCATCACTGCGGTAGGGGTAGCTAAGCCTAATGCGCACGGACAAGCCACGATGAGGATGGTTATAGCCGATAGCAGTCCGTAGGTAAAGCCGTTGTCGGGGGAGAGTATCATCCACAGAGCGAAGGTCAGTACCGAAAGGCAGAGGACTACGGGGACGAATATACCGGCTACCCGGTCGGCTAATTTCTGTACGGGAGCTTTGCTGGCCTGAGCGTTTTCTACCAAACGGATAATCTGAGCCAGCATGGTCTGCTTGCCAACCTTTTCGGCTCTGATGCGAAAGCTGCCTTTCTGGTTGATGGTTCCTGCGAATACTTTCGAGTTTGGCTCTTTCCATACGGGAACAGGTTCTCCGCTAATCATGCTTTCGTCTATCGAAGAACTGCCTTGGGTTACAATGCCGTCTACGGCTATTTTCTCGCCGGGTTTGATTATCAGTTCATCGCCTTCTGCTATTTGTTCTACGGCGATAGTTTCTTCTAGTCCCGACGGAGTGATGCGAACGACTTCTTTGGGACGTAATCCGATTAGTTTTTTCAGAGCCGTAGAAGTGTTGCCTTTTGCCCTTTCTTCCAGTAGGCGACCTAAGAGGATGAAGGAGATAATCATGCTAACCGTTTCGAAGTATACATTGGGCTGCACGCCTCTTCTTATCCAGAAATCGGGGAAGAACAGGTTAAACAGGCTGAATAGGTAAGCGATTCCCGTGCTGCACGATATCAGGGTGTCCATGCTGGCCGAACCGTGTTTTAGCAGTTTCCAGGCATGGCTGAAGAAACTGCGTCCCAACCATCCCAATGAGATGGAAGACAGTATCCACATGGCATACTTCGCAGCGGTATATTCAGCGAAGAATACATTGATGAGCATGACGATGATAGAAAGCAGAATGGCATAGCCCGTGCGTCTCCGTAAACTCTTGTAGCGCTGCCTTTCCGACTCCTCCGCCTTTTCCGCTTCGTGGTCTTCTTCCACATCGATAATAAGGTCGTACCCCGCTTTCCGAACGGATTCTCTCAATTCTTCGGCCGAGCATTCCGATGGGAAATAGGTAACGAGAGCCGTATTCGTACCCAGATTTACTCCGGCTTCTTTTACGCCTTTGTGTGCGTTTAGCACTTTGCTTACTCGTGCCGCACAAGCCGCGCATCCCAATCCCTGCACCGGGAACTTCTTTTGTATGGTTTCGTTCATTATACAGTTGTTTCTTTTGTTTGGTGCAAAGATAGGCGGTCTTCTTCAGCCGCTTCTTATGTTTTTATGGGGATAAGTTACGATTTTTATCGTCAGATGTGGGCGTGTTTCTTCCGGCACTGTTCACATTCGCCTTTGATGACGAACGACACGGAGTGTCGGGTGAACCCGTCGGGCAACTGGATATCTGGTACGTGTACCTCTTTCAGGCAATAGGTGCGGTGACACGATTCGCAGTAAAAATGGAAGTGTGCGTCCGAGTGGTTGCAAGAGTCATCGTCACTGGTGCATACTTCGTAGTGGAGCACACCCCGGCCGTCCTCGAACGCATGTACGATGCCGTGTTCCAAAAAAGAGGTGAGAACCCTGAAAATACTTGACTTGTCCATGGTGCAAAGTACATCTTCTAAATCGGATAGGCACATCGGACGGGATTCTTTCCACAATGTCTTCAGTACCAGTATTCGGTTGGCTGTAGGCTTGATGCGCTTTTTCTCCAACTTGTCAACTATTTCCAGACTCTCCATATTGTTCCTTTATGCCTGATTGGTAGGTTTCGGCTTATTGGGGCGTTTACCTTTCGGTTTGCCGCCATTATTCTGACGTCCTTTACCTCCGCGGTGTGGCTTGGATGATTTACGGCCACCTGTACGTTTCTCCGGCGCATATTCGGGAGCTTCGCCCAACTCTGTGGGGACGGGTATTTTATAGATATCCTTTTCCAGAAACTTTTCTATCTGATGGAATTTAGTCTGTTCCGTTTCGCTCACAAAGGTAACGGCGCATCCGTCGTTGTTGGCACGTGCCGTACGTCCGATGCGGTGTACATAGTCTTCGCTGTCATGGGGTACGTCGTAGTTGATGACCAAACGGATGTCGTCGATGTCTATGCCTCGAGCCACGATGTCGGTCGCTACCAGAATGTTGATGCGTCCGTTTCTGAACTCGTGCATGATTTCGTCACGCTGGCTTTGCTCCAGGTCGGAGTGCATTTCGCCCACATTTAGCTTCAAGCGTTTCAGGGCTTTCGCTACTTCTTTCACTTTCAGTTTCGACGAGGCGAAAACGATGATCCTCTCGGGAGACTGCTGTTCGAACAGGCTTTGTACGATGCCCAGTTTCTGTGCTTCGTAGCAGATGTAAGCCGCCTGAATGATTTTCTCCGCCGGTTTCGATACGGCTAACTTTACCTCTACCGGGTCGGTGAGGATGGTCTTGGCCAGTTGCTGAATTTTGGCGGGCATGGTAGCCGAGAACATGATGGTTTGTCTTTCCTTGGGCAAGTACTTTACAATCTGCATGATGTCATCGGAAAATCCCATGTCGAGCATACGGTCGGCCTCGTCGAGGATAAAGAACGATACTTTCGAAAGGTCTACATAACCCAAACTCAGGTGGCTGATGAGGCGTCCTGGAGTAGCGATAACCACATCCGCTCCTAGGGTCAGCCCTTTCTTTTCCTGTTCAAAGCGCACACCGTCGTTTCCTCCGTAAATGGCTACACTCGATACGGGCATGAAGTAGGAGAAGCCTTCCATCTGCTGGTCTATCTGCTGAGCCAGCTCGCGCGTGGGCGACATGATGACGCAGTTAATGGCGTCGGTAGGGTAGCCTCCCTTGCTCAGCTGGTTGATAACGGGTAGAAGATAGGCCGCCGTTTTCCCGGTTCCGGTCTGAGCCACGCCTATCAAGTCCCGGCCTTCCAGTATCACGGGGATGGTATGTTCTTGTACGGGTGTACATTCTTTGAAATTCATGGAGTCCAGCGCATCCAGTACGCTGTCCTCCAAGTCGAGTTCTGTAAATTCCATGTATATCGTCTATAATTTGTCTTATTCTTCCTTAGACTGGCCGTAACCGTAGCCATATCCATAGCCGTATTTCTTGCCGTAGCCGTAGCGTCCGTATTTTCCGTACTTGCCATACTTTCCATATCCGTAGTACGAGCTGGTGCGTCGCTGGCTCATGTCGATACCGTTCAGCAGTACGCATGGGTTAGGCAGGCGATGATTTTCCTCGATTTCGTTTATCAGGTGGAACTCGCTCTTCTGGGTATATCCCGAACGGCATACGTAGACACTTACATCGGCACAGCGTGCAATGAGTTGCGTGTCGGTAACCATACCGATAGGTGCGGTATCGAGAATCACATAGTCGAAGTTGTCACGTAGGATGTTGATAGCCTTCTCCAGCGTAGGACGCGCTACAAGCTCCGTGGGGTTGGGAGGTACGGCACCACCGGGCAGGATGTACAGGTTGGGCGATACCTTGCTCTGTTGGCAGAGGCTAAGCAGGTCTTCCTGTTCCGGGTTGTTCAGGTATTGGGTTATGCCTCGTTCTTTGCGCGACAGCTTAAATACCCTGTTTAGTCCAGGCTTGCGGATGTCAAGTCCTACTATCACTACCTTTTTGCCCATGAAAGCGAAGCTGCAAGCCAAGTTTGAGGCGCTGAACGATTTACCTTCACCGCTTCGGGTAGACGTGTAAAGGATGACTTTCTGTCCTTCCTTAAGCATATACTGTATGTTGGTTCGGATGGAGCGGAATACTTCCTCCATCAAGTCGTTCTTGTTTTCGTGAACCACCACAGCGCCGTTGTTGCCTGTAGTCGTTGCGGGGATGTCTCCGATGACCGGCAGCTTGGTGATGTCTTCGATGTCTTCGCGAGTCTCTATCTTGTAGTGCAGCAGGTTTATCAGGAAGAGTAGTCCTACCGGGATGGCGCATCCTACGACCAGAGCTGCCAACAAAATGATGCTTTTCTTGGGTGATACCGGGCTATTCGAAGCAAGCGGAGACTCGATGATACGTCCGTTGTTGGCCGTAGCTGCCAGGGTAATGGCGTTTTCCTCGCGTTTCTGCAGCAGCATGACGTAGAGCTGAGCTTTTATTTCCTGCTGGCGCGAGATGGTGAGGAATTCCTTTTCCTGTTGCGGCGCGTTGCTGATTTTCGCTTCAAACTTGCGATTCTGACGCTCCAAATCTTTCTTGGTAATGTTCAGTCCGCTCAGTACGGCGTCTACTGTTGTGGAAACGCCCTTCCGCAGAGACTCCAGATTGGCGTTCAGCTTGATTACCGCCGGGTTGTTCTCGCTCGAGGTGAGGAGCAAGCGTCTGCGCTCCATAAGTGTGGAGTTGTACATGTCAATGGCACTGCCCAAGTTCTGGTCTTCCAAGCCTACGTTTGCCGGGATAACTTCATTCTTGTTCTGCGGGTCATTGATATAGTTACGCAGGAACTTAACCAGCTGAATCTGGTTTTCGTTTTCTACGCGACGTTTCTGATATTCCGAGTTCTCCTGCAAGGCCAGTTGGGCGTCACTGCTTAGGTTTGTCAGTCCGCTGCGTTGCTTGAAGTTGGCCAACTGGTTTTCGGTGTGTCCCAGCTCGCTGTTGATAATGCCGATACGCTCTTCGATAAACTCGGCAGTTTTCTGCGCCACTTCGTTCTTCTCATCGTTGGCGTCGCGGTTGTAGAGGGCTACCAAACAGTTGATGAAGTCGGTCAGGCAGTCTACGTTCGGGCCTTTTACCGAGAGCTTGGCGATGGTGGTCGTTTTCGATGAAGGGGAAACTGTCAGGGCAGTGGTGTATGCGGCTGCGGTGGCCGTAGGCGAGCTGATGAACGTTTCATACGTTGTTTCCTTTTCCGGGGCGGCTACGGAGTCGTTTCGGGTAAAGGCTATTGCGCCTACGGGGGTGTTCAGTACGGCAGGAAGCTTGTCGAACGTCTCTTTGGAGTGCTCCTTTTTTCCGTCTATAGTGTATCTGGCTTCTACGCTTACAGTCCCCTCGGGGGCGTATTTATACTCAAGACGTACGTTACCTTCTAGCTTTTCGGCTTCTTCCGGCGACATATAAACCTTGACGGGGATGTTGCGGTAGAGGGCGTAGTTGTAGCCCAACGAACGGACTTCGTTGGTACGGATGTACAAGCCCAACGTGTTTACTACCTTTCGGATGAGTGTGCGCGAGTGAATGATTTCTATTTCGTTGTCGAAGTTGTTGCTCATTGAGAACATGCCGATGTCCTGAATGGCCGCAAGTGGACTGTTGTTGCTGCTTTTCTTGTCTTCTTCCTTGATGAGTACAGACGAATTTACCTCGTAAACAGGTGTCTGATAGCGGAGGAAAATGAATGCGGCAATCACGCAGACAATTGCGCTGATTACGAACCAAGGCCAATAAGACAAGTATTTCAATATCAGAGCGACTATGTTGATGCCCTCTTCTTGAGGATCTTTCTGTGAGTCAATGTTTAAAGATTCTGTAGCCATAACGGTTTTACAATACAGTTGTAGGTTTGGTTTCTGGTTATTTTCTCAACATGTTGAACAGCAAGCTGGCTATCGATACCATGATGGATGTAGCGCTTACCCACAGGGTAGTACTGTTACCGATGTCAGAGTTCTTAGCCTTGGTCTTGTTAGGCGTGATGTAGAGGATGTCGTTCTGCTTCAGGTAGAAGTAGGGCGACAGGATGAAGTCGGCCTTGGTCAAGTCCAGCGGGATGATGCGCTGCTGGCCGTTCTCGTCTTCGCGCACCAGCTTCACGTTTGTTCTCACACCGTAAACGGTCATGTCTCCGGCCATGGAGAGCGCTTCCAGCACGTTTACCTTTTCGTTTGTCACGGTGAATACTCCCGGACGGTTTACTTCACCCAATACGGAAATCTTGTAGTTGGTCATACGCACGTTTACGATGGGCGCTTCTTTCAGGTACGGAGTCAGTTTCTCGCGAATCATGTTCTCCGCTTCCGTCTTGGTCATGTTCCCTATTTTCAGTCGTCCCAATACAGGGAAGTCAATCTCTCCGTTGTTGTCCACCAGGTATTGTTGCAAGGTGGGTTGCTGCGTCAGACTCGTGCTGGTTCCTATCGAAACCGAGCTTTGCACGGTCAGGTTGAACGGAGCTGCGGCTACGGGGTCGCTGCTTGTCACCGTGATGGACAGCAAGTCTTTCGGCGCAATTTTTGCATCGTACAGTTTTATTTCTTTCCCGTAGTTGTTTACCACTTCGGGATTCTGCAAGTAGGGCACGCTCTTGTACGAGGTGCAGCTTGCCAGCGACAGGATTGCCGCGAACAAAAAGAGGCGATGGTTCATGTTGTTGAGTTTCATAAACGTTTGTCTGTTAATGTTTGTATATATCTATCTATCTATCAGTGAAAGCTATATAAAGTATTGTTAGTTGAGTGTTCTCTCTGTAGGTAAACGCTATGGCCGTCCGTTACGTGATGTCTGGGCAGTCCACTCCATTTACAATCTGCAAAGATAATTTCTTTCTGTAGCGTTTGCAAATAATTTGCCTGTTTCTTTCGTGTCTTTCAGTGGTATATGTATTCTCCGGCGAGGAATTTTTAAAACGTCCCGAGAGGTTTTTATTCCCCGGCGAGAGATATTAAAAACCTCGGGATGTTTTGCGTCGCCTCTCGCCAGCGATTTATAAATATAAAAACTGAAAAAGCTGATAAGACAGCGGATGCTTTTTTAGTGTCGAAAAAACATCTGCCTTACTTTTATCCTTTTATTTATATATATAATAGGTGGAAAAACGCAAAGATGTAGCACACCATGTAGCACCGCATGAACCACTTTAGGGGTTAAGAGATTGACAACTAGGCGAAAAGATGTGGCACTGCATGTAGCACACCATGATACACTTGTATGTTGTGATTTTTGGAACACGCTTACGGTTAGTGGATTATAAAATCTCATTATTTAGAATCGTGGTAAATAGTAAGGATATGCGCGCGGATGCCGAAAGATGTTTTTGGAGGGATTCTGTTTGGAGGTATCGAAAGAATCCGTACTTTTGTTGGATAAAAATCAACATGCGCATGTATATAAAAACACGTCTTACGGTGATGAACTTCCTGCAGTTTGCCGTGTGGGGAGCTTACCTTACCTCTATGGGTACTTATCTGGCTATAAATGGCCTTGGCGGGCATATCGGTATGTTTTATGCCATGCAAGGTATCGTTTCACTCTTTATGCCTGCCGTGATGGGCATCATAGCCGACCGGTTTGTTCCGGCTCAGAAGCTATTGGGCATCAGTCACCTGCTGGCCGCCTTGTTTATCGGTGCCGCCGGCGTTTATGGAATGACTGCCGCACAGGGTGAACTGGAGTTCGGAAAACTGTTTACGCTATACTCGCTGAGTGTGGCTTTTTATATGCCCACGTTGGGACTGGCCAACTCGGTAGCCTATTCCGCGCTCGACAGAGCCCGGTTAGATACGGTGAAAGCTTTTCCGCCCATCCGTACGTTTGGTACGATAGGCTTTATCTGCTCCATGTGGATTGTAGACCTCACAGGTTGTCAGGACAATTACCGCCAGTTCTTGGTGTGTGCCGTATGGGGACTGATTTTGGGTCTCTACGCGTTCTCTCTGCCATCGTGCCCCGTGAGTCGTGGAAGCGATGAACGCAAATCGCTGACCGAGGCCTTCGGACTGAAAGCGTTTTTGCTCTTCAAACAGAAACGAATGGCGATGTTCTTCATCTTCTCGATGTTGCTGGGCGTGTCCTTGCAGATTACAAACGGATTCGCCAACCCCTATATCTCCAGCTTTGGCGGAATAGAGGAGTATGCCGGAACTTTCGGCGTGCAGCACGCCAATATGCTGATTTCGCTTTCGCAGATTAGCGAAACGTGTTGCATCCTGCTCATCCCGTTCTTCTTGAGCCGTTACGGCATCAAGCGTGTAATGCTGATAGCGATGGTGGCGTGGTTCTTGCGTTTCGCCTTGTTCGGTATCGGTGACCCGGGTTCGGGTGTGTGGATGTTTATCCTCTCCATGATTGTTTACGGCGTAGCGTTCGACTTCTTCAATGTGTCGGGCTCGTTGTTTGTCGATCACGAAACCGATATTTCGGTACGTTCCAGCGCTCAGGGGTTGTTTATCATCATGACCAACGGACTTGGCGCTACCATCGGTACGCTGACGGCTCAGAAAGTGGTAGATTGTTTTGTAGATATGAACAGCGCAGCACCCCAAGTGGAAGGATGGCGTATCTCGTGGCTCATCTTTGCCGCGTACGCATTGGTAGTAGCCATTGTATTCGCTTTGGTATTCAAATATAACCGTACCCAAGAACAGAAATAGCCATGCACCTGTTTTATACCCCCGACATAGAAACCAGTCCGGAACTCCCCGAAGAGGAAGCCGGACATTGCGTCAGAGTATTGCGCCTTTCGGTAGGCGACGAAGTGGATTTGACCGATGGGAAAGGACGTTTCTACAAAGCGGTTATCTCGGCGGCCACACAGAAACGTTGTCAAGTGAAGGTGTTGCAAACCGTTGAACAACCTCCGTTGTGGAAAGGTTCGCTGCAGATAGCGGTGGCTCCTACGAAAAACATGGATCGTATGGAGTGGTTTGCCGAAAAGGCCACGGAGATAGGTGTAGACCGATTCACATTCCTGAACTGCCGCTTCTCGGAACGCAAAGTCATCAAGACGGAACGTATTGAGAAAATCGTGGTTTCGGCTATGAAACAGTCGCTCAAGGCGCGCAAGCCCGTGGTGGATGAAATGACACCGTTCGAGGCGTTTGTGAAGCAAGATTTCGGCAACGCCCAAAAGTTTATCGCCCACTGTTACGAAGGCGAGAAGCCGTTGCTTCGTACCCAGTTGCATGGGGGTGATGGAGCTGTAGTCATGATAGGCCCTGAAGGCGATTTTAGTCCCGAAGAAGTGGAGCTTGCCCTGTCGTGTGGATTCCAACCCATCAGCTTGGGCAAATCCCGGTTGCGTACCGAAACGGCTGCGTTGGTATCGGTGCATCTGATGAATCTTTCAGCTACGGAATAACGGACAATATAGAAACAAATAGATAGAAACAGACTGATGAAACGAATCGGTGGAATAAATGCGTTTGCGGCACTATGGTTGCTACTGGCAACGTTGTTGGTCTCCTCGTGTCAGAGTGGCGAAGACTATGTAAACGCCCTGCCCAAAGACGCGGCGGCAGTAGTCAGTATCGACCTGAAAAGCATGGCTCAGAAGAGCGGACTGCAAGGTGATAAAAGCGAAAAAACATTAGACAAAATAGGCAATTTGCTGAAGGGTATGACGGGAGCTCCGGAGGGGTTGATTGACCGGATAGTGAAGAACCCGGAAAATAGCGGACTGAAGCTGAGCTGTAAGGTGTACGTCTTTGTAGAACCCGGCGGAAACACCGCCGGACTGTTGGCTCGAGTTTCAAGCGCCAGAAAGCTGAAAGGACTCATCAAAGAACTGTGGAATGGCAGCGAAGGCGATGTGCTGAAAGAGGAGGGCGGATGCTCGTATTTCGTGGCAGGCTCAAGTATCGTGGCCTATACAGACAAGGCTTTTCTGATACTCGGAAACCTGAAAAGCGGCGATGGGGACGACCTGAAACATACTGCCCAAATGATGCTCCGACAGAAGGAGGCGGACGGTTACGTATCGACTCCCGACTTTAAGGAAATGAACCAAACGGAACGCGATGTGGTATCCTTTTTCTCGATGGCCGCGCTTCCGTGCGAATACACTACGGTAGCTACTATCGGGATGTCTTCAGATATCAATCTGTCCGATATCAAGGCGCTTGTAACCCTGTCTTTCGATAACGGAAAAGTGGACATTGACGTAAAGAACCGCACGACGGACAAAACCGTTTTGGAAATTCAGAAAAAACAACAACAAGCATCCCGGAAACTGAAAGGTACATACCTGGACCGTTTCTCGCAGAATGTGCTTTTATGGACTGGTTTCGGCATCGACGGCAAGGCTTGGCTGGATGTGCTGAAAGAGAATCCTTCGGTGAGACAGGGGCTGGAATCTTCCATGATTCCCGTAGATTTCGATGCGATATTCAGTGCCTTGGAAGGCGATGTAACGATAGCTATACCCAACCTGCCCGCCACATCATTCATCGTGATGGCTGAGGTGAACAATGACGCGTTCCTGAGTACGTTTGAAGAACTGAAACCTCTGCTGGCCATGACCAGTGGACGGATGACGCTGCAGAACGATGGTCCGAAAGGCTATTGTTTCCGTTCGGTAACCAGCGATATGATAGGAGTAAAGAACTTATATTTCGGAGTGAAAGACGGTTGCTTCTACATTACAGTAGACCGTAATCTGCTGGAGCTTCCGATGGGGCGGACGGCAACCGATGCTTCTTGGAGTAAGGACGTTGCCGGAAAAACCTTGTTCTTCGAACTGAATGCAGAGACCCTGTCGTCCTTGATGGGTGGACTCGTTCCCGGCTTGCAACTGTTTGACGGGGTGAAAGGATACTCGGATAACGGAGACGAACTGCATATGTATATCGAACTGAAAGATAAAGAACATAACGTATTGGAACAGCTCGCAGGGCTGATTCAGTAAAGAGATAAAACAATGGATAAAATAGAATTGCATGCCGTCCTTCCAGAAGCGTTTTCTGGCAGAGACGGCATTGTCAGTGATGTATGGCACCGTGAAACGGAGTTCGTCCGTGGGCGGAAGTATCTGATAGAGGCGGCTTCGGGCACTGGTAAATCGTCGCTTTGTAGCTATGTGTATGGTTATCGTACCGACTATCAGGGCATGATTTGCTTCGATGGAGAGAATATCAAGAAATACTCGGTAGGGAAATGGACCGAGCTTAGGCGGCGGCACTTCGGTATGCTCTTTCAGGAGCTTCGCTTGTTCGGTGAACTGACCGCCTATGAGAATATTCACCTAAAGAACGCCCTGACGGGATACTGCAGGCGTAGCCAGATAGAGGAGTGGTTAGGGCGTCTTGGCATCGCTGAAAAGCGTGACGTGAAAATCAGTCGGATGTCGTACGGACAGCAACAACGGGTGGCGTTTATCCGGGCGTTGTGTCAACCGCTGGACTTCCTGTTCTTGGATGAACCCATTAGCCATCTGGATGACGGGAACGCCCGGGTTATGGGACAGATTATCGGGGAAGAGATGTCGCGTAGGGAGATGGGAGTTATCGCTACTTCCATCGGTAAACACATCGAGCTGGACTACGATGTAACGTTGAACTTATAAAAAGAGGAGAGGGTATAATATGCTTTGGAAACTATTGCGACAGCACGTAAGCGTATCGCAGATGGCGGGCTTTTTCTTGGCCAACCTGTGCGGCATGGTCATCGTGCTGCTGAGTGTACAGTTTTATCACGATGTGAAGCCGGTGTTCTCCGGCGAAGGAGACAGTTTCGCCAAAAAAGACCTGGTGATACTGAGTAAGAAAGTAAGCACGCTGGGTTCGCTTGTAGGAAGAAGTTCTACGTTCTCCGACGCTGAAGTGGAAAACGTTTCCGCTCAGCCGTTTGCCAAGGGAGTAGGACGATTCCTTCCGGCGCAGTTCAACGTATCGGGCGGACTGGGCATGAATGGAATAAACATGTCTACGGATATGTTTTTCGAGTCGGTTCCGGAAGAGTTTGTCGACGTGAAGTCGGAACGCTGGGTTTACCGGTCGGGAAGCGATGAAGTGCCCATTATTATACCGCGCAACTATCTGAACCTGTATAATTTCGGATTCGCGCGCAGTCGTAACCTCCCTCAGCTTACCGAGAGCGTTATCAGTATGGTAAACCTGAAGATACGTGTCTGGGGCAACGGGAAAAGCCGTGAATTGAAAGGCGTAATCGCAGGCTTCTCGAATCGGCTGAATACCATATTGGTTCCCGAATCGTTTATCCTTGAAGCTAACCGGGAGTTTGGTACGGGGGGAAAAGCTGCCCCTTCTCGTTTGATAGTGGAGGTGAACAATCCGACCGATGACCACATCGCCAAGTTTGTGCAGGCCCAAGGATACGAGACCGAAGGCAATGACCTGGATGCCGGGAAAGCTTCCTGGTTCTTAAAAGTGGTTACGGGTATCGTGTTGTCGGTAGGTTTGCTGATTAGTGTGCTCTCGTTCTATATCCTAATACTCAGCGTTTACCTGCTTTTGCAGAAGAATACGAAAAAACTGGAGAACCTGCTACTGATAGGCTTCAGTTCGGCGCGTGTATCGTTGCCCTACCAACTACTGACTGTAGTTCTGAACCTCGCCGTGTTGGCGCTGGGCTTGTGTATCGTATGGTTGGTACGTTCGGAATATGCGGATGTGGTAAGTGGTATCTGTTCGGGTGCGTGCGAGGGCGGTTTATGGCCTGCGGTCGGTCTTGGTGTGTTGCTCTTTGTCGGGGTGTCACTCTTGAATATCGTCATTGTGCGCAGAAAGATAAACCGTATCTTGTGTAAGCGTTAATCTGAAATTTGCATGAGATTTATGTCTGTTTAGCGGTGAAAAGTGTTATTTCGCTTAGCGAAGCGAAAAAAGATACGCTTTTCTGTCTATTCTTGCTCGTTTTATATATTTTTGCACTGACTATTAAAAGATATAAATATGTGTAAAACTAATGCAAGAAAGACTAACGCTTTTGGCGGAGTTCTTGGCGGCGGAGTAGTGCGCTCTTGTGTCGGTTTCGTGTTATGTGGGGCACTGTCGGCACAACCATTGTTCGTAAGTGCTCAGAACGTAAAGACCGATAAGAACGTGGCTGGTAAGAGCGGAGGGAGTAAAAATACTCCTAAAGTGTTGTATCGAGGTGTTGTAATAGACGATGAAGGCCAACCCATGATTGGGGTGAGCGTAGTGCCGAAAGGCATGAAAGGTCATGGCGCTATTACAGACATGAATGGTGAGTTCCGCATCGAGCTTCCTTTTCGAGAGGTGAACAGCAAGCCTATTTTCGTGTTCTCGTATATCGGTATGAAAACTCAGGAAACCCGTATTGCCGAGGGAAAGAAAGCCACCATTCGTATGGAAAGCGATTCGCATCAGCTGGAAGAAGCTGTGGTAACGGGTATCTATACACGTAAAACGGAAAGCTTTACCGGGTCGGCTTCTTCTTTTAAGGCAGAAGAGCTAAAATCCATCGGGAACCAGAATATTCTGCAGAGTCTGAGTGTACTCGACCCCTCTTTCGTTATTTCGGAAAATATCTCAGCCGGTTCTGACCCCAATGCCACGATGCACGTTACCATCAACGGAACGACAAGCATCAACGGATTGTCGGATACGTATGGTACAGACCCGGATCGTCCCTTGTTTATTTTGGACGGTTTCGAAACAACGTTGGAGCGTATCTCCGACCTGAGTATGGATAGAGTAGAAAGCATTACCATCCTGAAAGATGCCGCATCAACAGCTATCTACGGATCGAAAGCATCGAACGGAGTTGTGGTGGTAGAAACGAAGAAGCCCGAAGCTGGAAGACTGCGCTTCACTTATACCGGAAACTATGCCGTGAGCTGGGCCGACTTGAGCGACTACAACCTGATGAACGCTTCGGAAAAGTTGCAGTTCGAAAAATTATCGGGTTATTACGGTAAACTGGATGCGAATGGCGAGATACTGAGCGATGTGGAACGCAACACCTATTACCAACGTTATGCGAACGTGATAGGAGGTATAGACTCGTACTGGATGAACGAACCGCTTCGTACGGGATTCAGTCATGACCACAGCTTAAATGCAGAAGGCGGCGACTCGGCATTCCGTTACGGATTGACATTCCGTTATCGGGACAACAAGGGTGTGATGAAGAATTCGGGTCGTCAGAACATAGACGGAACAGTTAATCTGTCTTATCGCATTGATAAGTTTAACTTCTCAAACCAAACAAACGTATATTATACCGATGCTGACAATAATGTGGTTTCGTTCTCTGACTTCTCGCGTGCGAATCCTTATTACGCCAAGCGTGATGAGTATGGCGAGGTATATAAGGTGTTGGAAAGCTATGCGGTAGTAAACGGAACGGCGTATGTGTATAACCCGTTGTGGAACTTTCAGCAGAAAAGCTTTAACGGAAGTGATGAGTTTACGTTCAACAACAATTTCAATGTGGAATATCGTCCGATAGATAAGTTGCGCATCACGGGACGTTTCGGGTTTACCACCACTCGTGGAAAATCGGAGGTGTTCAAGTCGCCTTTCGATACTTCATTTACAGGAACGGAAGAAATGAAGCGTGGTACTTATTCGCGCACAGACAACAATGCGACGAATTACGACGGTAGCCTGTTGGTAAGTTGGGGTGACGTAATAGGAAAGCATACTTACAACCTGATAGGAGGAGCGCAACTGTCGGAGCAAAACTCGAAGAGCTCGGGATTTGTGGCTCAGGGATACATTAGCGACCAGTTCTATAGCCCGAATTTCTCTAACGGGTATTACGAAGGTGGAAAGCCGTCGTCATCGGTTACAAAAACCCGTTCGGCCAGTTTCTATCTGAATGCGAACTACGCATACGACCTGCGTTACTTGCTCGACTTTAACCTGCGTACAGATGGAGCGTCGGTATTTGGTGTAAACAATCCGTTCTCTACTACTTATTCGATTGGTGTAGCGTGGAATATCCACAACGAAAAGTTCTTCCGCAAGTCGGATACCGTGAATTCGTTGAAGCTGCGCTATACATTCGGTAACCCGGGAAACCAAAACGTGAGCGCCAAGTTGGCAAACAACGTGTATAATTACTATACTACTTATCCAAACCCGTTCGGATTGGCGGCTATCGTTTCGCAGTGGGGAAACAAATATCTGAAATGGAAACGTACGCTGACACACAATGTGGGAATCAATACAGTGTTGTTTCATAACCGCTTGTCGTTGGTATTGGATTATACCGTTCGCAAGTCAGACCCCGAGCTGATTTCGATAGAACTTCCTACTTCGACTGGAGCGTCCAGTGCGCCAATGAATGTGGGAGCCACGAAGAATAAGAGCGTGTCGCTTACCGTCGGGTATGATATCATTAAGAAACGGGATTTGATATGGCGTGTTACGGCAAACATGCTTCATACGAAGACCACTTACTATAACATAGGCGATATTCTGGAAAAACTGAATGAGCAAGGCCGTGCATCACAGTCGGTCATCCGTTATTACGATGGAGCCAGCACTTCGGCTATTTGGGCGGTTCGCTCGTTGGGTATTGACCCGATGAACGGTAATGAGATGTTCCTGAAGAAAGACGGAACTTACACTTACAAATGGAACTCATCGGAAGAAGTAGTATGTGGAGATTCCACTCCCGATGCTCAGGGAAATATCGGTACTACCTTGCGTTGGAAAGGTTTCTCGTTCGGAGCCAATTTCGCTTACCGTTGGGGCGGACAGACTCAGTTGACTACACTACTGAGCAAGGTAGAGAACATCTCTTCTACCGCTATCAAATACAACCAAGACAAGCGTGCCTTGCACGACCGCTGGCAACAGCCAGGAGATGTCGCCAAGTTTAAACGTATAGACGATACCTCTACGACCAATATGTCATCGCGTTTCATTGCGGATGAAAATACATTGGAATGCACCAGCCTTTCCTTGGGCTATGAGGATACGAAATCTGATTGGGTGCATAAGATGGGACTCTCATCACTGACGTTCCGTATCTATGCCAACAGCATATTCCGCTTGTCTACGGTTAAGGAAGAGAGAGGACTTGACTATCCGTTCTCGCGTAGTATCTCGGCTTCGCTTGGACTGCGTTTTTAATACTAAATCAGAAAAGAAATGAAGATAAAAAATATAATTAGAATCTGCTCGTTGGCCATGCTGTTATCGGCAACGTCGTGTAATGACTGGTTGGCTGTCGATATGGAAGACTCTATCATGGAGGACAAGCTGTACGAGACAAACGAAGGCTTTTTGGCTTCGCTGAACGGCGTCTACGCTTCGCTGAACGAGAACTATGCCTCTACGCTCAGTATGGGTACGATAGATGTAATGGCGCAATATTACAATGTAGCTAAAAACAGTAACCACGGTTCGTACAAATATGCCAAGTATCAGTATGACCAGTTCAAGTCTACTTCAAATTCCATTTGGACTAACCAGTATAGTTTGATAGCCAATATCAACACGCTACTTGAGCATTGTGATGTGCCGGGTTCGGCTCTCAGCAAGAAATATTATGATTATGTGAAAGGGGAGGCTTTGGCGCTTCGTGCGTTTCTTCACTTTGACTTATTGAGACTATACGGTCCGATTTATTCGGAGGAAACGGCTTCCACTATCGTGATGCCTTACGAAGAAACCTCCTCGAAAGACATTCAGCCGTTGCTGTCGGCCAAAGATGTATTGGATAAAGTTCTTGCAGACCTGAATGCCGCTGCCGAGTTGCTGAAGAATGACAGAATACGCGAAGAAGGCGTGATGAATGGAGAGTCTACCGACTTGAATGAAGGCTCAGAATTGCGTTACCGTCAGTATCGCTTGAACTATTATGTTGTGAATGTGCTTTTGGCGAGAGCTTATATGTGGCAGGGAAACAAGTCTGAGGCTTACCGAATAGCTAAAAGCATAATAGATGAAAATAAGGAGAAGCAAGTATTTCCCTGGACGAACAAGAATGCGGTATCGGCTACTGCCAATCCCAATCTGGTATTCTCTACCGAGGTAATGTTCTCATTGTACAATACTTCCCGTACTAAGCTTTATGACGGTTTGTTCAATCCTACAGTAGATTTGAATACCATTTTGGTATTCAAGGGAGAAACAACGGCCGATGGCGATTTGGAGTCGAAGTTGAGCTATTTCTATGATGATTTCGGCGATGTGCGCCGTAAGTATATGTGGGAAGAGGCTGAAATCAAGTCGAGCAACAGTACAACAGGGGAGAGCAGTACTTCGAATATGTTGGCATTCAAAAAATATGTAGGTGTGACAACTTCAGAATACCGTTATATGATTCCATTGGTACGTTTGAGCGAGGTCTATCTGATTGCAGCTGAATGTACTTCCGATTTGGAAGAAGCGATGGGATATATTAACGAAATCCGTGCGGCACGTAATTGCGTAAAGCTGGAACTGACCGAGAGTGTAGATGCGGGAAAGATGCAGGATTACATCACACGCGAATTTGCCCGTGAGGTAATCGGAGAAGGACAGTTATTCTATTTCTACAAACGTCATGCCCTGACTTCTGTAATGTCTGGTACCGATTTTGGCTCGAAGAGTTGGTGGACAGGAGAAGTCTCCGCTTCGGAAGGGAAATATGCAATGGAACTACAAGATTATGTATGGCCAATGCCGGAAGTGGAAAGTAACCAGCGTGTAGACAAATAAAAGAAGATGATTATGAAACATAAGATATTATCAAGTATTGCATTGGCGGCTTTGGCCTTGTTATCAAGTTGCGAGAAAGATTTGATGAGCTACGAGGGGAAAGACTGCCTTTATTTTGATGTACGTCGCGGTGCTTCCTGGATTTCGGAAAACTTGTGGGGACATCAGTATTATTCAGTGATGGACTTTGGAAATATGGTTCAGAATGATTCTATCATGTCACTGAAGATTATGGCTACGGGAAATATGAAAGATTACGACCGTAGCTTTCAGGTTGTGGTAAATGCCGACAGTACAACGGCCGTTTCTGGTATAGACTATTCCGGGCTTGCAGATACGTATGTAATAAAGGCCGGAACTACAAGTACGGAGGTGAAAATAGCTGTACATCGTACGGATGCGATGAACGAAGATACGATTCGTCTTCAGCTGAAGATTTTGCCCAATGAGTATTTTGATACCAAATTCGATGTGTACGAAGATTATCCGAACGCTTACGATGCAGATAAAAATACAGCTTTCGACGGAAATAAGAATGCTGCTGTGCATAATTTGTTCTTTTACGATGTCTTGTCTCAGCCGTCTGGTTGGTTTGGGGCGGATACCGGAGGCGGACTGTTCGGTAAGTTCTCTGCCAAGAAGTATAAATACATGATGCAGTTGACGGGTACGACCATAGAAGATTTCCAACAGGGTAAGATGCCGTCGCAAAGAGCCAATGCTGTATCACAAACGGTAGCCAAAGAACTTTTGGAACAGGCCGAAAAAGGAACGCCTGTGCTGGATGATGACGGCACTATGATGTGGGTTAGCTATGTGAACACATTGGGTGGAGACAAGGCCTGGGCCGCTTTCACCAAGCCTGAAGATTATTATAAAAACTAAAGTGTAACAGTAATGAACAGATTATATTATATACTACCGTTTTCTGTCGCCTTGTCCTTGGCTGCGTGCGTGGATGATAAAGGCAGCAATGAGCGTATGCCGATAAACGAGGTGGAGATAGAGGGAATGGAGGAGAATTATTACAAGATAGCCCATTCCGAGACATTGACTATTCCGGTTGAGGTAAAAGGAAGTATTTCGGGAAAAGATGACAGCCAGTACAACTTTGAGTGGTTCTACTGTAATGGAGCATTGTCTGAAGATTCACACAAGCATGTCACCATCAGCAAGGATAAAGATTTGGTTTATCCGTTGGATATGAATCCGGGTACTTACAAGCTATATTTGCGCGTGACCGATAAGGGTACGGGAATGGCTTACGAAAAGTCTACGACGTTGACTCTGTTGAGTCCTTTCGTTCGTGGTTTCTATTTATTTGGTGACAAGGAAGACGGAACTTGCGGACTTGATTTCGTGTCAATGGTAGAAGGACGTGATACCTCCGTTGTGGTCGATATATTTGACAATAAGCAAGGACTGAAAGATGCTGAAAACTTGATATTCTCCGGGGCTCATCCATACGATGAAGCCACAATGTGTCTATGGATGGTTACGAAAGAAGGTTCGTATGCGCTGGAACATTCTTCTACATTGGATAAGTTCTCCATATTGAAAGATAAAACGCCTGAGAGTATGATATTCCCGACAGTGGAGGTAGAACGTCCGATAAAGATAATGGAAGTCTGTCCGCATGCATTAGGCTCAGGCAATACGCAAGTAGCGAGAAGCGCACGTTGTATCGTTACAACAGGAGAAACTTATTTTTCTAGTTTGATGAGTGGTGAAGCGTATGGCAATCCCATAAGTTGCTACTCTGCAGGCTCTTCGGACCTGGTTAAATTATCTCCTTATGTGTTCTATGCGGGAAATAGTTTTTCCGCTACAACGCTGGCCTTTTATGATTTGACTAACCACTGCTTTGTGAAAACCAATGCGGCTTATTACTCAGCATCGAACATTGTTAAGATATCAGACTCGTCGTCTTCACCATTTAGTCTGGACCAAACAACTTATAATCCGGTTCGTGATTTGGTTTATGGAGAGAATGGTCGAGGTAATAGTGGACGTTCTTACGCATTGATGAAAGATGCTGATGGAAGCTATTTTATTTATATGTTTCTTATAAGTGGGTATGGTACGGCCAGTATAACAAAATCTACAGCCAAGCAGGTGGATAAGGCCGTAGCTATAGATTTCGATCAGGCTTCGCACTATGCGTTTTATTCGGAACAGCCTATAGTGTTCTATTCGGTTGGCGCAGATTTGTGGGCCTACAATTATAACACAAACAAAGCGAAGAAAGTAAAGACCTTTGAGGGCGAAATCACCTATTTGGCAATGGATGCTAATTCGGATGACAATTATGGTGATTTCATTGTGGCTACTTATTCTGCCTCGGAAAAGGGAACCGTTCGAAAATTTGAAGTAATGGATGATCCGAATGATATCATGGTGTCTGAAAAGGAATACAAAACAGAAAGCTATCCTTGGAAGACGAATCTGAAGGTTGTAAAAGTAGAATATAGAAATTCAACGTATTAAGAGAATCGTATTATGTACAATATAAGAAAAAACATTATGCTGGCCGTAGCAGCATTGGCGAGCATGCCAATGTGGTCGCAGACGGAATTCAAGTCTTTATCTCTTGATGAGGCTTTGTCCGTTGCAAAGCAAGAAAAGAAAAAAGTGTTTATTGATTTCTATACAGATTGGTGTGGGCCTTGCAAAAAAATGGCGAAAGAAGTCTTCCCTCAAAAAGAGGTAGGTGATTTCATGAATGGCACATTTGTTTGCCTGAAGATGAATGCGGAAAAAGAAGGTAAGGAGTTAGCCACAAAATATAAGGTCAGTGCATACCCCACATACGTGATTTTGGACGATAAAGGTGAAGTCCTGATGGATGCTAAAGGCTCAATGAGTGCAGACGCTTTCATTGCGAAAATGCAGTCGGGGTTAGATCCGGAGAAATCCCCAAAGCGTATGGAAGAACGTTATTGTTCGGGCGAACGTACCCCCGAATTAGTAAACGGATACGCTCTTTATCTGATGGAGCAACGTAAGGAAGAAGAAGGTTTTAAAGTTATAAACGATTACTTTGACGGACTTACGGATGCCGCACGTATGTCGCCTGACAATATGTTCTTATACACCCGTTATACCTTTGACGTAAGCGATGCTAAGGCACAATATCTTATAGCGCACAAGGGTGAGTTCCCTTCGGATTTAAAGGAGATGGTCGATGAGCGCATCCAGTATTTGTGCCGTAATGCTTTGGTCGGGTATTTCTCTGGTTACTATTGGAGTACGGATAAGTATAACGAAGCGGATTACCAAAAGTTGAAGAATCAGATACTGGATTTGAAGTTGGATAAGACATATCCGTATCGTCCGATGTTTGATTTAATAGAATGCCGTGTGTCAAGTGATGATACAGCGTTCCTTTCTGCTTGTCAGAAGAAGTTTTCTTCATTGGATCCGATGGAACGTGACCTTTTGATTATGAATATGTCACGTTTGATAAAGTCGAAAGATATTGTCGTATTGAAAAAAGCGAGTTTGTTCATACGTGCCCGTCTGAGTGAATTGCGTCCTGATGCAATTTCTTTGGCAGGACGTGTTCTTGGTGGTATAGAAGAGCAGATTAAAGACTGAAGCTAATCAAATCCTTTTTTTGAGACATTTTAGAGGCTTAAAAAGTCCTCTGTAACGCCCCGTTGGTAGAACCTTTGCATACGCTTGGTTCTCCGATGGGGCTTATTTGTGAAAAAGTGTTCAAAGAAGCTTCGTAAATTAAATAAAATTGTTCAAATGCGCTTGCTTATTGTCTGAAAACTTAGTTTTTCGGCTAAAAAATGTTACACCTAATTACACCTATCTCGATTAATTGTATACCTTTGTGATGCTCAATAAGAACAGAGAATTTAGTATATTAATAAAGATAAAAGCTTATGTCAAAAATCGTTGGACACATTTCGCAGATTATCGGTCCGGTAGTTGATGTGCATTTCAAACTTGATGCAGACCAAGTGGAAAGTGCCTTGCCTAAGATACACGATGCGCTTACGGTTCTTCGTAAAGACGGCCGTACGCTTGTGATAGAAGTGCAGCAACACATTGGTGAGGATACGGTTCGTACAGTTGCAATGGATAGTACGGACGGTTTACAGCGTGGAATGGAAGTTGTACCTACGGGGCAAGCAATAACTATGCCAGTGGGAGCTCAAATCAAGGGACGTGTAATGAATGTAGTGGGTGATGCTATAGACGGCATGAAATCGCTTGATAAGAAAGACGGTTTCCCCATACACCGTGAACCGCCGAAATTTGAAGATTTGGCAACATCTCAGGAAGTGTTGTTTACCGGTATCAAAGTGATAGACTTGTTGGAGCCTTATTTGAAAGGAGGTAAGATTGGACTTTTTGGAGGTGCGGGCGTAGGAAAAACTGTACTCATCAAAGAGTTGATAAACAACATTGCGAAGAAGCATAATGGCTTTTCTGTTTTTGCCGGAGTAGGAGAACGTACGCGTGAAGGAAATGATTTGCTTCGTGAAATGATTGAATCAGGAGTAATTCGCTATGGTGATGAATTCCTGAAGAGCATGGAAGAAGGGAAATGGGATCTTTCTAAAGTGGATTACAGTGAGGTGGATAAATCACAAGTGGCCATGGTGTTTGGACAGATGAATGAACCTCCAGGTGCACGCCAGTCGGTAGCCCTTTCTGGACTAACCTTGGCTGAATCGTTCCGTGATAGGAATACGGGTGACAATAGTCCACGTGATATATTGTTCTTTATTGATAACATCTTCCGCTTTACGCAAGCAGGTTCCGAAGTTTCGGCCTTGTTGGGACGTATGCCTTCCGCTGTAGGTTATCAGCCTACGTTAGCTACTGAAATGGGACAGATGCAGGAACGAATCACTTCGACGAAGAATGGATCTATCACTTCAGTTCAGGCTGTATATGTACCTGCCGATGACTTGACAGACCCTGCTCCTGCTACTACATTTACCCACTTGGATGCAACAACGGTGTTAAGTCGTAAGATTACTGAACTTGGTATTTATCCTGCAGTAGATCCGTTAGAGTCAACATCTCGTATCCTTGACCCGCTGATTGTAGGTAAGGAACATTACGAAACTGCTCAACGTGTAAAGCAGATTCTGCAACGTAATAAGGAGCTTCAGGATATCATCTCTATCTTAGGTATGGATGAATTGAGTGATGAAGACCGTCAGACGGTAAACCGTGCACGACGCGTGCAGCGATTCTTGTCACAACCTTTTGCTGTCGCTGAACAGTTTACAGGCGTTCCTGGCGTAATGGTTTCTATTGAAGATACAATCAAGGGATTTAAGATGATTTTGGACGGTGAGGTAGACTACTTGCCAGAACAGGCTTTCTTGAATGTTGGAACGATAGAAGACGCTATAGCTAAAGGAAAGAAATTGCTTGAAGCAGCCAAAGGAGAATAAATAAGTGGAATGATATGAAGGAAGTATATTTGACAATCGTTTCTCCTGAGCGTACAGTCTTCGAAGGGAAGGTGAGTAGAGTGACGTTTCCTGGGAAACAAGGACGGTTTGAAGTTTTGCCGGGACATGCACCTCTAATCTCTATCTTGAAGTCGGGAGATATCTGCTATGTAACTGACGTGGATTCCAAAACCCTCTCTATCTCAAGTGGGTTTGTGGAAGTTAGCAGAGAGGAAGTGTCGGTATGTGTAGAAATTTAGGGAGGAATTTAAGACGAAAGTAAAACCGAATGAAGTGATGCGATTATGTTTCTAAAAACAGTCAGAAGGAAATTTTATAAGGAATTAGCTATAATAGGAGCAATACTTACAGGACTTGTAGCGGTTATATATCATATGTTCATTCCTGAAAGGTATTTCTTATGGTTCCCAGCAATTCCTGTATATTTCGGGCTGAATGGAGTTTTTCACATTGAATTGGTATCGCTTTATTACCGTATGGGCGTAGACAAACTTGTATTTTGTTATTTGATATGCAAAGTGATGAAATTGTTGGGTAGCGCATGCTTTATGACGTTTTATGCAGTTGTCATCGGACATGAGATTACAGCCTTTATGGCGACTTTCGTTGTCTTCTTTTTTACATTCCTTGTATTTGAAACGAAATTTTTCGTTTGTTTTGAGTTGAAACTGAAAGAAAGAAAAAACAATAAACATGAGAATAATACGCTGTTTAATACTCTCTCTGCTTCTGCTGGCGAGTTGGAACGCAATGAAGGCTCAAACTGCTGACTCTCGTTCTACAGAGGAAGTGGCAGCAGTGGGGGCATTTGGGCAAGAGAAAACTGATGGAGACGTAGATGTAAACGAACTTGTGTTCGGACACATTGGTGATGCGTATGAGTGGCATATTGCTACTTTGTGGGGGGTAGAACTCAGTATCCCGCTTCCTATTATTGTACACTCTCAAACCGGTTGGCATGTGTTTAGTTCTTCCCGTTTGCATGAAGGGGCAGTATACGAAGGTTTGTATATTGCTTCAGCAGGGGAATATAAGGACAAAGTAGTAGAGAAAAATTCGGATGGAAATGAGATTCGCCCATTCGATATCTCTATCACAAAGAATGTTTTGGGCTTGATGATTAATAGTACAGTGTTGCTTGCTATAATATTGTCTTGTGCACGTTGGTACAAAAAACATCCTATTGAAGAAGGCGCTCCTAAAGGTGGGGTAGGTATGATAGAAGCTACTGTCATGTCAATTTACAACGATGTGATTAAGACTTGTATTGGCCCTGATTATCGGCGTTATGCCCCTTACTTACTTACTGCGTTCTTTTTTGTGTTGACCAATAACCTGATGGGGCTGATTCCGATATTTCCAGGTGGAGCCAATGTAACAGGAAACATTGCTATAACGATGGTGTTAGCATTGATTACATTTGTTATGACCAATGTTTGGGGTTCTAAAGAATATTGGAAAGATATTTTTTGGCCAAACGTACCAGTTTGGCTGAAATGTCCAATACCCATGATGCCGTTGATAGAGTTCTTTGGAATCTTTACAAAGCCGTTTGCGTTGATGATTCGACTTTTTGCCAATATTATGGCTGGTCATGCTGCAATATTGAGTTTGATAGCTATCATATTCATCACAGTTAAGGCTGGTCCTGTAATTAATGGATCAATGACGTTTGTCGCTGTGGCTTTCGGAATATTTATGGATGCGTTGGAAGTCTTGGTGGCTTTTATTCAGGCTTACGTGTTTACGATGTTGTCGGCTGTCTTTATTGGACTGTCACGGGTTGGAACACATGAGGAAGAAAAAACAAACAAGTAAAAGATAGAAAATAAAGTATAACCATTTAAAACTTAAGAATTATGTTATTAACAGTTTTATTGCAGGCTGCCGCAGGTGCAGGCCTTGGAAAATTGGGTGCCGCAATTGGTGCCGGCGTTGCTGTGTTGGGCGCAGGTTTGGGTATCGGTAAAATTGGTGGTGCAGCCATGGAAGGTATTGCTCGCCAACCAGAAGCTTCTGGCGATATTCGTATGAATATGATTATCGCTGCCGCATTGGTAGAAGGTGTTGCCTTGATTGCCATTGTGGTTTGCTTGTTGACTTTGTTCTTATAAAACATAGACGGAGTTTAGCTCCGTCTTATTTAAAGTTTATAGATATGAATTTATTGACTCCAGATCCGGGCTTGGTACTTTGGATGCTGATAGTGTTCGGGGTGGTATTCTTCATTTTGGCGAAGTATGGATTCCCTGTTATCATTGGAATGGTATCAGCTCGGAAAGAATATATTGACAAGTCATTACAGGCAGCTCGTGAAGCTAACGAACAGCTGGCAGGAGTAAAAGCAGAAAGCGCAAAGTTGTTGGCTCAAGCTCGTGAAGAGCAAGCTCGTATCTTAAACGATGCTACTGCAACACGTGATCGTATTATCAAAGATGCGCAGCAGAAAGCGCAGGTTGAGGGTAATCGTTTAATGGAAGAGGTGAAGAAACAGATAGAAACAGAAAAAGAAAGTGCTATCCGTGATATTCGCCGTCAAGTTGCAGTCTTGTCAGTAGATATTGCAGAAAAGGTGATGCGTAACAAGCTCTCGGATGAGAAAGAGCAAGAAGCGTTGATAAACCGTATGCTGGATGAAATGCTGGAATCGTCTAAAAAATAAGAGTGATGAATACAGGTGTTATAGCAGTGCGTTACGCAAAGGCGTTATTAGAGTACGCTAAGAAGCAAGGCAAGGAGGATATTGTTTACACCGAGGTGAAAGTATTGGTGGAGCATTTTTCTTCAATGCCGGAATTGAAGCGTGCCATTGATAATCCCGTATTGTCATCGGATGAAAAACTTAGGCTTTTGCAGCAGGCTGCGGGAGGCGACTCTGTGAGTGAGGAACTGAAACGTTTCTTCGCCCTTGTCTTGAAAGAGCGTAGGGAAAAATACCTGCAACTCATGATGTGCTCATATATAGATTTATATTTGAGCGATAAGAACATTATCCTTGGAAAGTTGACCACGGCTGTCGCTTCGGACAAACTGATGAAGCATTTTGAAAATTTATTTTCGAAGAAGCTGAACGGACAAGTGAAAATAGAAACCAGGGTCGATGAAAAGCTTATCGGAGGTTACATCATTGAATTGGCGGGTTATCGCATGGATGCCAGTGTAGCCAACCAGTTGGAGCGCGTCAAGCAACAGTTTATTGAGAGAAACAGAAGGATTGTTTAAACGAAAAACTTATGGCAGAAAATACTATAAAGCCTAGCGAAGTATCGGAAGTGCTTTTACAGCAGTTACAAGGTATTGACACGAAGTTGGAATTCGATGAAGTGGGTACTGTCTTGCAAGTAAGTGACGGGGTAGCCCGAATCTATGGCTTGCGTAACGCTGAAGCAAACGAGCTTTTGCAATTTGAAAACGGTGTCATGGGCACCGTGATGAATCTGGAGGAAGACAATGTGGGTGCCGTGTTATTGGGACCTACTGACCAGATTAAAGAGGGGATGATTGTGAAGCGTACTAAACGTATTGCATCCATCAATGTGGGTGAAAGTATGTTGGGACGTGTTATTGACCCTTTGGGCGTGCCGTTGGATGGTCGTGGAGAAATTGGAGGCGAATTGTTTGAAATGCCTCTTGAGCGAAAGGCTCCAGGCGTAATCTATCGTCAGCCGGTTACAGAACCTTTGCAAACCGGATTGAAAGCGATAGATGCCATGATTCCTATCGGACGCGGACAACGTGAGTTGATTATTGGTGACCGTCAGACGGGGAAAACAGCAATTGCAATTGATACGATTATAAATCAACGTGCCAATTATGAAGCGGGAAATCCGGTATATTGTATTTATGTAGCTGTTGGTCAGAAAGGTTCAACGGTTGCTTCTTTGGTAAACGCTTTGCGTGAGAAAGGTGCAATGGATTACACTGTTGTCGTTGCAGCTACGGCATCCGATCCGGCTGCTCTTCAGTACTTTGCTCCTTTTGCCGGTGCTGCTATCGGAGAATATTTCCGTGATACTGGTCGTCATGCCTTGGTGGTATATGATGACTTGTCGAAGCAGGCCGTTGCATATCGTGAGGTTTCTTTGATTCTGCGTCGTCCTTCCGGACGTGAAGCTTATCCTGGTGATATCTTCTACTTGCATAGCCGTTTGTTGGAACGTGCAGCGAAGATTATTAGCCAGCAGGAAGTAGCGGAACAGATGAATGACCTGCCCGAATGCTTAAAGGGAAAGGTAAAAGCTGGAGGTTCGCTTACAGCATTGCCTATTATTGAAACTCAGGCAGGAGACGTTTCGGCTTATATCCCGACCAATGTGATTTCAATTACCGATGGACAGATTTTCCTTGAAACCGACTTGTTTAACCAAGGCTTCCGTCCTGCTATTAACGTGGGTATTTCAGTATCACGTGTAGGAGGTAGTGCTCAGGTTAAGAGTATGAAGAAAGTTGCGGGAACATTGAAGATTGATCAGGCTCAGTATCGTGAACTGGAAGCGTTCTCCAAGTTTAGCAGTGATATGGATCCGGTAACTGCTATGGCTATTGATCGTGGACGTAAGAATAATCAGTTGTTGATACAACCCCAATATAGCCCGATGTCAGTAGGTGACCAAGTTGCAATTCTGTATTGCGGAACGCATGGCTTGATGCGGGATGTTCCACTTGGAAAAGTCCGTGCATTTCAGAATGCCTTTTTGACTACAATGCACGCCAATCATCAAGGAGATGTACTTGATGTCTTGGCTTCAGGAAAAATCAATGAGGAAGTAACATCTGTCATAGAGAAAGTTGCAGCCGAAACTGCGGAACAATTTAAAGAACAATAATCGTCATGGCATCACTGAAAGAAGTAAAAGGAAGAATAAACTCCATCAACGGAACGCTGAAGATAACTTCGGCAATGAAGATGGTTGCTTCGGCTAAGTTGCATAAGGCGCAAGAGGCGATAGAGAATATGCTTCCTTATGAACAGAGACTTCATCGGATTCTGACTGACTTCTTGTCTGGTACAGATTCTGTGGAGTCAGCTTTCACCGTAAAAAGTGATGTAAAGAAAGTGGCCATTGTGGTGTTTGCATCGAACAGTAGCCTTTGTGGAGGTTTTAATGCGAATGTTATACGCCGCTTGCACGAGACGGTGAAAGAATACGCTCAGTCTATTGGAATAAATAATGTATTGGTATATCCAGTTGGTCGAAAAGTAGCTGAAGCTGTGAAAAAGGCCGGTTACGTAGTAAAGGGAGACTACCAGCATTTAAGTGGGAAGCCCAATTACGATGAAGCGGCGAAGTTGGCTGAAACGGTAATCGATAGTTATTTGGCCGATGAAGTACAGGAAGTGGTTTTATTGTATAATCATTTTAAATCTACTTCAAGTCAAGTCTTGACCAGAGAAACGTATTTGCCAGTAGATTTGACTGCAGCCTCTCAAGAGGAGACAAAATCAAAGTCTGAATCGGATTATTTGGTTGAGCCTTCAGCGGAAGCTTTGGTGAGTGAATTGTTGCCTAAGGTTTTACGCATGAAGATATATTCCGTAGTATTGGATTCGGCTGCAGCTGAGCATGCGGCACGTACGATAGCTATGCAAGTGGCTACAGATAATGCTAATGATTTGATACAGGAGTTGACCTTGCAGTATAACAAAACTCGTCAGCAGGCAATTACCAACGAACTGTTGGATATTGCAGGTGGCTCAATGGCATAATCACTCTGGTGAACTACAGAGGAGTGGGGGTGAAAATCGATGTCGGCATTCATCCCGCTCCTTTTTTATTTATATTTTCGTCTGATGAATAACGCTTGTTTAAATGATAAGAACCGCTACAAAAGAAGATGTTGCAGACATCATGTCTATTATTGATGAAGCCCGTATAACGATGGAAGAAAATGGGAACGTTTCTCAATGGCCCAAAGGTTATCCTGCAGAAAAGACTATAATTGATGATATTGTAATGAGTACAGGCTATGTATTCGATGAAGAAGGATGTGTAGTGGCTTATTTTGCATTTAAGCCATCGCCAGACCCTACATATCAAACTATTTATGGGGGCGAATGGATAGATGCGGACGCTCCTTATTTTGTGATTCATCGCATTGCGTCCAAGCGAACTGTTCGCGGAGTGATGGTGAGAGTGCTTGATTTCTGTTTTTCCCGAACGGACAATATCCGAATAGACACTCATTGCGATAATACTATCATGCGGTATTTGTTGAAAAAGCATGGTTTCACTTACTGTGGCATAATTCATACAACAAATGGAAGTGAACGGTTAGCTTTTCAGCGGAAGTTGGTGAAGGACGGTACAGTTGATGGGTGAAATAACCTTTTATGTGGATAAATTCTGTATGGTGCGTGAAATATACGTATAATATTTTTGTCATTTCAAAGCTTTCTTTATTTTTGCAAAAATGGTTGATTCATTCAGTTCCTCAGCAACGTTGTTGTCAGGGGGTGAATGTATTAATCTCACCTATAAACACCATGAAAAACTACCCAGAAGAACACATGTCAAATGAAAGCTTGTTGATGACGAAACTTGTCACCGATTACAAATGGATTATTATAGGGAAAATCGTTTCTTATTTGTCCTATACCAACGACGCAGTTGAAGATATATTTGGAGATGTCGTATTGCATATTAGTGAGAAGATTAAGAAACATATGTTCAAGGAGCGGGAAACTGGGTCGTTTAAAAGTTGGGTGTGTTGCTTGACAACAAATTATCTGATTAGTAAGTACTGTCGTGGAAAGCGAAGTGCCCGTTTGTTGGGAGAGGAAGATCTGGAGTCGATTCATGAGTATGAATGCATTTGTGAGGGGAGAACGTTGAGTGCTCAGGAACGGGAGCGTAAACTTAAGACATTGGAGGCTTTTTTGCGAAGTTTGCCAGAGTCACAGGTTTTGCTTATTGAGATGAGAATCTATAAAGAACTTACATATCGCGAAATAGCAGAGATACGTAAGTTGCCACTTTCTACTGTTTCCTCACAGATACAGACTTCTTATAAAATCTTGCGGAAAAAGATGGAAGCAAAAGGTTACAGAGATTCGTTCATTTAAGCGTAAGTAAAGTACCCTTAATAAAGTCTTTGAGAACAGCCATTCGTTGTGAAGCCGATGGCTGTTTTTTATTGTATGTTGTTTCACCAGGTCGAATCATTCGTGATTTACAGGATGATTTCGTACCTTTGCATCTATGTTATAATAACGGTTCTTATGAGAAAGAAGTTTATATACGCATTATGGAGCGTGCTTGGGCTTAGCGTTCTTTTTATTGCTTTGGTATTTGCGGCCATCGCTAAGGGATGGATTGGGTATGTTCCGCCTGTGGAGGAGTTGGAAAATCCGAACTTGAAGTTTGCCACTCAAATTATATCCGATGACGGGCAGTTGCTCGGAACTTGGTCGTATAGTAAAGAGAATAGGGTGTACGTGGGGTACGAGGATTTATCGCCCAATTTGGTTCATGCCTTGATTGCTACTGAAGACGTGCGTTTTGAGGAACATTCCGGGATAGATGTGCGCGCATTCTTTCGTGCCTTGGTAAAGCGAGGATTGTTTTTCCAAAAGCATGCAGGTGGCGGAAGTACCATAACCCAGCAGTTGGCCAAGCAATTCTATTCGCCGGCTACCGACAATATGATAGAGCGTTTGCTTCAGAAACCCATAGAATGGGTGATAGCCGTAAAGTTGGAACGTTATTACACGAAAGAGGAAATCCTTACGATGTATCTGAACAAGTTCGACTTTCTGAATAATGCGGTAGGAATTAAGACCGCAGCGAAAACCTATTTTGCGAAAGACCCTAAGAACTTGTCGGTAGAAGAAGCGGCCACTTTGGTGGGGATGTGTAAGAATCCGTCGCTTTATAATCCGCGCCGGTTTAATGAGCGTTCTCGTGGAAGACGAAATACGGTTATCGACCAGATGCGTAAGGCTGGATATCTGTCGAAAGCTGAATGCGACTCGTTGCAGGACTTGCCGCTGACGTTGAAGTTCCAACCAGTAGATCACAAAGACGGACTGGCTACGTATTTCCGTGAATATCTCCGCCATATAATGACCGCTAAACGCCCAGAAAAAGGCAACTACCGTGGATGGCAAATGCAGCAGTTTTATGAAGATTCCATCGCATGGCAAACCAATCCGCTTTATGGCTGGTGTGCCAAGAACAAGAAGAAAGACGGCTCTTCGTATAATATATACAACGATGGACTGAAGATTTATACAACCATCAATTCCCGTATGCAGAAATATGCCGAAGAGGCTGTTTACGAGCACGTGGCAATGTATTTGCAACCTAGATTCTTCAAGGAAAAGCGGGGAAGAAAGACGGCTCCGTATTCCAGTAAATTGGGGCAGGATAAGGTGGATGCGATTTTGGAACGCGCCATGAAGCAGTCTGACCGTTACCGTGAGATGAAAGCCTCTGGTTGCTCGGAGGAGGAGATTCGCCGGGCGTTTAATACCAAGTGCGAGATGTCGGTATTTTCATGGGACGGAGAGAAAGATACGATTATGACTCCGATGGATTCTATCCGCTATTACAAATATTTCCTGCGCACAGGATTCAT
This sequence comes from bacterium, assembly GCA_963595925.1. GTDB lineage: Bacteria > Bacteroidota > Bacteroidia > Bacteroidales > Bacteroidaceae > Phocaeicola. The sequence continues at coordinate 165,085 of CAVBJM010000001.1, forward strand.
GTCAATGGATCCCCTTACCGGATATGTTAAAGCGTATGTAGGAGGACCTAATTACAATTATTTCCAGTATGACATGGCCATGGTCGGACGGCGTCAGGTCGGGTCTACTGTAAAGCCCTATTTGTATACGCTCGCCATGGAAAATGGCTTTTCGCCATGCGATGAAGTGAGAAACGTAGAGCAGACCCTGTTTGATGAAAATGGTACGGCTTGGTCGCCGAGAAACAGTTCCCGGTCGCATTACGGTGAGATAGTGACGCTGAAATGGGGATTGGCCAATTCGAACAACTGGATTTCGGCTTACTTGATGAGCCGCTTGAGTCCGTATGCGTTGGTTCGGCTTATCCATTCTTTCGGTGTGCTGAACAAAGACATTCAGCCTACTGTATCGCTCTGCTTGGGACCTTGTGAAATATCTGTGGGCGAGATGGTCAGTGCCTATACAGCCTTTGCCAATAGGGGAATCCGCACAGCTCCGCTCCTTGTCACGCGAATAGAGGATAACGAGGGCAATGTAATCTCTAATTTTACCCCACAGGTAGACGAAGTTATCAGTGAAGAAAGCGCTTACAAGATGCTGACCATGTTGCGTGCGGTAATAAACGAAGGTACAGGTTCGCGCGTGCGACGTTTGTATGGCATTACGGCCGACATGGGCGGTAAAACTGGTACCACAAACGATAACTCCGATGGTTGGTTTATGGGATTCACACCGTCTTTGGTTTCCGGCTGTTGGGTCGGTGGGGAAGACCGTGACATTCATTTCGATTCGATGAGTGAAGGTCAAGGCGCTTCGATGGCTCTTCCGGTGTGGGGACTATACATGCAGAAGGTCTATGCCGATAAGTCATTGGGCTATTCGCAAGATGAGCGTTTCTCGATACCCGATGGTTTCAATCCATGTTCGGAATCGCAAGTAAGTGAGGACGATAACGGCAATGCGAAGTTGGATGACGCGTTCTTTCAGAAGGGAGAATAGAGAAGATATTTACACAGAGTTATCGTACCACATATGCAGTAATAGCCGTACCGCATATGTGGTACGCTTGTTACTGCATATGCGGTACGACTGTGCGGCATTTGTGACACGGAAACTTTCCGTTATCAGATGCTTTATTTTGTCTTAGTGTGAGAGGTACTGCTCTAAGAATCGTTTTACATGACCGGTATAGGCTTCTGGATAAAGCCGATAAGAAGTGGCGTGCGTAGCGTTCGGAACAATCCAAAGTTCCTTAGGTAGACTCTTCGCCGCATAAACGCGGAATGCCATGGAGGTAGGCACGTAGTCGTCTTTGTCGCCATGAATGAAAAGCATCGGTTTGTTGCATTTTGCCACCTGTTTCAGCGAGGATGCCTCTTCGAAATTCCAACCGTTTTGCCATTGGCAGAGTAGACTACTGGTGTATAACAGTGGAAAACTGGGCAAGCCGAATTGCTCTTTTAGCTCTTTGGCGAATTGATCCCAAACGGAGGTGTATCCGCAATCTTCGATGAAGCATTTCACATAATCGGGGGTCTTTTCGCCCGAAACCATCATGGTAGTAGCTGCCCCCATTGAGATGCCGTGAATTACGGTTTGTATGCTGTCTCCAAATACTGCCGGAAGTAGTCCCGCCCATTGCAGCACGTCTTTTCTGTCGAGCCATCCCATTTGAATGGCATCCCCTTCGCTCAATCCTGTATCGCGCAAGTCAGGCAGCAGGATGTTGTAGTTCAAGGAATGGTGGTACAGGTAACCGATGTGAAGCATGCGGATGGCGTTGTCGGTATAGCCATGCACAATTAAGGCCGTGTTCTTAGTGGGGGAGGGAGCGTAGGCGAAAAAGGCATGCAACCGTATCCCATCGGGCGAAACGATAAATGTATCGCGTAGGGCTTTGTGTTGCTGCAGACTATCCAGCCAAGGCGTGATGTGCGGATAGGTTTCACGCATATACGCCATAGATTCTTCCATCTTTTTCCCCCGGTTGTCGGGACGTAGCGAATAGTTGAGCATGTAAAGGCTTCCTCCCAGTAAGGCCGCTGCCACAACAAGCACTGCGGCACTTACAGACAAGAGAATCTTTTTCTTCATGACGGCCTTTACTTATTCCATATTTCCCAAGAACCGAAGGCTTGCAGCAGCAACATCTCCAAGCCGTTCTTTACTACGGCACCGTGTTCATTTCCTTTCTTCATAAACAGGGTGGTGTCGGGGTTGTACAGCAAGTCGTAAAGCAGATGTCTGGGCGTAAGGAGTTCATAAGGTATTTCCGGACACAAATCCGCTTTGGGATACATGCCTACAGGTGTACAGTTTATAATCACCTTATATTCGTCCATCAGTTCTGGAGTTAGCTCTTTATACGTAATAGTTTGGTCGTTTTGTTTGTTTCTCGAAACGAACAAGGTAGATAGCCCCAATTTTTTTAGACCGTGGCTTACCGCCTTCGATGCACCTCCAGTACCCAGAATCAAGGCCTTCGTGTGGTAAGATTCCAATAGGGGCTCTATGGAGCGGGTGAATCCCATCACGTCAGAATTATAGCCTACGAGTTTCAGTTTTCCCTTGTTCCTTTCGAATTTTATCACGTTTACTGCGCCGATGGCAGCTGCATCCTTGTCTACCTCATCCAAAAACGAAATGACCTTTTCCTTATAAGGACTTGTAACGTTTAGGCCGGACAACGTAGGATTGGCTACAATCACTTTCGGAAAATCGTTAATTGTGGGAATTTCGAAATTCGTGTATTCTGCATCGATGTTTTCGGAATGGAATTTCTCATTGAAGAAGTTCTTGGAAAAGGAATGTCCCAAGGGATATCCGATTAAGCCATATTTTTTCATCATAAAAGTATCTGTTATTTAGTTGCGAAATAAAGGGTACAAATGCCTAAGGTAAGGCGTTTGAACGTCACGGTACGGAATCCGGCTTTTTGGATGATTTTACTCATTATCTCGCCTTGTGGAAAGGCTTTGATAGACTGCGGCAGATAGTGGTAAGCCTTGCGGTCTTTCGACATCAGTTTGCCCAATGTCGGGATTACGAGCTTAGAGTATATGGCGTACAGTTGTTTCATTGGAAACTTCTCGGGCTCCGACAACTCCAATATCACAAGGTGTCCGTCTGGCGTAAGCACTCTATGTATCTCTTTCAGCCCCTTGTCCAGATTCTCGAAGTTTCGAACTCCGAACGCTACGGTCACGGCATCGAAACGTGCGTCAGGAAAGCTCAGTGCCATACAGTCTTCTTTGGCGAAAGATATATGGTCTTCCATGTGAGCTTGCTTTGCTTTCTCTTTGCCGATTTCCATCATTCCTTCCGAAATATCTGTACCCATTAAGTCTTCGGGAAGCAAAGCTCGGTAGGCCTGCAAGGCGAAATCGCCTGTTCCTGTTGCCACGTCCAAGATGTGTTGTGGGCGGTAAGGTTTCAGTAGGTTGATGGCTTTCTGTCTCCATCTTTTATCTATGCCCCATGAAAGCAGGTGGTTTAAACTGTCGTAAGTAGGGGCAATGTTGTCGAACATCTTCTCTACCTGCGATGTCTTGCTTTCCGTTTCATTATAGGGATTTATTCTTTCTTGTGGATACAAGGTCATAAGCGTGTTAACGAATAATGGTTGAACGGAAACAGCTTGCCTGCATATCCTTTATGAATTGGGAATATGGCGGCAAGCCGTTTCTTATGTAATTGTTATTTCATCAGGTAGCTTAATACATTCGTCTCAATGCGTTCCGTCAAGTTTTCGGTATTGCCTTTTTCGAATGTTTCTCCTGTAATGTGTTCGAACAGTTCGATGTAACGTTCGCTGATAGACGTTACGATTTCCGGAGTCATTTCTGGAACTTGCTGTCCAGCTTTTCCTTGGAATCCGTTAGCCATTAGCCATTCGCGTACGAACTCTTTGGAAAGTTGCTTCTGCGGTTCGCCTTTTTCGAAACGGTCTTGATAACCTTCCGAATAGAAATAACGGCTTGAGTCTGGAGTATGGATTTCGTCCATCAAATAGATTTGTCCGTTGTGCTTTCCGAATTCATATTTGGTGTCTACCAAAATCAGGCCTCGCTCTGCGGCCATTTGGGTTCCGCGTTCAAACAAAGCAAGGGTGTATCGTTCCAGGGTTGCGTATTCTTCAGGGGTGGCAAGTCCTTTCGCCAAAATCTCTTCTTTAGAGATGTCTTCATCGTGCAATCCCAATTCAGCCTTGGTGGTCGGAGTAATGATAGGAGAAGGGAACTTCTCATTCTCGCGCATACCGTCTGGCAGACGGACTCCGCATATTTCGCGTACGCCGCTCTTGTAAGCACGCCATGCACTACCGCACAAATATCCGCGTACAATCATTTCGACAGGGAAACCCTCGCATAAAACACCTACAGTAACCATCGGGTCTGGAGTCGCCAACTTCCAGTTGGGGCAGATGTCGGCGGTTGCGTCAAGAAAACGTGCCGCTATTTGGTTCAGCATTTGTCCCTTGTAAGGAATGCCCTCAGGCAGTACTACGTCGAAAGCCGAAATGCGGTCTGTTGCGACCATGATAAGCTTTTCGTCATTGATGTTGTATACATCACGCACTTTTCCGTGATAAACACTTTTCAGTCCAGGAAAGTGAAAGTCTGTTTTGGTTAATGCTTTACTCATTTTCTTTCTTTTTTATAGTAAGTAGTTTCTTTGATTCTTCAAATTTCTCGTAGGCTTCTACGATGCGTGTAACGAGTTTATGACGCACAATGTCTTTCTTGTTCAGTTCGATGAAGCTGATACCTTTCACACCCTTTAAGATTCTGATGGCTTGTACCAATCCGGATGTTTGCGAAGACGGAAGGTCTATTTGCGTCATGTCGCCTGTGATAATCATTTTTGTGTTCATTCCCATGCGGGTGAGGAACATCTTTATCTGCTGAGTCGTGGTGTTCTGCGCTTCGTCCAGAATTACCACCGCATCGTTTAGCGTTCGTCCACGCATAAAAGCCAACGGCGCAATCTGAATCACGTTCAGCTCCATGTATTCTTTCAGCTTGGCGGCGGGTATCATATCTTGCAGAGCATCATATAGCGGTTGCAGATACGGGTCGATTTTGTCCTTCATGTCGCCGGGCAGAAAGCCAAGCTTCTCGCCCGCTTCAACGGCGGGGCGACTCAGTATGATTTTCTTTATTTCTTTGTTCTTGAGAGCCCGTACAGCCAGTGCGATGGCGGTGTACGTTTTTCCGGATCCGGCAGGGCCAATGGCGAATATCATATCGTTCTTCTCGAAGTCTTTTACCAACTTCAGTTGGTTAGAACTGCGGGGAGTGATGGGCTTTCCGGTAACACTATATACGATTACATCACCTTTCTTTTCTACAGTAGGCTGATTCCCTTTTATGATATCAAGTATAGCTTCCTCGTTTAGCGAATTATATTGCGAGCAATGCCGTTCCAACGCGAGGATTGCTTCTTCGAAAGCGCACATTTCTTCTTCGTCTCCCATCACTTTGATGACATCTCCGCGCGCTACGATTCGCAATTTTGGGAACAAAGCCTTAATCATCTGTATGTTTGAGTTCTTCACTCCATAAAAGATGACCGGGTCTATATCTTCCAGTACGATATGTTTCTCAATCATTCAGTCTTTATCTATACTTAAATTTTCCGCAAATTTAATCAATAGTCTTTATGTTGGTGCACGTTCTGGTTGATAAATGGATTATCTTTTCGAGATTGTCCTAACATAGATGTAGAATCCCAACGTGAGTAATACGCTTATTCCACACATCGGGAAGCAGTCATTAACTGCTTTTTGATATTTATCCAATGCAGCAGGCTTAAATTTTTCTATCGTTTGAGGCACATCTTCTGCAGGTACAACCGTCATTTGGTTACCACAAATAACGCCAGGGCATATGCTCGAAGTCACCCCCACAAATACCCAATGTTCTCCTGATCCCCAATAATTAGCGTCAGTCTTATCTCGTACGTCAAATTGATAGAATGACTTAGACAGAAATACCGAAAGAGAAAAAAGTATCGAAAGGGCAACAAGCGTAATGCTGATGACTTTCAGAATTTTCTCTCCTTTAGTGGGAGCTTTGCTTCCCGTGTTGCCTCCCGGTTGAGGTTTGCGTATTGGTTCTTTTACCTTTTGCTGTTGAGTGGTTTGTTTTAAAGGCGTACCGCAATGTTCACAAAATTTGCTGCAATCACTATTCTCGCTTCCACAATTAGGACAATACATATTGGATATACCCTATGGTTTTGTGTCGGGCACAACTTTTAAGTTAATATCTTCTGCTTCTTTGTTCCACTTCGGCCAATCCCATATTAATGAGAATCAATACTACAATCCATGCACATAACACAAGGAATATTAGTCCTCCGTGGAGGTCTGGTAAAAAGCTTTGCCCTAACGGGGAATCCCACAAGGCATGCAATATCACCGGAATGGCAAATATGCGCCAAAAACGACTGTCAGTCAATGTGTCCGTATTGATGGTTGTATAAGCAGCCTTTGCCGCAATAACCATACCTGCTCCCGAAATGGCAGCCCATACCACATGTCCGCCTGGAGCAAGGAAACTTCTAAGGATTGTAGTGTGCATCATTTGCGAGAAACTGGAACTTCCCAAAAGATAGCGGAAAGCATAACCAGCGGATTCGAAAGCACTGAACCCAGCTCCTACGCATGATCCGACCAAAAGAGCACGCAAAATGGTAGGGGCCTTCATTCCTTTCAAAAAGAAATATACAATGATGGCTTTACCTGCTTCTTCTATAACTCCGATGATAATAGCGGCGACATAGCCCTCGCCATTAGTAGGAAATATGCTGAAAAGAAAGAGCGTGGCGACAAGTGAAGCACATCCGCCTATCAAAAATACTACAATCACATTGTATAGACTGAAGTCTTTCCATACGTTCAGTTCCAAAAAGAGAATCATGATAGACAGGGGTACAGCCAACGCACCCACCATAATAAGCCCTGGGATAGCTAGCTCACTTCGAAATTGGGTGCAGCAAATCCATAGCAGAATAAAGGTTGCCAAAAACACAGCGAACACTCTACTATAGAACCATGGCTTTGGCATTTCGCTCAATACCAAAGAAGGGTCAGGAGTAGTTCTTTTAGTTCCGCAAATAAATATATCTTCTGCTTCTTCGTGGGTATGTGGCTTAAAAATGTCGGTAAACAGAATGCGCCAGTTCAAATCGCTTTTTGGAGTGCCAATGTAGTTAAAAAAGAAATTCAAGAAGGCATTTCCCGTGTTATTCTCTGTTTTAGGGGAAACAGGTGTCCTTTTCTGCGCGAATGTCTTTCCGCAAGTCGTGCAGAATTTGGCACCATCATGGTTTCGCGCTCCGCAATTTGTACAGAATTTCATCGTTCCTTATATTTTAATCAGTATCTTTTCTTTTGCTTTTTTTCGGACAAAACCAAGGATTATAACAAATGCAGCTGTCAAACCGATGTGTGCCAAACAGACTTCTTTGTACCTTTCTAATACTTCATTCCGAAATTCCGCTATGCTAGTTTGCGAAAGTACTTTGCTTTCATATGGGCAGAGGGAAGGATTAGTTGCGAATGTTTGCATTTCAGATGCGATGGCAATATTTCCACCGGTTAACTTGTCTTCAATAGTAAGTTGATAATAGGATACTCCCTCCTTATATCCTTTCGTCGCTTTTTCATCTACAGTATAGTTACTATAGCTGTATAAGCAACAGAATAGTAGTGCGCACGCAGCATAGAACAACAGGTTGCAAACATCGAGAATAAATTTCTCGGCTCCGGAACAGTCTTTCCGGCTTCTTTGGTAAGATATCTGCTTACTCATGGCGTAATAATTTAATATGCAAAGGCAAAGTTATGGATATTTTCAATAAAACAACTTTTCAGACTGTTATTTTGGAGCTTTCCGATATAAATAGAGTGCTATAAACATATAAAGAATGTTGGGAATCCATACCGATAAGGCTGGGGACATGTTGCCATTAACGGCAAATGTAGACGAAATGGTTTGGAACAAGATGTAAGAGAAACTCAGAGCCAATCCGATGCCCAAATGTAACCCCATGCCACCTTTCACCTTTCGTGAAGAAAGGGATAGCCCGATGGCTGTAAGGATGAATGCGGCGAATGACATGGCGATGCGCCGGTGATACTCCACTTCGAATTCTTTGATATTGGCGAAGCCTCGTTTCTTTTGTTTGGAGATGTATTCGCTCAGTTGTGGACTTGTCATGGTTTGCTGCTGTCCGCGAGTGATGAGGAAGTCTTGCGGTTCCATATTGATGGTGGAGTCCAAGCGTTCTCCCTTTGTGATATATTCCCGCATGCCTTTCATTTCCCGTATCATATAGTCCTTTATAATCCATTTGTGAACGGATGTAGAGTCGTACGAAATCCTGCGTGCTGTAAGATGGGAAACCAGTTTGTGGTTTTCGAACTTATCAAGCGAAAAACGATAGCCCGTTTTATTGTAGCTCTCGTACCGTTCCATATAGGCTATTACTCCCGAATCCACTTCCAACTGGATGTTCCTGGCAAAATCAGTATTTCTTTTTTTCTTGTAACGTTCCTCAAAATTCAGTCGGGTGGCACTTCCCGTCGGAATAACTTCTGTTCCCAAAACAAACGTTACCGCCGAAATGATGGCCGCCGAAATCATGTATGGTACCATGAGCCGCTTGAAGCTCATTCCCGTGGAAAACATGGCTATGATTTCGGAGTTCTCTGCCAGTTTCGATGTAAAGAAGATTACAGCGATAAAGACAAACAACGGACTGAATAAGTTGGTGTAAAAGGGGATGAAATTCAGGTAATAATCGAAGACGATAGCTTTCAGCGGAGCCTTGTTGTTGATGAATCGGTCGATGTTTTCGTTGATGTCGAATACCACAGCGATAGATATAATCAAGGCTATCGCAAAGAAGTAAGTACCTAAGAACTTCACGATGATATACCTGTCCAGTCGTTTTATCCATCTCTTTTTGAATAATGCTTTGACGGCCTGTATATAATGAGAAACGTTTATCATGATTCTGATGTTTTGTTATAATCGGGTAGAAACACGCTTAACCATTTCCGTTTTCCACGAAGAGAAATCGCCGGCTATGATATGTTCCCTTGCTTCGCCTACCAACCACAGATAAAAAGCCAGATTGTGTATGGAGGCTATCTGGAGAGCCAACAATTCCTGTGCATGGAATAAGTGGCGCAGATAGGCACGGCTGTATAGGGTATCAACATACGATGCGCCGTCCGCTTCGATGGGAGAGAAGTCTTTTTCCCACTTTTTGTTTCGCATGTTCATGATTCCGTTTTTCGTGAAAAGCATACCGTTTCTTCCGTTTCGGGTAGGCATTACACAGTCGAACATGTCAACGCCTCGTTCTATTCCCTCTAAGATATTGACCGGTGTACCTACTCCCATCAAGTAACGGGGGCGGTCTTTAGGAAGGATTTCGTTTACCACTTCAATCATCTCGTACATCTTTTCGGTGGGTTCGCCCACTGCCAAGCCACCAATGGCGTTCCCGTCAGCATTCTTTTCGGCGATATATTCGGCCGAGCGCTTGCGTAAGTCGGGATATACGCAACCTTGTACGATGGGAAATAGAGATTGCTGATATCCGTATTTAGGTTCTGTTTCATTGAAGCGCGTGATGCAGCGATCCAGCCAACGGTGCGTTAACTCCATCGATTTCTTTGCGTAAGCGTAGTCCGATGTCCCTGGCGCGCATTCATCGAAAGCCATCATGATGTCGGCTCCGATTATTCGCTCAATGTCCATGACCCGTTCGGGGGTGAACAGATGTTTTGAGCCGTCAATGTGCGAGCGGAATTCTACGCCTTCCTCTTTCATCTTCCGGATGCCGGAGAGGGAGAACACTTGAAAACCTCCGCTGTCTGTCAGCATGGGCCGGTCGAAACCGTTGAACTTGTGCAGACCGCCAGCCTGTTCCAACACTTCCAAGCCCGGACGTAAATACAGATGATAGGTGTTCCCTAAAATAATTTGAGCTTTGATGTCGTTTTTCAGTTCGGGCAAGTGAACAGCTTTTACGCTGCCTATTGTCCCCACGGGCATAAAGATGGGAGTCTTTATCTGTCCGTGGTCGGTCGTGATAAGACCAGCTCTAGCGTTGGTCTTTGAATCGGTGTATTGTAATTCGAATTTCATGCTTGGGCGTTATTAGGCTGTCGCTTGTTTGTGGTCTGTAACCGAAAAGTCGATGGCGTTCGGAACCTTTTCATTGGTCAGAGCCAAGTTAATTACCTCCTTAATGTCGCTAACGTAATGGAATGTCAGTCCTTTTAAGTATATGGGTTGTATTTCTTCTATGTCTTTGCGGTTGTCTTGACACAGGATGATGTCGGTAATCCCGGCACGCTTGGCCGCTAAAATCTTCTCGCGGATGCCTCCCACGGGCAATACTTTTCCGCGAAGGGTTATTTCGCCGGTCATGGCGATGTTGGCTTTTACTTTTCTCTGTGTCAGGGCTGATGCCAGTGATGTGACCATGGTTATACCGGCCGAAGGCCCGTCTTTAGGGATGGCTCCTTCCGGTACGTGGATGTGAATGTTCCAGTTTTCGAATATCCCATCGGGCAGGTTCAGCAGGTGCGAATGCGCTTTTAGGTATTCCAAAGCCAACATAGCCGATTCTTTCATCACGTCACCCAGGTTTCCTGTCAGCGTCAGGTGTCCTTTCCCTTTGCTCAGGCTTGTTTCCACGAACAGTATTTCGCCTCCTACGGCAGTCCATGCCAGTCCGGTCACGACACCTGCGTAATTGTTTCCCTGATATTTGTCGCGCGAATATTCGGGCATGCCCAAATATTGAGGAATGTCTTTCGGCTTCAGGTCGTGGCGTGTTTCAAACTTGCCGCTGGCCACTTCGAGGGCTATTTTCCTCATGACCTTACTAATCTTCTTTTCCAATTCGCGCACACCGCTCTCGCGGGTATAGTTTTCTACGATGTATTCGATGGCCGCCGGCGTGAACTTTACATATTCTTTCGATACTCCCGTTGCTTCCATCTCTTTCGGGATGAGATGCTTGCGGGCAATCTCCACTTTCTCTTCGGTAATGTAGCCGCTTACGTTTATCAGTTCCATTCTGTCTAGCAAGGGAGGCGGAATCGTTCCGATATTGTTTGCGGTAGCGATGAACATCACTTTCGACAGATCGTAGTCGATGTCTACGTAATTGTCGTGAAACGTGTTGTTCTGTTCCGGATCCAATACTTCAAGTAGTGCCGATGCCGGGTCTCCCTGACGGTCGTTCCCCAGCTTGTCTATCTCGTCAAGGATGATGACCGGGTTCGATGTCTCCGCTTTAATCAAGCTCTTGATGATACGTCCGGGCATAGCTCCAATGTATGTCTTTCGGTGTCCGCGTATTTCAGCTTCATCGTGTACTCCACCCAGTGACATGCGTATGTATTTTCGCTTCAGAGCCGTGGCTATCGATTTGCCCAGCGATGTCTTTCCTACTCCGGGAGGGCCATACAGGCAGATGATGGGCGACTTCATGTCTTGCTTCAGTTTCAAAACAGCCAAGTGTTCCAGAATGCGTTCCTTTACTTTCTCCAGTCCGTAATGGTCTTTGTTCAGGACTTTTTCCGCATTGTTCAGGTCTAAAGAGTCCGTAGAGTAAATGTTCCACGGCAGAGCCAATAGGGTCTGCAGATAAGAAAGTTGCACGTTGTAGTCGGGCGATTGGGGGTTGATGCGTTCCAGCTTATCCAATTCCCGCTTGTAGATGGCTGCTACGTTCTTGTCCCAATGCTTAGCCTTCCCTTTTTCTTCCAACTCGTTCAGCTCATCGTCCGTACCATTGCCCAACTCATCCTGAATGTTCTTGATTTGTTGTTGTAAGAAGTACTCGCGCTGCTGCTTGTCCAAGTCTTCTTTGGTACGCATTTGGATATCTTGCTTCAGCGTCTCCAGCTTCAGTTCTCTGTTCAGTACTTGAATCAGTAAAAACAGGCGGTCTTTCAGCGTGTCCAGTTCAAGCAGTTTGAACTTGTCTTCTATGGGGAACGGAAAGAAAGAGCAGATATAATTTACCAGCACTTGAGGCGATGGCAGATTCTTGATGGCAAACGTAACGTCTTGCCCCATCCGGTCGGAGAGGCTGATGTATTTTTCGCTCAGTTCTTTGCAGGTGTCTATCAGAGCCTTGCACTCATCGGAGTCTTTCGCCTCCATATCTTCTTGTATGGGGTGTACGATTCCTTTCAGGTAAGAGTGGCTGGAAGTCACTTCGTCTATGTGAAGTTTTACGTTGCTGGCCTGTAAGATGACGGTTGTGTTTCCGCCCGGAATGTCAAACGAGCGGAGTACCCTTCCTAATACGGCTATCGGATACAGGTCTTCTTGCTTCGGGCTTTCTACTTCGCTTGTCTTCTGGCACGCTATCACAATGTTCGATTTGTGTTTGATGGCGTCTTCCACCAGCTTGAGCGTAGTTTTCCGTCCTACTGTGACCGGCATTACTACCGTAGGAAACATCATCATGTTCCGCAGGGTCATGATGGGCATTTCCTTTTCAAGGTCTTCCGGATTCAATGTGGTGGGAGTGGTATCTATTTCAGTGATGATTGAAACTTCGCCACTATTGTCAGTTAAAGTGGTATTGTCCTTTTTTCTAGCCATAATCGTTTTAAGTTATAATCTCAGTTGGAGAAAGTCCAAACAGGCTGCAAATTTAATCTATTCCACTTAAATAAGGAAAAAGAAAAATGTAAATACTTTCTTTTTGCCTACCTTTGCATCGTAACGTTGTAATAAGAGAGCCGTATGTCGAATCCTGAGTTTCGTTTTAAGCAATTTACCGTAAAGCATGAACGCTGTGCCATGAAGGTGGGGACGGATGGCGTGTTGCTTGGCGCTTGGGCGGATGTGCGCGGGGCTTCGAGGGCGCTTGATATCGGCACGGGTACCGGGCTTATTGCACTCATGATGGCGCAGCGTGCTCCGCAATGCGCGATAGATGGGGTGGATATTGACACTGATGCTGTGGCTCAAGCTCGAGAAAATGTGACCGATTCTCCGTGGCGAGAGCGAATCGCCGTGTGGCAAGCGGATATCAGGAATATGGATTGTGAGGTGCGGTATGACGCGATTGTTTCCAATCCTCCATTCTTTGTAGAGAATGTGCAGTCGCCCGATGGAAGGCGCAATGCGGCTCGTCATGTCAGTTCTCTGGGTTTTGGTGAACTGCTGGATGCCGTTGAGCGAATGCTGACAGCTGAGGGTACGTTCTCGGTGGTACTACCGTCGGATGTCTACGACGATTTTGTTACCTTGGCTGCAGTCCGCCATTTGTATGTCTACCGTTGTACATGGGTTTATACCAAACCTTCCGCTACGCCTAAAAGGGTGTTGGTGGAGTTCGGACGTGAAATTCGCGCATGGTTTGCGGATAAACTGTTTATCATGGACACTCCGCCGTCTTATAGCAAGGAGTATCAGGATTTGACCCGGGACTTTTATTTGAAATTTTAGGCTTCTTCGTCTTTTGAGTCTTGCCGTTTGGATATGCGGCGTAGCAGGTTTTGGTTTAAAACCAATAGTTTTTTGTGCTTGTCTGCGATGGTCGACGTCAATGGCTGGTCGCTGATAAAGTCTGTGATGTGTTGCAGCAAGCTGAAGGGCTCCGCTTTTTTCTGCCTCTTTTCCGGCGCGATTACTTTCAGTCCTTGAGGTACAATTTCTACCACCAGGTCTTTTCCTCCCATGATTGGGTCGCCGTCGTAATGGAATACGCCTTCTTGCGCCCGGTGTATGGTTACTTTCTTTTCTCGAAGCGTCTTTATTCGGCTGTTTTGGTCTATCGTTTTATGGAATAGCTGGAATGAAAGTGACGGGATGTCCAACACTGTAAAAGGCTCCAGTATCGTGATATCCATCATCCCATCGCTTAGAGAAGCCTGAGGAGCGATGTAGGCGTTGTTCCCGTACTGCGATGCGTTGGCGCATGCAATAAGGAACGCCTTGTAGCGGGCGGTACCTTTGTCGTTTTCTATCTCGTATGTTTCCGGACGGTAGGTGAGGCTTTCGTGTAGGGTGTTCTCCAGATAACTGGCCAGTCCGCGCTTGCCCGAGCTGGCGAACTTTAGACTGACAAAAGCGTCGAACCCTACGCCGCAAGTACAGAAGAACGGATGTCCGTCTATCAACCCATAGTCGATTTGCCGTTCAAGTCCTTTGTTCAGAACCTGAATGGCGCCTCGGGCGTTGATGGGGATGTGCAGGTGTCGAGCCAGCCCGTTTCCCGAACCGCATGGGATGATTCCCAAAGCCGTCTGGGTATGAACCAATGCGCGCGCCGTTTCGTTTATCGTGCCATCGCCGCCCACTGCTACCACAATGTCTACACCGTCTTGAGAGGCTTGTCTCGCAATTTCGGAGGCATGCCCCGCATATTCAGTTTTGCGGATGCTGTATTCATACAGTTCTGTGCTCAGTTCTGTATGGATGAGCTGTTGGATATATTCTTTGTCTCGTGTGCCCGATATCGGGTTGACTATAAATATAATCTGTTTCTTTGGTGTCATGCCTTGAAAGGTTGCGGTATATTTATTACAAAGGTATTATATTTTCGCCGATTTTTGCTAGGAAACCGCAGGAAAAGCCCCGGGAATGCAATTTTTTTTTGCCAATTGTTAGCGTGTCAGCTAAAATGATTATCTTTGCACGTTTTTATGAAAGTTGTGCGACTTTGGTCGTGTGGAATAATTAACGTAAGCTTGCATTTGCTTACCAGTAATATATAATATGGGATTACTACAAGAAAAATTAAGTAAATTCAGAACGCCTCAAGTATATATGGAGAGAGGTGTTTATCCGTATTTCCGTGAGATAGACAGCGCTCAGGACACCGAGGTTGTGATGGACGGAAAAAAAGTCTTGATGTTCGGGTCTAACTCTTATATGGGCTTGACTTACGACAAACGTATTATCGAGGCAGCAGTTGAGGCTACACGTAAGTACGGTACAGGTTGTGCCGGTTCACGTTTCCTGAATGGAACGTTGGATTTGCATGTACAGTTGGAACACGAACTGGCTGAGTTCGTAGGTAAGGACGAGGCGCTGGTTTATTCTACCGGCTTTACCGTGAACGAAGGTGTGGTATCGTGCTTGACAGACCGTAACGACTATATTATTTGTGACGACCGCGACCATGCTTCTATCGTAGACGGACGCAGACTGTCGTTCTCAACTCAGCTGAAGTATAAGCACAATGATATGGCCGCTCTGGAGAAAGAGTTGGCAAAGTGTCGCCCTGAATCGGTGAAGCTGATTGTAGTGGATGGCGTATTCTCTATGGAAGGCGATTTGGCCAACCTGCCTGAAATCGTTCGTCTGAGCGAAAAGTACAATGCAAGCATCATGGTGGACGAGGCTCACGGTTTGGGCGTTTTCGGACGTCAGGGTAGAGGTGTTTGCGACCACTTCGGATTGACCGACAAGGTAGACCTAATCATGGGTACATTCTCTAAGTCATTGGCTTCTATCGGCGGTTTCATCGCTGCGGATAAGGATACCATCAATTGGTTGCGTCATAACTCGCGTTCGTATATCTTCTCGGCCAGCAACACTCCCGCTGCTACAGCTGCCGCAAGAGCTGCGCTTCACATCTTGAAGATAGAACCCGAACGTCAGGAAAACTTGTGGAAGATTACCAACTACGCCTTGAAGAGCTTCCGCGATTTGGGCTTCGAAATCGGAGATACCGAAAGCCCTATCATCCCGTTGTATGTGCGCGATATGGACAAGACGTTCGAAGTAACTAAGTTGGCGTTCGATGAAGGTGTGTTCATCAACCCGGTGATACCTCCCGCATGCGCTCCGCAAGATACATTGGTGCGTTTCGCCCTGATGGCTACCCATACGAAGGATCAGGTAGACTGCGCCATCGAAAAACTTACCAAGTGCTTTAAGCAACTGGAAATCTTGAAATAAGTTCGGTCTCGGACTAAGAGATATTTCTGTTCCGTCCTGCAGTGAACTGTTTCCGGCTGCAGGACGGAATTTTTTTTGTCACTTTCTCCATAAATACGGGCTAAAGTGGTTATCTTTGTCTTCCGAAAATAAACCTTATACCACTATTTATGAAATATAAGCTCTTGGTTCTGGACTTGGACGGTACGCTTACCGATTCGCGTAAAAACATAACCGAACATACACTGAATACCCTCCTCGAAGCCCAAGAACGGGGCTTGAAAATCGTGCTCGCATCGGGACGGCCTACGTACGGCGTAGCGCCGCTTGCCGACAAACTCCAACTGCAGAAATACGAAGGTTATATCCTTTCGTACAACGGCGGCGAGATTATCGACTGGAAGACGGGAGAAATCATGTATAAGAACCTGCTCGACCCCGAAGTAATCCCGTATCTGTATCAATGCGCTGTCGACAACGGCTTCGCTATCGTAACCTACGACGGCGAGTTTGTGGTAACAGAGAGCCCCGAAGACCCATACGTGCTGAAAGAAGCCCTACTGAACGTCATGAAGATTAAAAAGGTGGATAATTTTCTGGCGGCGGTACAGCATCCGTTGGCTAAGTGCTTAATCGTAGGTGAACCCGAACGGTTGGCCGTTTTGGAGAAGCAGATGTACGACCATCTGCACGACCGGATGGGCGTTTTCCGCTCCGAACCCTATTTCTTGGAGTTGGTGCCGAAGGGCATCGACAAGGCGCAGTCACTGTCAGTCTTATTGCAAAAAATGGGTTTGAAGAGCGATGAAATTATCGCCGTAGGGGATGGGTTCAACGACCTGTCGATGATAAAATACGCCGGCCTTGGCGTGGCGATGGCGAATGCGCAACCCGTAGTGCGCGAAAACGCTGATTTTATTACTCGCTCGAACGATGAAGACGGCGTGGCTTATGTCGTCGAAAAGTTCATTCTGAACGAAGTGTAAGCGTGTGTCGGAGCGCCCCTTTATTCACTAAAAGAAACTGAAAAATCCCTCGGGACGTTTTTTTATTCTCTCGGGACGTTTTTAAAATCTCTCGCCGGAAAATAAAAATCTCTCGCCGGAGATTTTTGACCCTCTCAAAGCCCCTCTACAATACCCTGTAGAGGGGCTTGTCTTATTCTCTCTGCTGATAATCGGCTTCTCTCTACATCAAAATACGGTCTCTGTTAAGCGTTTTTCTGCCAGAGTTGCAAAATGCTTGAAAAAATTCCGGCCGAAATGGTGCTTAATCCAAGCGGAAACAATATATTTGCCCGTGAAATCGTGTCTTCTATTGATAAGACATGAAAACTGATAGAGAAACAGTGCCGTGCTGAAGAGGAAAAGTTGCATGAATCGGTAGCCTTCATTGAGTTGCACATTGGCTTTCCTGCATAAAGTAGGCATTATGTTAAAATATTGAACATATGAATCATGTCGTTGCGAAACCGGAATGTTCATCCCATCCGATGACTACCGCCAGTGACATAAAGTAGATAGAGAAAAGTGACGCAGGTATGCTCTATTTCTTCTTCTACCGCCAGCGCGAACGCTTGTAATGACAAGCTTTTGCCAAAGGGCATCCACATAGTTGAAGCTGATGAAAATCGGCTCCAAAAGGTAGAAGGAATGCCCCCATGCGAAGAAGAAAAATCCCCTTGGGGATATCTTTTTATCCAACATAATGCGGCCGAAAAATTTGCCAAAATACTTCACGACGGCCAGTTGGATGGCGATTTCGTCCCTCAGTGTTTTATCCACCGCACCATTAGCTATAAGCGGAAATCCAATGGCGGAGGCGTAGAGAAACAAGAAAAGCCTTCGGTAAGCGGACTGGTTTTCCTACAAGGGAAAACGGACGAGTTGCGAGTATTCCTGCAGAAAAATTTTCCACAGTACCACCTTGTAAACAACTGCATGACCGGGCAACCGGCTTCCATACCCCATCGGGTGATGGAGCCGTTTATGCGGGTGATGTCCTCAAAGCCGGAACGTGTAACGTTTCTGCGCGACCCCTTTATAAAATTCGCTAAAGATCATGTAAAACTGCGTGTACTTACCGGCCTGTTTAAGGGGCAGGAGGGATACGTAGTGCGTATAAAGCGCGACCGTCAGCTGGTGATGAATTTGGGCGGCTATGCCGTGGCCATCAGCAACGTGTACAACGAAGACTTCGAAGTAGCGGAGTAATTCTGTATAGAAGGTAAAATCAATAAAAACAAGCTATGAGTATTTTTGCAGGTAAGACCCTGATGATTACCGGCGGCACAGGTTCGTTCGGTAACGCCGTATTGAATCGTTTTCTTCGCACCGATATCGGTGAAATCCGTATCTTCTCACGCGACGAAAAGAAGCAGGACGATATGCGTCACGAGTATCAAGTGAAGTATCCCGATGTGTCGCACAAGATAAAGTTTTTCATCGGCGATGTGCGCGACCTTCAGTCGTGTCGTAACGCCATGCC
This sequence comes from bacterium, assembly GCA_963595925.1. Lineage (GTDB taxonomy): Bacteria > Bacteroidota > Bacteroidia > Bacteroidales > Bacteroidaceae > Phocaeicola. The sequence continues at coordinate 183,490 of CAVBJM010000001.1, forward strand.
GGGTGTAGATTACATCTTCCACGCAGCCGCCCTGAAGCAAGTTCCCAGCTGCGAGTTCTTCCCAATGGAGGCCGTAAAGACCAATGTGGTGGGAACGGACAACATCCTGACCGCCGCTATCGAGTTCGGGGTAGGAGCCGTAATCTGCCTTTCCACCGACAAGGCCGCTTATCCCATCAACGCCATGGGCATCAGCAAGGCCATCGAGGAAAAGGTGGCCGTAGCCAAAAGCCGCTATTCCGGCAAGACCAAGATATGTTGCACCCGTTACGGAAACGTGATGTGTAGCCGCGGCTCCGTCATCCCCCTATGGATAGACCAAATCCGCAACGGTAACCCCATCACCCTGACCGAACCCAAGATGACCCGTTTCATCATGTCGCTCGAAGAGGCCGTCGACCTCGTACTTTTCGCCTTCGAGCACGGCCAGAATGGCGATATCCTCGTGCAGAAAGCCCCCGCTTGTACCATCCAGACGCAGGCCGAGGCTGTCTGCGAACTCTTCGGAGGGAAGAAAGAAGACATCAAAGTTATCGGCATCCGCCACGGCGAGAAGATGTACGAAACGCTGCTGACGAAAGAAGAATGCGCTAAGGCCGAAGATATGGGCGACTTCTACCGGGTACCGGCCGATAACCGTGGCCTGAACTACGACAAGTATTTCAAGGAGGGCGATACCAAGCGTGCCGAAATAGAAGAATTCAATTCGGACAATACCTATCGTCTGAACCTTGAAGAGACCAAAGCTAAGATAGGAGCGCTGGAATATATCCAGAAAGAACTGAATGGCGAGGGAAACTTCGTGCAATAGCAAAAAGATGAAGATATTGGTTACCGGAGCCAAAGGTTTCGTAGGGAAGAATCTTTGCGCTCAACTCAACAATATAAAGGACGGCAAGGCACGCTGCTACGGCGATTTGCTGATAGAGTCCGTCTTTGAGTACGACCTGGATTCCACGCCTGAGCAACTCGACCAATGGTGTAAGGAGTGCGACTTCGTATTCAACTTGGCAGGCGTGAACCGTCCCAAGGACACGGACGAGTTTATGAAAGGCAACTTCGGTTTTGCTTCAACCTTGCTTGATACGCTTCGGAAACATGGCAACAACTGCCCTGTGATGCTCTCCAGCTCGCAACAAGCATCCTTGACGGGACGCTTTGGAAACAGCGAATACGGTCGTAGCAAAAAGGCGGGTGAAGACCTTTTCCTTGAATATGGAAAAGAAACAGGAGCGAAAGTATTGGTCTTTCGTTTCCAAAACCTTTATGGCAAATGGTGTCGTCCCAACTATAACAGTGCCGTAGCCACTTTCTGTAACAACATAGCCAACGACTTGCCCATTACCGTCAACGACCCGAGCGTAGAACTTGAACTGCTTTACATTGACGACCTTGTAGATGAAATGATTCACGCCTTGAAAGGGGAGGAGCATCGTTGTGAATTCAATGGCTTGGAAGTGCTACCATCGGCCGATGGCCGTTACTGTTATTGTCCCGTCACGCATAAGGCTACCCTCGGTGAAATCGTAGACCTACTTCATCGGTTTGCCGATATGCCCCGAACGTTGATGATTCCGGAAATACCGGCCGACTCATTCGCAAAGCGGCTATATAGTACCTACCTCAGCTACTTACCCAAGGAAAAGGCCGTCTTCGACTTGAAGATGAATGTGGATAACCGCGGCTCGTTTACGGAATTGGTTCACACCCTGAACTGCGGACAAGTAAGCATTAATATCTCCAAGCCCGGCATTACCAAGGGGGAACATTGGCACAATACGAAGTGGGAACAGTTCATCGTAGTCAGTGGTCACGGTCTTATCCAACTCCGAAAAGAAGGTACAGACGAAGTGCTGAATTACGAAGTGAGCGGCGAACGCATTCAGTCGGTTATTATGCTGCCGGGCTATACGCACAACATCATTAACCTTTCCAATACCGAAGACTTGGTAACGGTGATGTATTGCAACGAGATATTTGACCCCAATAACCCCGATACTTATTTTGACAAAGTGGAACAGAAATAAAATGTATATGCAAAAGCAACCCAAATTTGATTATTCAGATATAAAGTTCAAAGACAACGGCAAGCTGAAACTGATTATCGTGGTCGGTACACGTCCGGAAATCATCCGCTTGGCCGCCGTCATCAACAAGTGCCGCAAATACTTCGACGTAATCCTTGCCCATACAGGCCAGAACTACGACTACAACCTGAACGGCATATTCTTCAGAGACCTAAAGTTGGCCGAACCCGAAGTGTACATGGATGCCGTAGGTGATGACCTCGGCGCCACCTGTGGCAACATCATCAACTGTTCTTACAAGCTCTTCGCCCAGACCAAGCCCGATGGAGTTCTTGTATTAGGTGACACCAACTCGTGCCTCAGCGTAATCGGCGCCAAACGTCTGCACATCCCCATCTTCCATATGGAAGCCGGCAACCGCTGCAAAGACGAATGTCTACCCGAGGAAACCAACCGCCGTATCGTAGATATCATCAGCGATGTTAACATGGCATACTCAGAACACGCAAGAAGATACCTCGCCGACTGTGGTTTGCCGAAGGAACGTACATACGTCACAGGTTCGCCCATGGCAGAAGTGCTTCACAACAACCTTGCAGAGATTGAGGCTAGCGATGTTCATCAGCGTCTCGGCTTGGAGAAAGGCAAATACATACTTCTCTCCGCTCACCGCGAGGAGAACATTGATACCGAGAAGAACTTCCTGTCGCTTTTCAACGCCATCAACAAAATGGCAGAGAAGTACGATATGCCAATACTCTACTCCTGTCACCCACGCAGCCGCAACCGCCTTGCCGCAAGCGGTTTCAAACTTGATTCTCGTGTCATTCAACACGAACCTCTTGGCTTCCACGACTACAACTGTCTTCAGATGAACGCTTTTGCCGTGGTGAGCGATAGCGGTACGCTTCCAGAAGAAAGCAGTTTCTTCACGAGTGTGGGACATCCATTCCCGGCCATCTGCATCCGCACGTCAACAGAACGTCCAGAGGCTATTGACAAGGGTGACTTCATCATTGCCGGCATTGACGAGCACTCATTGCTTCAAGCCGTAGACACAGCTGTGGAACTTTGCAAGGATAGCCAGCATGGCATTCCTGTACCTGACTACGTGGATGAAAATGTATCAACTAAGGTCGTAAAGATTGTGCAGAGCTACGTTGGCATCGTCAACAAGATGGTGTGGCGGAAGTTCTAAATGTATGGCAGTTGTAAATAAAGACAAAATCCAATAGAATATGCGTGATTTTAAGGATATAAGAGTCGCCGTGGCA
>CAVBJM010000002.1:0-144158 GCA_963595925.1 bacterium
CCAACGACCCCGAGATTACAAATCACGTGCTCTGGCCAACTGAGCTAAAGAGGCAGGTGGGTAAGCTTACCATATCGCGCCGCTACAACCTGCTACCTTTGCTGCGATCAAGCCCTGGAGGATTCGCAGGGAGCTGGCCGTATGGGACTTACCCATGTTGTTTGTCATCAAGGGTGATACGCCGAAGCGTGCCGTTCCTTGATTGCGGGTGCAAAGGTAGATATATTTTTTGATTTTGCAAGAATTTTAGTTTGAAAACTTCGAAAAAATATCGTTAGAATGTTTTTTATCTGTTTTTGTTGGACGCATTATGGGTAAAAACCGTACTTTTGTACAATATACTAACAAAGAACAAGAATCAGATATGGCAGAAAACGAACGTCTGTTTCCGTACCGGGAAGATGCCTTGAGATATGGTACTTACATGGGGCTGTTTTGGATTGTCAAGTTCAGCTTTTTTCTCATAGGCTTTAGCGTACCGCTTTTGCGTCTTCTGTTTGTGCTATGCACGTTGCTTGTGCCTGTGTTGGGCTATTTGTTTGTTTACAAATACCGTAAGACGTATAATGAAGGTGACTTCGGTTTCGCCAAGGCTTTCGGTTTTACATTTGTAATGTATGTAGCGGCCATTCTGTTGGTAGCCATAGCGCATTACGTCTATTTTCAATACATCGACCACGGATACTTTCTCGGATGCTATCAACTGCAAGTACAGGAAATGCTAAGAGTGTATAAGAATTTAGATTCGCAGTTGTTGGATGTCTTGAACCAAACATCGAATCAGATATCTGCACTTACACCGTTGCAGATAGTCTGCCAGTTGATGAATCAAAACATATTTTTCAGTGTGTTGTTCGCCTTGTTTACTGCACTTTTCACGATGAGGCGCACACCCCGTGCATAAGAACAAATTATAAAATCATGGATATATCAGTAGTAGTACCTTTATATAACGAGGAAGAATCTCTTCCTGAACTGCACGCTTGGATAAAGCGAGTGATGGAAGCCAATGGATTTAGTTACGAAATCATTTTCGTGAACGATGGAAGCACCGATGGCTCATGGCGTGTGATAGAACGTTTGAGCAAGGAAAATCCGGAGGTAAAAGGTGTAAAGTTTCGTCGGAACTATGGCAAGTCGCCAGCTCTGTACTGTGGATTTAAACGCGCCGAAGGCGATGTGGTCATTACCATGGATGCCGACCTGCAGGATAGTCCCGATGAAATACCCGAACTGTACCGCATGATTACAGTTGATGGGTACGATTTGGTGTCGGGGTGGAAACAGAAACGCTACGACCCGCTCTCGAAGACGATTCCAACCAAGTTGTTTAATGCTACGGCTAGAGCTGTATCGGGAATCTCCAACTTGCACGACTTCAACTGCGGATTGAAGGCTTACCGCCGCGATGTGGTGAAAAACATCGAAGTGTATGGTGAAATGCACCGTTATATACCTTACTTGGCGAAGAACGCCGGTTTTGGACGGATAGGCGAGAAGGTGGTGCACCATCAGGCACGTAAGTACGGAAAGACTAAGTTCGGATTGAATCGCTTCGTTAACGGGTATCTGGATTTGCTAACACTCTGGTTCTTGTCGAAGTTCGGAGTCAAGCCGATGCATATCTTCGGATTCTTGGGTTCGGTAATGTTTATATTGGGATTCTTGGCCGTAGTGATAATTGGTGCTAACAAGCTTTATGACGTGTATGCCGGAAATCCGTACCGTCTCATTACAGACAGTCCGTATTTCTACTTGGCTCTTACGACCATGATTCTTGGCACACAGCTCTTCTTGGCGGGATTCATCGGTGAACTTATTGCCAGAAACGCTCCTGAACGTAACAATTATCAGATAGCAGAGGAACTGTAACATGAAGAAGTTGCTAATAGCAGTCTGTGCATTTCTGTTGGCGTGCTTGCTTGTGCCAGGTTGTGAAGTGGAAAACTGTCCGCCCAATGCGATGACGTACGCTCATTTCACCCTGTCTGATCAAAACGGAAATACATTCAACACTTCGGATACAATAACCGTCATTGGGCAGACTGAGGCTGATGTGACGGTGTACGATACGTTGGCCGACGGAACACTTCGTCAGCGTGTGGTAACTGATTCGCTGATTTCCGATACGATTGTAAATCGTGAAAGCGCAGCCAGCAGTTTTTCTCTTCCACTGAGTTACGCCGACTATACGCGCTTCATCTTTTCGTATGCTAGCTTGGGCGCAACGTATCGGGGTAAAGATACGGTGACTGTAGAGCATCGCAATATTCCGTATTTCACCAATCTGGACTGCGGTTCGATGATGTTTTATGAAATCACGAAGGCTTCGTTTACTCGCCATCGTCTGGACTCGGTGGTGATAACCAATCCGAACATTAACAATAATGAAAAAGAAAACTTTAAGATATATTTCACTGTTGCTTCTGCTGACGAGTAGTCTGCTCTGCGTACCGCAACGTTCAGTTGCGCAAAAGCCCAAGCACGACAAGGAAACATTGAAAGCGGAATACAAGGAGGCCCCTTTGTATCAAGGCGCTTCGGTGGGAGTGGAAGTGGCTACACCAATCGGTTATCTGCTGGGAGGCGATGTGTTGGGAAGCGAAATCCAGTTGCAAGCCAATCTGAAGAACCGTTACTTTCCCGTTCTGGAAGTTGGGTTCAGAAAGACAGACGCTACCAATACGGATAATGAGATGCACTACAAGACTTCGGCTCCTTATTTCCGGATTGGAGTGGATTATAACACATTCTACCTGAAACCTTATTTGCCCGGATACCTTTACGTGGGTGCGCGTTATGGCATGACTTCGTTTACTTACGACATCAGCGGACCGGACATGAAAGATCCGAATTACGGTGGCACTATCGTTGTACCGTTCTCCGTGCCGTCGGCCAAGAGCAAGGCGCATTGGTTGGAAGCTGTGGTCGGCGTAAAAGTAAAGATATACAAGCGTTTCAATATGGGATGGGCAGTCCGCTACAAAATACGTATGAGTGCGGACGAACACGAGAACTCCACTCCCTGGTATGTGCCGGGATTCGGGAAGAACTCCAGCAGTAGTTTTAATTTGACGTATAATCTGATTTATAATCTTCCGTTCTAAGCATGAGCAATCTTGAAATCTGGTTGTTGGCTGTCAGCTTAGCCATCGATTGTTTTACCGTATCTGTTGCCAGTGGAATTATACTGCGCCGCGTACATTGGCGTACATTCTTTACCATGGCTTTCTTCTTTGGATTCTTTCAAGCCCTTATGCCGTTGTTGGGTTGGTTGGGAGCCAGTCGTCTTAGGTTCTTGATAGAGGCATATGACCATTGGATTGCTTTTGGGTTGCTGACCTTTTTGGGTGTTCGAATGATTAAAGAATATTTCAAAGACAGTGAGGAGCATCGTTTCAATCCTACCCGTCTGAAAGTGATACTCGCTTTGGCGGTTGCCACAAGTATTGACGCGTTGGCAGTGGGTATCTCGTTCGCTTTTACGGGGTACGATACCTTGGAGTTGTTAGCTTATCCGCTCACGGCTATTGGTATCGCCTCATTTGTGATCTCGCTGGTCGGTAGCTTGATAGGAGTTGTCTTTGGTAAACGTTTCAAATTCCGAATGGAACTGTTTGGCGGATTGGTGCTGATAGGCATTGGCGTGAAGATACTTATAGAACATCTGTTCTTTAACTGATAAAGCTATGACGAAGAAAAGTTTAAGATGGCAGCTCCCTTTCCTGGCGTTGCTAATAGTAGGAACAGTGCTTATCTTACGTAAGCAGACTCCTTACCAAACCAGTGAGGGAATGGTATTCGGTACGGTGTATAAAATCACTTACCAGTATAAATCCGACCTAAAGACTGAGATAGAAGCCGAATTGCAGAAAGTGGATGCTTCGCTTTCGCCGTTTAATAAAGAGTCGGTTATCACTCACATCAACAACAATACGTCGACCCAAACCGACAGCCTTTTCCGATACGTGTTGCGACTGGCCGAGAAGGTGTCGGCCGAGACGTACGGAGCGTTCGATATTACGGTTGCTCCGCTGGTCAATGCATGGGGTTTCGGATTCAAGAATGCCGAACGGATAAACGCTGCGGTGATAGACAGTATCCGTCAGTTTGTGGGCTTTGACAAGGTAAAGCTCATAGATGGTACGATAAGCAAGTCCGACCCGCGAGTGATGCTGGATTGCAGTGCCATAGCCAAAGGTTTTGGCGTAGACTGCGTGGCCCGTCTGTTCGAACGGATGGGGATTCGTAACTATATGATAGATATTGGCGGCGAGCTCATGCTGCGTGGTGAAAACCCGACCCGTGAAAAATGGCGAATCGGTATCAATAAGCCAATAGACGACTCGTTGTCGGTGAATCAAGAACTGCAAACTGTGTTGGAGATAACCGATTGCGGTATGGCCACTTCGGGAAATTACCGCAACTTCTACTACCGGGACGGAAAGAAGTACGCCCATACCATTGATCCTCGCACGGGATATCCCATCCAGCATAATATTTTGTCGTCGACAGTCGTGGCTCCCGATTGCGCTACGGCCGATGCTTTCGCCACGTCTTTTATGGTGTTGGGACTGGATTCGGCCAAAGCGGTTTGCGCTTCGCATCCTGAGCTGGACGCTTATTTCATCTATACGTCAGACAATGGGACGGATACGAATATCTACTTTACAGAAGGAATGAAGAAATATCTGAAAAACTAAATACCTCAAAAGAAACATGGAATCTGAAAAAGAAAAACAGAGCGGGCTTCCGGAAAACGCGTTCCGACCGCTAAAGAAAGGGGAGACTTATCAGCCACTGATGTCGCCCGAACGTCGTTATCCCGAAGTGAACCTTTGGTCGGTTCTTTGGGGCGTAGCAATGGCTGTATTGTTTTCGGCCGCAGCAGCCTATCTGGGATTAAAGGTCGGTCAGGTGTTCGAAGCCGCCATTCCTATCGCTATCATTGCAGTAGGTGTATCGGGCGCGGCCAAGCGTAAGAATGCTTTGGGCGAGAATGTGATTATTCAGTCAATAGGCGCTTGCTCGGGTGTCATTGTAGCCGGAGCAATCTTTACCCTTCCGGCACTGTATATCTTGCAGGCCAAGTATCCCGAAATGACCGTTGATTTCTTTCAGATGTTCGTCAGCTCATTGCTGGGTGGCGTATTGGGAATCCTTTTCCTAATACCTTTCCGTAAATACTTCGTGAGCGAAAAGCATGGCGAATACCCATTCCCGGAAGCGACTGCCAGCACGCAGGTGCTTATTTCGGGCGAGAAAGGCGGAAGCCAGGCAAAGCCTTTGCTGATTGCCGGGTTGATAGGAGGATTGTACGACTTTATTGTCGCTACTTTCGGTTGGTGGAACGAGTGTTTTACCACCCGTGTCTGCGCTTTGGGTGAGACGATAGCCGACAAGGCGAAGGTAGTGTTGAAGATAAACACCGGCGCAGCCGTGTTGGGGCTTGGGTACATTGTCGGACTGAAGTACGCAGCCATTATCTGCGCCGGTTCGTTGGCTGTATGGTTGATTATTGTGCCGGGCATGTCTCTGCTATGGGGCGATTGCGTATTGAACGCCTGGAATCCGGCCATCACTCAAACCGTGGGTGAGATGAGTCCGGAAGCTATCTTCACATCCTATGCCAAGAGTATCGGTATCGGCGGCATCGCCATGGCTGGTATCATCGGTATCGTACGTTCGTGGGGCATCATAAAGAGTGCGGTAGGACTTGCCGCAAAGGAAATGGGCGGAAAGAAAGACGATACTCAGGTACTGCGTACGCAGAAAGACCTCTCGATGAAGATTGTAGCCATCGGTTCCGTTCTGACTATTGTGATTACGGCTTTGTTCTTCTATTTCGACGTGATGCAAGGAAACCTCCTGCATACCATTGTAGCTATCGTGTTGGTTGCGGTTATTTCGTTCCTGTTTACTACAGTGGCTGCCAATGCCATTGCCATTGTCGGTTCTAATCCTGTTTCGGGAATGACGCTGATGACACTTATCCTGGCCTCGGTCGTGATGGTGGCTGTAGGCTTAAAAGGAACTACCGGTATGGTGGCTGCCTTGATTATGGGCGGTGTGGTATGTACGGCTCTTTCGATGGCTGGCGGATTCGTTACCGATTTGAAGATTGGCTATTGGCTGGGCTCTACTCCTGCCAAGCAGCAAACGTGGAAGTTTCTGGGAACATTGGTGTCGGCCGCTACGGTAGGCGGAGTCATCATGGTATTGAACAAAACTTACGGCTTTACGTCGGGCGACTTGGCTGCACCGCAGGCTACCGCTATGGCCGCAGTGATTGACCCCTTGATGAACGGAGTAGAAGCGCCTTGGTTATTGTATGGCATCGGAGCCTTGTTGGCTTTGGTGCTTACTTGGTGCAAAGTGCCGGCCTTGGCTTTCGCTTTGGGAATGTTCATCCCGTTGGAACTGAATCTTCCGCTCATTGTAGGTGGAGCCATTAACTGGTATGTAACAAGCCGCAGCAAAGACGCTGAAGTAAATGCCGCCCGTGGCGAAAAAGGTACGTTGCTGGCGTCAGGATTCATTGCCGGAGGCGCATTGATGGGCGTAGTGAGCGCTGGTATGCGTTTTGGCGGCATCAATTTGATAAACGAAACTTGGCTCAGCAACCCGATGAGTGAAATCGCTTCGTTGGTGGCCTATCTGCTGCTGATAGTATATATGGTAAAGGCCAGCATGAAAGTAGAAAAGTGATAACGCCATGAAACGAGTCTTGTTTTTTGCTTTGATGCTTTTGTCTGGCTTGATGATGGAAGCGGGGAATCCCATTGAAATAAAGGTTTGGCCTCAAGGAGCTCCGACCGACAACGGTATGAAAGCCCAGAAGGATGGTGACTTGAAGTACGCAGAAGCGATACTGACCGTTTACCCGGCCAAGAACGGAAACGGGATGGCCATTGTGGCTTGTCCCGGTGGAGCTTACCGAAGTCTCGCCGTAGATCACGAGGGAAAGAGTATGGCCAGTTGGTTCAATGCCCAAGGCATAACTTACGCCGTGCTGGAATATCGTATGCCCAACAACGGACACTATGACGTGCCCTTGAGCGATGCGCAAGAGGCGTTACGCATCATGCGTAGGCACAGTGACGAGTGGAATGTGCAGAAGCTGGGGATTATGGGCTCGTCGGCCGGCGGCCATTTGGCCAGTACGGTGGCTACCCATTTTACGGACGCCGAGACTCGTCCCGACTTTCAGATTTTGTTTTATCCGGTTATTACAATGGATCCCAACTATGTGCACGGCGTTTCGCGCGCCTGTCTGCTGGGGGATAATCCGTCGAAAGAATTGGAACGCCGGTTTTCCAACGAACTTCAGGTTACCGCGCAGACTCCACCGGCGTTTATCATGCACAGCACCAATGACAAGAGCGTGCCCGTTGCGAATAGTGTGAATTATTATTTGGCGTTGGTGCGAAACAACGTGTCGGCCGCATTACACATCTATCCTACGGGAGGACACGGATGGGGCTACAACGATTCGTTCCAATATAAGCGCCAATGGACGGGAGAGTTGGAAAAGTGGTTGCGCGAAGTAAACAAATCACAGAAATAAGTTGTGAGTGTCAGGCAGAAGCGTTACCTTTGCAGCCGCTGACACGAGATGTTGGCTAATTCAAATCAATATAAATAAAATAAACGTTTAAGAATGGCAACTAAAATCAGATTGCAGAGACGTGGACGCAAGAGCTATGCGTTCTACTCAATTGTTATTGCAGATGCAAGAGCACCACGAGATGGTAGATTTACTGAGAAAATTGGTACTTACAACCCTAACACCAATCCTGCCACAGTAGATTTGAATTTCGAACGCGCGTTGCACTGGGTGATGGTAGGTGCGCAGCCTACTGATACTGTTCGCAACATCCTTTCACGCGAAGGTGTTTACATGAAGAAACACTTGCTGGGTGGTGTGGCTAAAGGTGCTTTCGATGAAGCTACCGCTGAAGCCCGTTTCAACGCATGGAAAGAAAACAAACAGTCAGGCTTGGCTGCACTGAAGGCTAAGGAAGAGGAAGCTAAGAAAGCTGCCGCTAAGACTCGTTTGGAAGCTGAAAAGAAAGTGAACGAAGCTATCGCCGCTAAAGTAGCAGAAAAGAAGGCTGCTGAAGCTGCCGCTAAGGCTGAAGCTGAAGCCGCTGCCGCTGCAGAAGCTGCAACTGCTGAAGAAGCAACCGAAGCTCCCGCTGCTGAAGCTCCCGCAGAAGCTTAAGGGATAGCGTCACGCTGTTTTACGGCACGGATTATACAGAAGGGCGTTTTTATCGTCCGGACATCCTGTATAATCCGTGCCTTTTTTTGTGGGTAAATCTCTCGGGACGAATTAAAAATTCCTCGGGACGTTTTAAAAATCTCTCGGGACGAAATTTTTTTCTCTCGCCGGAGATTTTTTTTCTCTCGGGACGTTTTTTTAATCTCTCGCCGGAGATTTTAATCAACCCCGTTTCGCTTGCTCCGACTCCCCGAAAACGGGGTGCAATGGGGTAAGCTCCGCTTTTATTTTCTCAATATTTTTCAGAAAAAATATTCCGACAGATGCGTTTGACGTTTTGTTAACCGATTCTGTCTTTCGGTGCGCTATGTGTTAAGTCATAGGACAACGTGCCCTTCCGTGCCGGATGGCGTATCATGCTGTGTTTGTGTGAAATTTTATCAAGCTAAGGTTTTCGTGAAATGTTAAAACGGATTAGGAAAAGAAACTTATTTTGTAGAAAATTATATCTTTGCGTCCGGATTTTATGTTTTGCGAACATGAAAATCGGATTTATTAACTTTTTGTATAAATATAGACAGATGAAAAAGATGATCCCTCCTCTGAAAAGTAAGCTACGAAGACTGATTGTTTTCATATTGCTACTTTTGGCGACTCTTGGGATGCCTTGTCAAGACGTACAAGCGCAGAACACCGCCAAGCAAAGTGGAAAGAACGTTGTAATCGGTCGGGTAAAAGACGCTACGGGCGCTCCGCTGCCAGGTGTCAGCATTGTAACCGATGACAAGTCAGTACACGGCATGAGCGACGCTGCCGGAAACTTCAGTATTTCCGTTCCGGCTGGGAAAAAAGTGAAAACAGTGACATTCTCTTTTGTGGGAATGCAGAAAAAAACAGTCGCCTTTACGGGTAAGCCTATCTATGTGGTTTTGTCCGACGATTCTAATGCGATAGACGAAGTAGTGGTGACTGGTATCTTTGAACGTAAGAAAGAAGGCTTTACCGGATCGGCCAACAAGATGACTGGCGACGAGGTGCGTAAACTCACCTCTGGAAGCGTGTTGAACGCCATCCAACTTCTCGACCCAGGTTTCCGTATGGGAGACAACATGATGTCCGGGTCAAACCCGAACTCTATCCCGGAATTTAGCATGCGCGGTCAGTCCAGCATGGGAGACTATTCAACCGACGAGACCGTAATCATGCGCGGTGACATCGACACCCGTCCCAACCAACCGCTATTTGTACTGGACGGTATCATCGATGTGGGTGTGACGAAAATCATCGACCTCGACCCCGCACAGATAGAAAGCATTACCTTGCTGAAAGATGCAGCGGCCATGTCTATCTACGGTTCGCAAGCTTCAAACGGAGTAGTGGTCGTAGAGACGAAAGCGCCTGCTGCCGGAAAGCTGAGAGTGACTTATAACGGTAACTATAAGGTGGAATATCCTGACTTGACCGACTATAACCTTTTGAATGCCGCTGAAAAGCTGGAGCTGGAGCAGCGCGCAGGTTATTACGACCCGATAGGAAACGACCAGAATATCGTGAACCGATACAACTCTTATCGCTGGAAACTGTTGGAAGTGGAGAGAGGAGTCAATACCTATTGGCTTTCGCAGCCGTTACAGACCGTGTTCGCACACCGTCACGGCGTGAACCTGGAAGGTGGTAATGAGTCGCTGCGCTACAAACTGTATGCGGGCGTAAACAATGCTCCCGGTGTAATGAAGCAGACCGGTGTGTACGGAAAGAGCGCCAGCTTGGATATACGTTATCGTTACAAAGGTTTGCTCATCAGTAACATTGCATACGTAGACTATACCAAGTCCGACCGTACTTCGCCTTATGGCACGTTCGACGAATATACTTTGCTGAACCCGTATTACCGCATCACCGATACCAACGGACAGATAAAACAATATCTGGAGCAGTCAACCGTTTCGAGCGACCATATCTCATCTGCCGGACTTACGGTAGGAAACCCCATGTACAATACGCAGTACAATTACATGGATAGGAACATCGCTTTCGAGATTCGCGACGCTTTCCGCGCGGAGTATTCTCCGATTCAGAACCTGCGTTTGGCTATGGACTTTACGGTAACCCGAAGCACTTCCGACCTGGATATCTTCAAGCCGGCCAACCATACCGACTTCATAACGGTAACCGACCTGAACCGTAAAGGCTCTTATACCTGGACAAACAGTACTTCTAACAGTTACGACCTGGCCTTTACCGTAAACTATAACAAGGTATGGAACAACAAGCACGTGCTTTCGGCCTACGGACGTTACAACGTAAAGGAAAAGAAAAGCCACAGTGCCGGAGCTTACGTAACCGGTTTCCCGAATGACAATATGGACGAGGTGTATTTAGGTGCAGCCGTGCAGAGTGTGACGGGAAGCGAGAGCACCAGCCGTTCGTTTGGCGGATTGGCCACCGTTAGTTACACTTACGACCAGCGTTATGCGGTCGACGCAAACATCCGTTTGGATGCCTCTTCGGAGTTCGGACGCAACAATCGTTACGCGCCGTTCTGGTCAGGCGGTCTCCGTTGGAACATCGATAAGGAGAAGTTCGTGAAAAAACTTGGCTTGTTCGACGAGTTGATACTCCGTACCACTTATGGTATCACCGGTACACAGGGATTCTCGCCTTACCAGGCCCTTCAGATGTACACCTACTCCAATTCGATGCGCATCTACCAAAGCTCGGACGTAGTAGGTACACTGCTTTACGGAATGGGTAATCCCGATTTGCAATGGCAAACCACCAAGGCGTTCAACGTCGGATTGGATTTCAATATGCTGAACCGCCTTATCAGCGGACGCTTTGAGTACTATTACAAACTTACCGAGAACACCGTGATAGACTATTCGATGGCTCCGTCAGTCGGCTTTACCAGTCTGAAAGACAATATCGGAAACATCAGCAACGAAGGTTACGAATTCACCCTCCGCTTAATGCCTTACAACAATCTGCATAAGCAGATGAACTTTAGCGTGGTAGTAAACGGAAGCCACAACAAGAATACAATCAAAAAGATTTCGAACGCTTTGCGCATCCGCAACCAGGAGCAGCTGAAAGAAGATTCGAGCAATCCCAACAAGCTCTCCCGTCCGTTGCCTCGCTACGAAGAGGGATATTCGCAAACGATGATATGGGCGGTACGCTCATTGGGCATCGACCCGATGACAGGACGCGAAATCTTCCTGAACCGAAACGGAGAACGCGTGAGCGAATGGAACTCGGCCGACATGGTTCCGGTAGGAGATACCGAACCCAAGGTGGCCGGTACCATCAGCACCAACTTCAACTGGCGCGGACTTAGCGTAAGCGTGGCTGCCCGTTACCGAGTAGGCGGACAGTATTATAACAAGACTTTGCTGGACAAGGTGGAAAACGCCGACCTCAGCTATAACGTTGACAAGCGCGCCTATACAGACCGTTGGTTGAATCCGGGCGACGTTGCAAAATACAAGGCGGTGACTACCGATATCAATGGCTCGCAGACGAAAGCCAGTGACCGCTTCGTGATGGATAACAACGAGCTTGTGCTGAATACCGTAAACGTGCAATACCGTTTCGAAAAGAAGCGTGAGGCATTCATTAAGAAGATGGGACTCAGCAGTGCTACGGTGGGTCTTTATTTGGAGGACTTGTTTCACTGGTCCACCATTAAGCAAGAGCGCGGTATCACTTACCCGATGTCGCGTCAAATCTCAATGTCACTCAACTTAACCTTTTAGAGATTGAAATATGAATAAGATAGCATATATAGCATGTTGTTTCGGACTTGCGTTAAGCTCGTGTTCCAACTGGCTGGATGTAAAGCCGAAAACAAACATCGAAGAAGAGGACTTGTTCAAGAACGAACAGGGCTTTAAGGAAGCTCTTACCGGTGTGTACATCAAGATGTGTTCCACCGACATTTACGGGCGTGAGATGACGTATGGCTTCTTGGATATTTTGGCGCAGCGGTACAGCAACAGCCAGAACCAGAACGCCAATTACGATGAAGCCGATGTGTGGTACACATTCCCATCAACAAAGACGGAGTCGTACACGGAAAAGTTTTGGTCAACAGACTATAACCTGATAGCCAACTTGAATAATCTGATAGCCAACATCGACGAGAGAGGTGATGTAATTACCACCAGCGGTTTGCGCAACATCATTAAGGGAGAAGCGTTGGGATTACGCTCATTCCTTTATTTCGACCTGCTGCGTATGTTTGGTCCTATATATAAAGACAACGCATCATCGCCCTCTATACCTTACCGTACGGTGTTCGACCGCAGTACGGCCAAACTCCTTCCGGCCAGCACGGTTATAGACAACATCATTTCCGACCTGAAGGACGCTGAGTCTTTGCTCGAAAACGATCCGATGACGATTACTTTCCCCACTTCGGGAACTCCTACCGGATTCTTGAGCAACCGATTCAATCGCATGAACAAGTATGCCGTAAAGGCGGAGTTGGCTCGTGCTTATCTGTGGAAAGGCGATAAGGTGAACGCTGCAGCGAAAGCTCAGGAGGTAATAGACAACAAACAGTTCGCTTTGATATCGGACAATACGACCGACAAGTTAGGCTCGACCGAACTTATCTTCGCCCTGAATATGGACTCGGAAACGTTCCCCGATCAGGTGACGAGCGATTTCCAGCTGGCCAGCTGGGGATATTACGTGTTGATGGATTTGGATAAGTTCTACGCCATTTTCAGTACTTCGACCGACGGTATGAACGATATGCGCATGAAGGAAGGATGCGGCTTTAATGTGGGCGCTACGGGTGCCGTCACAATGAAGTACAGTCAGGACAACTTGCCTTCGCCTGTACTGAAAAATACCATGCCGCTTATTCGTTTGTCGGAGATGTATTACATCTTGGCTGAGTGCACCGATAACTTAGAGGAATCGGCTCAGCTGCTGTCTACCGTTCGCACGGCACGCGGTATCGAAGAGGTTACCTATCAGACAGAAACCGATAAGATGGAAAATATAGAAAAGGAATATCGGAAGGAATTCTACGCCGAGGGACAGTTATGGTTCTTCTACAAGCGTTTGGGATACGAAACCTTCCTGTCCTGTCCGGTGGCGTCGATGACGGAAGCGAACTACCGCTTCTCTATCCCCGATGACGAAACAATTTTAGGAAACATAAACTGATGACTGATTATGAAAACGAAATATAGTTATTTGTCCTTTCTGCTGGCGCTGTTCTGCTTGGGAGCTTGTCAACAGGAAGAAGTGAAAACATTCTCGGGCGAGCGGGGCATCAACTTTGTGTGTTACGATGACTGGAGCAAGACGTACGAAGACGACTACAAGAAGTTGACTTTGGAGCATAACTTCTTCGAGGATTATGCGGCGCAGGGTTGGGAGCTTTCCGACTACACGCAGAAAATCGGCGTTCAGCTGGAGGGAACTTTCAGCGAAACTCCCGTTACGGTAAAACTGAAGGTTGAGGCCGTAGACGGTTACGAACTGCCTACGTTGGAACTCCCGGACGAATGTGTGATAGAGCCGGGCGAATATCAGAACTACTTCGAAGTGAAGTGCAAGAAACCTGCCGAGTTCGATAAGGTGTACAAGGCGCGTTTGGTATTCGACTATTCGGCCAGCGGACTGGTGTCTGGCACAAAAGAGCGTCAGACTTACGAGATAACATTGTCCGACGCTACACCGTGGAGCGATATGTATGTATCGAATGAAACGGAGTGGAACACGGCTTACGCCAGCGTGTTGGGCAATTACGGACCGATGAAGGCACGTTGCCTGTTCGTGGGCTTGGGATCTTCGGAATACGGCGGTGCCTATTATTATGGTATGGGGCGCACTTACGCCAATGTCCGCACGTATTTCTATAACCAGAAGAACGGATGGAGCGGCGGATTTACCGGACGTAACAGTTTTGTAAGTTATTACCTGGACGATACGCTGTATCTTTACGAAGAAGTGTACGGCCAGGAATTACAAGAAGCCGACGGAACTACCGTAGCGTTTAATCTTTAGTCAGAGTAAACTATGAAAGAATTTAAATATCTGTTAGTCGCTTCTGTTTGCGGCTTGCTCTTTCCTTCTTGTTATGAGGACAAGGGAAATTACGACTATAACGAGGACATCCACGACATATCGGTAAAACTGGAAAGTGTTTACGGAATGCGCAAGAGCGACGATGTGATGACTTGTGAGATAAAGCCCGAGATTACGACTGCCGATGGCGACAAGTCGTACTTGGAATACGTATGGACTCGTTATAACGAGAAGACCGGTGTAGAAGATACGGTTGGCCTTAACGAGGTTTGCTCGTTTCAGTTAGACCCGAACGCTTCCGACTTCTCTTATAAATACAGCCTGAAACTTTACGTTACCGACGTGCATACGCAGGGCGTGACGCTGGTGCCCACCTCGCTGGTCATCACAAAACCATATTCGTACTCGTGGATTGTACTGCACGAAACCGACGGACACGCCGAAGTGGGAACGGTGGAATATGTAGGTGCCAAGGCGATGGTGTTGGCCAATGCCTATACGTCCGACCGCGGCGAGTCACTCACCGGAAAGCCGGTAAGCATGGTTGTGGTAAAGAACGCGGTCAGTGCATCGGGTTTCAATTACCAATCTGTTTCGCAGATTTACGTCACTACCACAAACTTGGCCGAATCCGGGCTGCTGAACCAAACCGATCACTTTAAGCTGATGGCTCCGTGGAGCGAGCTGGTACACGAAACCCAGTTGGCCGACATCGATTTCGAGAACATGTCGTTTGGTACAGGCGACTGCGGCTTGGTCGTTACTTCCAACGGTAACGTGTTTCATAACAATTACCAAAGTCCGTTTATGTTCGAGATGGGGAAAGGCTCCAGCTTTGACGGCGACGCTTATTTCGACAAGTGCGAGTCGGGATCTACCATCGGAGTGGTTTACGACAAGACCGGGCACCGTTTCGGCGTGCTGAACTTCGCTTCGTCGTGGAGAGGATACGACCAGACCACTGTCCGTTCGGGAGGTTCGATAGACGCTATCCCCGAAATAGCCGACAATGCCGCCAGTCCGGGCGCCGTGCCTGCCGACTATGAACTGCTTCACTTTATAAACGGATACCAGTACGATGTGACCAATCCGGGAGCTATCTTGAAGTATCAGGTTTACGCCTACTTCATTTCGCCCGATGGCAAGTCGCACGTGTACGTTATCCGTTATCGTCCGTTGTTGAGCAGTAGCTACGGAGCGTCCGTGCCCTATATGTTCAGCTTCCCCACTCCGCAGGGCGTAACCGAAAGCACGCCTATGACATCCAGCTACGCTTACAGCAACATCATCTTCTATGCCGTTGGAAACAAGATTTACAAGCTTGATATTGCCAATGGAGAGTCGACGCTGATTTATACCGCCGAAGACGGAGCGGAGATTTCCGACCTGAAGATGGCTGCCGAGTGTTACACCGATGCAAGCTCCGACTTTACGGGGGCGTCGACCTACGGGCATCCTTACAACCGATGCTTGGGAGCGGCTGTCAATACCTCCGACGGAAAAGGCGAAATTGTAGTGCTTCAGCTCAACAGCGCCGGCAAGGTGGAGAAAGAAGACAAGACGTGGCCTTCGGAACAGGTGCACAAAGGTTTTGGAAAAATCAAGGCTGTCGACTTTATCTAATGAGTTGATTTAGAAATCTGTATAAGAACTTTTAATAGCGGCTTAGCGGCGGATGAACAATCCCTGTTAAGCCGCTTTTTCTTTTGCGGCGAGGCTCTTGAAAATTCCTCGGGACGTTTTTAAAATCTCTCGGGACGAATTTTTTTTCTCTCGCCGGAGATTTTTTTTCTCTCGGGACGTTTTTTTAATCCCTCGCCGGAGATTTTGAACGCGCCGTTTTCGGAGGACTCTACGGTTGGCGTGCGGAAAAATTTAAATTTTCAGGTCTTGATTCTTTTGTGTGGATAAATAGTTGTATTTTCGCCAAAATGCATGATGCGACTGTTATGGTGCTGCACGTGCGTTATGAAGAATTTAGTATAAACCAAAATGTAGTTAACAATTTACGATTATGGCAAATTTGTTGGATGAAGTGACTGGCCCCGTCAACAACGAGGGGCGTGATGTACATGTAATAGACCGTCAGCTGCCCGTGCAGGTAGGTTTCGGCTCTACCTTATTCGAAATCGCATTGTGGGTTACGATACCCATACTCGTGATACTGTATCTGGCGCTGATGGGCTCGACGGTAGAAAATCCGCTGTTGGTAGGCATCGTAGGATGCTTGGTGGGCGTCTTGCCTGGAGTAATATTCATCTTTAAGAAGATTTCGGCGCGCAACTATTTCCAGCAGTTGGAGCAGCGCATTCAAGCCGAGGCTTCTAACATCGACAATTACCTGGAACAGCGCGTGCAGATATTGCAAAATGTAGTCGGCATCGTAGACCGTGCGATAGAACTCGACAAGGATGTAATGAAGTCGGTAGCCGCATTGCGCGGAGGTACGGTAAACGCTTCGAACCGCAGCGAGGTAAACCAGCAGGTGAATACGGCTTTCGGACGTCTGTTTCCGCAGGTTGAGGCTTATCCCGAGCTGAAAGCGCATAACGCCATAGCCGACGCCATGCAGCAGAACAGCTATTTGCAACGCGAGATAACGGCTGCGCGTACCGTCTACAATAGCCGCGTAACGCAGTGGAATACCGATATCTTCTCTTGGCCTACCAAGATGATAGTAGCCGCTAAGCAAGGCTATACCACCCGTATACCGTTTACCGCATCGGCCGAGGTGCGCGAAGCGGCCCGCAGCAAATTCTTCTAAGCGATGCAAAAGGATGTTTACGATCCGCTAACCGAGTATGTCGATGTGTTCCGCGACCGCTTTAAGGAGGTGGCCGAGAAAACTTTCGCCGACCTGGCAGCCGAAGCCAACGTAGACGTAGAAGCCAATCGCGCCACCTGTTCGCAGATATACACGAAAGAGGACGAACTGGCATCTGTCCAAAAGTCGATAAGCCGCTGGAACATACTCTGCGTCCTGCTATGGCTGGGCGTGGCCGGATGCGTGGCTGCTGCCATATTCATGGGGGCGGAACTCGACTCGACGGTATTGGCGACGATGGGGGTGTACACGCTCTTCGCCGTGGTGTTCCTCTTCTCGAAGGTGCATCCTACCCTAAAGCGTCTGAAGCAGGAACGCGACGGGTTGTCGGAGGCCGTCCAGAAACTGAAGCATGAGGCTTGGGAGCAGATGAAACCGCTGAACCGGCTATACGACTGGGATGTGCTGACACGCATGATGACGGCTACCGTGCCCCGACTGGAGTTCGACCCTTACTTCACTACCCAGCGACTGGCCGATTTGCAGGCTACCTACGGTTGGGACGGTTCGTTCAACAAGGAACGCTCGGTGGTCTATTCCCATTCAGGACTTATCAACGGAAACCCGTTCGTAATATGCCGCACGAAGAAGATGAACATGGGCAGCAAGACCTACAAGGGGACGAAAACCATACACTGGACTACGCGCGAGCGGGGAAGCGACGGTAAGTACCACACGGTGTCGCATTCGCAGACACTCGTGGCCACCGTAACCGCGCCCTATCCGGAGTATTTCCAAAAAACGTGGCTCATATACGGAAACACCGCGGCTCCCGACTTGATTTTCTACCGAAAGAAGAGCGGATTAGCCTCGCAAGAAGGCTCGCTGTCGTACAAGTGGAAGCGGGGACGTCTGCGCAAGAAGTCGCGCGACTTAAGCGATTCTGACTTCGCCATGCTGACCAATGAGGAATTTGAGGTGGCCTTCGATACGAGCAACCGAAACAACAACCAGCAGTTCGCCCTGCTCTTTACCCCTTTGGCGCAGGAGAGTATGCTCAAGCTGCTGAAAGACGAGAAGGTGGGATACGGCGATGACTTCGATTTTTCGAAGAACCTGATGATAAATACCATCATCCCCGAGCACATGCAGGGGCTGAACCTTGACATGAACCCTTCGCAGTATAAGAACTTCGACTTCGAGAAGGCCAAGTCCGACTTCTACGAGATTAACGCAAGCTATTTCCGGGCTATCTACTTCAGCTTGGCGCCGTTGCTCTGCGTTCCCATGTATCAGCAAATCCGCCCGCTGAGCGATATTTATGGTCGGGACATGAAGCGGCGGAGTTCGTTTTGGGAACACGAGGCTTTGGCCAACTTCTGGGGAAACTCACACTTCAAGCATCCTCAGTGCGTAACAGACTGCATTCTGAAAACGGAGGAACATCGCGGAACGGGCGACGACGCCACCATCAAAGTCATTGCCTACGGTTACCGTACCGAGCAGCGTTTAACGTATGTAGATAAGTGGGGCGGCGATGGACGCGTACACAGCGTTCCGGTTTACTGGGACGAGTATCTGCCTGTAACGGGCGAAGGTTCTATCCAGATGAAGGAGGACAACGGAACCGATGAGTTTGCGACCCAAGGTCAGCGGCTCAGTCATATTAGCGATGTGTTGAGCGCTTCAAGCCTTGATATGTACCGCCGTCACATTGCCTCGAAAGTGTAAGGCTTTGTCTATAATAAAAGCTTAGCCGCCTGAAGCTCCTTATGCGGAACTTCAGGCGGCTGTCTTTTATCTGTTTGCGTATGTCAGTACGGAAGCTTATCGGCTTCCTCCTGCCCACCACACGTTCTCGGTGTAAACGTAAGAACCGTTTCCGAACGCTGCTTTTACATTCTGATTGGCGGTAACGTCGCTGCCGCCATAACCTAAGCGGAGCGGGAACTGCGTGCTGTTCTTCGGATTGGCCAGTGTTACTGCGTATCCGGCATTTTCAGCTTTCAGACGGCGGTAGTCGTTGTAGGCTTCTACCGATTCGCCCGATGCGCCGAAGAAGGCCAAGTATTTCTGCGTCATAATCTCTTTGATGGGATTGGCGTTATAAAGGCTTTCTATCGAAGTCCAGTAATCGTTCAGCGTTTCTTCTTGGGTCAGCGTGTACTCCATTTCATATCCGAACCAGTTGTTGTCGCCGTCTATCAGCGTATTCTCCAAGTTGGCGAAAGCTGCGGCAATGGCTTCTTTCAGTGTCTCGGCAGCTTCGGTAGTCTGGTTCAGACGAGCCTGAGCTTCGGCCTTGATGAACATCAACTCGTGGTAGCTTATCAGAATAGTCGGAGCGGAGAATGCAAAGTCCATGATAGAATAGTCGTAAGCGGCATCGCTTTCTTCGGCAGCGCCGTTCGGTGCGGCTACGATGTCATCGTAGTTGTCTATCGGATCATCGGTAGCTTTGCTTACGAAGCACTGCAGACCGCGCGGGTCGTTGCGCTCCTTGAACTTTTCTACCAGCGACGCGCTGGTGCTGAGGCTATACGTACGGCTGTAGTTGTAAACGGCGAACGGATTGCACTGCGAGTCTCCATCGTAAATGGCCAGCTTGCATTCGTCATCGGCGCTGGTGAACGACTTGCTTACGTAAGTAAGGATGTTGTTCAGGTCGGTGGTCTTGTTTGTGCTTCTGTTCAGCAGACGCATAGTGTATCGTGCCTTCAGCGCGTAAGCGGCCTTCAGCCACTTGCTTGCGTTTCCGCCGTAAATGTAGTCTCTTGAGCTGATGGCTCCCGAAGCTCCCGTGTCTCTCGAAGCTCCATCGTTCAGCAGACTGATGGCTTTGTCCAACTGAGACATTACTTCGGTGTAGATAGATTCTTGTGTGTCTATCGTCGGCTGCATATAAGTCGGTGTTCCGTCTTCATTCAAGACACCGCACTGCGAGAATGGAGTGTCTCCAAACATATCGGTAACCAAGGCTCCGTTGTATGCCAACAGGATGCGTGCGATAGCTTCGGTGGTGGTGTTCCCTTGGTCTTCCGACGAATTTTGGCAAAGGTCTATCGCCTGTTTGGCGTTCTTGATATTGGTATAGATGTTTTGCCAAGAATTGTCGTAGGTCGACGATGCGGTAGGTTCACCTGTGCGTTGGTCGGCCCTCCACGGTTGGTTAGTGGTTCCGGTTTCGTGCTCGATGTAGATTCCCGTATAAAGGTTGAAGTCACCTCCTACTGCCGATACGGGTGTGCTGATAGTCAAATCCGAAACGATAAACTTGGCCGGAACGCTGTGCGGGTGGTTAGAGTCTTCGTTTATTTTGTCCATCTTGTCTTCGGTACAAGATGTCGCGAGTGCCGCTACGCAGGCAACCGCCATCCATTTTCCTAATTTCTTATATTGTATCATTGTTAGTTCCTCCATTAAAATTTGATGTTGAATCCGAAACCGTAGCTTGATGTTTGTGGCAACGAGTAGTCTTCGAACGCTCCGGCCATGTTGTTGTTACCTTGCGAAGCTTCGGGGTCTACATCAGGTACTTGTGCCCAAATCAGGATGTTTCGGGCGAATGCGTTTACGTTCAGCTCAAAGTGTTTCTTCTTCAGTACAGGTACGCTGAGCGAAAGTTCGCGCAACTTGATGTACGAGTTGTCATACACGGACGATTCGTCAATGTTGTTCAATACATTATAATAGTATTGCTGTGCGCTAGCTCCGGTGATGGCGATGTCATTCTTAGTACCATCCGACTTATAACCCGGGAAGATAATAGAACCGTCGCGGTTGGCTGTGCGCTGGCTTGTACCGTAGTAGTCGCCCAGGTTTGTGGTACGGCTGTACATCTGTCCGCCCTGCTTCCAGTCGAATACGGCATTCAGTGTAAACTTCCATACACGAAGGCTGGTGTTGAAGCCGAGGCGGAAATCAGGAGTGATGCGTCCGATAACTTTGTCTTCGCCCTTGATGGGGAGTCCGTTTTCGTCTACCAGGATATTGCCGTTCTCGTCACGTTCGTAGCTTGAACCGTAGATTACCGGGAACTCTTCTCCAGCGCTAACGCGTACCTGCGGTGTAACGTATCCTCCCAACCTGATGCTTTCTACACCCGGTGCCAGTTCATCTACAAAGTTTTTCATCTTCGTAAAGTTGAAGCCGAACGACCAGTCTACCATCTTATTGCGTATCGGATTGATGTCAACGGTAAATTCGTGTGTGTTGGTGTGCAGACGTCCGCCGTTGGTAAGCATGCTCTGTGCTCCGGTCGAACCAGCCAAAGGAACTTCGAATATCTGGTCTTTTACGTTCTGACGAGAGTAAGTATAGCTTAAGCTAACCAGATTGTTCCAGAGATTTACATCTGCTCCAACTTCGTACGACTTGGTGTTCTGCGGTTTCAAATTCGGATCATAAATAATGTAGTTGGCGATGTATGCCGAACTTCCGTTTATCGGGTATTGTACAGGTGAGAATCTATAGAATCCACCACCATATACGGGTGTAACGAAATAGTTCTGGCGGTAATTGCCGGCCTGACCTACTTCGGCGTACGAAGCGCGCAGCTTGGCGTAGTTTACCACATCGTTCTTCAGTGCTTCCAACTCCGTTAAGATGAAGCCCAAAGAAACAGAGGGATAGAAGAACGAACGGCTATTGCGTGGCATGCTTGACACGTAGTCCTTTCTTCCGGTGAGTGTAAGGTACAACATGCTTTTGTAAGAAACCGATAAGTTTCCGAAGAAGCCCACGGTGCGGTTCTTCCACTTCTCGGAAGAAGTCGATAAGGTCGTGGCGTTAGCCAGATGGTTCCAACCGGTAAAGTTATAACCGGAACCGTAAGTATAATAGTAGTTGCGGTTGCTCTGCACCAATTCGTTACCCACGATGGCGTTCACGTTCCAGTCTTCGTTTGCCTGCCAGTCGTAGTTGGCGGTAAGCAGCGAGTTGTAAGTGGCGTTAGTCCATCCGTATTTCTCCAACTGTCCGTTGTTTCCTGTATAGCTTCCGTAACCGTAGCTGTCGGTGTAGTGTGTGGTGTATGCGTCTACTCCGGCCATATACTTTACGGTCAGCGTGTGGTTGTCTGTTCCGAATTTGGTCTTGAAGCTGGCAAACGCATTACCGAAGAAGCGGTTGGTCTGTTCGCTGAATTCATTGTTGTCTATAGCCCAATAAGCGTTGTCGAAGTTACCACGGAACGAAACCTGTTTGTACGGATTGCCGTCAGCGTGGCTCGGTATGCCTTTCAGGTTGTAGCTTGAGGGAGCCGAATACACGGTGCGGAGGATACCGTTGCCCGAAGTAGTGGCTTTGTCTATGCTACTTGTGATGTAGTTTGCTGTAATACCGGTAGTCCAGTGTTCGTTCAGTTTGGTTTCTGCGCTGGCTTTGGCATTGTAGCGTTTCATGCCCGTGCTGGGGATGATACCGTTCTGGATAGACGAACCCAAAGAGAATGAGTAGGTAGTTTTCTCCAAAGCCTGAGCAATGTTGAACGAATTGTTCCAAGTTACACCCGTGCGGAAGAAATCCTTGATGTTGTTGTAAGATTGCGGTTCAACCCAAGGGTTCAGTCCGGCCTGAGCAAGCTGAGGTACGTAGTATTTACCCGGCTGTTTTCCGTATTGTTGGGTATATGCGTTGTCGGTGTTACCGCCGTATGTAGCGTCATTGGGCAGTTCGGAAATAAGCGGTCCCCACGACTGTCCCGAGGTAGGAATGTATTTCCCGTTCGAACCTTGTGCGTAAAGTGTTTGTTGTTGGGGCGTGCGTCCTACCACGTCGAAACTGATGTTTGACGAGAACGAAATCTGTGCTTTACCTTTGTCCAGTCCCTTACCGCTCTTTGTTGTGATGATGATTACACCGTTCGAGGCGCGTATACCGTAAAGAGCCGCTGCAGCCTGTCCTTTTAGGATGTTTATACTTTCTATATCGTTCGGGTCAATGTCTACGGCGCGGTTTGCAAAGTCGGCACCGCTCACACTACCATTGTTCTGCTTGTCTGTATCAATGTCAGGCGTGCTGGTAACAGGCATTCCGTCTATGACGTATAGCGGGGTGTTGTCGCCCGAGAATGAGCGTGCACCACGTATGGTGATTTGCGAGGAGGCACCCGGCATACCCGAAGACGGACGGATGTCAACACCCGACACCTTGCCTTGCAATGCGCTCGAGAGGTTAGAACTTGCGGCCTGCGTAAGTTTGTCTCCTTTTATGTCTTGCACGGAATATCCCAGTGCTTTCTTGTCTCTTGAAATACCCATGGCCGTAACCACGATTTCATCCAAGGTTTTGTCGTCCGGTAATAATACTACTTTTACCTGTTGTTTGATTCCCACTTCCTTGGTCTGCATTCCGATGAATGAAACCACTAAAGTTTTTGCGTTGTTTGGTACGTTGTTTAATGTAAACTTTCCGTCGTTATCGGTCATAGTGCCGGTGCTGGTACCTTTGACCAATACAGACGCTCCTGCTACGGGTAATCCGTCTTCTTCCGAAGTAACAATCCCTGTCACTTTCGAAATCTGAGCGTTTACCAGGCCGATTCCTATCATCAGGTAGGCCATTAAAAGCATCAATCTTCTTTCCATAAAAAACTAATTTTTAATTAAAATGACAATAACTCTTTATAATCACTGCGAAAATATGTCAAAAAGATAAAAGTTCGTAAATAAAGCGTTGTGAAAACTGCAAATCGTGTGTTTTTTGACTTGAATCAACTGTTTTATGCAATATTATACACGTTTTATCAGCTTTAAGCAACATTTCTATCTTTTTGCGCATTGTTTGTAAAGAGAATAATCATGCTGAATTCTACAGGTGAAAAAGGAATATCAAATGTTATAGGGCATCTGTTTGGTCGTTACTGAAGTTTGCTAATCCTGAAGCGGTGCGTATAGTGAAATACGTACCGAATAAATTCCGCCAACGGGTAAATATGTATATATTTGCCGCAAGAAACAAGATATAGAATACAGCATGAAAGAATTTGTTATATCCGAGGCACAGACAGAGAAGGCCGTTTTAGTGGGACTTATAACTCAAAGCCAAAGCGAACGAAAAACGAATGAATACCTTGACGAACTTGCATTCTTGGCCGAAACGGCCGGAGCTGAGGTGGTAAAGCGTTTTACGCAAAAGCTGGATACTGCCAATTCGGTAACGTACGTGGGGAAAGGAAAGCTGCAGGAAATAAAGGAGTATCTCGAATTGCAAAACGAAAGCGAGGAAACAGAGATAGGGATGGTGATATTCGATGACGAACTGTCTGCTAAGCAGATTCGGAACATTGAGAACGAACTGAAGGTAAAGATACTGGATCGTACATCATTGATTCTTGACATCTTCGCCATGCGCGCCCAAACAGCCAATGCCAAGACACAAGTAGAACTGGCTCAATATAAATATATGTTGCCCCGCCTGCAACGCTTGTGGACACACTTGGAACGTCAGGGTGGTGGCTCCGGAGCTGGAGGTGGAAAAGGTTCGGTGGGATTGCGAGGCCCCGGTGAGACCCAGTTGGAAATGGACCGCCGAATCATCTTGAACCGTATGGCTCTGCTGAAACAACGTCTTGCTGAAATCGATACGCAGAAGTCTACACAACGGAAGAATCGCGGGAGACTGATTCGTGTGGCGTTGGTGGGATATACCAATGTGGGTAAATCTACCTTGATGAATCTTTTGGCTAAAAGCGAAGTATTTGCTGAAAACAAATTGTTCGCTACTCTCGACACAACTGTGCGTAAGGTAATCATAGAGAACCTGCCGTTCTTATTGTCGGATACCGTAGGGTTCATCCGAAAATTACCTACTGATTTGGTCGACTCGTTCAAGTCTACCCTTGATGAGGTGAGAGAGGCAGACCTGTTGGTTCATGTTGTAGACATTTCGCATCCCGACTTTGAAGAACAAATTCAAGTGGTAGAGAAGACTGTGGCAGATCTTGGTGCAGGAGGCAAGCCTACAATGCTTGTATTTAATAAGGTAGACGCTTATACTTATATAGAGAAAGCTCCCGATGATCTTACGCCAAAGACTCGTGAGAATGTCACGTTGGAAGAACTGATGCACACTTGGATGGCAAAACTGAACGACAACTGCATCTTCATCTCGGCCAAAGAGAAGACCAACTTAGAGACTCTAAAAGAGAAAGTTTACAAAAAAGTACGTGAACTGCATGTTCAGAAGTATCCATACAACGACTTCCTCTATCAAACCTACGACGAGGGAGAACAGAATTAATATCGCCTTAAAAGGAAAAGATGAAACGCTTTTGGATTGCATGGGTTCTGTGTCTGATTGGTCTGCGCCTTTGGAGTGTAGAAATAGGGCATAAAGTAATAGAGAAGCCATGCTTTGTGACGGCAACTACCGGTAAATTGGAAATTACAAAGGTTGTGCTTTCTGAAGAACGTACGCGTCTGGATGGCATTATGTACGGCGAACCGGGCGATATGGTGATGATATCGGAAAAGACCGTGTTGCGTACTCCAAAAGGTGACTGCCAGTTGCTGGAAGCCGAACACGTGTCAATAGGAGGATTTACTGAACCCGAATCAATGCCACAAAGCGGTAAGTTGCACGTGAGTCTGTTATTCGAACAGCTACCCGAAGGGATTCACTCTGTGGATTTCATTGATACGGAAGACGGATGGTGCATTTGTGGGATACAACTTACAGGTATTGAACCATATGTCTTCGTGCCTGATTTTTTGCAGACTCTTTTGCCTAAGGAGCCTGTTACGATGGATGAACTTTATATCAATCCTGGTAAATGTAGTGTAAACGGCTATATATTGGGCTACGATGAGGGGCTTGGAATAGATGCAACGCTCAGGTTGGCGGATTGGCTGACTCATAATGGGGTAATCCGTCCCATAAAGATTCATACAGACGGTTCGTTTCATCTTGAGGCAGACTTGCTGATGGCTACTTGTGCCCGTCTTCAGCTGAATGCAGCCTATCTCGACTTGTTGCTGTTGCCGGGCAAGGAACTTACGGTGTATATCCATTTGCCACGTTTCTGCATGGCACATAGTAGGGCTATTCATCAAAAAGTAGATAAGAAGCCTTATGTTTGGTTCGATGGTGACTATACCCCCTGTCAATGCGATTATGCATCGTGGTTACATCAGGCGGACGAAAGAGTATCCCAGCTCGGTGACTTCAGAGATGATATACAGAAAGCTCGTTCCGTGTATCTTT
This sequence comes from bacterium, assembly GCA_963595925.1. GTDB lineage: Bacteria > Bacteroidota > Bacteroidia > Bacteroidales > Bacteroidaceae > Phocaeicola. Next base: position 26,238 of record CAVBJM010000002.1, read on the forward strand.
CCACTATAGGGCGAATGCCGGATGACAAGGTTCTATCTTCCATTGTCTCACCAATAGTGCGCGATTACGTGAAGCGTCGTGTATTGGTTTCGTTAGAAGAAGTGCGACAGGCAAAAGCTGTGAACGGTTACGTGGTGGCTGAAGCCGATACTTCATGGCATGGTCGAGACTTACTTCCGTCTTTGGTAGCTCCATATCGGGGGCATGTAGTATTGTTGGATTTTTGGGCTACCTGGTGCGGTCCTTGTCTGCGCAGTATGCCGGTTGTTGATTTAGTGAAGAAGCGTTTTGCGCAGTCCAATATCGTATATGTTTATGTCACGGGAGCGTCTTCGCCAGAACGTCAGTGGATATCTATGCTTCCTCAGATAAAAGGTATTCATTACCGCTTGACAGAAACGCAGTGGAACGAACTTTGTCAAGAGTGTGGCATAACGGGCATTCCAGGTTATTTGATATTTGATGAAGCAGGTTGTCTTAGGAAAACTTTCGTCGGATTTCCCGGTACTGACGCTCTTTCCGATGCGTTGCTTCGCGCAGGACAATGACGCTAAAAGTTTTACATTCATTGGGGAAATTTTTCGATAATACTTTGTACCTTTGCTTCCACGATAACTAACAAATTAATTTATATCATCATGGCAACAACTCCTGAATTTAAGTACGCCCCCATGTTTCAGCTGGGAAAGGACGATACTGAATACCGTTTGCTTACTAAAGAAGGTGTGAGCACCGGCGAATTTGAGGGAAAAACTATCCTAAAGGTAACAAAGGAAGCGCTTACATTGCTATCGCAACAGGCATTCCACGATGTGGAATTCATGCTCCGCAGAGAACATAATTTGCAGGTAGCAAAAATCCTGACCGACTCCAATGCTTCCGAAAACGATAAATACGTAGCTTTGCAGTTCCTTCGTAACGCCGAAACGGCAGCGAAAGGAATCTTACCTTTCTGTCAGGATACTGGTACGGCTATCATACATGGTGAGAAAGGTCAGCGCGTATGGACCGATTTCGAAGACGAGGAAGCGTTGAGCCGTGGCGTGTATAACACATTTACTGAAGACAACTTGCGTTATTCTCAAAACGCTCCGCTTAATATGTACGATGAAGTGAATACACGTTGTAACTTGCCGGCACAAATCGACATTGAAGCAGTTGAAGGTGATGAATACCGTTTCGTAATGGTGGCAAAGGGTGGAGGCTCGGCCAATAAGACCTATTTCTATCCCATGACCAAAGCTACTATTCAGAATGAAGGTACATTGCTTCCGTTCCTTGTTGAGAAGATGAAGAGTCTTGGTACAGCAGCTTGTCCGCCTTACCATATTGCTTTCGTGATAGGAGGAACCAGTGCAGAGAAGAATCTGTTGACCGTGAAGCTTGCTTCAATTAAATATTACGATAACTTGCCCACTACGGGCGATGAAACCGGACGCGCATTCCGTGATGTAGAATTGGAAAATAAACTGTTGGAAGAAGCTCACAAGATTGGACTTGGTGCACAGTTTGGTGGAAAGTATCTGGCACACGATATACGCGTAGTACGTTTACCTCGCCACGGAGCCAGCTGTCCCATTGGAATGGGAGTAAGTTGTTCTGCCGACCGTAATATTAAGGCTAAGATAAACAAAGACGGTATTTGGTTGGAAAAAATGGATAGTAACCCGTCTGAACTGATACCTGAAGAATTACGTAAGCCGGGCGAAGGAACGAAGGGAATCGAAATAGACTTAGACAATGGAATCGATGCCGTACGTGCTGAACTTACCAAGTATCCGGTAAGTACCCGTATTAGTCTGAAAGGAACTATCATTGTGGCGCGCGATATTGCTCACGCCAAGTTGAAAGCTCGTCTTGATGCTGGCGAAGATCTTCCGGCTTATTTTAAAGATCATCCTATTTTGTACGCTGGACCAGCCAAGACACCAGAAGGCTATCCTTGCGGAAGTATGGGGCCGACTACCGCAAATCGTATGGACCCATACGTTGACGAGTTCCAAGCTCACGGTGCCAGCTTAGTGATGATAGCCAAGGGTAACCGTACGCAGGTGGTAACTGATGCTTGTCAGAAACATGGAGGATTCTATCTCGGAACAATTGGTGGTGTGGCTGCCGTTCTTTCGCAGAGCAGCATCAAGAGTATAGAATGTGTGGAATATCCCGAATTGGGAATGGAAGCCATCTGGAAGATTCGTGTAGAAGACTTCCCTGCATTTATCTTGGTAGACGATAAAGGAAACGATTTCTTTAAGCAACTCAAGCCTTGGTGCTCGGGTAGCTGCAAGTAATCAATAGATATAGAAAAGAAACGCCCGCTTGTTGCTCTCAACAGGCGGGCATTTTTTTCTTCTTCTCGTTTTTGAGTGAGACCGCCATCCGTTTTTATCGCAAGAACGAATGGCGTTTTCGATGTTTAGTGTTATTCAAATAAGTTGTGTGCAACTTAAATGTTATAAGACTTGCGCAGTCACTGCGAAAATCTTAAGATTCGACATAAGTTTCTTTTTGGGCTTTTGAAAGCGGAAGTCGACCAATCAGTATCGTCTCACCGCTCACTTTTACTCACTGTAAAAGTAAAAACCGTGGTATATATGTATCTTGGTTGTTAATGCGAAGATAGGGCAAGACACTCCCTCGGCGTTTGTAAATTGCCTTGCAGATTTTACAAAATGCAGAAAAGTTTTTGGAAATGTACGTTTTAGTGGGAAATTGCTGACTTTAACAAAATGCTTAAGAGCGTTCGATGCCGTGGAAACGGTTTCGGTAGGCCGATGGAGTTTCGCCTACGATGCGCTTAAATACTTTCGACATGGCCGATTGATCGGTAAAGCCTGCCATGAAAGCCAAATCCATCATAGTTACGTTCTTGTCGTTTTCTATGATTCTCTTTATTTCTTCGATACGTAATGTGTTAAGCCACGTGTTGAAATTCACATGGTATACGCTATTGATGAAGTCGGACAATGCGCGAGCACTTACATGCATCGATTCGGCCGTCTTGGTTAATGTGATTCCCTCTTTTAGGTACGGCTTGTTCTCTCTTGCTATCCATTCCTGAATGATGTCTTCGATGTAGCTTTTCTCTTGTTGCCTTTCTGGTTTGTTGGCTTGCTCCGACGTTTCCATTGCGGAGGCTGTTTGTGGTAACGTTGTTTCTTCGGCAATGTAGTGTTGGTGAAAAGCCGAATCCAGTTGGTGATAAGTATTTTCTATATTCATCACCCCAATGCATACGGCAATGAATATGAAAGCTTCTATGATGGTAAGAACCAAACAGACGTTTTCGCTTTTACAGAATACAAAGATGGTAATGCTGAACAGTAAGTAAGCCATAATTACGTAGGCAGCATGGATAAATCGGACTCCGTTCGCTTCTTCCTGACCTGTAAAATAATTGTCTATCTGTTTTTGGTAACGTTGGCATTCACTCGCTAACTTGTAGACGGAATAAAGACACTCTATTGCGATGACTGTAAGTGCGCTTAACCGGAGTGTATTGGCTACGATGGTTTGTGTAAAGGCTTCGTAGCGTTTGATAAAGGAAGGGAAGTCGGCATCGTTGATGCAAAAACAAATGATATATGTCAATGTGATGGCGGCTACGGGTAAAATGAGCGCCACTACGCTTCGTTTGGTATTGGCTATGGTTTCCGGTGAATGTATCATCTTAAACAAAGACCTAAAGATGAGGTTGAGCTGGATATAGTACATCAGCGGAGTGAATAAGTGGTTCAGCAACAAGTAGTCGGCGTTAATGTATTGCATGAATAAGATGGCTACATCTGTAGCCAAGTTGACGAATGCGCTATAGGCTAAGAAGCGGCGAATGCGTTTGTAAGGGATACTTTCGAAGCCTTGCGGCACTTGCAAAAAGAGGAGGACAAGCCCTAAAACGAAATACACGACTCCGTTTCCCAAGTATATGGCAAAGTTTTGTAAGTCTACGTCCGTCATTCTGCGGGTCTTTTGAGTAAATCTCTATCTGTTATTGTGTCTTTTCCTTTTGCAAAAGTACGCAGAATTTTTGGTGAAAAGCGGAAATATACAACATTTGGCCTTGAAAATTTACACTATTTAAATTTTACCCCCCCCCTTGTGTTTTTTTGCCTTTCATAGACTTTTTTTATCTGTTTCTTGAGGTGATTTTTCGTTTTGGGGAAAGAAGAAAAGAGATACACTTGCATCGTTCCGTGATAAGCGTTAAGTTTGCAGTAATAAACCAACATTATTTTTATGCTATGAAACATCTGTTTAATATAAAGTGTTTGGCTGCGCTCTGCTTTTGGGGCGTGTCGTTATCCTTGTTTGCGCAGGGAAAAAACTCCGGTGTCAATGATTGGCATATCGTGACTTATAACATCCGCCATGCCGAGGGAATGGACGGCCGGATAGACTTTGCTCGTGTTGCTCGTGTGATAACCGATAGACAGGCTTCGGTGGCCATGTTGCAAGAGGTGGATAGCGTGACCCTACGTACCGAAAAGCAGGATGTACTGCAGCGTTTGGCCGAGGAAACGCAGATGTATCCCACTTTTGCCCGAGCTATTCCTTATGAAGGAGGAGCGTATGGCGTGGGAATACTTTCCCGCGAGAAGCCGCTTTCGGTGCAGCGTGTACCGTTGCCCGGAAGGGAAGAGGCTCGTGTGTTACTGGTGGTGGAACTTCGTGACTGTTATGTAGGCTGTATGCACCTTTCGCTTACACCCGAAGACCAGTTGGCCTCATTGCCTATTGTCCGTTCGGTAGCATCTGGGTTGAACAAACCCTTTGTTTTAGCCGGCGACTGGAATGCGGAACCGAAAGACCCGTTTATAAAAGGAATACGGAAGGACTTTGTTTTACTGAATGACCTGAAACAACTTACGTGGCCTGCCGACAAGCCCGAGCAGTTGTTGGATTATATTGCCGTGTGGAAGCCTGCAGCAAAGCGATTGAAGTGCATCAGCGTGGAGGTAGTGCCCGATAGCGTAACATCCGATCACCGTCCTGTATCTGCTGTCCTGCGGCCGAAGTTTCCATTGGTTAAGTAAGAAATAAAAAGCCTCGGCACGCTATCTTCATGCGTGCCGAGGCTTCGGCTGTTCTGATTGACTTCTTATATCTTTCGCTTTAGTTTCTGAACGTCAGTCCATCGGTGCTTCGTTCTACCACGATGGGTTTCGAACGTTCCACCTCCTGACTAAGCAACTTCTTCGAGAGGTCGTTCAGCAAATAACGCTGGATGGCTCGTTTTACAGGACGCGCACCAAATTCAGGGTCGTATCCGGCCGTGGCAAGGAAGTCTACGGCATCGTTGGTGAGTTGCAGTGTTACGCCATTGTCGGCCAGCATTTTCTGTATTCCGTTTATTTGCAGACGTACAATCTGTTCGATTTGCACTTTGTTGAGCGGCTGGAACATGATTGTCTCGTCTATACGGTTCAGAAACTCGGGGCGAATGGTTTTCTTCAGCATGTTCATCACTTCTTTCTTAGTCTCGTCTACCACTTCCTGGCGGTTCTGATCGGTAATTTTCTCAAACTGGCTTTGGATGTATGAGCTTCCTAAGTTCGACGTCATGATAATGATGGTGTTCTTAAAGTTCACCGTGCGTCCCTTGTTGTCGGTCAGTCGTCCATCGTCCAGTACCTGCAGAAGGATGTTGAACACGTCGGGGTGTGCCTTTTCTATTTCATCGAAAAGTACTACCGAGTACGGTTTCCGTCTGACGGCCTCGGTCAGCTGTCCGCCTTCATCGTAGCCTACATATCCCGGAGGCGCACCGATGAGTCGGGACACGGTATGCTTTTCCTGATACTCGCTCATGTCTATTCGGGTCATCAGCGATTCGTCATCGAAAAGGTATTCGGCCAAAGCCTTGGCCAATTCGGTCTTTCCCACACCGGTTGTACCTAAGAATATGAACGAGCCTATAGGTCGTTTGGGATCCTGTAATCCAGCTCTGCTACGGCGCACTGCATCGGCTACGGCCTCGATGGCTTCATCTTGTCCAACCACTCGTTTGTGTAGTTCGTCTTCCAGGTGAAGCAGTTTCTCGCGTTCGCTTTGCAGCATTTTGCTTACCGGTATTCCCGTCCAGCGCGAAACCACATCGGCAATGTCTTCGGCCGTTACTTCTTCCTTAATCATGGCACTGTCGCCCTGTTTCTGCTTCAGCTCGTCTTGGATGTTCTTTATCTCGGCTTCCAACGCTTGCAGTTTGCCGTATCGTATTTCGGCCACTTTCCCGTAGTTCCCCTCGCGCTCGGCTCGGTCGGCTTCGAACTTTAGTTGTTCTATCTGCTTTTTGTTTTCCTGAATCTTGTTCACCAATTCTTTTTCGCTCTGCCATTTGGCCTTGAACGAGCTTTCCTGTTCTTTCAGGTCGGCTATCTCGCGATTCAGTTGCGCCAGCTTTTCTTCATCTTTTTCCCTTTTGATGGCTTCGCGCTCTATTTCAAGTTGCTTCAGCTTCCGTTCGGTTTCGTCCAGCTCTTCGGGCAGCGAGTCGCGCTCCATACGAAGCTTTGCGGCGGCCTCGTCCATCAGGTCGATGGCCTTGTCGGGCAGAAAACGTTCGGTGATGTAACGGTTGCTCAGTTCTACGGCGGCTATGATGGCTTCGTCTTTGATGCGCACCTGATGGTGGTTCTCGTAGCGTTCCTTCAGTCCGCGGAGGATAGAGATAGAACTTGCCGTATCGGGTTCGTCTACCATGACCGTTTGGAATCGGCGTTCCAGCGCCTTGTCTTTCTCGAAGTATTTCTGATATTCGTCGAGGGTGGTTGCACCGATGCTTCTCAGTTCGCCGCGCGCCAGAGCCGGTTTCAGGATGTTTGCCGCATCCATTGCGCCTTCGCCCTTTCCTGCGCCTACCAGCGTGTGGATTTCATCGATAAACAAAATGATGTTTCCATCCGATTTCGTTACTTCGTTGATTACCGATTTCAGTCGTTCTTCGAATTCGCCTTTGTATTTTGCGCCGGCTACCAAGGCACCCATGTCGAGCGAGTAGAGCTGCTTGTTCTTCAGGTTCTCGGGTACATCGCCTCGCAGGATACGTTGAGCCAATCCTTCTACGATAGCCGTCTTACCTGTTCCCGGTTCGCCTATCAGAATGGGGTTGTTTTTTGTGCGTCGGCTCAGGATTTGCAATACCCGTCGGATTTCATCGTCACGGCCGATTACCGGATCCAGTTTGCCGTTTCGGGCAGCGTCTATCAGGTTTATCGCGTACTTGTTGAGGCTTTGATAGGTGTCTTCGCTGGACTGGGAGGTGACGTTCTGCCCTTGTCTCAACTCGCTGATGGCCGAACGGAGTTCCTTGTCGGTCATACCGGCATCTTTCAGTATGGTTGAAACGGTAGACTTCACGTTGAGCAGTGCCAACAGGATGGCTTCCAGTGAAACGTATTCGTCCGACAGCCCTTTCGAGTACTCCACGGCTTTTTGCAGCACTTCGTTGCATCCCCGGCTCAGGTATGGCTCACCGCCCGATACTTTCGGCAGCGAATCGATTTGCCGGTCAAGCACCGTGCTGATTTGTTGTCCGTTTACGCCCAGCTTTTGGAAAACGAAGTTCGTTACGTTTTCGCCCACTTTCAGCACGCCGGCCAGCAAGTGTTCGGGTTCGATGGCCTGTTGCCCTTTGGCCTGCACCAGGTTCACCGCTTCCTGTACCGCTTCTTGCGCTTTGATGGTAAAGTTGTTAAAGTTCATATAATGTTCTCCTTTCTTTCTCTATGTATTCTATGAAAATCTTCGCTTTTAGGGGTGCAAAGTGCTTGCCATTCTACTGTATCTGCCTTAATGTCAGAATGTTTGGCGTTTATACTGTCTATTTTGTCTCAAAAGGAAACAAAATGTCAGTCGGAATCCGTATCTTTACTCCCAAAAACAGAATGGATATGGACAAGACGATTCCTTTTTCTCCCTGCGTGATGCTGATAGACGCCTCTTATCTGAATAAAGTAGGCGTGAACTTGGCCGATTATTTCTCCAAACGGATGAACCGTGACTTCCCGCAGGCCGATTTGGCTTTGCTGCTGGAGTGTATGGCTGCCGATGCGGGACTTACGGCAGGAGAAAACGAAATTCAGGTAATCTTTGTATATGGCGATGCGGAACGGATGGACTTCTGTGTGCCTTCGGGGTTGGCCGATGAGATACATGGTCAGGCGTTTAAAGGTACTCAGGGTGAGTTTTCGCTGTATGCGTTTCAGCCTTCGGAGATGGCCACGACGGAAGATTTGTTTATGGAAGCTCTGCAGTTGGCCGATGCCTCGGAACTTGTGCATACATTGGTGTTGCTGCCCGATGAAGAACGATACGCAGTCCGTGTAGCCGACTACCTGCGCACGGTGAAAAAGGACAGTGTGGTGTGCTTCGGCATGAACGCGCCAGTAGCGTCTGACGGCTTCCGTTTCGAGTCCATTGGGTTCCCTTTGCTGAAGGCGTATCGGGTTAGTCCAGACGAGGTTTTGTAAGGTTGTAAAAGGGGGGCCGAAGGGGGCAAAAAAACGTCCCGAGAGATTTTTTTTCTCCGGCGAGAGATTTTAAAAACGTCCCGAGAGATTAAAAAAACGTCCCGAGGAATTTTTGAGATGCTTTGAGGTAAATTTCCTATCTGGAAACCAGGCGTTTAGCGTGTGCTCTGTCGGGCTTTCCCGTCTCGGTAAGCGGAATGGATTTTACGCCCGTCACTTGCTTCGGACGCCAATAGGGAGGCAGTGTCTGTATCGCCTTTTCGGCCAAGGTTGTAGCGGCCGTGTCGGTAGCTTCAAGGAGGAGCACGATACGTTCGCCGAACTTCTCATCGGGAGCCGAAGTGATGAGAAACGGATATGGCAGGTGGGGTTTCAGCGCCGCTTCCACTTCTTCTATCTGTACCTTAACCCCTCCGGTATTGATGGTATTGTCTTTCCGACCCAGTATACGGAAACGACCTTTCGGGTCGAACTCCACCAAGTCGTTTGTTTCCAGTACGTCGGGGCAAACCTCCGGGGCGTGGATGATAAGTGTGCCTTCGGCCGATGCCTTTACCTGAACGTGTGGCAGAGGTGTGTACCATTCGGAGGCCTCCTTGCCGTTGAGTTTGCGCAAAGCCACGTGCGAAAGCGTTTCGGTCATTCCGTACGTACTCCATACATCGTTCGGAAACGTCCGGAGTTCACTCTCCAGTTTCCCGTCGATGGCTCCTCCACCGATAATCAGTTGCTTAATGCCTTTTAGCTTGTTGGCTTCCTCGGGCACTTGAAGCGTGTTGTACACCTGCATGGGAATCATGGCGGCGAAGACGGGACTTTCCGTAACGTCTTTCAGCGGATGTCCCGTAGGAGTGAACGGGATCAGGTTCAGTTTTCCTACCAACGACCGTACCACCACCATTTTTCCGGCGATATATTTCAGCGGCATGCATAGCAGGGCGGATTCTCCCTCCCGAAGTCCTAAAAAAGAGAGCGTCATCAGCGCGCTGTTTATCATGCGGCTTTTCTCTACGCGCAGTTCCTTGGGTGTGCCTGTAGACCCCGAGGTGTGTACCGTAAGATACGGGTTCGGGCTGAACCATTCGTTTAAGAACTCGCCCAACTCGGACGGAAGTCCGTTCCATTCCGGTGGGAAATACGTTGTTCCGTTTGCACGGACTGTTTGGCAAGCGATGTCGGTAATGTATTTGTGGCTCATAGATACAAGTCGAAAATAGGTTCCGTTTCACACGGGTCGAACCATAGCTTGTCGCCTGTGATACACAGCGGAAACGGAATGTTGTCGGTAAACAGTTGTCCTGTGCCCAAGCCTTGCGGCAACGATGGGTGCAGTGTGGCACACCACTGCGCAATGGCGTTTAGCCCCACGTTCGACTCTAAAGCCGATGTTGCCCACCACCCGATTTCTCGCTGTTCGCAAAGTGATATCCACTCTTCCGAACCTCGGAATCCACCGTGTAGCGAAGGCTTCAAAACGATGTATTGCGGTCGGATAACATCCAGCAAATCCTCTTTCAAGTTCGTTTTGTTTACGCCGATAAGCTCCTCATCGAGTGCGATGGGAATCGGCGAGGATGCGCAAAGTTCTGCCATCTCCTCCCATTGTCCGGCTCGAATGGGTTGCTCAATGGAGTGCAGTTGGTATTCACTCAGTCGTTTCAGCTTATCCATCGCCTCGTTGGGGCGGAACGCTCCGTTAGCGTCTACCCGTAGTTCAATGGCCTCGGGCGGGAAGTGCTTTCGGATGTGAGCCAGTAGCCTCAGTTCTTGTTCGAAATCGATTGCCCCAATCTTCAGCTTGATGCAGCGGAAGCCTTTTTGCATCTTTTCCTCAATGCGTCGGTACATCTCGTCGAAGCTGCCCATCCATATCAAGCCGTTTATCTGTATTCCTTCCTTCCCGTTGGCGAAAGGAGTATTCCAAAACTTCAAGCTGCGCGCCCGTAAATGAGCGAAAGCCGTTTCCAGTCCGAATAAGATGGATGGGTAATCGCGTAGAGCCTCGTAGTTGATATCGTTTGTGTCTTCAGTCTGGGTGCAGAATAATTGCAGAACGTCTTCGTAGTGTGGGATGTCATCGCAACTCAGTTGGGGCAGGGGAGCGCATTCTCCTACGCCATATCTTCCGGTAGTGCAGTCTTTCAGCAAGATGTACCACACGTTTCGCGTAAGATATACGCCTCGGGAAGTTCCGGCTGCCTGCTTAAAGTGCAGCGTTTTCGGGAAGATGTTTATTTTATACATACAGAGAGTGTTTAAGGCATTTTAGGGAACTTGCTCCAGTCGGGCTTGCGCTTTTCCAAAAACGCGCGTCCGCCTTCCTGCGCTTCTTCGGTCATGTAATACAGCATGGTAGCGTCTCCGGCCAATTCCTGTATGCCGGCTTGCCCATCCAGTTCGGCGTTTAGTCCAGCCTTTATCATGCGTAAGGCCAACGGACTATGCTGCATCATGGTTTCCGCCCATTCCACAACTTCATCCTCCAGGCGGTCGAACGGAACGACCTTATTGACCAGTCCCATGTCTAAAGCTTCCTGAGCGGAATACTGTCGGCAAAGGAACCATATCTCGCGCGCCTTTTTCTGTCCCACAACGCGAGCCAAGTAAGACGACCCGAATCCGGCGTCGAAACTTCCCACACGCGGCCCGGTTTGTCCGAAGATGGCGTTTTCGGAAGCAATGGTCAAGTCGCAAACCACGTGCAGCACGTGTCCGCCTCCGATGGCGTATCCGTTTACCATTGCGATGACGGGTTTGGGGATAGACCGAATCTGTTTCTGTACATCAAGCACGTTCAGTCGGGGTACTCCGTCTGTTCCGATGTAACCGCCGTGACCTTTTACGTGCATATCGCCGCCCGAGCAGAATGCTTTGTCGCCGGCACCGGTCAGCACTACCACGTTTATGTCGGCGCATTCGCGGCAATACAGTAATGCGTCGCTAATTTCCGATGTGGTAGTGGGCGTAAAGGCGTTGCGATACCGCGGACGGTTGATGGTGATTTTGGCAATGCCGTTATAAAACTCGAATAGAATATCCTGATATTCTTTAATGGTTTTCCATTCTCTTGTTTGTGACATGGTTATATCTGTTTATTGAATTTCTGATAGATGGATTGGTAATATGCTTTCAGCTCTCGGATGTCCGCGCTCTTGTCGGTAAACACCTCCAGCAGCATGGGCCGAGGCGCGCTTTCCGGGGATAGAAATTTCTGCAAGGCTTCGGTCAGTTCCGCGTCGTTGTGGGCGGTAAGGTATTCCAGACCGAAGTGGGCGGCTTGATGTTTGGCGGTGAAATGGTGCGGAGCCACCACAAAACGTTGTACGTCCTCTTTCAGATGTAAGCCGGGCAAGGCGTGGAATATTTCGCCTCCGTCGTTGTTTAAGAGCAGGATGCGCACGTTTTTTCCGTAATTGGAGTTCCATAAGGCATTCCCGTCGTAAAAGAAACTTAGGTCGCCCGTGACGATAAAGTTGAGCCTTTCGGAGGAAACCGAAGCGTACCCGATGGCTGTAGAAATAGAACCTTCTATTCCGTTTATGCCCCGGTTGGAACATACGTCTATGCCGGTAGGTAGGCTGAACAGCTGGGCGTAACGCACGATGGAACTGTTGGCCAAATGCAATACTGCAGGCGAAGGAAGGTGTTTGATGACTCGCCCGATGGCTTCCATTTCCGAGAACCCGAATTGGGGTTCAGGTATATGCTGTTCGGACTTTTCCCAAGCGGATAGGTAGAAGCTGTCGGTCTCGTAATCGGCTTGCGACAGATGTTTCAGAAAATCCGTAGGCTCCATCTCTATCAGTGTAGTGACGCAACCGTATAAGTCTACCACATTTCCATCGGGCGCAACGTGCCAATGCATTCTGGGTGGGTGCTTGCGCAGAAACTGCTTCAGCCTTTTCGATACAATGTGGCCACCGTAGGTAATCAGCAGTTCGGGACGAAGTGATTCTTTCAGGTCTTCTTCGGCGGCATAAAGCAAGGTGTCGAACCGGCGGATGGCGGTAGATGGAACTGCGTTGTTGGCTAAGTTTTCAGCCAGCCATACGAAATGTTCGCTCCACGCTTCATTTATATACGGGTGGCTTGGCGCAGAAGGGGTTTGTCCCACCACAATCATGCGTTTGCGGCATTGTTTCAGCTCATCGGCCAAACGCTTGTTCCATTGTATATGGCGGGTAATGGTGCGTACCTGCGGTAGTTCGGTCACGGGGTATTGGAAGAATGGGTCACTGACGGGCACGTTGATGTGTACAGGCCCTTTCCCATGGTGATTCAGTTCCAGCAGAGCCTCGTTGATAAGGCGGTTGCAGAACCATTCATCCTCCTCGTTTTGTATTTCGGGTAGGTTGACCGAGCGCTTTACCAACGATTGGAACACGTTCGGCTGCGGAAACGTCTGTCCGTCCATCTGCCCAATCCATGCTCCCGGACGGTCGGCCGAGATAACCACCAGCGGTACTTTTTGGTAAAAGGCTTCGGCCACAGCCGGATGCAAGTTCAGTAAGGCGGAACCCGATGTGCAGACCACAGCCGTGGGGCTACCCGACTGTAAACTCATCCCAATGGCGAAAAATCCGGCACTGCGTTCGTCGGTAATGGGATAGCAACGGAAGTCGGAGACGTTTGCCAGCGTCTGTACCAGCGGGATGTCTCTGCTTCCTGGGCATAACACGATGTGCTTGATGCCATGGGTGCGGAGTAAGGCCGCCAGTTGCAATATGTTTTTTTTGTCGGTGTACATAATAGCTTTTGTTATTCCGAGATGAGAGGTAGCATGGTATTCATTTTTTCTACAGTCTCGTCCCATTCGGCATGGGCTTCCGAGAGAGGAAGTATTCCTCCGCCAGCGTATAAGGTAGCTATATTGCGGTGGATGTGCATGCACCGCAGGTTTACGTACAGATGCGTATCGCCTTGTGGATCCAACCATCCGATAATTCCCGAATAATATTGGCGCTTGTATCCTTCGTTTTCCGTTATGAATTTTTTTGCTTCGGCCTTGGGAATTCCGCATACGGCAGGTGTGGGGTGCAGTTCGCTCAAGGCGTCGCCTATGCGTGCGGTGTCTTTCATCGAAAAACGGAAGTCGGTTTTTAAATGTACCAATTGTCCGGCTCTTGCCGTATACGGAGCTTTTTCCGTAATCTTGTTCCCGAAACGTTTCAGGGTGGTGCGTATATATTCGCTGACGAAAGCCTGTTCTTCTCTGTTCTTCTCGCTCCAAAGCGTAGGAATGTGGTTGTCTTCTATCTTCATGGTTCCGGCCAAAGCTACGGTGTGCCATGCCTTGTCGCGCCCGCTCAGAATGATTTCGGGTGTACATCCTATCCAAGTTCCGGTCACAGGGGTATGACAGAGCGATATCATCATGCGGGGATAACTGTTGCATGCCCGTACAAATGTCTTTACGGGGGAAAATCCGTCGGATAAGGTGCGGTTAGAGCATCGGGAAAGAACCAATTTTCTGAATCGCCTCTCACGCAATGGAACAATGAAACGGTTGAATGTTTCGATATATGTTTTTTGTTCTTGTTTTAGAGACAATTCGTTCGGTTGCTCCTCTGCATTCGGATTGGCCGTATGTTCAAGTTGGTGGTGCGACGACTTGAAGAGGAGAACGGTTCGTGAAACGCTGTTCCAAGTGTGAGCCGCATAATCGGGGCGGATACATACCACGGGAAGCTCCGAATCCTGATCGAACGGTGCGAGTATAAAACCACTCTTCCCGTTCAGTTGATGGAGGTCGTCCATTACGATTGGCTCGGCTTCGTCTTGCAGAACCAATACGGGCTCGTCTGTCCACGGCAACCGATAGAGTGCAAAACTGACATCGGCCGCCGTCATGCGGTCAATGTATTCGCAGATAAGTTGATCGGGCAGATTCATACGCGCTTCTTGATAATTAGGTTTACGATTCGTGCGGTAGAGACGGGCTTTCCCTCATCGGTGGTGATATCTACGTTCCAAATGTGTTGCGTGCGGCCGCAGTGAACCAAAGTGCCTGTGGCGTAGACCGTGTGTCCCACTGTAGCCATTCCGATGTGGTTGGCGCTGACTTGTATGCCTACCGGGTTCTCGTGTGGAGAGCAGATGGCCAGCGAACCGTATCCTGCTACAGTCTCGGCCAAAGCCAACGAAGCCCCTCCGTTCAGAATGTCTTCCGGCTCGCAAGGCCTGGACGTGCGGCTGTCTACGGGCATGGACGCTTTCACCGTACCGTCTTCGTTGAAGAGTATATGGATGCCCAGATTGGTAGCCAATGATTCGGGCAATTCATACGTATTCTTATGGTTTGTTTGCATGAATGCGCTGTATGTTTTTACTTCTACAATGCAAAATTACAAATTCTCTGGCGATAAAAAAAACGACGTATTGTTTTGTATGTAGAAAACTTACTCTATATTTGCGGCGTAATCCGAAGGGGCATTAGCTCATCTGGCTAGAGCGCAACACTGGCAGTGTTGAGGTGAGCGGTTCGAGTCCGCTATGCTCCACTTCTGTTAGGCCGTTTGGCCTTTTTTTGTACCTTATTCGGAGGTTTTATGGATATTCAGGTCGTAATTACTCAAATGATTGTTTTGTTTCTGCTAGTATTGGCAGGCTTTGTGGCTCGCAAGCTGAATTTAACGAACCGCGATTTCGATAAAACGTTGTCTAATCTGGTGATTCAGGTTACTTGCCCCAGTTTGATTATCGCTTCTACAATGGGCGATGTTATGCCGGAACGTCGGTTGATTCTGCCATTGCTGGGAGTCAGCGCATTGACTTATCTTTTTCTGATAGGCTTGGCGTATGTGCTTCCCTATGTCATACCGTGTAGGCGTGAGCAGCGTGGAATGTATAGCTTTATGTTGGCCTTTGCCAACGTTGGCTTTATCGGATATCCCATCGTGGCTTCTATTTTCGGGAACAGTGCCGTGTTTTACGCTTGCATCCTGAATTCAATCAATACGCTGACCATATTTATTTGGGGCGTGATGTTCGTTGCGGGAGGTAAGTTGGGGCGATTCGATTGGAAGTTGCTTTATTCTTCACCTATGATAGCTACTTACATTTCTATCTTGATAGTAGCCACCGGATGGCGGGCACCGCATTTTGCTTCTCAGGCGTTTACCTTGCTGGGTAACATGACGGTTCCTTCCGCACTATTGGTTATCGGCTCCTGCATGGCAGGCATTCCGCTGAAGCGTATGGCGGGTAGCAAGGGAGTCTACGTGATGAGCGTGTTCCGTTTGCTGCTTTTACCTCTGTCGCTTTATTATCTGTTGTTGTTTATTGGTGTTGACCATCAGGTCGCTGCCATCAATATAATTCTAGCCGGTATGCCGGTCGCTTCATTTGGTACGATGTTCTGTTTGAAGTATGGTAAAGACGAAACGGTCATGTCACAAGGAACGTTTATCACTACCCTGCTTTCGGTGATAAGCATTCCGATTCTTGCTATGATGGTGCAATAATAGCTACGACCAAAGTGCTAGGCTTTGGTCGTAGCTGTCGTTAGTTTTGGAAATAAATACGTTTAACGCGCCCTGATACGCTGGTGAGGATTTCGTAGGGAATCGTATCAAGCCATTCGGCCAAAACCGTAGCAGGCAGTTCGTTTCCGAATATAATGGCTTTGTCGCCTTCCTTACAGTCTATGTCAGTCACGTCTATCATGCAAACATCCATGCAGATGTTTCCTACATACGGCGCTTTCTTCCCGTTAACCAAACAATACCCTCGCCTGTTTCCTAAGTGGCGGTCTAATCCATCGGCGTATCCGATGGGTAAGGCTGCGATTCTGGAGTCGCGGTTTAATGTCCCTTTTCGACTATATCCTACCGTCTCATCGGCCGGAACATCGTGTATCTGCAGAATGGTGGTCTTCAAGGTGCTTACGTTGTTTATTACATGATTGTCGAACGGGTCAATTCCATACAGACCCAAGCCCAACCGAACCATATCGAATTGTGAGTCGGAATATCGCTCAATGCCTGCCGTGTTGCATATATGTTTTAATATCTTGTACTTGAATCCGGCTTGCAATTCATCGGCTGCCTGTTTGAATAGTTGTATCTGTTGTTGGGTGAAGCCGTCGAACCGTTCTGCATCGCTTCCCACCAAATGAGAGAATACAGAACGTGGAATCACTGCAGACTGTCGTTGTAGACGGTTTATCAGCTGTGGTATGTCTTTCTTTGGGTCGAATCCTAATCGGTGCATCCCCGTGTCTAATTTGATATGTATGGGGAAGTTGGAAACTCCTTCCCGTTCGGCGGCCTTTATAAGCTCTTCCAAAATCCGGAAGCCGTAAATATTGGGTTCCAAATGGTATTCAAACATGGTTTTAAAGGCGGTGTCTTCTGGATCCATAATGATTATGGGGCAGGTAATGCCAGCTTTGCGCAAGTCTGCTCCTTCATCGGCTACGGCTACAGCCAGATAGTCCACCCGATGGTCTTGCAGCGTTTTTGCCACTTCAAACGAGCCGGCTCCGTAGGCCGAAGCTTTTACCATACACACCATCTTGGTTTCCGGATTCAGTTTGTTTCGATAATAATTCAGATTGTCTACCAATGCGCTCAAGTTGATTTCCAAAATAGTTTCGTGTACCTTTAATTCCAACAAGTCGGTAATCCTGTCGAACTGAAAGGCGCGTGCGCCCTTTATCAAAACCACTTCATTCTGTATCGTTTCGAGTATACCCGAGTTTATTAGTTCGGTTGTGGTTCGGAAGAACTGTTTTTCTGTTTCGAATGCGGAGGCTTCGCCGGATATCTGTTCTCCTACTCCGATAATGCGTTCTATGCCTCTGTTTTGTACCAATCCGGCCACTTGTTGGTAAAGCAACTTGGGCGGAATGCCACTTTCCAGTATGTCTGATAAGATTAAGGTGCGTTTCCGCCCTTTGGTTTCAGAACGCCGTGCCATGAAGTCGAGTGCAATGTCGAGCGAAGCATAGTCGGAGTTATAACTGTCGTTTATCAGTACGCAACCGTTTTTTCCTTCTTTTACTTCCATGCGCATGGCTATCGGTTCCAGGTGAGCCATACGTGCGGCTATCTCTTCAGTCGGAATCATCAAGTATAAAGCTACAGCAAGGCAATTCAGTGAGTTTTCTATCGAAGCATCATCGATAAATGGTATACGGTATTCTTTAAAGAATCCCAAGTAGCGATATTTCACCGTAGTGCCAGTATCGTCTTTCTTTATGCTTTCTATAAATAAAGGCCTTTCAGGGTCTTCGGTAGACCATGCTATTTCGCGAGCCGTAAACAGAGACTTTTGCACGCAACTGCTTATGAGTTCGTTGTCGCCGTTGTATATAATCACATCGCAATCTTTAAAGAGCATGAGCTTTTCCATGCACTTTTCTTGTAGAGATTCGAAATTCTCTTGATGTGCTCCACCTATATTGGTTAGTACGCCGATGGTGGGCTGTATGATGTGCTGCAACTGTTCCATTTCTCCAGGCTCGGATATGCCCGCTTCGAACACTCCTAGTTCCGTCCGTTCGTTCATTAGCCAAACAGACAGCGGAACACCGATTTGCGAATTGTAGCTGCGCGGCGACCGGGTAATGACTTTTTCAGGAGAGATAAGTTGGTACAACCATTCTTTTACCACCGTTTTTCCGTTGCTGCCGGTGATTCCTACCACTGGAACTTGATATTGTTCACGGTGTTTGGCGGCCAGTTTCTGTAAAGCCTTTAGGACATTTCCTACCTGTAGGAAATTGGCGTCGGTATAGTCGTTGATGTTATCCGGTAGCTCCGATATCACAAAATTACGTACGCCACGCTTGTATAAGTTGGGGATGTACTTGTGTCCGTTGTTGCGCTGAGTCTTCAACGCGAAGAATAAGGTTTCTTCCGGAAAACATAGCGAGCGGCTATCCGTTAGAATCCAGTCTATGTTGGTTTGTCGGTTTCCTATTCGTTTGGCTCCAATGATGGAGACTATTTCTTCAATCGCATTTGGCATAATGATAATTCGTTTTGTACATCTAAGTACGGAAATTTTTCTTTTACGGCTTCTATCTTTAACAGTATTTGACTTAAAAAGCGATAATAGGTGTCCGATTCCGGATTAAATGGTTTATGCTCCAGTCCTTTCTTTATCCCGTCCCATTCTTTCATGAGGGCCAACGTTTCTTTACTGAAAAAGCATTGGCAGAAGCACTCCCAAATGTAGTTTACTGCCAGTGCGGAAGGATGAAGCATGTCGTCGGCGTAAAACCTGTAATCCCGCAGCTCGTCCATCATGATTTCGTAAGAAGGAAAGTAATGGCAATAAGGGAGCTCTGCGCATATCTGCTCGATGGCCAGTAGTAGAATGGATTTGCTTATTTGATTCCCGTGGTAGCCGTCTTTGGCGTGGCGTATAGGACTTACTGTAAACAATACCTGAATTTGTGGGCTTTGTAGGTGGATTTTGGCAAGCAGTTCGCGGTAGTTTTCTACCACTTCTGCCACGCTTAGCAGACGACGCCTGAACAGTTTGTCTGGTAGTTTATGGCAGTTCCCCACGATTTCGCCCGTTTCTTTCCATTCGTACACCCATGCGGTTCCCCACGTCAGAATTAGCCAATCGACTTTTTGCAGATTTTCTTTTCCGGCCTTGAAACGATGGTTTATCCGGCGGAGACATTCTTCTTTTTCCGAAGCCGAAAAGACGCTGTGATGCATCAGGCTATACCACTTGTTGTTGTCGAAACGTAAGTCGGAGTAAGTATCTTTTTCCATGAGCAGCCCGATAGCTTTCGAAATGGAAAGGGGATTGTATAAAACGCCAAACGGGTTTGTGTCGCACGTGAATTTGTTTTCAGATAAATACTTCCCGATATTTTCGGCGAAGCACGAGCCCCATAGCATCAGCTGGGACGAATGGCTTATTGGGTATTCGCTTATTGGTAATTCTACTCTTGTCCTAAACTCCATACTTGCGTCGCTTGAATTTTTAATGCAAAAATAAGTACAATACATATATTTATCGTAATTTTGTAAAACTAATGCATTCGAAAATTCTGATGGAAGAACATAGCTGCGAAATACTGAGCCACATAGACAGTCCTAACGATTTGAGACAACTTTCCGTAGATGAATTGCCGGAGGTTTGTCGAGAACTGAGAGAAAAGATTATAGACGAACTGTCGCGCAACCCGGGACACCTGGGCGCGAGCTTAGGAGTTATAGAACTGACCGTAGCCTTGCATTATGTTTTCAATACGCCGTACGACCGCATTGTGTGGGACGTGGGTCATCAGGCTTACGGTCATAAGATTCTTACTGGCCGTCGGGATAGTTTCAGTACGAACCGTAAGCTGAACGGGTTGTGCCCGTTTCCGTCTCCTTCCGAAAGCGAATACGATACGTTTACCTGCGGACACGCTTCCAACTCCATATCCGTGGCTTTGGGCATGGCGGTGGCTGCGGCTTTTAAAGACGAGAAAGACCGACACGTAGTAGCGGTGATAGGTGATGGCGCCATGAGTGGAGGATTGGCTTTCGAAGGGCTTAACAATGCTTCGTCTACGCCCAATGATTTGCTCATTATTCTGAATGACAACAATATGGCCATCGACCGAAGTGTGGGTGGCATGAAGCGTTACTTGCTGCATATGCATACTTCCGAAGGGTATAACCGAATGCGTTACATGCTCTCCAGGCAGTTGGCTACTTGGGGGATACTCAATGAAGAGAGGCGCAAGAGTCTGTTGCGGTTCAATAACAGCTTGAAGTCGATGATTGCCCAACAGCAAAACATCTTTGAGGGGATGAATATCCGATATTTCGGACCGATAGACGGACACGATATACCGAACTTGATAAAGGTGCTGAAGGAGATAAAGGATATGAAAGGCCCGAAGTTGCTCCACCTGCACACCATCAAGGGAAAGGGCTTTAAACCTGCTGAAGAAGACGCCACGATATGGCATGCTCCCGGAAAGTTCGACAAGGATACGGGCGAGCGCATAGTGCCCGACACTACGGGGATGCCTCCACTCTTTCAGGATGTATTCGGGAATACGCTTTTAGAGTTGGCTCGTGAGAATAAGCGGATTATTGGAGTTACTCCGGCCATGCCCACAGGATGCTCCATGAATATTCTGATGAAGGAAATGCCCGATCGGGCTTTCGATGTGGGCATTGCCGAGGGGCACGCCGTGACTTTCTCGGGTGGAATGGCAAAAGAGGGATTGCTTCCGTTCTGCAATATCTACTCGTCGTTCATGCAGCGGGCATACGATAACATTATACACGACATCGCCATCCAGCGGCTTAATGTGGTGCTGTGTCTGGATCGTGCGGGGTTGGTAGGCGAAGACGGACCCACTCACCACGGTGTGTTCGATATGGCTTATCTTCGTCCGATTCCGAACCTGACGATTGTTTCTCCTTACGACGAGCATGAACTGCGCCGGATAATGTACACGGCTCAACTGCCGGATATGGGACCGTTTGCCATTCGCTATCCGCGCGGACGTGGGTATCGGTCTGATTGGAAATGCCCGCTGGAGAGCGTTGAGGTAGGTAAGGGTCGCAAACTGAAGGACGGGGACGATTTGGCCGTAGTTTCCATCGGGCCTATCGGGCATAATGCCGCACAAGCCATCAGTGAGGTGGAATCTTCTACTGCGTGTACCGTCGCTCATTACGATTTGCGCTTTCTGAAGCCCATCGACGAGGAGATGCTTCGGGAAATTGCACGGAAGTTCCGTCAGGTGATAACCGTAGAAGACGGGGTGCTTTGCGGAGGAATGGGAAGTGCCGTACTGGAATTTATGAACGATAACGGATATTCTGTTAGCGTTAAGCGTTTGGGCATCCCAGACAGGTTTATCCAGCATGGTCCGGTAAGCGAACTTCATAAGATATGCGGCATTGACGCCGACGGAATAAAACACGTTATTTTGCAGACATTACGACAATGAAGATTATTATAGCAGGCGCGGGAGCGGTTGGAACGCATTTGGCGAAATTGCTTTCGGGCGAGAAGCAAGATATTATCCTCATGGATGAGAGCGAGGATAAATTGAATAAATTGGGAGGTAACTTCGACTTGATGACCGTAAACGTTTCGCCCACCTCCATTTCGGGACTAAAAGACGCAGGCGTTTCGGGAGCCGACCTGTTTATAGCCGTAACCCCAAACGAGAGCCAAAACATGACGGCTTGTATGCTGGCTACCAGCTTGGGAGCCAAGAAGACGGTGGCGCGCATTGATAACTACGAATATCTGTTGCCCAAACACAAAGAGTTTTTTTCTCACCTGGGCGTACATTCTCTGATTTACCCCGAGATGCTGGCGGCTAAGGACATTGTAGATGCCGTTAAGATGAGTTGGATACGCCAGTGGTGGGAGTTTGCCGGAGGAGCGTTGGTCTTGCTCGGAACCAAAATGCGCGAAACGGCCGAAATCCTGAATGTTCCTCTGCACGAGCTGGGCGGACGGAACATTCCGTTCCATATCGTAGCCATCAAGCGAGGCAGTGAAACCATTATTCCCCGCGGTGACGACTCCATCCTGCTCAATGACATTGTATATTTTACCACCACCAAAAAATACATTCCGTATATCCGCAAGATAGCGGGCAAGGAGAATTATGCCGACATCCGCAACGTGATGATTATGGGTGGAAGCCGTATCGCTGTGCGTACGGTGCAGTACATGCCCGAGTACATGAACACCAAAATCATAGAGAACGACATCAATCGCTGTAATCGGCTTACGGAGTTGGTAGACGATGACGTGATGATTATCAATGGCGACGGACGGGATATGGAACTGCTCGTAGAAGAGGGCATTAAGAATACCGAGGCGTTTGTGGCCTTGACGGGAAGTTCGGAGACGAACATCTTGGCCTGCCTGGCGGCCAAACGCATGGGAGTGAGCAAAACGGTGGCGGAGGTGGAAAACGTCGATTATATCAGCATGGCCGAGAGCTTGGATATCGGGACAGTGATTAACAAGAAGTTTATTGCGGCCAGCCACATTTATCAGATGATGTTGGACGCCGATGTGTCGAATGTGAAGTGTCTTACTTTTGCCAATGCCGATGTGGCCGAATTCACGGTAAAGGCCGGTTCGCGCATCACCCGTGCGCAGGTAAAAAACATGGGACTCCCCAAGGGAGCCACTATCGGAGGACTCATCCGTAACGGGGAAGGTATCTTGGTAACTGGTAACACCACCATTCAGGAAAACGACCACGTAGTGGTGTTCTGTTTGGGTATGATGATTAAGAAATTAGAGAAGTTCTTTAGCTGATATTAGGCCGTCCCAAAATCTCTCGAGGCGTTTTTTAAATCTCTCGGGACGTTTTAAAAATCTCCGGCGAGAGATTTTTTTTCTCTCGGGACGAATTTTTTTTCTCCGGCGAGGGATTTTTATTCTCTCGGGACGTTTTTTTAACGCTTGTCGAAGCGTCAATAAAAGGCGTAAAATGGGTTATTTATGTGATAAAGCGCATAAATAATCATGTTTATAATAATTTTATGCTTTTCGCAGAGAATTGTCACTATTCGTTAAGATATTGTCGTAAAAAATCTCTAATTTTGTACACGGTATTAAAAGATTTTTTCATAGGATAAAACATTATAAAATTTTTATGCAAATAGACTTGCCATGCAATAACCTTTGGCGTTGTTCTTTGGTATGTGGCGCATTCTTTTTATTTAGCCCGTTTGTGGCTCAAAGTCAGGATAAAACATCAGCGTCGGTACAATATGGAAAGCCGGAGGGTAAAGGCATTGTAAAAGGAAGGGTGTTCGACACGGGAGGTGTTGAACCGATGGTTGGCGTTTCGGTTTCGATAGAAGGAACGACTACGGCCGTGGTTACCGATGTAGACGGTAATTTCTCTCTACCCGTTAAGGGGGATAAGTGTAACATTGTATTTTCTTTCATCGGGTATAGAAAGCTTGTGGTGCGCTATACCGGAAGCAATAAGTCCGACTTTGCCAAGATAGAGATGAAGCCGGATGCGGTCAACATTCAGGACGTGGTGGTGACAGGTATCTATCGCCGCAAGAAAGAAAGTTTCACCGGATCGTCTACCACATTCAAGGGTGATGAACTGAAAAGTGTCGGTTCGCAGAATGTGTTGCAGAGCCTGAAAACCCTCGACCCTTCGTTCAAGATTGCGGAAAACAACCTTGCGGGATCCAATCCGAACAAGATGCCCGATGTAGAGATACGAGGCAAGTCCAGTGTGGCCGGGCTGAAAGAAGAATACGGATCCGACCCCAACCAACCTCTCTTTATATTGGATGGCTTCGAGACTACCCTCGAAACGGTGATGAACCTTAATATGAACCGTGTAGCTTCGGTTACCTTGCTCAAGGATGCCGCCTCTACGGCCATTTACGGTTCGAAGGCCGCCAACGGTGTCGTAGTCATCGAGACCAAAGCTCCGGTGAAAGGTAAACTTCAGATTTCGTACAAAGGCGACTACGGTTTCGAGGTTGCCGACCTCTCTGACTACAACCTGATGAATTCACGGGAGAAGCTGGAATTTGAGCGCTTGGCAGGAGTCTATAAGGATAACACAAACAATGCGTTCAATCAGATAAAACTGGATAATCTGTACAACTCCCGTTTGCGCGAGATAGAGCAAGGAGTAGATACCTATTGGCTGAGTGTGCCTCTGCGTACAGGCTTCACCCACAAGCATAACCTCTATGCCGAAGGCGGCGAGGGGAATATCCGATACGGACTGGGGTTGAATTATGGCATGGTAAACGGTGTGATGAAAGGTTCCGACCGACAGACTGCAGGCGGTAACCTGGATTTGATTTACCGTACAGGCAAGTTCCAGTTCAGCAACAAGTTGTCTATCGACTATCTCGAGACCAATAACCCCACGGTGTCGTTCTCTGAATACGCGCAGGCCAACCCTTATTATAAAAAGTACGGCGATGACGGCAAGGTGAGCAAATATCTCTACTATCCTGAGGACGGACTGGACGATAACCCGGTATCGAATCCCTTATGGAACGCCCACCTCAACAACTACGACCGGGGACAGCGTTTCGGATTCACCAACAACTTCATTGCGGAATGGTTCGCAACCGACGATTTGCGCTTACGTGCCAAGTTCGGTATCACCAAATACGACGATACGCAAGACGAACGGCTCTCGCCCGAGCATACCGACTTCGATGACAAGGACGACACGCAGAAGGGACTCTTTACCCACAGCTTGCAGAAATACCTTTATTACGAAGGCGATGTTTCGGCTACTTACGGTCGGCTTTTTGCCGGGAAGCATCAGGTGAATGCGGTATTGGGATTCAATTTCAGCAATACATCCAGTAAAACCAATGGCTATTCGGCTACAGGATTTACCGATGACCAGTTCTCTGCTCCTTCGTTTGCCAACAACTATCCCGACGGGGGCAAGCCGAGCTATTCCGAGAGCATGAAGCACGCGTCCAGTTTCTATCTGAACGGAGGCTACGCCTACGACAATTGCTATCTGCTCGATTTCAACTTGAGAAACGATGGAGCCTCAATGTTTGGTACGGACAACCGTTTCCGCACCACCTGGTCTGTCGGTTTAGGCTGGAACATCCACAATGAAGCGTGGATGCAGAAGAACGGCGTCTTCCAGCTTCTGAAACTCCGTGCCTCGGTAGGTAATCCGGGAAATCAGAACTTTTCGGCTTATCAGGCTTATACCACTTATGTTTTCAATAGTCTGATGTCGAACGTGTTTGGAACAGGTGTGGTGGTCAACGCCCTTGGAAACAAAGAACTCGCCTGGCAGCAAACCATCAACTACAATGTAGGTCTCGATGTGACGACGTTGGGTAACCGACTGAACCTGACCCTTGACTATTACATCAAGGACACCGATCCGCTGCTTGCCATCATTACTACTCCCGGCTCAATGGGTGTGACCAGCGAAGCGCTGAACGCCGGTAAGCAGAAAACGAAAGGATGGGAAGCTACGGTGAAGTTCTCTCCGATATATATGCCGCAGGAACGCATCAACTGGAACATCTCGCTGAGTGCCACGCATTCCAAATCGAGATACGCCGATATCGGCAATGCCTTCAGTGCGCTGAATGAAAGCGGTAAGGCGGCTCTGCACAGCACCACGCGCTATTACGATGGCGGAAGTCCTACGGCAATATGGGCGGTACGCTCTGCAGGCATCGACCCGTCTACGGGTAAGGAACTGTTTATCAAACGCGATGGAACTTATTCTTTCACTTACGATACTGCCGACGAGGTGGTGTGCGGCGATACCGAACCCGATGTGGAAGGACTTATCGGAACTACGTTTTATTATAAAGGACTTTCGTTCAGTTGCTATTTCCGTTACGAATACGGCGGACAGGAGTTCAACAGCTCACTCTTTGACAAGGTGGAAAACATCAGCACTTCGGATGTTTACAACAACCAAGACCGACGCGCCTTGTACGACCGCTGGAGCGTGAACAATCGCAATGCCCAGTTTAAGGGCATCTCAATGGTACAGAAAACCGACAAGTCTTCGCGCTTCGTGATGGACGACAATACGCTCACCTGCGAATCGGTAAGCGTTGGCTATGAGTTCCCGCTCAACATAGCCAAGAAGCTGGGCATGCAGGCGTTGTCTGTACAGGCCAATATGAACGATTTGTTCCGTTGGTCGACCATAAAAGCGGAGCGAGGCATAGATTATCCTTACGCCAGAACGGTATCGTTCTCTATCGGTGCAACATTCTAATGTAATATGACAAAGGCTATGACAATGAAGAAAACATTATATACGATGGCGCTTGCCTTGAGCTGCGTGCTGGCGTCGTGCAGCGGATGGCTCGAAGTGAAACCATACGACAAGATATCGGAAGACGAACTTCTGCAGAGTGAAGAAGGATATCAGAAGATGCTTAACGGTATCTATATAGACCTTAACACAGACGCCCTTTACGGAAAGTCGCTCACTGTAGAGATGATAGAGGTGATGGGCGGCGCTTACACCATCGGCAGCGACAACAGTGTATGGGGCAACTACAAAGACCTCTCGTCTTATCAGTACGCTACCGAATACTGGCGCGACCGCATGGACCAAACATGGAACAAGGCGTATGCGCTTATCCTGAACTGTAACAAGATATTGGAAAGCATCGATGACAATCAGTCGCTTTTCACCGGAGCCAACTATTACATCGTCAAGGGTGAAGCCTTGGCCTTGCGTGCCATGCTTCACTTCGATATGCTGAGGCTCTTTGGCCCGGTATATTCCAAAGACAGCGACAAGACTGCCATACCTTATTATACAAAGGTAGGAAATACACCCGAGGATATCTTGACAGCCAAGGAGGTGGCGGAGAAGGTAACGGCCGACTTGGAAGAGGCGCGTGTGTTGCTCGCTAACGACCCCGTGAAAACCGAAGGGACGATGATGAGTGGAACTCAGGACGGAACAAGCAATTTCCTTCGCTATCGGGCTTTGCGACTCAACTATTATGCGGTTGAGGCTCTCATGGCAAGAGCTTACCTCTATTTCGGCGACAAGACGAATGCCTTCAAATACGCTTCGGATGTAATCCGAACAGTAGATAGCGGCATCTTCCCGTTTGTAGACAAGAGTCTGGTAGTTGGTTCTCCTTCCGATCCCGACCGTATATTCTCTTCCGAAGTCATCTTCGCGTTGACCAACACCAGCCGTGGCAATCTGTTTAAGAACTATTACGACCCGTCCCGACTGCCCAACTATGTGTTCCGTATGGACAACAGTCTGATGACAAACGTGATATATGGCGGTGCCACAACTACGGGTGGCTATCAAGACGATTATCGCTATCGGGCCGATTGGATAGCTACAGGCAGTAACAGATATTTCTATAAATATAGCGACATGGTGGCTACGGGAAGTATACAGAATACCATGATTCCGATGCTTCGTTTGGGTGAGATGTTCCTTATTGCGGCCGAAAGCCAAAGCGACAATCTTACATCCGGCTTACAGTACATCAATATACTGCGACTAAACCGTGGGGTGGCCAACTTGCAGACGCTGACTCCCGACCTGTTGAAGTATGAATATATCCGCGAACTCTATGGCGAGGGGCAGTTGTTCTATCTCTACAAGCGTCTTTATTGCGACATTATAACGAGCGCGTCAAGCAGTAAGAACACCAAAGCCAGCGACCTGGTGTTTGTCGTGCCGCTTCCCGATTCGGAAACAGAGAACAGATAAGCCGGGATGGATAATAAACAATAGAAAAAAAGAAGATACAATGAATAGTAAGATAAAGGCTACGGTGTTGTTGGCATTCGCTGCAATGGCATTGCTTTCGTGCAGCGAACAGACTCCTGAGTTGTTTCAGGATATTGATGGCGTGTATTTCAACAACCGTACAAATACGAACATCCTACAAGATTCTACCGAAGTGACTTTCGTTTATCAGAAGGGTGACGAGATGGAAGTGCCTGTCAGCATACAGTTGCTTGGCAGTCCTTCGGAACAAGACCGAGAGATATCCCTGACAGTGACCTCGGACAATGCGCAAGAGGGAATAGACTATGAGTTGCCCGGTAAAGCGGTGATGCCACAAGGCGCGACTTCGTGCGAATATGTGGTGAAACTGAAACGTACGTCTGCCATCAAGACTCAGCAAAAGAGGCTGAAACTCACGCTACAGGCCAACTCCTGTTTTACGCTTCCTGTTACGCAGGAAACAACTTCAAATGGTGATGAGGTAACCACATTGGCTTACACCATCATCTTCACCGACCAGTTTACGACAGCGCCCAAGGCATGGGAGAAAGGATTGCTCGGAGCGTTCACGCAACAGAAGTTTGAGTTGGCTTGTTCGGTGCTCGACCTTGATCCGGCCGATTTTAATGACAGTTCCAAGATGACGCTTGCCATGCAGTCGTATGTCAGCGCCCAGATGCAGACCTACGTACTGCAGCAGGAGAACCTGAAGAATCAGGGCTTGGCTTACGATAAGGACGCTTTTGACGCCGACGGTAATGGACTGATGTTTGCTGACGAGTAATGGGAATACCATACGAGAATTATGATTGACGAAACAGACAAACGAAAACGGAAATGATAAACAGAATTAAATACTTGGCGGTATGCTTGTTTACGCTCGTGCTTGCCGCCTGCTCACAGGACGAGGGAAATTACGATTATCACTCCTTAAATGAGCCAAACATTACGGGAGTGGAGGAAAAGAACTCTGTGCTGATACACGACATTCTCGACTTGAATCCCTCTATGGGCGATAACATCACCGATTTGGATGCCTACAACTACGAGTGGAAGGTTATCAACAATTCGGGTGACAACGATGAAACTGTACTCGGCACGGAGAAGCATCTGCAAAAGGAGATTACTCTCAATGCAGGAGAGTACACTCTCTACTTCACCGCGACCGAAAAGACTTCTGGACTCTTTTGGCGAAAGAGTTATACGCTCACCGTGAGCGACTCTTCGTCTGAAGGATGGATGGTGCTATGTGACGATAATGGCAAGACTCGCCTTGATATTATCTCTGATGTGACAGGAAAAACTTATCAGGATGTGTTGTCTACAAAGGATATGGATGAGCTCAACCATCCTTATGCCATACAGTATGCTCCGAATAATGGCTACAGCGAGTCGCCTTTCTATCTTTTTACGGCCGATGGCGCAACACGACTGTCGAAGAACAACTTCGCATGGGAGAAGAGCTATGCTTTCCGCTATGAAGTGGCGAAGTCAATAGATTTGCATCCGCGTAGCATGGTATGCGACAAAAGCGGTATGATGCGGGTGTGTGTAAGCGATGGCTATGTATACACCGCTTCCAATATGGGTATACAAGGTCTCTTTGCCGCTGCCAATAATCAGCCCGTGCTTGCGCCTTATGTCGGTTCGAATGTGGGAGCCTCCTCTTATGCTTCGGTCTATCTGCTTTATGACGAAACCAACAAGTGCTTCATGTCCTGCTGTCCGTTCCTTGTCGGGTTGTCGCTTTCCGATACTAACTACCATACCATGGCCGAAATGGAAGAAATAGCCACCGGCTACAAGGGCAGCGATATGGTAACGGGTACGGCGTTCAAGGATTATCCCGAAGGACTGGACTTCGTTTATATGGAAAATACGAAGTACGACCCGGGCAACTCCAAGATGGGAGTCACTTATACGATACTGCGTGACGGTAACCGTTACGTGCTCTACGGCATACAGCTCGGTGATATGCTGACTTATTCCGACTGCAGCTATGCGCTCGGAAAAGCTTATTATGGCGACCTAAGCGGCTGTACGGATATCTCGAAGGCTTCGCATTTCGCATTCAGTTCCTTGCGAAACTATATGTATTACGCTGTCGAAGGCACTGTCTATCGCATCAATCTGTCGGAAACGCCTCTCAAAGCCGAGAAGCAGTTTACTCTCAGCGGTGAGACCATTACGACGATGAAGTTCAACCTCTACCAAAACTCATCAAGCAGTCACGATTACGACCTGATAGTGGGTTCGGAGAAGAATGGAACAGGCACTCTGCGCATCTATGACGGTATGACTACCGAGGGCGATTTCTCCACGGTGAAGCCAACCGTTCACACCGGGTTTGCCAAGATAGTGGACGCTACATACAGAGAGCGTACAAGTTAATATAAAGAAACACATACATAAGATGAAAACAAAACTAACAACATTTCTGCTGCTGTTACTGCTCACTGCAGTCAGCGTGAAAGCGGCCGATGGCATTACCGTAAGGTTTGATGTCAAGAATCCAGTGCTTGGCAATGTGGTGCTGGTGTATCACCAGAGTGTAAACGAGTTCCCCCTTGTTGACGGCAAGGCTACGGCTCAGCTCAATGATATGGATGCCCTCTATGCCAAGGTGTACTATGGAGAGAAAAACAGAGACGTTTACTTGCAGAAGGGCGATGACATGACCATCACCTTTGATGTCTCCGACTTCGACAATACCTTCGCCGTAAAGGGCGGAAACGAGAAAGCCGTGGACTACCTCGGCAAGATACAACTTGTGAACCTTCCGGACGCGAACTACGCATTGCCGTGGAAGCAATTCAAGAAGGTTGTTACCGATAAGATGAATTCGGTGAAACGCTTGCTTAAAGTGCGGAAGTTTTCAGCTGATGACAAGTTCCAGAAAATGGAAGACGGGCGAATCACCTATTTCTACGCCAATGCTTTCCTGATGTATCCCGTGAGCCATCTGTATCTTACTCAAGACACTACAATGGTGTTGGACAGCGACTATTATGACACGCTGAAGAAATACGTGAAGGAGGATGCCGACCTTGTAGATATAGACGAATACCGAAACTACATGATTGAGACCTCGCACGTATTGGATGAGGCAGGAAAGGATATCCGTCAGTACTATCCGAAGGTATTGGCCGAGATGAATTATATCGGTGAGCATTTCGACAACGAGAAAGTGCGCGAAGCGCTTATTCATCACTTGGCGTTTACCTATGTAGAAGGCAACGGAACGGATAATATCGCCGACCTGCAGAATATCTATTATACATACGTTACTTCGCCCAGCCTTAATGCAATTTTCAAAAAGGCGTGTGCCAAATGGGACAAAGCGGCCGTCGGACGTCCGTCGCCGGACTTTAAGGGCGAGGATATCAACGGCAAGCAGATGTCGCTGCGTGATTTTCGCGGTAAATATGTTTATATAGACATTTGGGCTACGTGGTGCGGTCCGTGCCAAAGGGAGTTGCCTTTCCTGAAGAAGCTGGAGGAGAAATACCGTGAGCGTAACATCACCTTCGTAAGTCTGTCGGTAGATACCGATAAGGCGAAATGGGAAGCTCGTGTAAAGAGCGGTGAACTGTGCGGTACGCAACTGCTTATCGGACGTGGAACGAAGTTTCAGAAGGATTACCGCATAAACGGCATTCCACGCTTCATACTCCTCGATCCAAACGGACGCATTGTCAATCCTGACATGACGCGACCGTCGAGTGAAGACACCGAGAAGATATTGAATGCACAACCCGGTTTATAATAAGACGGGTTGTGATGAGATATGAGAGAGTAAGAATCAATATTAATCAATTCAATTTTAAACAAAACATTTATGAAGAAATTGTTTTCTATGCTGCTGATGCTTTGTGCGGTAGTCACATTCACAGCTTGTTCTTCGGACGATGAAGGCGGAGAAAGCCCAACCGGCTCAGTAACCGACGTAGTGCTTCCTACTTCTGCAAAGATTGGAACAGAGATAACTGTTCAGGGTAAGGGATTCACGTCCAGTCAGAAATTTTATTTAAACGATGCCGAGTATTTCGCTGCTTGGCCTATTTCTTTGGATAATGTAAAGGTTACATCGTCAGGTATTACCTTTACTGTTCCTTACGACTTGACGGCTGGAATGACCGCAAGACTGGTGATGGAGGAAGGTGAGAAGTCCTATACTCTTGGTACGATGACAATTCTTGCTGCTGATAATCCGGTTTCTCTGGTATCGATACCTAGCGAGATGCCTCTTTTGGCTGATGCTGTTACCATTACAGGTGCAGGTTTTGCCGAGGGGGATGTTATCTGTTTGGCAGTTAACGACGATGATGAGAGAATTAAGTTGGAAACAACCCTTACAGATGGGGGCGTGTCTGTGAATACGACTACAGCTTTGGAAGGTGATGTGAATGTTTATCTCCAGCGTGGTAACTCGGAATGGAAAATCGGTACAACCTATGCTTATTTCGAGCGTTACATCAGTAGTATTACCATTTCAGATAATATGTACCTCCAAATGGTAGGTTTGAAGGATGGTGAGTCGTTGAAACTTGATATGAAGTATGACGAAGACGGTGCGCTGCAGTCGTTTAGCTCAAACGCTGAAGGCGTAAATTGTGAGTTTACTTATTCAGGGAATACTATATCTTATCAGTATCTGAAAAGTGATGATACCTATTTTACTTGTACCTATACGCTTGATGACCAAAAGCGCATTGTAAGCAGTACTAGTTGGGATGATTACGCTAGTGAAGCAGTGAACTATACATGGACATACGATGCTTATGGCCATTTGGTTCGTATTTCTGCTTCGGGTGAGGATAGTGAGGATTTATTGGCTGCTTCTTATTCTGACGGCAATAATATGACTTCTTATACGTTCTCTGTTGATAATGAGATGGAGTCAGACAATACTTCCCGTGCGTTTATAGGAACCGTAGAGCCTGCTTATTTGCTCAACGCCTTCTCTTGGCTTTTGACTAAGGAAGACTTATTCTTCGGATTCCTGCTCAACCGGAATGTGAAGACTTCTTCTTATCTGCTTAATAAGTTCTCTGCAACGGATTATAATGAAGATGGAACTGCCTTTGTGATGAAGGCGCATACTGTGGATGCCAAAGCCGATCATAGCTCTATTGCCGATGTAAATGAAGGTTCACTGACATTGCAGACTTCAGGTTCTGGTTTCCTTTCTATGGCCAGTAGTTTGCTCTTTAACAAGGTTGTTGTAGACTATAAGATTAAACGTCAAAAATAAGTATTCAGCGTAATAACGGGAACTTTCATTCCCGAAATATAAACACACACAGGGGCAAGAGGAGCGCGTTCTTCTTGCCCCTGTTGTTTGTAGTGGGGCAAGGCTTTATAGGGTGAGTCTCGTGTTCTTATAGAGGAGCGTCGGATGAAGCCGAAAGGGGGCTTTCGATATGGGAAAAGAGGACACAAAAAAAAGGATGCATCAGCGATGCATCCTTTTCAATATCTGTTATGAACTGATTAGCAGTTTACAGAAGCCATGTGGGCAATCAAATCCAATACTTTGTTAGAGTAACCGATTTCGTTGTCATACCAAGAAACAACCTTAACGAAAGTATCAGTCAAAGCGATACCTGCTTTAGCGTCGAAGATTGAAGTGTTGGTGCAACCCAAGAAGTCAGAAGAAACAACTGCATCTTCAGTGTAACCCAGGATACCTTTCAGTTCGCCTTCAGAAGCTTCTTTCATAGCTGCGCAGATTTCAGCGTACTTAGCAGGTTTAGCCAAGTTTACAGTCAAGTCAACTACAGAAACGTCCAAAGTCGGAACACGCATAGACATACCAGTCAGTTTACCGTTCAAAGCCGGGATAACTTTACCTACAGCCTTAGCAGCACCGGTAGAAGACGGGATAATGTTGCCAGAAGCAGCGCGACCACCTCTCCAGTCTTTCAAAGAAGGACCGTCTACTGTTTTCTGAGTAGCAGTAGTAGAGTGAACTGTAGTCATCAAACCGTCAGTGATTCCCCATTTGTCGTTCAAAACCTTAGCGATAGGAGCCAAGCAGTTAGTAGTACAAGAAGCGTTAGAAACGAACTGAGTACCCTTAACGTAAGTCTTTTCGTTAACACCGCAAACGAACATCGGAGTGTCGTCCTTAGAAGGAGCAGACATTACAACATATTTAGCGCCAGCTTCGATGTGAGCCTGAGCTTTTTCTTTAGTCAAGAACAAACCAGTTGATTCTACTACGTATTCAGCACCAACTGCGTCCCATTTCAAATCAGCAGGATTTCTTTCAGCTGTTACGCGGATTTCTTTACCGTTAACAATCAATTTGCTGTTTTCAACGTCAGCTTCGATAGTACCATCGAATTGTCCGTGCATTGTATCATACTTCAACATGTAAGCCAAGTAATCTACCGGGCAAAGGTCATTGATACCTACGATTTGAATATCGCTTCTTTTCTGAGCTGCACGGAATACAAAACGGCCGATACGACCAAATCCGTTAATACCTACTTTAATCATTTTGTTTTTAAAATTTAAAGGTTTTATAATATAACTCTATAAATACTATTCTTCTCTTTCTTAACAGGTTGGAATTACGGAAACGTTCCGTCTCCTTTTCCTACTGCGTTGCAAAAATAGGAATTTCTTTTTTAAGCGCAAATACTATTTCTTTTAATTTTAACAAAAAACAAAGGCCAATTTGGCCTTTGTTTTTTGTTTTTTGCCGTTTGCTAAGCGGGAAGACGGCAAATTGTAATCTATGGATAACAAACCTTCTTACTGATATCTGTTTGTTTCCGCAATGGCTTTTGGCAATACTTTTCCGTTCGTATTATAGAAGTCGAACATGCCGTCCGAACCGGCGTAGTCCATCGTAACGATTCCCATCTTATCGGATTTGTGCTTGCCTTCATCATTCGTGATATAGTAGAATATCCAGGGATTCGCCGAGTTGGCGTGCTTTGCGTACGACATGTGTGGGCCTGCTCCACCTACATAGGCGCTACCTTGATTCATTACCCAGATGTTGTCTGCCGATCCTTTGGTCTTTTGCGTGTCTTCAAAGCATTTGGTCATAAGCCCTCTCTTTATTTTGCAGAAATCGTAATATCTTTGGTAGACGCTTCCCGCATATCTGTTTTGGTAGTAGCATGTGGTACCAACTTTTTCTCCAGTGTCGAAGAAGTTGATGTAGCCGTTGGTGATGTATGTGTTGTCGCCCGAACCGAGAGATGCGCCAAGTCTGGTGCTCGGCTCTTTGTTGTCGCTGTCCCAACTCTGTATGCATATCATCTTCCCGGCGCATTCGTTTAGGGTGATGCCTGGTTTTAAGTTTTGGGCAATGTAGGGCTTAATCTCGTCACTCTCTACAATCTCTTTCATGGCTTTGCGAGCTTGTTCGGTGTTATCCCCGTCGAACTGGAAGAAGACGATGGCGGCTTCTGTGGGGTGAGCTTTCAGTTGGTCGCAGATTTCCTGAAGTCCTTTTTTTACGGTAATGTTGCAAGAAAAGGTGTGCGACATAATCATCTCGTTATTGTCCATTTTTATACGTGCGTCGAAAGAGCGGATACCGGCGTTCCATTGGCCGGCGATGTTGCAAGTCTGTGTGCACGCCCAGTCTCGTTTGGCTGTTCCGAGAATGCCCTCTTCCATATAGTGGGTAAATGTGTCGTGCGAACCCGGGATGTTCATCTCGCAGATGCGTGGGTTCTTATTGTTTTTTGTGTATATTTCTCCCATCCATTCCGCATAGTTCGTATTGTGTCCGTTTTGTAATTCCTTAAGTCTTGATTCGGCTACTGCTTGGTATTGGCTGCTTTCTGCTTGAGATAAAAGGAAGCTGCTAACGGCGTCTAGGCCAAAGAAGTTATGGAACCAAGTCAGGTGTTCCTCTGGAGTTCTATGAATAAAGTCAACTACTTCGTTTCTCACAAAATTTACAACTTTTCCTACACTGTTCCAAATGTTGCTCCACCAACCGCGCGACTGGATGCCTTGGGACATCATGGCCAGATAGTCCATACAACCATCCGACAGAATCAACATGACACCGTTGTCTAACTCTATGGCATAATAGTTCTTTATAATGACTTCTCCCGAATATGAACCGTTGCTTCCGTCTTCACTGGCTGCGAATGCGGCGCGGAATCCCGAAAGTTTCTCTCCATCTTTAGTCCATGGGTTTTCCATATCGGTGAAGACTTCCCACTGACCGGGCATTAAGCCTTCTGCGGAGTTGGCGTTCGCTCCATCTTCTCCCATTCCGTCAATCCAATGGTATTCGAAAGTACCGTCATCTTTCAGAAGCCAAATACTCATTTTTGTAAGTTCTATCTCATCTTCGTTTTCTGTTCCGTCGAGCGACGCTATCGCTTCGCTGAGGTCGATGTTTGTGCTGTTGATGAGTTTCTGTCGGAAGGCTTCTTCGGAGTTGTCTGTTGTCGAGGGTGCCTGTGGCAGGTTGTCATCGTCATGACACGAAGCGAGTGTCATGCTGCCCCCGATAGTAAGGATGAACATTGCCATCCATAAAAGATTCTTTTTATGCATAATTTTCTAACTTTAATAGTTGAAACGTTTGGTTTTTGTCTCGTGTCTTTAAAATTGCAAATTTAGAAAATAATTTGTTACCAACGCTCTAATTTGTGTTTTGAATATGTTTTTTTATTTTTTCGCCCGAAAGGGAAAAAATCCCCGGCGAGAGAAAAAAATTCTCCGGCGAGAGATTTTTAAAACGTCCCGAGGAATTTAAAAAACGTCCCGAGAGATTTTTTTTCTCCGGCGAGAGATTTTTTATAGGTTACCACATGAAAAAATTCCCTATTGGCGTGTTTTTTTCTACCTTTGCAACGCAAGAAAATCATTAATTCGCAAAGACTATATGCAACAGAAGATTATTATCTTAGACTTTGGTTCGCAAACCACTCAGCTTATCGGCCGTAGGGTGCGTGAGCTGGACACCTTCTGCGAGATTATGCCTTACAACAAGTTTCCGAAAGACGACCCCAGCGTCATTGGGGTAATCTTGAGCGGAAGCCCTTACTCGGTACACGACAAAGAGGCTTTTCAGGTAGACTTGAGCCAGTTTGTGGGTAAGATTCCGGTACTGGGAATCTGCTATGGCGCTCAGTTCATCTCTTACGCTAACGGCGGAAAGGTGGAGGCGGCCAACACCCGTGAGTACGGACGTGCCAACCTGGAACAGTTCGACCGGGAGAACCCCTTGTTTAAAGGCTTCGTAGAAAACTCGCAGGTATGGATGAGCCACGGCGACACGATTACCGCCATCCCCGAAGACTATACATGCATCGCTTCGACGGCCAATGTGAAATATGCCGCCTACGCTTCGACCAAACAGCCCGTATGGGCCGTGCAGTTCCACCCCGAAGTGTTCCACTCGCTGCAGGGCACGCAACTGCTGAAGAATTTCGTGGTAGATATCTGCGGAAGCCGTCAGGACTGGAGCGCGGACTCGTTTGTAGAAACTACCGTGGCCGAGCTGAAAGCGCAGCTTGGCGGTGACAAGGTGATTCTCGGACTTTCGGGCGGTGTCGATTCGAGTGTGGCTGCTGTGTTGCTGAACAAAGCCATCGGTAAGAACCTGACTTGTATCTTTGTAGACCACGGAATGCTTCGTAAAAACGAGTTCCGCGATGTGATGAAAGACTACGAATGCCTCGGTCTGAACGTGATAGGCGTAGACGCTTCGGAGAAGTTCTTTGCCGACTTGGCCGGAGTAAGCGACCCCGAACAGAAGCGCAAGATTATCGGACGCGACTTTGTGGAGGTGTTCAACGCCGAAGCCAAGAAGCAGACCGGCGCGAAATGGCTGGCGCAGGGAACCATTTATCCGGACCGTATAGAGAGTCTGAACATTACGGGCAAGGTGATAAAGAGCCACCACAACGTGGGTGGACTGCCCAAAGAAATGAATTTGCAACTGTGCGAACCGCTGAAGTGGCTGTTTAAAGACGAGGTACGCCGCGTGGGCCGCTCGTTGGGAATGCCCGAGCACTTGATAACCCGCCATCCGTTCCCCGGACCGGGACTTGCCGTGCGTATTTTGGGTGACATCACTCCCGAAAAAGTACGCATCCTGCAGGATGCCGATGATATATACATCCGCGGTTTGCGCGAGTTTAAGGTGAAGTTGAGCGGTGAGGAAGCCCGTCGGGTGCTGGCTGCCGGTGTACCGGCCGACATGCAGAACGGCGAAATAGAAGTCTCGCTGTACGACCAGATTTGGCAGGCCGGAACCGTGCTGCTCTCTACCGTGCGCAGCGTGGGCGTGATGGGCGATGAACGTACGTACGAACATCCCGTAGCTCTCCGCGCCGTGACCAGTACCGATGCCATGACTGCCGACTGGGCGCATCTGCCTTACGAATTTATGGCTAAGGTATCGAACGAGATTATTAATAAGGTAAAAGGCGTAAACCGCGTTTGCTACGATATCTCTTCAAAACCGCCCGCAACCATCGAGTGGGAATAATCAGCAATCAAGATAAAGAAGAAACGGGCTTGTCGGAGGTGACCACCGACAAGCCCGTTTTCTATACGGGTAGCGTATGTTGCGCTTAAAAGTTCAGTCTCCTGAATTCGCTTTCGAAATTGGGGGTGAAGACGCCTTTCCCCAGATTGGCACGGATGTCGCTCAATGTCCAGAACCGTCCTCCGTCCAGTTCTTCGCTAGGCGATGGGGGAGTGTCGGTGGTGGTGCGGTAACTGAACACCAGTTCCTTTTCCCTGTCCGACTCGAAGACGTAATGCGACAACTTCTCAGCATCGAACTCCACCAGCCCCAGCTCTTCCCGAGCTTCCCGATGTAAGGCCATTTCCACACTTTCG
Organism: bacterium; assembly: GCA_963595925.1. Taxonomy (GTDB): domain Bacteria; phylum Bacteroidota; class Bacteroidia; order Bacteroidales; family Bacteroidaceae; genus Phocaeicola. The sequence continues at coordinate 64,746 of CAVBJM010000002.1, forward strand.
CCCAAGTCCACGTGTCCACCTACCGAAGTGTCCCACTTGCCGGGTTGGATGTCTTTCCATTCCGGCCGTTTTTGTAGGTACAACTCGCCCTCGTGGTTAAACACGTGCAAGTGCACTACGGGGTGCAGCTTCTTGCTGCCGTTGTGGCATTCGCCCCTTGATGCGGCTCCGATGATGTTGCCCTCTTCGTCTACTAGCGGGAACATTTCGTCATTGTTGTCTTTCATCTTTCGTGTTACGCTTCTTTTATCTTTTCGTCTATGGCGTCAATCTTCTTCTTTACCAACTCCATATCGGCTTTCAGTCGTTCTATCTTGCGGTTGATTTCGCTAACCAGCGAATTCCCTTTCTTGGACGATGCCGAGAGGAATCCCAAATTGTTCTCGTAAGTGTGGATGTCGTTCTTCAGACTGTCGAACGTGCGTACCAACTTTTCCCGGTCGCGGTAGAGGGAATCTCCCTTGCTCAGTCCCGATTTGAACGAGCTTAGCTTCTTTTCCGAAGCCGACAGGTTCAGTTTGTCTAACAGCTTGCCGGTTATGGCGTGGAACGTATCGTATATTCTGTCTTTCTCCTTGAACGGAACATGCCCGATGGTATTCCATTCCTTGATGAGGGCACGTACTTGATTTCCCGTAGCTCCGTCGGTATTGCCCGATTCGTCTATTTCTGTGAGTTGCCGGATGATTGCGTCTTTGCGGTTCAGGTTCTCGGTTTCTACCGAACGCTGCGATGAGTTGGCTTTGCCTTTCTGGATGAAGAAGTAGTCGCAAGCGCCGATGAATCGCTTCCAAAGCGCATCGGAATGTTTCCGGGCAACGGGTCCGATGGTTTTCCATTCTTTTTGCAGACGGGTCAGCGTTTCGGCTGTCTCTTTCCAGTCGGTACTGTCTTTCAGCGCTTCGGCCTTTTCGCACAACGCGGTTTTCTTTTCCAGGTTAGCGGCCAAGCTGTCTTTGGCGGCCTTGTAAAATTCGGCTTTGCGCTTGAAAAATTCATCGCAGGCCGTTCTGAACCGCTCGAATATCTTCACGTTTACCTTCTGCGGAGCGTATCCGATGGTTTTCCATTTGGCTTGCAAGGCGATGATTTCCTTGGTCTTGTTTTCCCAGTCGGCATAGCTTTTGAACGTATCGTATTCCATCGATTCCGCTATTTCGCAAATCACGGTCTTTTGGTCGAGGTTGGCCAGTTCCTGCTCCTTTTGGTCTTCGAAGTATTGCTGATGCTTGCGGTTCACCAACGTTGAAGCCGCTTTGAACCGCGCCCAAACGCTTTCTCGCAATTCCTTCGCTACAGGGCCTACGGCTCTGAATTCCTGGTGCAACTTCTGTAGTTGATGGAAAGCGGATATCACGTCGGGTTCATCTGCCAGTTTTTCGGCTGCTTCGCACAAGTGGTTTTTCTGCTCCAGGTTTTTCTTGAAGTCGTATTCGCGGAACTCGTTGTTCAGCTTCACCCTGTCGTAGAACTTTTCGGTGTATAACTGGTATAGCTTCCACAGCTCGTTGACTTTTCCTATCGGAATATTCTTGATGTCGTTCCACTGCTGCTGCAGCTCCTTGAATTCGCTATATATTTGGCTTGTGTCGTCGGTGGTTTCGGTTAGGGTTTTCATCTTTTCCAGAATCTCCTGTTTTTTCTGCAGGTTTTCTTCCCTTTCCTTTTCCTGTTCGGCGGCCAACAGGTTTCGTTTCTCTTTGATGGAAGCCATGATTTCCTTAAACACGCTTTCGGTCGAGTCGGTTGTCGGGACAAAGTCTTCCGGCTTTCCGCCTTGCTCTTCAAAAGCCTTTCGGGCGGCTTCCTGCTCGGCCTTGTGCAGTTTGTAGAAAGTCTGTTTCAGTGAGTCTATCTCTTGCTTGTCGGCGTGACAAGCGTCTTTGTCTATTTCGGCCAGTCGTTCGATGACTTCTCCTTTCGTCCGTTTGGGGGCGGGCTGGGGCTTTTCGGCCGTTTCAACAGTGGTTTCCATCGCATCGGCGGCACTTCCTGCCGGTGCTTCGGTTTGAGGATAGTTGGTTTCGTTTACTTCCATCGTATTGAGATTTTTAAGAGCTGCCCTTTGTTAGGCGGCTATAGGTTACAAATAAAGAAATAAAATCTGATATTATCCGTATTTCCGTCCGATATTTTTTGTATGTGTCAGCTTTTGACGTGAAAACCTAACAAAAGGCGCACCGTCTGCGCCCGTATATCAGGATAGCAGAACGGTGATGCCCATATACATTAGCATGCCGATAATATCGTTTGTGATAGAGATGAACGGCCCGGTAGCAATGGCGGGGTCTATTTTGAGCTTTTCCAGTGTCATGGGAACCAATGTGCCGAAAATAGAAGCGAACATCACCACGGCGAACAAGCTGATGGAAACCGAGTAACTGACAGTAGCTTCCGCTCCGAACCGGATAAAGTTGTAGATATACACCAACATGGATATAATGGTAGCGTTGATGATGGCTACCACCGATTCTTTCATGATTTGTTTGAGGGTGTTTCCGGCGTTCAGCGAGCTGTTGGCCAATCCCTGTACCACGATGGCGGATGACTGTGTACCCACGTTACCTCCCGTACCGCCTATCAGCGGAATATACAATGCCATCTCGGGGTGCGCGGCGAATGTGGAATCGAAGTTGCCCAATATCATGGAGTTGGTGATACCGCCCACCATTCCGATGAGCAACCAAGGCAAACGGGCTGTAGTCTGGCGAAATACGTTATCGTGGGTCTCAACGTCTTGCGACAAACCGGAAGCCAACTGATAGTCGCGTTCGGCCTGCTCGCGTACTTCGTCCATGACGTCGTCTACGGTAATGCGTCCTACCAACCTGCCGATGCTGTCTACTACCGGCACGGCCACCAAGTCGTATTTCTCAATGACCTGTACCACTTCTTCCAGCGGTGTATCTACGTGAACCGATATGGGATCTTTCTTCATCACGTGTTTCACCTTGGAAACCGACGGGCTGGTAATCATTTTCTTCAGCGGGAAGACACCTCTCAGACGTTCGTCATCGTCTACTACATATACATAATATATCTCGTCCATGTCTTCGGCCTGTACACGCATTTCCCTCAGACATTCGGGCATACTCCAGTTCTCGTTTACGATAACCATTTCGGTACCCATCAAACCGCCGGCGGTGTCTTCGTCGTACTTCAGCAGGTCTACGATGTCGCCCGCCTGCTCGATGTCCTCAATATGGGAGAGCACCTCTTCCTGCTTTTCCTCGTCCATGTCGCGGATAATGTCTACCGCGTCGTCCGAGTCCATGTAGTCAACAAACCGTTTGGCGATGGTTTCGGAAGGCAATATTTCAAGGAATCGCTTTCTGACGTCCTCGTCCATTTCGATAAGTACATCGGCCGCTTTCTCGTTGTCCAATAAAAGATAGACAAACCTTGCTTCTTCTGCGTCCAGCTCGTTGCAGAGTTCAGCGATGTCGGCCGGGTGTAGTTGCTCAAGCACTTCCTTCAGCTTGTCCGACTCCTTGTTTTCTATCAGCTCCGATATCTTTTTGATTTCATCTTTTTCCATGTCACTATTCCTTTAGTGCGTTCTCTACTCGGTTTGTTAAATCAATGAACTCCTGTATGGAGAGTTGTTCCGGCCGCTTGTTGAATATCGGGTCGTTACTTAAAGGGTTGTCTTTGGGTAGTATGCTGGCGATGGAATTTCGCATTGTTTTCCGTCGCTGATTGAAAGTAGTCTTTACAATCTGTTTAAACAGTTTTTCGTCGCATCCCAGCTGGGTAGACTCGTTTCGTGTCATGCGGATAACGGCGCTTTTCACCTTGGGCGGCGGATTGAAAACGTTTTCGTGTACGGTAAACAGATATTCCACATGATACCATGCCTGAATCAGGATGCTCAGTATGCCATACGTCTTGCTTCCTGGCTTGGCTGCAATGCGTTCGGCCACCTCCTTTTGTATCATACCGGTGCAGCAAGGTATCAGGTCTTTATAATCCAGCATCTTGAAAAAGATCTGGCTGGATATATTATAAGGATAGTTTCCGGTCAAGACGAACGGTGAGCCGTCGAACAAGGCGCTCAAGTCCATCCGCAGAAAGTCTTGTTCGATGATGTTTCCGCCCAGTTGCGGAAAGTTCTCGTGCAGATAGGCCACCGATTCGAAATCAAGTTCCACCACTTTTAGTCGCCTCTCTTTCGGGATAAGGAATTGTGTAAGTACCCCCATTCCCGGACCAACTTCTAATATGGGAATATTCGGGCAAGAGTCTACGGTATCGGCTATATCTTTCGCTATTTGCAGGTCTTTCAGGAAATGTTGTCCTAAGAACTTTTTGGGTTTGACTAATTTCATTCCGTACGTATTTTCTCGTGATAAAACTCAGAATTATCCGCTAAGGTGTTATCTTTGCACCGCACAAAGTTAAACATTAATTTTAAAAGTAATTATTGTTTTGGAACGAACGGATATAAAAAAACTTATAAACAAAACCGTGCAGATAGGTTTGCCATTGCTGTTGGGTATAGCTATATTGGCATGGACATATTACGATTTCGATTTCCAGAAAGTAATGCCCGTGCTTGAAGAGGAGACCAATTACGGGTGGATTTTATTTTCCTTGCTATTCGGTGTGTTGGCACAGGTGTTTCGTGGCTGGAGATGGACTTTGGCGCTTTCTCCGCTGGATGAGCATCCTAAAAGAGCCAACAGTGTGTACGCCGTGTTTGTTTCGTATGCGGCCAATTTGATATTGCCACGCGTGGGCGAAGTGTCGCGTTGCGGTGTGTTGTCGAAGTACGATGGCGTATCGTTTGCCAAGTCCTTGGGAACAGTTGTCACGGAACGGTTGGTCGATGCAGTCTGCATCGCTCTGATTACAGGTATTACATTGCTGTTACAAGCCGGCGTGTTTTCACGCTTCTTCCAGCTTACGGGAACCCGTGGCGGTTTCTTTATGCACTTGTTTACCTCCACCAATTTTTACATTACTTTAGCTTGCGTCTTGGCGGTTTGTGTGTTGCTGCTTTGGCTTTTGCGTAACCTTTCCGTTTTTGCACGGGTGCGCGGCATCTTGAAAAACGTGTGGCAAGGTGTCCTTTCCATACGTAATGTTCAGCTTCCGTGGTTGTATGTACTTTATACGGTGGGTATTTGGGTGAGCTATTTCCTACATTTCTACATCACGTTTTATGCTTTCGGATTTACTTCGGAACTTGGTTTCGTTGCCGGGCTTGTGATGTTTGTTGTGGGAAGCATAGCCGTCATTGTTCCTACTCCCAATGGGGCCGGGCCGTGGCATTTTGCCGTTATAACCATGATGATGATGTATGGTGTGAGCAAAGGAAATGCTGGAATATTTGCACTGTTGGTGCATGGTATACAAACCTTTTTATTAATTTTGTTAGGAATTTACGGATTGGTGGCTTTGCCGCTGACAAATAAAAATAAAAAAACAAGCGTATGAGTGAAATTCTTTCCTTGGCTCCACAGAATGTGTGGAAGCATTTCGATTCGTTGACTCAAGTTCCGCGTCCGTCAGGACACCTGGAGAAAGTTCAGTCTTTTTTATTGGATTTCGGTAAGAGTGTTGGTGTGGAATCGTTTAAAGACGAAGCAGGAAACATCATATACCGCAAGCCCGCATCTCCGGGCATGGAAAACAGAAAGACTGTAATCTTGCAGGCGCACATGGATATGGTGCCGCAAAAAAATAAAGACAAGCAGCACGATTTTGAAAAAGATCCCATTACTACGGTCGTTGACGGTGAATGGGTGAGAGCTGATGGTACAACGTTGGGCTCGGACGACGGAATGGGTGTGGCCGCTATCATGGCCATCATGGAAGACAAGACACTGAAGCATGGTCCTCTGCAGGCTCTGATTACTGCCGATGAAGAGACCGGTATGTATGGAGCGTTCGGTCTGAAACCGGGAACAGTAGACGGCGATATCTTGCTGAACCTTGACTCGGAAGAGGAGGGAGAACTCTACATCGGATGCGCCGGAGGTGAAGACCTTACTGCAACATTGGAATATAAAGAAGAAGAAACCGATCCGGAAGACGTGGCATTGAAAGTAACTCTGAAGGGGTTACGTGGCGGACACTCGGGCATTCAAATAGGATGGGGACACGCCAACGCCAACAAACTGATGGCACGTTTCATGAATCAAGTTATTGCTTACGATGAGGCTTGCCTCGTTTCATGGGAAGGTGGAAATATGCGCAATGCCATTCCACGCGATTGCGAAGTGGTGATTACTGTGCCTCCTACAGAGGTAGACGATGTATTGGCTTTTGTGGGCGAATGCGAGCAGGTTTGGCGTGACGAGTATGCTACCATCGAAGAAGGCTTGAGCTTTAAGGCTGAAAAGGTAGACTTACCCAAGATGATGGTTCCCGAAGAAATACGTGACAATTTGGTGGACGCTATTTACGCTTGCCCCAATGGTGTGGAACGTTTCATTCCTACTATCCCTGAAATAGTGGAAACATCGTCTAATTTGGCTATTGTTGAAATAGGTAATGGAAAAGCGTCAATTCAAGTGCTTACGCGTAGCTCGCGCGAATCAATGAAAGACTATCGTAACACTGCTATTGAAAGTTGTTTCTCGATGGCAGGAATGAGCGTAGAACGTTCGGGTTCATACTCGGGCTGGGAACCCAATGTAAACTCTCCGATTTTGCACGCTATGACAGAAGCTTACGAAGCGCAGTTTGGCGAAGCTCCGCGAGTAACGGTGATACACGCCGGATTGGAATGTGGCATCATCGGTTCGGTTGTTCCCGATTTGGATATGATTTCGTTTGGACCTACATTGCAGTGTCCGCATACTCCCGAAGAGCGTTGTAACATCGCTTCAGTGAAGAAGTTCTACGATTTCCTGACGGCTACATTGGCCAATACTCCTGAAAAGTAACAGATACGGATATAGTTATATCGGTCGTTCCTTTGCTCCGAAAGCGAGAGGAACGGCCGTTTTATTTTATCGACAGATTGGAAATGCTATAGCAAGAAGTAGTTTTCATCGTGATATTTCAGGTATTTCAGATACTCATCTTTAAGTTTCATTTCATAAAAGTTGTGGTATTTGCCGTTTCGGTCTATCTTTGTAACCACGTTTTTTAATAACCAACAAGATTATATGCCTACAATATCCATTCGAGGAACAGAAATGCCCGAGTCGCCTATCCGTAAGTTGGCACCGTTGGCAGAAGCCGCAAAACAGCGAGGAATTCATGTGTTTCACTTGAATATCGGTCAGCCTGACCTACCTACACCCCGAGCGGCTCTCGATGCGATACGAAATATAGACCGTAAGGTGTTGGAGTATAGTCCGAGTCAGGGATACCGAAGTTATCGGGAGAAATTGGTTGGGTATTATCGGAAATACGACATCAACCTTACGCCGGATGACATCATCATCACTACGGGCGGTTCCGAAGCTGTGCTCTTTGCTTTTATGAGTTGCTTGAATCCGGGTGACGAAATTATCGTGCCCGAACCTGCCTATGCCAATTACATGGCTTTTGCTATATCGGCCGGAGCGGTAATCCGTACCGTAACTACCACGATAGAAGAAGGTTTCTCGTTGCCTAAAGTGGAGAAGTTTGAAGAACTGATAAACGAACGTACCAAAGGTATTCTTATTTGCAATCCAAACAATCCGACGGGTTATCTTTATACGCGCCGTGAGATGAACCAAATACGAGATTTGGTGAAAAAGTATGACCTTTTCCTTTTCTCGGATGAAGTTTATCGTGAATTTATCTATACCGGTTCTCCCTATATCTCTGCTTGCCATTTGGAAGGAATCGAACAAAACGTAGTGCTTATAGACTCCGTTTCGAAGCGTTATTCTGAATGCGGTATTCGCATTGGAGCTTTGATTACCAAGAATGAGCAGGTGCGTAAGGCTGTGATGAAGTTCTGTCAGGCACGTCTCAGCCCTCCGTTGATAGGACAAATTGCTGCTGAGGCTTCGTTGGACGAGCCTGAAGAATATTCGCGCGAGACGTATGACGAGTATGTGGAACGACGCAAGTGCTTGATAGACGGACTGAACCGAATCCCCGGTGTGTATTCACCCATTCCAATGGGAGCGTTTTATACAGTGGCAAAGTTGCCGGTAGATGACTGCGAGAAGTTCTGCGCATGGTGTCTGACTGATTTTGATTACGAGGGTGAAACGGTAATGATGGCACCGGCTACAGGTTTTTATACTACTCCCGGCGCAGGGCACAATGAAGTACGTATGGCTTATGTGCTGAAGAAAGAAGACCTTTCGCGTGCATTATTTGTATTAAGAAAGGCACTGGAAGCTTATCCCGGACGTGTAAACGACTGACATGAACTGGAAACTTTTTATTGCCGGACGTATTTACAGAAGTGATGAGGCAGGGAAGGAAGTCTCGAAGCCTGCTGTACGTATAGCAGTGTGCGGTATAGCAGTAGGGTTGGCTGTAATGATTCTGTCTGTTGCAGTTGTCGTCGGCTTCAAACATCAGGTAAAAGAAAAGATTGTAGGATTGGGCACAGATATCTTGGTAACCAGTCTGGCCGAAGCGCAATCGTATCAATCGGCACCAATTGGGGCATCAGATAGCTTGCTGAATATACTGAAGCGCACAAAAGGCATTTCTCACGTACAACGTTATGCCACCAAGCCTGGCATGATAATGACATCCGACAATTTTCAAGGCATGGTTCTGAAAGGTGTAGGGCAGGAGTATGATATGACTTATCTGCGCAAACATCTGCAAGATGGCGAAGTGCCTGCTTTTACTGATTCCGCAATGAGTAATAAGGTGCTAGTGTCGCGTTCTATGGCCGACAAATTGCGTCTCAAGGTGGGAGAAAAGCTCTATACTTATTATTTGGAAGACAATGTAAGAGTTCGCCGTATGGAAGTGGCAGGCATCTATCAAACCAACCTTTCGGCCTTTGATGATTTGTTTCTGATATCCGATATTAAAACGGTGATGCGGTTGAATGGCTGGAATACAGAGCAGGTAAGCGGCATTGAGCTGGAAACCGAAAAAAGAGCAAATCCAGAATTTGTGGCTAATTGCGTGCGTACGGTTTTAGGTGACAAGCCAGACAGCGATGGTAATACGTTTTATGTCCGTCCCATATCCGAAGTCTATCCACAGATATTCGCCTGGCTTGACTTGCTTGATGTAAATGTTTGGGTCATACTGATTCTAATGACGGGAGTGGCCGGCATCACGATGATATCTGGCCTGTTGATAATTATTCTGGAACGTACCAATATGATAGGAGTGCTCAAGGCATTGGGAGCTGACAATACATCCGTGCGTCAAATATTTCTTTCGTTCTCCGTGATGCTGATAGGAAAAGGCATGTTATGGGGAAACATTGTAGCTTTAACCTTTTATGTTGTACAAACTACATTCCATTTGGTTAAGCTAGATCCTGTGACATATTATGTTGAGTCTGTTCCGTTGGAAATATCCGTAGGAATATGGTTCTTGCTCAACGCAGCTACCATGATAATTTCGGTAGCTATGCTCGTAGGTCCGTCTTGTCTAATTAGTAAAATACATCCAGCTCAATCCATACGGTTCGAATAAGGATTATCCGATATTGCTAATCTTTTGCAATCGTTCTTCGTCAATAATCTTGATTTTACGTCCATCGATGATGATAATCTTTTCATTAGAGAAATTGGAAAGTGTACGTATGGCATTCGATGTCGTCATATTCGAAAGACTCGCCAAATCTTCTCTTGACAGATAGATGCTGAGTGTACATCCATCTTCTTCTAGTCCGTAAGTTTCTTTCAGGAAAAGGAGCGATTCTGCCAGTCGGCCACGGATATGCTTTTGGGTAAGATTAACGGTTCGTTCGTCCGAAATGCCCAAGTCTTTGGAAAGCTGTTTGATAAAAAACATGGCTAACTGATTATTTTCCATGATTAGTTGGCATATCACGTTCATAGGTATTTGACAAATGGTACATGGTTCTATAGCAGCTGCGGCCGTAACGAAATCACCTTCGGCAAAGTAGGCTCTGTAGGCAAAGTATTCCTTGTTTTGTATTACACGGATTATCTGGCATCGTCCTCCCACTCCATCTTTGTATATTTTCACCTTACCTCGGAGCAGACACATTAAGTGTGTGGGAGTTTCGCCCTCACAATATATTTTCTCGTTTTTTCGGTATTTCTGAATGGTGAAGTTTTCAGCTAAAAATGTTCGCTGGCTATCAGTTAGTGGAAGCCATAAGTCTGGGATACTGTCGGCTATTTCTGCCTCTGTGAGTTCCTTTTTTGCCATATGCGTGTTAATAAACCATGTTGTAGGACACAAAAGTAATGAAAAATATTAGTAACAAGCTTTAATCTGTAGGGAAAAGTGGCTTGTGAGTGCCTTTTTCGTATATTTGCTCCACAAACAATGAAAGATAAGGTAAGGCTACATGGAATAGCAGTATGCCGCATATGGTTTGCCTTGATTTTGGTATGGGTGTATGCAGCAGGGATAAGGGCCGATGAGGCATCGGCCTTGAGAGGGCGGACGTATGTACCCGATTCAGTGCTTTCTCATATATTTCAGGCGGCGGAGACCTATGTGAATCAAGTGGAGGAATGTCGTGGTGAGCTTTATCTGAAGGGCTTGATGACAGTACACAAGCGGAATCGCATCATCAAGTACATACCATCAATGTTCAAGTTTGAGAAAGGTGTGAACAGTTACATTCACGAGTCGGTGAGTGAGGTGCATTACACAGCACCCAAAATATACGAGCGTAAAGTGCGTGCGGTAGAAACGACTTTCCCTGGTGGGGATAGCCGTTTTTTTGATGTTATGGACTTTATCAGTTTTAATATTTATTCCCCATCGCTGATGGAAAACAAAATACTGTCGCCACTTAGTAGGGAACTGAGCATGCATTACCATTATATGTTGGATTCCGTTTTGGTAGATACGAGCGGACGGGAGATTTATAAAGTGTTAGTGTTTCCGCGTTATAAAAGTACTCAGCTTATGTCGGGAGCCTTCTGGGTTTCATCAGCCGATTGGACTATCCGTTTGGTGGATTTGCGTGGGCGGTATGATTTGACTCGTTTCCGGATTTCGATGACAATGGGAGAAAAGGAAGAAACCAAGTTTCTACCCCAACGGATTAGTCTGGATGTCGTGTTCAGTTTCGCACGTAACAAGTTGGAAATGCAGTACACAGGCTGGCTGAAGTACGGTGAGGTGCATTTTCGGAAATCGGAGGATAATGAAAGAAAATCGGTCAAGAAAAACTATGATTTGTCACGTTCGTATACACTTACTTCCGATACTACCCAGATGATAATAAGTCGAGATTCTTTCGTACAAATACGCCCGTTTCCGTTGAGTCCTGCGGAAGACAGTTTATATGTTTTGTTTAACGCACGAAGGACGGAAGTACAACCTGACACGTTGCATCGGGAAACAAAATTTCGTAAGAATATGGTGCTGCTGGGACAGATTGGTGACGCTTTGATTCGTAGTTACGATGTGGATTTCTCACGGTTGGGGAACGTCAGATTTTCGCCGCTTGTCAATCCTATGTTGGTGAGCTATAGTCATTCGCGAGGATTTTCGTATCGCCAGGAATTCAAGTACAATAAATTGTTTCACAATGGAAAATTGCTGCATTGCGTACCTCAGGTAGGTTATAACTTTACAAAAAAAGAACTTTATGCTAATTTGGACTGTGAAATTGTTTATAATCCGCGAAAGCAAGGTTCGCTAAGCTTGAGCGTAGGAAATGGAAACCGGATATATAGTAGCGTGGTGGTAGATCAACTCAAGGCATTGCCAATGGACAGTACGGTGCATTTTGATGACATGAACTTGGACTATTTTAAGGATATTTATATCCATTTGCTCCATAACGTGGAGTTGTTTAACGGGTTTATGCTGAAGACCGGTGTAGCGATGCATTGGCGATATACCGCTTCACAGCCCGATGGGGTTGCGGATAAAGTATCATTGCGATATAATGGATTCGCTCCACGTGTTCGTGTGGAGTGGACTCCGGGTATGTATTATTATATGAACGGAAACAGAAAAGTGAATGTAGGCTCGCGATATCCCACTTTTGTGGTTGATTACGAGCAGGGGCTGAAAATTCTTAAAAAGTCCGCCTCATACGTGCGCTTTGAGGCTTCCGCAGAGCAGCGCATAAATCTTCGCCGCTTGAGCTCCATTGCTTATCATGTAGGAGGGGGATTCTTTACGAAGCAGAAGAATGTATATTTTGTGGATTATGTAGACTTTGCTAACCGTAACCTGCCACAGGGATGGAACGATGATATTGGAGGTACTTTTCAAATGCTCGATTCGCGGTGGTATAATGCGTCTAGCCATTATGTGCGGGGAAACTTCACGTTTGAAACACCATTTCTGTTGCTTTATCCCGTAGGAAAACTGCTTTCTTTTATACAGAAGGAGCGGCTTTATGGTGGTATACTTTTCATGCCAAGACTGACACCTTACGTAGAATTGGGATATGGAATAGGTACTCACCTATTCGATTTCGGAGTGTTTATGGGTAACGAGAACGGGAAGTTTACTTCCGTTGGTTGCAAGTTTACATTCGAGTTATTCAATAAGTAGTCCATTCTCTTGCTGACATAAAAAGAGCGGAACTGCCAACTCTCTTTGTCTGAGCAATTCCGCTTGTTCTTTCCGTAAAACTATTTTCTGTTATACGATGCCTTGTGCCATCATGGCTTTCGCAACTTTCATAAATCCGGCTACATTTGCACCCTTTACGTAATTAATATATCCGTCAGGCTCTGTTCCATACTGTACACATGCCTCATGGATATTCTTCATGATGCTTTTTAGTTTTTCGTCCACTTCCTCTTCACTCCAGCTTAACTTGATGGAGTTTTGGGTCATTTCCAGTCCAGAAACCGATACGCCTCCAGCGTTTGCGGCCTTACCCGGTGCATACAGAATCTTTGCATCCTGAAATACACGGATGGCTTCGGGAGTCGAAGGCATATTAGCTCCTTCGGATACAGCAAATACACCGTTTGCAATAAGTGCTTTAGCGTCATCGCCATTGATTTCGTTCTGCGTAGCCGATGGAAGGGCAATATCTGCTTTCTCGTTCCACGGACGTGCTCCAGCTACGTATTTGCAACCGTATTTTTCAGCATATTCACGGATACGTCCGCGGTATAGGTTCTTTAGTTCCATGATATAATCCAGTTTCTCCCGGTCAATGCCGTCTGGGTCGTAAATGTAACCGTCAGAGTCTGACATAGTCACTACTTTTGCACCCAATTGGATAAGCTTTTCTACGGTGTATTGAGCTACGTTTCCTGAACCAGACACCAAACAAGTCTTTCCCTTGATGTCTATGCTGCGTGTTTTCAACATTTCCAGCAAGAAATAAATATTTCCGTAACCTGTAGCTTCAGGGCGAATCAGCGAACCGCCAAATTCACGTCCCTTGCCAGTCAATACTCCAGTAAATTCGTGTGCCAGTTTCTTGTACATACCAAACATGTATCCCACTTCGCGTCCTCCTACGCCAATGTCACCTGCAGGTACGTCGGTTTCAGGTCCGATGTGACGCCATAGTTCAAGCATAAATGCCTGACAGAATCGCATTACTTCAGCGTTTGACTTGCCACGGGGAGAGAAGTCAGAACCACCCTTTCCACCTCCCATAGGTAGGGTAGTCAATGAGTTTTTAAATGTCTGTTCGAATGCGAGGAACTTCAGAATGCCCAAATTTACCGAGCTATGGAAACGGATACCGCCTTTGTACGGGCCGATGGCGTTGTTGTGCTGGATACGATATCCCATGTTGGTCTGGATATTTCCTTTATCGTCCATCCAGGTGACGCGGAACTGGTAAATTCTGTCGGGGATGCAAAGGCGTTCTATCAAGTTTACCTTGTCGAACTCTGGGTGCTTGTTGTATTCTTCCTCAATGGTACCCAACACTTCTTCTACAGCCTGATGGTATTCAGGCTCATTCGGAAATCTTCTTTTCAGATCTTCCAATACTTTTGCTGCATTCATTTTTGATTATTGGTTTGTTTATAGGTAATGAAAATTCTTATGGTTGTCGCTTTTTCTTATTGTGCTGACAAAAGTAAAGAATCCACTTCGTTTATACAATAAAATGGATGTAAAAAGGTGTATTTTCTATCGAACTTAAATTAACTTGCGGACGGAGATATATTCTTAAATATAGAAAGAGACTACATCGCAATTACGATATAACCTCTTTCTTGAAGGATGTTTATCACTGCAATCTATTTTTCATTCTGATAGTAGAGGTCGCCTCCCAAAATGCGTTTTACTCGACGTATCATATCTTCGCCTTTGAGATTGAATGCAATAGCGCGCCCTTCAGGGTCAATCAGAATGGCATATGGTATGTCGGTTACATTCATGAGACGTACAGCCGGTGAACTACCTCTCATGAGGTCGGAAGCGTGTATCCAGTTTTCTTTATCCATGTCTAAAGAGGTGATTGCTTTTTGCCATGAATCGTAGTTGTTGTCAAGGGAGAAACTTACGATGGTGAATTTATTATTGTCTTTTTGGGTTTCCTCGAAAAGACGGGTTACGTAAGGCATTTCACGTAGACAAGAAGAACACCACGAAGCCCAAAAGTCGAGTAAGACATATTTCCCACGGAAATCGCTGAGGTGCTTGATTGTTCCATCTGGTAGAGGCAGGGTGATGTCTGGAAGTTCGCTGCCTTTTTGTATGTCGAGTGCCTTTACGATGTTTCCATATGAGCGGTAGTAAGGATGTGTCTTTAGTTTGGGAGAAAGCGCATCGAACAGTTTCTGTGCATAGTTTTTATCCAAGAGCTGATACACTTCAGTTTCCATCATGAGTGGTGAGAGCGGTGAATCGTTATGGTCAAGGAGGAAATTTATGCGGTCTGCAGTGCTATTGATGACATCTGTCGGTGAGCTCTGATTGACATTACTGATGCATCGCTTTATTTGCTTATACTGTTTGTATAAGTCGTTTGTAGGAGTTCCGTACGCATCAGCTTCCGTTGGGGAAGCTGCTTTATCAATCTGTATATTGACCGTTCCTGATTCAACAAAGAAATCTACCGCTCCGTTGTCGAATCCGGTAATTTGGTAAAGTAAGGATGGTGTACCCTCAGACAGTTTCCGTTTGAACTGAAAAGTTCCTTTCTTAACTTTTGCCGAATCTATATTTGTAAATCGGTGGAGTTCGTCTATTTGAGTGAGGTATACTTTCGTTATATGTTGCGGTTCATCGTTAACTATCTTTCCTTTGATGATGCACGTGCTTTGTGCCTGTGCTGTTGAGCCTCCAATTAGGCATCCTACGGCAATGGTTATGTATTTCAGCATATCGGTATGTTTTAATGAGTTGTTACTGGTTTGCATTTACCAGACTTTTTACTTTTTTCTGCATCTCTTCGCCACGCAGGTCGAAAGCTACTACATTTCCCTCGGGATCTATCAGTGCGGTATATGGTACGCCTTTTATGGAGTATAGTTCCACAACGTCCGACTGCCATCCTTTGATGGCGGAAATGTGCATCCAGTTAGAATGGATGAGTTTGTTCTTTTCTATGGCGTTTGTCCAGTCGGCTTTTTTGCTGTCAATGGAATAGCTCAAGACGATGAATTTGTTTGATTGTTCCGTGTCGGCTAATACTTGTTTCAGATGTGGAAATTCACGTCGGCAAGGGCCGCACCATGAAGCCCAAACGTCAATCAGTACGTACTTGCCTTTCAAGTCTGACAGTTTGACGGATTTTCCATCGGGAGTAAGACCTGTAAAGTCAGGGGCAGGATTTCCCTCTTTCAGGTTGGCCGAACGTATCTTGTTCTGCAATTCTGCATATAGGGGATGCTTGTGTAGTGCAGGGCTAAGGGCGTGCATAAGCTGTCGTTCCACCTCTTGAGGAGTGAACAAATACCAAAGGTCGTATTTAATAATGAATAGAGCCGTTGGGCTATCTAAATGTTTGGCAAAATACTTCAATACATCCGTTTTGTAATATACGCTATTAGCATGAAATGCTGCACTGTGATAGGGGATGAATGCTTTCTCGTTGTTTCGTATGCTGTCAGGCAACGAATTCTTCAGGCGCTCAATGTTTGCTTTTGAATCGATAGCGTTTTTGTCGTATAGCTGTCGGTATCCTTCATATACATCATTCGATGGTGTTCCACATACTTTCGCTCCTACGGGGAAGTGACCATCGAAAGGTCTGATGTGTATGTTTCCGGCTTCCAGCAAAAACTGTACAGCTCCGTTGTCGAAACCTGTAATCATAGCAGCTTCGGTAAACAAAGGGGCTTTCCCTTCGAACCGGAATTGTCCGTTTGAGACCGTGGTTGAGTCAATAGTTATTTCCTCTCCGTTTACAATGTGCTTCAAGTAGAGTTTGGTTATTTTTTGTGGAGTGAAGCGTAGCGAGTCGCGTGTCATTTCTCCACTGACCGTAAATTTTTCAGTAGGTTGTGCCGTAGCGCATAGCGTGAAGCAGGCGGCAAGGACGTTGAATAGGATTTTTTTCTTCATATCGGTGTGTTTCATTTTAAATGTTCTTCAAGGAAAGCGGATAGTTTTTCGCCTCGTAGGTTGGTGGCTACGATATGGTTTTGGGCATCCAGTATAAAGATAGCTGGAACACTGCTCACATTATAAAGTTTGGCTATGTCGCATTTCCACCCTTTCAGTGATGAGACGTTTATCCATGGTAGTCCGTCTTTCGTTACGGCATCGGCCCATTTACTCTGCTTGTCATCCAGCGATACGCTGATTATTTCCAATCCTTTTTCGTGATATTTCTCATAGGCTTTTTTCAGTGCCGGATTGTTCAAACGGCAAGGACCGCACCACGAAGCCCAAAAATCCAGTATTTTAATTTTCCCAGGTACTTGGCTTAGGGTAACCGGTGTGCCATTGAGGGAGTTGAGAGTGAAGTCTGGAGCTATTTCCCCTTCCGAGGTTTTTTCCATACGTTCTATACGTTGTAGCATGATGCGTGCGCTGGGAGTATTCTTTGCACCTGCTCCCATGCGGTTGTATAGTTGTCGGGTTTCTGTGGCATTCAGTTCGGCCATTAGTGCGTTTGTGTAATAAGTGTGCGCCGTTATTACATCATCGTGGCGGGCGATGAATTCGTCTGTTTGTCGTTTTGTTTCCTGGCGTAAAGTCGATAAAGAGTCATTTACAAGACTTGCGCTTCTGAATTTATTCGCACTTTTAAGCGTGTTATACCGCTCTTCCATCGTCTTTATTTTGTTGTGCTGAGTGGTGGATATCTTTACGAAATCTTGCCATTCATCTTGGAGTTTTCCACCACGGATGTACGCTCCATCACCGTCTTTCAATAAAGCGGTATACGAAGCACCCGGTTGCGCAATGAAAGTGAATCCTCCGGAATATCCTTCTATAAAGAGTTGGGCTATGATGGGTTCGGCAACGGTTGCTTTCAGCTTGAAGCGCGAAGAATTGAATGGGACGATACCCAAAGTGTCCGTTTGGTTTTCTGCGGTTTGTGCACAGAGCAGGAGACGTCCGGACTTGATACCTTCTACTTTACCTGTAAGGGTAATAGTAGACTGTGCGTTCATACAGATGGCACTGCTCCCGAAGAGCAGTGCCAATAAGGTGATTCGTTTCATATAATCAATATGATACATTGTAATTGTATAGGTGTGCGAACTGTAAGTCCATGATGTTTCCGAACTTGTTGCCGTCGTCATCTTTGTCACGGAAGAGACTGAACGAGGTGTCAACATCGCCTGCGGTAGTCAGTTTGATTTCAGCAATAGCTCCTTCCGAACCTTTGTTCAGTCCGATGCTGAGGTAGAGTCCCAAATCACCGAACTTAGCGTTGGTATTGTTATAGCTATCAGCCGATGTTGTGCGGAACTTCATGACGCTTACTTCATATCCAGATGGTACAGTATAAAGCAAGGTCGCATCACCGTTCTCGGTATTGTAACGGTAGATGTTTTCTCCATCGGTGTAGAACAGATAGTTGTCAAACCAGAGGTTGAAAAGAATGTTACGTTCGTTTTGCGGAGTAAAGCCTGTCATTTCTTGACCTGTGATGGAATAAGCTGCATCAGAACCGTTTGCGCGCGATTTCTTGTCGCCTCCTTGATAGGTCAGTTCGTAGAGGTAGTATTTCCCATTTGAATCTTTGAAGATGAAATGTGGCTTAGCTTCTTCGTACAGGTCTCTATGCGACTGAATAAAGGCGTATACTGCTATTTTTCCCACCGGAGTGAGCGACTGGAGCGAGCTGAAGTCTACGTTGGCATTGAGTACGGGGTTGTACATATAAGCAGTATAGCGTGGGTACAGATTGTATTCGCCGAATTCGTTGTTCGAACTGCCTTTGTACTGATACAAGAAGCGGTTGTATTTTGCATCCCACAGAATGAAATGGTTATGTGTGATGGTTGCGGCACGTACGGCGTAGTCCGTTTGGTTATCAGGATTGTCATATACCTGTTCGTTGGGAATGTGGAAGCAGGGTATATTTCCAGCGGTGTAGAATCGTCCGTCTTGTGAAATAATACACTTGAAGTCGTTCATGGTACTATATACACCGAGGTCTATCATTGAATTGAACACAAACGGTTGTCCCGAGCCACTGCGTGGAAGTACATAATCGGCAGGGTTGTACTCTTGTAGAGTCTTAAACGGAAGATATGCGGCTCCCGTTCCATCCGAATTGAATACATATAGTTCTTCGCTTACACCTGCCTTGAATCCTGATTCTCCACGAACTAAGTACGAATAGGCCGAGAAACCTAATCCGATAGTGTTTTGGAACGGATTGTCGGTGGCGTCGCGGTGAGATACCGAATATGCATCGGTGCGTGTCTTTACTTCATTTCCGATGATTTCCACGTCACCCAGTTTGGCGTTTCCTGTTGTTCCGTGTAAAACGAATAGGCTATTTTGGAACAATGGACGTGTCTTGACTGTCAGCTTGGTGTAATATGCCAATGAAGTGCTGGGGTCTATAATTTCAAGGAATAAGCCATAGTTCATGGTGGTGTTTACGGGGAAGTCCAGGTCAATGTAGCCTTTGGAGTGTACAGTATCCTTTACTGCTTCTTCCGCCGTACTTCCTTCTCCTTTCGTTGTGGTACGAATCCAGTTGAACACCAGATTTTCATAGTTGTCGGCCAGCGACTGGTCGAGGTTTATGGCCACACGTTGTGTCAGGTCGCTGTAGAGCGGTGTTTGTATTTCGATGGTCTTTCCGCTTTCGCCATCGTATGCCTCGGGCGAGAACGTAGCGTTCGAAATGTCTATCTTGTTTAGGCTGTCGAAACTGTAATCGTAGTTGCCCTTGTCTTCGTAGCACGATGATAGGGCTGCGACAGCGAATATACTAAAGATGAGTCTTTTCATGTTTCAAGAAATATTATAAGTTTATTTTCCGTCGTCTTTTTTCCCATCAGAGGAAGAGTCGGCTGGTTCAGTTACACCATCGGGGAAAGTGAATCCGGCTGCAGCTCCTTTTTCCTTGAAGAGCAGATAGAATTGGTAGATAGCTCCTTCACCGCTCTTACCGTTGTAACTGATAGCGTTGTCCCATACAATTTCCAATCCGCTATCGCCCCAAGACTGATAGACAGGGAACAGGTATTTCAGGCAGAAATCATCTACCCCCATAGCTTCTATAGCGGTTTTTATCATGAACTTGTATTTGTCGGCTGAATAGGTGCCGTAATATTTTTCTATCTTGTCCATGCCGGCGTTCCATTCTACAGGCTGTACTACCGTGTAGTCCATGTCGGCGAACATCGGAATCCAAAGTTGCCAACGGTAGTTGGAGCCAGACATATACCAGTCCCAATAATTGTTGTAACTGTCCATCATGACTGTGGCCATTGCCTTGTTTGCTTCTTTGAGGTGTTCTTCGCTTCCACCGAATACTTCTTCTTCGTTGGCTGTAGTGACGTCGAGTGCGTTAGCTGCCGAAACGAATGCGTTCGAAGAATAGCTTCCAAGGTATTTTTCCTGTAGAGTTCCCCAATAATCTGGTTGATTATAGTCACATCCGCTGGCAAACGGGAATTCTAGAATAGCTTCTTCTGGGTGTTCCTTGTGATACTGGCGTACGGCGGATACTACTTGCGGAGCTTCACTCCACATGTTGTAGCTGTTGTAGTACTGCGCATTGTTCAGTGTACGTGCGATGAACTTATGCTTTTCGGCTGTCCATTCGCCATAGTACTGCTCTGCCTGATATTCCCATCCTGAGGGTTGCTGATATGATTCACTGACTTTGATGGTATAAGTCTCGAATCCTTCCATGCCTGAATTAGGTGTTCCGGTATCGATGGTAATTGCAGCGGCATATTCCACATCTGTACGTTCCGGACGGGCTACTTTTACCTGTACGGTAAGTTCGCCGTTCCCATCGTGTGTAAACACGGCTTCAGGCAAAGTCAGTTTCGCTTCTTCGTATCCTTCTACGGCTTGTTGCTTCAAGGTTACGGATTTTGTATCTTCAGGCAGAAAGCCCAGCAGTTTTAGCTTTACCGGCACTTCTACTTCGTCGGGGTCTTCCAGCATATAGTCGGCGAAGTTGATGCTTGTAGTCAAGTTGGATGCAGAGTCGTAGTCAAAATACGCCCCGTTTGAACTTTCGTCGAAAAGCGTGGGCTCCTCTTTCTTGCATGAGGACATCAGCCCGAGTGAAAGGAGCGCTATTGCTATGTATTTATAGTTATTGAGTTTCATAAATGCGAATGTTTTATGATGTTATTCGTTGACTTCATTTTCGGCAGTCCAGCCGTATTCTGTTTCGTTGTCTGGCAATGCGAAAGTGAATCTTTCATTATTCAGCGTTACGCTAGCGTATGGCAACGAGGTGATGTTATGACGTTTCAGGAAGTACCAGTATTGTCCTTCGGCATAGAATTCCTTGCGGTATTCCTTATCGAGCGCTTCTGTGCGTGCCTCATCCGATGTGAATGTGCCATAGGCTGAAGTCTGTGAAATACCGCGTCGGGTTCGTACTGTATTGATGTATTGTGCGGCGTTATCCAGCGATGATGCTTCACACAGGATGTAATACATCTCCGGTAGTCGGATGATGGGGATTACAGAATTGTCGTTTTTCAGATACTTCCGGCTGATAACTCGCTTCAGGTCTGTATATACAACGAATGCAGCCGCACGTTTGGTACGCATATCGCCACTTCCGTTGATGTCGGAAACCTCGAAAATGCTCTTGAAGGCCGTTTCGCCTGTGTAGTATTGGGTCGTCATCTTGTCAGCATCGGTAAAGTAAGAGGTGATGTAATCTTCCATCTTGTACTTGTTTACTCCGAAAAGAGTTTCATCGAACAAGGCTGGGTCGTTACTGTTACTGCTTTGCAGGCTCAGACCGCAATTGCTTATTACTTCATTGGCTGCAGTTACTGCCTTGCTCGCTTCGCCGGCATAGGCGTATACGCGTGCTTCGATGGCTTTTACTGCATAGTAGTTCAGGCGGAAGCGTCGTTCGTTGCTTGCTAAGGTTGTACCTTTCTCATACGACAGGTATTCTTCCGCCCGTTGCAAATCAGCTTCAATCTTTTCCACCACTTCCGATGCGGCGAGCAAGGGTTGTTTGCTATTGTCCGCTACAGTGCGATAGGGGATAGACTTTTCGGTCTTGTGTTCGGGATAAGAAGCGGGGCCCCATCCGCGTAGTAGGTCGAAATGGAGAAAGGCGCGCAAGGCGTATGCTTCACCGTACATCATTTCACGTGTTTCCGGGTTGGTGATGACACGTTCGCCGTTCTTGTCAAGCCATTTCAGCAAGTTGTTGGCGTTGGCTATTAGGTTGTATTGTTTTAGCCAGATGTTTGCCAAACGTGATTTTGTATCATATCCCGTGGTTTGTTCGCTGTAGTTGTATACGCTTTCACGATCCAGCGTACCGTCGGGTATCATGTCGTATAGCTGCGCCAATTGGTCGGGAAGTCCGAACGTGAGGTCGCGGCCATACGAATCGTTGTCGGTCATGGTAATATAGATACCGGCCAATGCGCTTTGGAAGCCTTCTTCTGTTTCGAATAGTTCTTCGGCCTTTATATCGGTCTTGGGACTGACATCGAACCAGCCGGAGCAAGACGTCAGGCAGAGTGCGCTTGTTATGCAGGCTATATATAATGGTTTCAGTTTCATAAGTCAATTATTTAAAGATGAGCGATAGGGATAGTGTGTACGACCGTGCGAACGGATAGTCTAAGCCTCGTTCCATACGGATGGGAGACAAACGGAACAAATCGTTTGTGGTGAACGTGAGCGACATGACATCGATGTTCATTGAGCGCAAGAACTTGTATTGTTCGTAGCGCAAACGATAACCCACGCTCAGAGTAGAGAGTTTCATTTCGTTGTCATCCATGATGAAACGTGTGCTCTGTTCGGTTTGGCTTGCATCGGCATCCAGCGAGAACTTCTTGTAATAAGTTAGGTCACCCGGTTTCTGCCAGCGGCTTGTCATGGCACGGCGGTCCATGTTGTAGGCGATGTTTCGGTTCTCAATCTTGTCTACCAGTGTGGAGTTATATACGATACCTCCCCATTTGTAGGTAAATCCGGCACTTACAGTCAGGTCTTTCCAGTTCAGTGAACTGCTGATTGTACCGCTCACCTTGGGATTGGTGTCACCTACAGGCACTTTGTCTTTGCTGTTCCATGTGAAAGTTTTCTTTCCGTCGCGTGTCAGGAACACTTCTTTTCCGGTTATGGGGTCGATACCCAGCGAACGTACCGTAAACAGTGTGGTCGTAGAGTATCCTTCCTGAAGGGTAGGAAGCGGTGCGCTCTTCGATGCCAACTGCTGTTCGTTTATCTTACGCAGATAGTCCGAAATCTTGCGGATTTTGTTCTTGTTATGGTTAGCGTTCGCGTTGATGGTCCAATACAACTGTTTCTGGATGTTCTGATAAGCTATCACATTCAGGCTTACATCGAATCCGCGGTTTTGCAGTTCGCCGGCGTTGATGTTTTGCGAGCTGAATCCGGTAGACGGAGCTAAGTCGTACTGCGTCATCATCTGACGAGTAATGTTGTTGTAGTAGTTAAACGATGCGTTGATGCGGTTCTTCCAAAAACCGATGTCTACACCCAGGCTGAACTGGTCGGTCTTCGCCCATTTCAGGTTGGGGTTGTGCAACCCTTGCAGCATGGCTCCCAACATGGGGAATGAAGTGTAGGGCTTCATCGTACCGCTGAAAGTATAGAACTCGATGGTTTCGTAAGGGCTGGTGCTCTGTTCGCCGGTGATACCATAAGTGGCACGCAGTACAAGGTTGGAGATACGGCCTTCCAGCCATTTCTCGCGGTAAGCATTCCAGCGCACACCGGTACTCCAGAACGGGGTGAACTTGTTGTTGGTATAGCGCGATGAGTTTTCCGCGCTCAGGTTGAAGTCGAACGAGTAGCGGTTGTCATAGCTATACGAAATCTGTCCGATGAGGCTCATGGAGCGTGAAAGAGCTTCCGAACCGCTGGGGTTGCTGGACATCTTGTTTCCGAAGATGAAGTCGTCCATATGGCGATCCGGGTATCCGGTAGCCGATAGGTTTACGTAGTTGTTTCGGTCTTCGCTTATCGTCCAGTTGGCGAACATACTCAGCAGGTGCTTGTCAATGGGCAAGTTGTAGTTGACACCGAAGTTGCTCGACCACGAGGTCATTTCACCCGTGTTCTTCGTATAACTACCTCTGAGCGTCTTGTCGGTTTCGTTGGCGAAGTTCGTATGGTCGGCAGGCAAGAAGTTCTCGGCTCGTGCCATGCCTCGGGTGTACGAGAGCTGTTCCGTGAGTCGCAGGTTTTCCAGTAGGCGATATTCGATATTCAGGTTGCTGGCGATGCTCAGGTTACGGGTCAAGTCCTTAATACCGATGTTAGAGTTATACAGAGGGTTGGTTACCGGTGTACTTCCCGCTGCGGTAAAGTTGTCCAGTATCTGGTCGTAAGTACCGTTTTCGTTGGTCATGCGGTAGTAGGGATTCGCTTGGCTATACGAAGAGAACGAACCGTAAGGCGAGTTGTTGCCAGATGTTTCGCTCAAGCTAATGGTTGCGCCTACGGTAGCTTTCCCCTTGTGGTACGACATGGTGAAATCGATACCTTTGGTGTTGTTTGACGAACCTTTCATGACACCCGGCTGGAAAGCGGCGTTCAGTCCCAAACTGTAACGGAACACGTCCGTACCACCGGCAGCCGTAAGCGAGTGACGGTTCTGGATGGCTGTGCGCAGTGGCTGTGAGAGCCAATAAGTGTTTACTCCGGCCAGAACGTTTCGCTTCAGCGTATTGTAGCGGTTCATGCTGGTTACATTGGTGGGGTCATAAACTCCAGCCATCCATTCGGTCTGTAACTTCTCTTCGGCGTTCATCATGTTGTAGTCGGTAAGGTCGGGGCTTTCTACGGTTATCGAGCCGTTGTACGATACAGACAGAGCGCCGTCAGGAGCAACCTTTGTGGTAATAACCACTACACCGTTTGACGCGCGCGAACCGTAGATGGCGGTAGCTGCAGCGTCTTTCAGGATGGTTACGTCTTCTATGCGTTCGGGGTCGAGAGCCAAGATACGGGTCATCGCTACTACAAATCCGTCCAATACGAAGAGCGGAGTGTTGGGGCGGCTCGACACGTTGTCAAGCAGCAAGTCCATGGTGTTCATACTCGATACCGAACCCAGCGATTGGTCACCTCGCATCTGGAATTCCGGTTGTGCGTTGGGGTCAGAACCGTTGCTGTTGTTCTCTTTTACCTTGAAACTGGGGTCGAAGAACTGGAGGCTCTTTAGGATATTGTTCGGGTTGATGCGGCGCAGCTCTTCTCCTTTTACAGTTACGTAGTTTCCGGTGAAGCTTTTCTTATTTCGGCGGCTGATACCCGTTACTACCACTTCGTCCATGTCGTTCGAGTTGGGCGAGAGAAAGAGTTTCATGTTGCGGTCGGGACGTAAAATCTGCATCGACTTGGTTTCGTATCCCACATACGAGATACGGATAGACGATTTGCGGTCAATGCGCAAGCTGAACTTACCGTTTTCGTCGGTGATACATCCGGTCATACCTTTTTGGTTTGTTCCGTTTGTCACCGCTACGGTAGCTCCTGCCAGCGGTTGTTTGTCATCGGCTCCGAATATGATACCGCCTATTTCAAACGTTTGCGCGTTGTCGGCTTGTTTGGTGTATGGAGCAATGACGATGGTGCGTGAGCCGTCGTAGGTGATCTTTACGTTTTGGTCTCCGATGAGTTGTCCCAATACCTTGTCCAGCGGCATGTTTTTCACGTTCAGTGTTGTAGGCTTGTTGATACCTGTCAGGGTTACGCCTTGAAACACGATGTCGGCTTTTGCTTGTTTGGCTACACGGTTTAGGATAGTTCCCAGTGTTTCGTTACTTATTCTCAGCGTAATTTTTTCATTCTTCCATCCGTCTTCGGCTTGCCTGGCTTGGGCGTAAACACCGAGTGGGGGAGTGAAGACGCCCGTTCCTCCCATGGCCAGTACGGATAGACAGAAAAGCTTGTTGAATAATACTCTTTTCATAAGCTTTCAGTTCTTTTTGTTCATAATTCTTGTTAGTGCTAATTCTATTTCTTTTTCTCTTGTTATTGTAGCAGCGTATCGATTATTTCTACATAATGTTTGTTGAGGTTGTATTTCTGCTTGTAATCTTTCAGTATGGAGTCTACGCGTTCTATGTCTTTCCCGCCTCGGATGAAGTTGCAGATAAGGTTGTAGAGTACTGCGTCGCGTTGCGGACCGCTGAAGAACGAGGCCAATTCGGCGTAAATCTTTTCGAATGTTTCCGGGCGTGTATAGGTATCTCCCTTGGCGTGCGCCTGTTTGCTCTTTTCGTAAACCAGGTATTGCATCAGGAAAGCGCAGTATTCGGGACTGCTCAGCGATGCGGCATCGGAGCGTAGCGTTACACCGTCCATCAGCGCCCAGTAGTCGCCTATGCCTTGGTCGGCGATGGGGAGGTTACGTGTCTCGGCGTACATGGTGGGATATTCCATAAACGAGGTGTAGGCCAATCCTTCCTGTTCGGCCATGATGTAGTTGGCCGCTTCGGTCGAGAGCTTGTTGCCCACTTGTTTCACCAGTTCGGCCGTTTTGGCCAGTAAGGTACGCGAGTCGGCTATTCGGTTGGCCGGTTTCACGTCGACCACGGCACATGCCAACAGTTGCGATTTGTATCGCATGTCGCGTTTCATGTCGGCTACGGCCTGATAAATGTTGTTTTGCTCCACGGCGCGTGGCGTACCTTCCAGTTCCAGGCTCTCTACATTCTTTCCGTCGTAGCGGATTACGGCATGCAGGCTGTCGCCTGGAGCGAGCAGCAAGGTGGTGCGTCCGTTTACAATCATGGCCACCAGTTGGTCGGTCTGAAAACTGTACAGATGTTCTTCGCCAGGATTGGTATGAAATTCTTCACGGATAAGGGGTGACTGTACACAGTCGAAGTAGACCATTTCGCGCTGATAACCGTATATTTCCGCGCTGAGTGTGGTCTTGAGTGATTGTGCCATGGATGTTGCCGACAGGAGCAGCAAACTACCCATGACGATGCTTTTTGCTTTCAGCATAAGATGTATGTATTTGGAAATAGTGTTTGGGAATCTCTCATCGTAATGAAAGATTCTGTTGTTTAAATAGTAATAAAATATCAGAGGAATGGGTAGATAACCCTATTAGGCCGAGATGGTAAAATGGTCTTTCTGTTTGATGGTGATTCGACACTGGTATAACGAATTCACGTATTGTCTATATGTGCTATAGCCTTTATTCATGCAAACTTAGTTGATAGGATATGTTGCCTATTGTATTTGTTGCAAAATTAGAGTTCGTTTTAGAAATATGCAACTATTTTACAGCTATTTTTAGAGAAATAGAAAAAGAAAAGGCTTTTCGCAGATGAATTTGTCGGATTCGTAGGTGAAAAACGGAGAAAATGTGTGTTCGGGTCGCGTTATTTCTTCCGTTGGTGGAACGATTTGGCTATCGGGATGAATACCAATGCGCCGGAGATGACTATAGAAAGGATGAGCATGCCGTCTATGCGGGGCGATGCCGTGAAGATGAAAAAGCAAAGTGCCGCCCACAGGATGGTGAGGACGACACTTTGGCTATGTGAGAGCGGTTTCCGCATGATGGAAATCGTTATTTGTTAATCTTTTTGGCCACCATGGCATCGATACAGGCGATGGCCGTGATGTTTACGATATCGCGAACCGAGCTTTCGATGTCGGTAAAGTGGATAGGTTTGTTCAATCCCATCTGGATAGGACCGAGCACTTCGGTATCGCTCATGCTCTGCAGCAACTGGTATGTAGCGTTGGCCGAGCTGAGGTTCGGGAATATCAGCGTGTTTACTTCCTTGCCTTTGAGGCGGGTAAACGGATATTTCTCGTCACGCAGTTCGTTGTTTAGCGCGAACTTGGTCTGCATTTCTCCGTCTATTGCCAAGTCGGGGAATTCTTTCTGCAGACGGTCTACAGCTTCGTGTACCGATGCGGGGCTTCCTTCCTGGTCTGCTCCGAAGTTGGAGTACGACAGCATGGCCATTACGGGTTCCTGATTGAAGAACCGTACGGCGTTGGCCGACAGTTTAGCGATGTCTGTCAGTGTCTCCGTATCGGGGTGACGGTTTATCAGCGTGTCGGCTACAAAGTAAGTACCCTTCTTCGAGTTGAGGATGTGCATGGTGCCGAAATGCTTGTAACCCGGCTGGATGCCGATAACCTCTTTGGCTACCTTGATGGTATTCGAATATTTGGTGTAGAGACCCGTAACGAATGCATCGGCGTCACCCGTCTCAACCATCATCATGCCGAAGTAGTTGCGTTCGAACATCTTGTCGTTGGCCTCCTGGAAGTTGGCGCCTTCGCGGGCACGTTTTTCGCACAGGATGCGTGCGTAGCGTTCGCGGCGTTCCGCTTCACGGTCGTGGCGCAGGTTTACTATTTCGATGCCGTCCAGGCTCAGCTTAAGTTCTTTGGCCAGTTTGGCTATTCTTTCCTCGTTGCCCAGCAAGATAGGCTTGCAGAGACCTTCGGCTTTAGCTTCTACAGCAGCTTTCAGCATGTTGGGGTGAATGCCTTCGGCGAATACCACGCGTTGCGGGTCGCGGCGTGCGGTGGCGTAAAGCTGACGGGTGAGTTTGTTTTCCTGTCCCATCAGTTCGCGCAAGTGGTGCTCGTAGGCTTCCCAGTCGGTGATTTGCTTGCGTGCTACACCCGACTCCATGGCAGCTTTGGCTACGGCCATAGATACTTCGGTTATCAGTCGGGGGTCTACCGGTTTCGGTATGAAATATGCCGGACCAAAGGTCAAGTTGTTTACGTGGTAAGCGTTGTTTACTACATCGGGCACCGGTTTCTTGGCCAATTCGGCAATGGCGTGTACGGCTGCCAGTTTCATTTCTTCATTGATGGCGGTAGAACGTGTGTCGAGGGCTCCACGGAAGATGTACGGGAATCCGATAACGTTGTTTATCTGGTTGGGATAGTCCGAACGTCCAGTCGACATCAGTACGTCGGGGCGTGACGCCATGGCGTCTTCGTACGAGATTTCCGGGGTGGGGTTGGCCAGCGCGAATACGATGGGATGGTCGGCCATGCTGCGAACCATGTCCTGTGTAAGCACGTTGCCTTTAGACAGACCCAAGAAAACGTCCGCTCCCTTGATGGCTTCGGCCAGGGTGTGTACGTCGCGGCGGTCGGTTGCGAAGAACTTCTTGCTTTCGGTCAGGTTTTCGCGGTCGGAAGTGATTACGCCCTTGCTGTCCAACATCAGGATATTCTCCTTCTTTGCGCCCAGTGCGATGTAGAGCTTGGTACACGATGTAGCCGACGCTCCGGCACCGTTTACCACAATCTTTACTTCGTCTATCTTCTTTCCGGCTACTTCCAGTGCGTTCAGCAGTCCGGCGCTGGAGATGATGGCCGTTCCGTGCTGGTCATCGTGCATAACCGGAATATCCAGTTCTTCTTTCAGTCGCTGTTCTATCTTGAAACACTCGGGAGCCTTGATGTCTTCCAGGTTGATACCTCCGAAAGTGGGAGCGATGGCTTTTACCGCTTCGATGAACTTGTCGGGGTCTTTTTCGTTTACCTCGATGTCGAATACATCGATGCCGGCGTAGATTTTAAAGAGCAATCCCTTGCCTTCCATTACAGGTTTTCCGCTCAGTGCGCCTATGTCGCCCAGTCCCAATACGGCAGTACCGTTCGAGATAACGGCTACCAAGTTTCCTTTGTCGGTATAGTCGTATGCAGTGTCGGGGGTCTTTTGTATTTCAAGACACGGTTCGGCTACTCCAGGCGAGTATGCAAGCGACAGGTCTTTCTGAGTTTGGTAGGGCTTGGTCGGCACTACTTCTATTTTGCCCGGTCTGCCTTGTGAGTGGTAGAGCAGGGCGTCTTCTTTAGTGATTTTTGCCATAGTTATCAGTTGTTTTATTGTTTTTCAGTTCTGATTTTCGCGCAAATGTAGGAATAAAATAATAAACAGTCACGATTTCATACGCTAAAAACTACAAATTGCCGGATGGGTTTGTTTAACAAATATACTACACGAGCGTGCGAAATGCAAGTGTTTGCCCTACTTTTTAGGAGATATTCAAATCTCCGGCGAGTGAATAAAATTCTG
This sequence comes from bacterium, assembly GCA_963595925.1. Lineage (GTDB taxonomy): Bacteria > Bacteroidota > Bacteroidia > Bacteroidales > Bacteroidaceae > Phocaeicola. The sequence goes on from CAVBJM010000002.1 coordinate 94,396, forward strand.
CGGCGAGCGATTAAAAATCTCTCGAGACGTATTAAAAATTCCTCGCCAGAGATTAATCCAAGTATAAAAGACTGATAAAATAGCGGATGGTTTTTGTGCCCCGAAAAAACATCTGCCTTACTTTTATCCTTTTATTTATATATATAATAGGTAAGAAAACGCCAAGATGTGGCACACCATGAGGCACGGCATGAACCACTTTGGGGGTTAAGCGGCTGAAAACGAATCGAAAAGATGTGGCACGTCATGTGGCACACCATGAACCACCCGTCTTCTCCTTGCAGTAGGGGAGATAGGTGACTGGTGTAATTATGCTTTTCAAACATTAAAAACTCTAAACGGAGGAAATGCCGAAACTGTTTTGTCGGTGAAATTTGGCTGATGGTCGGATAATGTAGTCTATCTATCGTATGAGGTAAATCTATGGTTATTAATAGTTAAAGGGGGATTGCAATCGGCTTATTTTTTCACTATCTTTGCGGCAATAAAAACTTGAGAGACTGAAAAAGTTTTCAGAAAAGCAAGTGTAATTGCTTGAACTATTAATTTTTAGAAGATGAATATGATTTACGGAAGATTAACTTCTCACCGAGTGGCCCTGATGGCTTTGGGCTTGTCGGTTTTGACTGCTTGTGGCGGTGGCCAGAGCGGTATGAAATTGGGAGATGACCAGTTCGCTGTGCAGGCGGTAAGCGCAACGTCCAGCAATCAGACGGAACAGTATCCGGCTACTATCCAGGGTAAGCAGGACATCGAAATCCGTCCGCAGGTATCGGGCTTTATCGTAAAACTGTGTGTAGACGAAGGTGCTACCGTACGTAAAGGTCAGGCTCTGTTTCAGATAGATCCTACCCAATATAAGGCAGCCTACGATCAAGCTGTGGCAAGTGTGAAATCGGCGCAGGCCAACCTGAAAACGGTTTCGGATACCGAAAAGAACAAGAAAGTGCTGCACGACCAGAACATCATCAGCGACTTTGAATACCAAACGGCTGTAAACAGTACGCTGGCTGCGCAGGCTGCGTTGGCTCAGGCTCAGGCTGGTCTTGCGTCGGCTAAACAAAACTTGGGTTTCTGTACAGTAACCAGTCCGTCGGACGGCGTTATCGGTATGATTCCTTCGCGTGTAGGCGCGTTGGTAGGTCCTTCGGGAGCGGCTCTGACTACCGTTTCGCAGATAGGCGACATGTACGTGTATTTCTCGATGACAGAAAAGCAGTTGTTGGCCTTGACCAAGGCAGGCGGAACGGTAAAAGAACAGATTGCCAAGATGCCGGCCGTGAAACTGCAGTTGGCTGACGGTTCGGTTTACGAAGAAGAAGGAAAGATTGAAGCCGTGAGCGGTGTTATCGATCAGACTACGGGTTCGGTAAGCATGCGTGCCTTGTTCCCTAACAAGAAGAATATTTTGCGTAGCGGCGGTATGGCCAACGTATTGTTCCCTTACACACTGGACAACGTCATCGTGATACCGCAGACTTCTACTCAGGAAATTCAGGACAAGAAGTTCGTGTTTGTACTTCAGTCGGACAATACCGTAAAGCACACCGAGGTAACCGTGTCTAACCTGAACGACGGTAAAAACTATCTGGTAACCGATGGTCTGAAGTCGGGCGACAAGATTGTAGTGGAAGGCGTACAGTTGCTGAAAGACGGTCAGAAGATAGAACCTATCACAACCGCACAGAAAGAGGCTAAGTTTCAGCAGGCGCTGAAAGATCAGCGCGAAGGAAACATCAAAACCGCTTTCTGATTAGACGAACTCCGTTTGAACATAAAAAACAAGAATAGAACATAATGAAATTAGATAGATTTATCAACCGTCCGGTACTGTCAACGGTAATCTCCATCTTGATAGTCATACTGGGTGTGATAGGTTTGGCTACGCTCCCCATCACGCAGTATCCGGACATTGCACCTCCTACCATTTCGGTAAGTGCAACCTACACGGGTGCCAATGCGCAGACCGTGTTGAACTCGGTAGTGGCACCGTTGGAAGACCAGATAAACGGTGTGGAAAACATGATGTACATCCAGTCATCGGCTTCCAACAACGGTTCGGCTTCCATCATGGTTTACTTCAACCAGGGTACCGACCCCGATATGGCGGCCGTAAACGTACAGAACCGTGTGTCTATGGCACAAGGCTTGCTGCCAGCCGAAGTAACCCAAATCGGTGTGACCACACAGAAGCGTCAGAGCTCTATGCTGTTGATTTTCTCGTTGGTGGATACCGAAGACAAGTACACCACCCAGTTCATCGAGAACTACATGAACATCAACATCATCCCCGAAATCAAGCGTGTGAAAGGTGTGGGCGATGCCATGGTGATGGGTGGTAACTACTCTATGCGTATCTGGCTGAAGCCGGACGTGATGGCACAGTACGGACTGATTCCTTCCGACGTGTCGGCCGCATTGGCTGAACAGAACATCGAGGCCGCTCCCGGTCAGTTGGGTGAACGCGGTAACCAGACTTATCAGTACACCTTGCGCTACAAGGGGCGTCTGCAGGAAGAATCGGAATTCGGTGAAATCGTCATCAAGGCGTTGTCCGACGGAAAGATTCTCCGTCTGAAAGATATTGCCCGTCTGGAACTGGGACGTGTATCGTACAGCTTCAGCAATAAGGTGAACGGACACAACTCCGTTTCGTCTATCATCTTCCAGATGGCCGGTACAAACGCTACCGAAACCATCCAGAATATCGAAAAAGTATTGGATGAAGCCAAGGAATCATTGCCAGCCGGCATGGAAATCAGCGTTGCGCAGAGTGCCAACGACTTCCTCTTCGCTTCTATCCACGAAGTTATCAAGACCCTGTTGGAAGCCTTTATCCTGGTGGTATTGGTGGTTTATATCTTCCTTCAGGACTTCCGCTCTACGTTGATTCCGGTTATCGCTATCCCGGTAGCGTTGGTAGGTACGTTCTTCGTATTGAAACTTATCGGATTCAGTATCAACTTGCTGACCCTTTCGGCTATGGTGCTTGCCATCGCGATTGTGGTGGACGACGCGATAGTGGTGGTGGAAGGTGTGCATGCCAAGCTGGACCAAGGATATAAGTCCGCGCGTGAGGCTTCTATCGATGCCATGAGCGAACTGGGCGGCGCACTGGTTTCCATTACTCTGGTCATGATGTCCGTGTTCATCCCTGTGAGCTTCATGGGAGGTACGTCAGGTACCTTCTATCGTCAGTTCGGTTTGACCATGGCTATCTCTATCGCCTTCTCGGCCTTGAACGCCTTGACACTGTCTCCGGCACTGTGCGCCCTGTTCCTGAAACCCCATCCGGTAGACGGAACGGAAGAAGAGAAAAAGAAAATGTCGTTGGTAGACCGTTTCCACGCGTCGTTCAACGCTGCGTATAGTTCGGTGCTCAAGAAATACAAGAAGCGCGTGGTGTTCTTCATCCACAAGAAGTGGTTATCGTTCGGACTGGTAGCTGGTTCTATCGTCTTCCTGATGTTCTTGATGAAGACCACTCCTACGGGTATGGTGCCTAACGAAGATACCGGTACCATCATGGGTGCCATCACATTGCCTCCCGGAACCTCAATGGAACGTGCTCAGGAAATATACGACCGTGTAGACAGTTTGGTAGCTTCCGACCCTGCGGTTCAGTCGCGTACCGTCATCGCCGGCTATAGCTTCATCGGCGGTCAGGGACCTGGCTACGGTTCAATCATTATCAAACTGAAACCTTGGGAAGAACGTTCGCTCATGCAGAACTCCGATATCGTTTACGCTACTCTGTTCATGCGTGCGCAGAAAGTGGTAAAAGACGCTCAGGTATTGTTCTTTGCGCCTCCTATGATTACCGGTTATTCGGCTTCGAGCGATATCGAGTTGAACATGCAGGACAAGACCGGTGGTTCACTGGATCACTTTGAGGAAGTGGTAAACAACTACATGACCGCCTTGAAGAACCGTCCGGAAATCAACTCGGCACAGACTACCTTTAAGTCTAACTTCCCGCAATATCAGTTGGATATCGATGCCGCGGCTTGTAAGAAGGCAGGTATCAGCCCGAGTTCCATCCTTTCTACCATGCAGGGATACTTCGGCGGTCTGTACGCTTCTAACTTCAACCGTTTCGGTAAGATGTACCGTGTAATGATTCAGGGCGACCCCGAAGCTACCAAGAATTTGGAATCGCTGAATAGCATCAAGGTTCGCAACGGTAGCGAAATGGCTCCTATCACACAGTTTGTCAGCTTGAAGAAAGTTTACGGTCCTGATATCATCAACCGTTTCAACCTGTACACTTCTATCAAAGTGATGGTGGCTCCCGCTTCGGGTTACACCTCAGGTCAGGCCTTGCAAGCCATCTCGCAGGTAGCGAAAGAAAACCTGCCTGCCGGTTTCACTTACGAATTGGGTGGTATGGCGCGTGAAGAGGCTAGCTCGAGCGGCAGTGCCACAGGCATTATCTTCCTGTTGTGCTTCGTATTCGTTTACTTGTTGCTGAGTGCCCAGTACGAAAGTTACATCCTTCCGTTGGCGGTATTGCTGTCAGTTCCGTTCGGTTTGATGGGTAGCTTCATTTTCGTGAACGGATTTGCTGCATTGGGCAGCATCTCGGCTCTGAAGTTGATATTGGGAACCATGTCTAACGACATCTATATGCAGATTGCGTTGATTATGTTGATGGGTCTGTTGGCCAAGAATGCCATCCTGATTGTAGAGTTCGCGCTCGACCGTCGTAAACAGGGCATGAGCATCTCGTGGGCGGCGGTACTTGGAGCTGCAGCCCGTCTGCGACCTATCTTGATGACTTCGTTGGCGATGATTATCGGTTTGCTTCCGTTGATGTTCGCTTTCGGTGTAGGTGCTCACGGAAACCGTACGTTGGGTGCTTCTGCCATCGGAGGTATGTTGATTGGTATGATATTCCAGATATTCATTGTACCTGTATTGTTCGTAACCTTCCAGTGGCTGCAAGAAAAGGTTAAGCCTATCGAATGGGATAGCCTGGACGAAAGCGAACTGAAGTCTGAGATCGAACAGTATTCTCCAAATAACGCAAAAAGAAAATAATCAGAATGAAGAAACAGATAATAGGAATGATGTGTGTAGCTGCCATGATGAGCAGCTGCCACATCTACAAATCATACGAACGCCCCGAAACGGTATCTACTTCGGGTATATTCCGTGATCCGGCGTCGGCTACAGACACGCTGGCTTCCGATACCACCAATATGGGCAATCTGCCGTGGAGAGAAGTGTTCCGCGACCCGCAGTTGCAGGCGCTGATAGAAGAAGGATTGGCCAACAACGTAAACGTACAGGCTGCCGCGCTGCGCGTGCAGGAAGCCAAGGTGCTGCTTACTGCTGCCAAACTGTCTTATTTGCCTTCTATCAACTTTGCTCCTCAGGGTACCGCCACCAGTATAGAAGGCGGAAACTACGTAAAGGCTTATACCATACCCGTAGCTGCCAGTTGGGAAATCGACTTGTTCGGTAAGATACTGAACTCGAAACGTGGACAGAAGTCCGCCTATCTGCAAAGCCAGTATTCGGAACAGGCCGTGCGCTCATCCATCATTTGCAACATAGCCAACATCTACTATTCGCTGCTGATGCTTGACCGTCAGGTGGAAATCACTGCGGCTACCTCGGAACTGTATAAAGACAACGTACGCGTGATGGAAGCCTACAAGACTGCAGGTCGTACCACCGAGGCCGGCGTAGCTCAGGTTCGCGCTGCCAGTCAGCAGGTAGACGCTTCGCTCATCGACTTAAAACGTCAGGTGCGTGAAACCGAAAACTCGTTAGCAGTGTTGCTGGGACGTGCTCCGCAGACTATCAGCCGTTCTACACTCGATGCTCAGCAGATGCCGGAACAACTGATGGCAGGTGTTCCCTTGCAGTTGTTGGAAAACCGTCCGGATGTGAAAATAGCCGAGATGACATTGGCTCAGGCTTACTATTCGACCAATCAGGCTCGTGCTGCTTTCTATCCTAACATAACCCTGACCGGTACGGCTGGCTGGACCAACGGTTCGAATGTAACCGTATCTAATCCGGCTTCGTTCATGATGCAGGCTTTAGCTTCGCTGGCTCAGCCCATCTTCAACCGTGGCAAGTTGATTGCCAACCTCAAGGTGACGAAAGCAGAAGAGAAGATTGCTCAGATGAACTATCAGCAGGCTATTCTGGATGCCGGTAAGGAAGTAAGCGATGCCTTGTTCTTGTACGATAGTCAGTTGAAGAAACTGGGAAACGACAAGGTACGTGTAGAAGAACTCCAGAAAGCGGTAACATCGTCGGAACAGCTGTTTCAGTACAGCACCAGCGTCACTTATCTGGATTTGCTTACCGCTCGTCAGAGCCTGCTTAGCGCGCAGCTGAGCGAAGTGGCTGACAATTTCCAACGCATACAGGCTGTTATCGACCTGTATAGTGCAGTGGGTGGAGGAAGACAATAGTTTAACCATCTAATATACAGATACACTATGATTAGTTCTTTAGCATACGTTGATCCGTCGGCTAAACTCGGAAAAAACGTAACGGTACATCCTTTCGCCTACATCGATAAGAATGTAGAAATAGGAGACAATAATGAGATTATGCCATACGCCAGTCTGCTGAGCGGAACGCGTATGGGAAGTGGAAACAAGGTCTTTCAGGGAGCGGTGGTAGCCGCTCTTCCGCAAGACTTCAATTATAAGGGAGACGAAACGTTGGCCATTATAGGCGATAACAACGTGATTCGTGAAAATGCGGTGATTATCCGCGGAACGTTCCCCGAACACGCCACACGTGTGGGCAACGGAAACTTCGTCATGACCGGAGCGCGTCTGTCGCACGATGTGGAGGTTGGAAACAACTGTATCATCGGGAACGGTTCGCAGGTGTCGGGTAACTGCCAGATTCAGGATTGTTCCATCCTTACCTCGAACGTGTTGATGCAGGGCAATACCCGTTTGGGTACCTACTCGGTCGTGCAGGGCGGTTGTCGTTTCATCAAGGATATACCTCCTTTTATCGTGGCGGCTCATGAACCGATAGCTTTCTACAGCATAAATACCATCGTGCTGGAGCATTGCGGATTCTCGTCGACTTTGATAAAGAATATCGCTCAGGCGTACCGCATTCTTTATAAGTCGAACACGTCGCAGCACGATGCTCTGTTGCGCATCCGTGAACAGGTGCCAAACAGTCCGGAAATAGACAAGATAATAGAGTTTGTAGAAACCTCAAAGTTGGGAATCATCAAGTAAGATTCCCGGAATCGAAGGCGTGAAGAAGTGCAAGTGTACCCGCGACGAGTTGCGGGAGAAGGTGGTAGCGGCAGCGGGAAAGGCGTTTGCCACATCGGGCATCAAGAATGTCAGGATGGACGATATCGCCAATTCGCTTGCTATTTCCAAACGCACGCTTTACGAACTGTTTTCCGACAAAGAACAGTTGCTGATAGAAGTCTTCCTTTTGCATCAGCGGGAACTCTTTGACTATATGGAGAAGATTGTTTCCAGCGCGGACAACGTGCTGGAGATAGTCTTCGCCTTTTATAAGCGCAAGTTGGGTGAGTTGGGGCAGACTAATCCCTGTTTTCTGCGCGACTTGCGGAAATACCCCAAAGTGTTGGAGTTTATGAAAGAATCCAAGCAAATGTCGGACAAAGCCGCCTCTGTCTATTTCGAAAAGGGGATAGAACAAGGCATATTCCGTGACGACATAAACTTCGATATCATCAATCAGGCCACCTATCTGCAGTTCGAAATGTTGGTATATTCCGATTTGACCGAGAATTATCCTTTGGCCGATATCTATAGCGAAATAACCATGCTGTACATGCGTGGAATCACAACCGAAAAAGGACAGAAAATGGTAGACGCCTTTCTGTCATCGATGAAAGAAATCTGATTAAATACGTTGACAAACAAATAAATCAGCTAACTTTGCAGCCGTTTTTAGAAATGGAATAAATGAATAATAAAATAGCCGCAACGTTTGTGTTTACGTTGATTGTAGTTGCGGGTTTGTTGGCTCTGTATAATATGCCGGTCATGGAGATAAACGGCACGAAACTTCGGCGGGTGGATGTCCTTTCCGACCTGCGTTCTGTAGAGACAGAAGAATTGTCCGATTCTGATTCTATCGTTTTACCTAAACCGATAAAGCCGGCGTTTGTTGATTCGTGTAAGGCCGGTATTACCTGTATAGAAGATTATGCCGACTCCGTTTCGGGCGGAATGAAACACTTTTACGAAGCGTTGGAAAATCATCGCTCGTTGGGACGCCCTGTGCGCATAGCTTATTTCGGCGATTCGTTTATCGAGGGAGATATCCTGACGTGCGATTTGCGCTCTTTGCTGCAGAAGCGTTTCGGTGGATGCGGAGTAGGTTATGTGGATATCACTTCAATCGTTGCGGGATTCCGTCCTACGGTACATCATGCTTTCTCAGGCTGGAGTAGCCATGCCGTAACCGACGGTAAAGGTTTCGACCACTCTAAGCAGGACTTGTCTAATCATTATTTCGTTCCGTGCAATGGAGCTTCGGTTTCATTGTCGGGAACCTCGTATGTGTCGGGGTTGGATTCGTGCGGTGTTTCTTCTTTCTACTTCTATTCGCCAGACTCTATAAGCGTCTCGGCTCGTGTAAACGGAGGCGAACGCAAGGCTTTTCTGTTGGAAGGGGATAGCGCGGCGGTACGTGTGGTATCTGTGCACGGAAGCATCCGTTCGGTTTGTTGGACAGTGGATAGCGTTTCCGCTTCTGCCAGATGTTTTGCTGCCACGATGGACGCCGATTCGGGTGTGGCGTTAGATAACTTCAGTCTGCGTGGCAGTGGCGGACAGCAGTTGCTGGGCATCCCGATGGCTACGCTGAAAGCGTATAACCGCATGCGTACGTACGATCTGATAGTGTTGCAATACGGGCTGAACGTGGCTTCGTCGAATGTGAAAGACTATAGTTACTATACCCGCTCAATGGAGAAAGTCATTGCTCATCTGAAAGCGGCTTTCCCGAATACCTCCATCCTGATAGTTGGTGTGGGCGATAGGGAGCAACGTTCCGAAACCGGTGAGCTACAGACCATGCCGGGCGTGAAGAACCTGATTCGTTATCAGCAGGCATTGGCGGCAGATAGCCGTGTGGCTTTCTGGAATATGTTTCAGGCCATGGGCGGTGAGGGCAGTATGCTTCAGATGGCTCAGAGCAAACCGGCGCAGGCGAATTTGGATTATACCCATATCAACTTTAGAGGCGGGAAGCGGATAGCGAATCTGCTGTTTGAGTCGTTGATGTACGGTTTGGAACAATACGAAAAACGGAAGGCGTATGAAGCGGAATAGTTCGAATATACTCTTTGCGGCCTTGCTCACGCTGATGGCGTGCGTAGTGTCTGTGCCCAGTTGCGCCCAAGACCCCATGCCGGTTTCGTCACGTCCCGAAAACCGCATACACGATGTTCCCGAAGACGGAGCGATGAGCCGGCTGCTCACCCTTGTGCCGATGGAACGTACGGCAATGCCTCCTGTATTCCGTGAAACGGCGGACAATTCACTGATAGACGATTCGGCTTCGCTTGTCCCGTTTTGGAAGAAACTCTCACGGCTGAACCGTCCCGTACGTATCGTACACATAGGCGACTCTCATGTGCGTGGACATGTTTTCCCGTACGAGATGCGTTTACGGTTGGAAAGCGATTTCGGAGCGAATGCGGTAGTAAACCAGCCCGTCACCTACCAGACATCCGGATTGGCTCGGGAGACGGGCGAAAACGGAGTGGTATATCATATTCTTGGCGTGAACGGAGCTACCTGCGCCAGCTTTTCCACTCCCGAAAGGATAGACGAAGTAGTTTCTTTGCAGCCGGATTTGGTTGTGGTGTCTTTCGGGACAAACGAAGCGCACGGACGCACTTATTCACCCTCGGAGCACCTGGCGGCTATGCGCCGTTTGGTCGAGTCGATACGCAACGCGTGTCCAGAGGCTGTATTCTTGTTTACGACTCCTCCTGGTGCCTACCGAAGGGTTGGACGTAGAGGCTACGCCATCAATCCGAACACGCCGCAGGTGGTAGATACAGAGCTGAAGTTTGCGCGGGAGTATGGCGTGGCTATTTGGGACATGTACCACGTGGTGGGCGGAAAGAGCCGCGCTTGTCTGAACTGGTCGGCAGCCGCCATGTTTCAGCACGATAAGATTCACTTTACTCACGAAGGATATAAGTTGCAAGGTTTGTTGTTTCACGAAGCATTCATAAAGGCGTATAATAGATATGTGGCAGATAGATTGGAGTAAGCTGGAGTCGATACTTACATACGACCCCCATCAACCGATGATATTCAGTAGCGGTGTGTTTCTGTTCCTCTTCTTGGGGTTCAGCTTCGTTTACATGCTTTTGCAGCGGAAGACTACGGCCCGTCTGTTGTTTGTTTCGGCCTTTTCGTATTACTTCTACTATAAGAGCAGTGGCGTGTATTTCTTTTTGTTGGGAGTGGTAACGCTGACCGACTTCTGTTTGGCACGCTTCATGGAACACGCCTCCGTGCCTTGGAAACGAAAGGCGCTGGTGATGGTGAGCCTCTGCGTCAACTTGGGGTTACTGTGTTACTTTAAGTACACCAACTTCTTTTACCAAATGCTTTGCCCGCTTTGGAACGGAACGTTTCAGCCGCTGGACATCTTCTTGCCGGTGGGCATTTCGTTCTTTACGTTCCAGTCGCTCAGCTATACGCTCGACGTGTATCGTGGCGACCTGAAGCCGCTGCATAACTTACTGGATTATACCTTTTACGTATCGTTCTTCCCACAACTTGTGGCAGGCCCTATCGTGCGTGCCCGCGACTTTATACCGCAAATTCGGCAACCGTTGTTCGTTTCGAACGAGATGTTCGGGCAAGGGGTATTCTTTATTGTGAGCGGGCTTTTCAAGAAAGCGGTCATTTCGGATTATATAAGTGTGAATTTCGTGGAGCGTATATTCGACAATCCGTCTCTGTACTCCGGACTGGAGAATCTGTTTGGCGTGTACGGATATGCCTTGCAGATATACTGCGACTTCTCGGGGTATAGCGATATGGCCATCGGCATCGCTTTGCTATTGGGATTCAGATTCCCGATAAACTTCAATTCGCCCTATAAGTCGGACAGCGTGACCGATTTTTGGCATCGTTGGCACATCTCGCTTTCTACTTGGCTGCGCGATTATCTGTATATCTCGTTGGGCGGAAACCGAAAAGGGAAGTTCCGTACATACATAAACCTGGTGCTGACGATGCTTCTTGGCGGACTGTGGCACGGCGCATCGTGGAACTTCGTGGTATGGGGTGGACTGCACGGATTGGCGCTGGCGGTACACAAATTTGTGCGCAGCATGCTGCATCGCCCCAAGCAATATCGCAGCTACGGATGGCGGAAGTTTGTAGCGGTAGTCCTCACGTTTCATTTCGTTTGCTTCTGTTGGATTTTCTTCCGCAACGCTACGTTCGACGACTCGGTAACAATGCTCCGTCAGATATTTATATCGTTCCATCCCGAACTGGCCGAACAGTTGTTCTTCGGCTACTGGAAAGTATTTGCCCTGATGGGACTGGGATTCGTATTGCATTGGTGTCCGGACAGTTGGCAGAACGCCTGCAGCCGCGGTATGGTGAAGTTGCCTTTGGTGTGTCAAGCCCTGATACTTATCGTCCTGATATTTATAGTCATTCAGGTAAAGAGCAGCGATATCCAGCCGTTCATCTATTTTCAGTTCTGATAAGCGGTTGAATCGGTCTGTTGGGGGCGTTTTTACTCCGATTTTGAGAGTCTGAAAATCTCCGGCGAGAGATTAAAAATTCGTCCCGAGGAATTAAAAAAACGTCCCGAGAGATTTTTTTTCTGCGGCGAGAGATTTTTAAAACGTCCCGAGAGATTTGCAAGCAAAATCTCGCCTTCTGGAGTTTGCCTTGACTTCTTTTTGCTAATTTTGCAAAATAAAAACAGTTTTAGCTATATGAAAGCATTGATAGACCGTATTCGGAAGGACGGTAAGTGTTTCCCCGGCGGCATCCTCAAGGTAGACAAGTTTATAAATCACCAGTTGGATCCGAACCTGATGAAGCAAATTGCAGTGGAGCTGATACGACGATACGCATCAACCGAAATCAATAAAATTCTTACCGTAGAGGCCAGTGGCATAGCGCCGGCCATCATGATGGGATTTCTGTTGGACTTACCCGTGGTGTTTGCCAAGAAGAAGAAGCCTTCTACGATGGACGGTTTGTATTCGGCTACGGTGTTCTCGTTTACCAAACAACGCGAATATCAGGTAGTGATTTCGAAGGAATATCTTACGCCGGCCGACAAGGTGCTTTTTGTCGACGATTTTCTGGCGTATGGAAACGCCGCCAAAGGAATCCTTGACCTCTGCAATCAGGCCGGAGCCGAACTGGTGGGGATGGGATTTATCATCGAAAAAGCTTTTCAGAATGGCCGTAAAGTGATAGAAGACGCCGGTGTGCGTTGCGAGAGCCTGGCTATTATCGATTCGTTGGACAACTGCGAAATCAAACTGCGCGAAGAATAAAAGTACGATGGAAACTCCTCAGGGACTTATATACGGACTGGAAGACCGTCCGTCATTGCGTGATACTGTTTTCGCGGCCTTTCAGCATTTGCTGGCCGTATTTGTGGCCATCATTACGCCGCCCCTCATCATCAGTTCTGCACTGCAGTTCGACCTTGAAACCACGGGCTATATGGTTTCCATGTCGCTCTTGGTCTCGGGCATAGCCACCTTTATCCAATGTCGCGGCATAGGCCCGTTGGGGGCGAGGTTGTTGTGCATTCAGGGTACATCGTTTTCGTTTATCACTCCCATTATCAGCGCAGGCATGTTAGGCATGACCAACGGTCAGATGGATGCGAAAGTTGGACTGAGTTATATCTTCGGCGGATGCCTGGTGGCTTCGTTTGTAGAGATGATAGTAAGTAGGTTGCTGCCCTACGTGCGCAAGTTGATTACTCCACTGGTATCAGGCGTTATCGTTACGCTTATCGGAGTCTGCCTAATCAAGACCGGAGCTACTTCGTGTGGTGGAGGTCAGGCGGCTCTCAGTAACGGAACGTTCGGTGCTATAGAGAACATCGGTTTGTCGCTTCTGGTGCTGGTAACCATCATCTTCTTCAATCGGTCTTCTAACCACTATCTGCGTATGAGTTCCATTGTGTTTGGATTGATAGTGGGTTGTGTGGTCGCCTATGCATTGGGAATGATAGACTTCGCCAACATTAGTCTGAAAGGTGGAGTTAATATACCCGTACCGTTCAAGTACGGATTGCGTTTCGATATTGGCACGATAGTAGGTTTGAGCTTTATCTATTTTGTTACCGCAGTGGAAGCCTATGGCGACATTACGGCCAACTCACTTATTTCCGGTGAACCCGTAGACGGCCCCGTTTTCATGAAACGTGCGCAAGGCGGCATTTTGGCCGATGGATTTAATTCTACGCTTGCCGCCGTGTTCAACAGTTTCCCAAACTCCATCTTTGCGCAAAACAACGGAATGATACAACTCACAGGCGTGGCTAGCCGTTACGTAGGTTACTTCGTGGCCGGGGCGCTCTTCTTGTTGGGATTCTTCCCAGCCGTGGGGCAGTTCTTCTCGCTTATCCCCGACAGTGTACTGGGGGGTGCCACGCTTCTGATGTTCGGAACGGTGGCAGCCGCAGGTTTGCGCATTATCATGTCAAATCCTATCGACCGTAAGGCTACGCTTGTGTTGGCCATCAGTTTTGGTGTGGGGTTGGGCGTAGAGTTTGTTCCCGGCCTCCTTTGCCAAACATCGCCCCTGACGCAAAGTATATTTTCGAACGGTATTACTGTCGGCGGCATCACCGCCATGATAGCCAATGCTTGTATTCGGCTGAAGGAATGAGAAAGACAGAAACCGAGAAGCGAACCGTAGAGGTAATGATACGCCTCTATTGTAGGCGAAAGGAAGGAAACAAGGAACTCTGCCCCACGTGTGCTGAGTTATTGGAATACGCCCATCGCCGCCTCGGACGGTGTCGCTTTGGCGATGCGAAGCCCACTTGTAAGGCTTGCCCCATTCATTGCTACAGTCCGCTGATGCGCGAACGGATGCGTGCCGTGATGCGTTGGGCAGGTCCGCGTATGTTATGGTGGCATCCGGTAGCGGCACTCCGACACCTGTTCTCGTTTTAAATAGCCTTTAAAAGTCCGTATCCTTATGTAGGCGGCAGTATGGGTGAAGATGCGTGATAGCGTTCTCTTCTTCGAAACTGTAAATTATCTTTTAGTAAGCCTGTTTGGGAAATATCTTGTAAATAATCGGCTGAATGCTGACAAAACGAAAGAAATGGCGGCTTTTATAAGTCTGTTTCGCCGATTTTGTATTACCTTTGCGGCCAAAGCAAAAGCATCGATGATTATGATACAGCCCAATTACCCTTCTGTTCTGCTGATATACACCGGGGGAACAATAGGCATGATAGAAAATCCGGAAACGGGAGCTTTGGAAGCGTTCAACTTCGACCAACTGCAAGAGAACGTCCCCGAACTCCGCCGCTTTAACTACCGTATCTCATCCTATCAGTTCACGCCTCCCATCGACTCGTCCGACATGGAGCCTGCGTTATGGGCTAAGCTGGTGAAGATAATCGAATACAATTATGACAGTTTCGATGGTTTTGTTATTTTGCACGGAACGGATACAATGGCTTATACCGCATCGGCACTCAGCTTTATGCTTGAGAACTTGAGCAAGCCTGTAATCCTAACCGGAAGCCAACTCCCGATTGGCGTATTGCGCACCGATGGTAAAGAAAATCTGATTACCTCCATCGAGATTGCCGCAGCTAAATATCCCGATGGGAGAGCCGTGGTGCCCGAGGTCTGTATCTTCTTCGAGAATCTGCTGTTGCGCGGTAATCGTACCACGAAGATAAACGCCGAAAACTTCAACGCCTTCCGTTCGTTCAATTATCCTCCTTTGGCTACAGTGGGAATTCATATTAAGTACGATTATGAGCGAATCCGAAAGGTCAATCCCAATGTGCCGATGCATCCGCATTTCGTATTTGACACCAACGTGCAGGTACTGACTGTTTTCCCGGGCATTCAGGAAAGTGCGGTAAAATGCGCGCTTCATACGCCGGGACTGAAGGCGGTGATACTGAAAACATACGGGTCGGGAAACGCTCCGCAAAAGAAATGGTTTGTCGACCTGCTGAAAGACGCTACCCGGCGAGGAATTGTTATCGTGAATATATCGCAGTGCCAGGCCGGAACGGTGGATATGGCTCGTTATGAAACAGGCTTGCATCTGCTGGAGGCCGGGGTTATCAGCGGATATGACGCAACCATGGAAAGCGTGCTTACCAAACTGATGTTTTTGATTGGTCACGACCTCACTCCACGCGAGATAAGAGTCGAAATGACTCGCTCATTGGCTGGAGAATTTACCAAAGTATCGTTGTAAATACTCCATGATGATGGAATGTATTATATTTGTAATATGTATTTCACGCAATCGAAACATCGGAACGTTACTTTTGCAGAAATAAAAAGAATAGCAAATTAGATACAGATGCCATTATGAATGATTATCATATATTAGTAGTGGATGACGAAGAAGACCTTTGCGAAATCCTGAAGTTTAATCTGGAAATGGAAGGCTACTTCGTAGATACGGCCAATTCGGCCGAAGAAGCCTTGAAACTGGACTTGACCAAATACAACTTGTTGTTGCTTGACGTGATGATGGGTGAGATTTCTGGTTTCAAGATGGCTCGGATGATGAAGGACAACAAGGCTACGGCCGGCATTCCCATCATATTCATTACCGCCAAAGATACGGAAAACGATACGATTACCGGATTTAATTTGGGAGCCGATGATTACGTGTCGAAACCGTTCTCGCTACGTGAGGTGATAATGCGCGTGAAAGCTGTGTTGCGACGTACGGCCAGCGTACAGATAAGAGAAAACGAAGAACTCTCTTATAAAGGGCTTTCGGTAAACGTTCCTCAAAAGAAGGTTACGATTGATGGGGGAGAGGTGTCGCTTACTAAGAAGGAGTTCGAAATATTGCTTCTTCTTCTACAGAATCAAGGGCGAGTCTTCTCGCGCGAGGATATCTTGTCGAAGGTATGGAATGACGAGGTGTATGTGTTAGATCGCACCATCGATGTAAATATCACTCGTCTGCGCAAGAAGATAGGCGAATACGGGAAATACATTGTTACCCGTTTGGGATACGGATACTGTTTCGAATGTGAATAAAGGCACGCAGACTTATGGATAAACCTGCTTACCGCTTTCTGTCTTTCAGCAAGCGTTTGTTTTTATCGGTCATCTTGCTGTTTTTGGCTTTTGCCATCTGCTTCATGCTTTTTCAGTACAGTAGAGAGAAGGCATATAAAAGCGCATTGCTCAATACGCAGTTACAGAACTACAACGACCGCCTTTACGATTTCTTTATCGACCATGAAGGAATTGACCTTGATACACTGCGGCATTACGTGTCTACCCACATGATGCCCGATTTGCGTGTAACCCTTATCACTCCGCAAGGAAAAGTTATATACGACAGTACCCAGCCTGATGTGTCGAAGTTCGGAAACCATTCTTCGCGCAAAGAGGTGCAAAACGCTTTGCTTAATGGCAGTGGATATTCCATCAGTCGCTATTCCGAAACGATTCATGGCGAAAAGTATTTCTATTCGGCTCATTATTATCCCGGAAAGCAGATTGTTATCCGTTCTGCGTTGCCTTATAGCCTGAGTCTGATAGAGCATTTGGCTGCGGATTCGCAATACTTGTGGTTTACTGTTGTGATAAGTTTACTGCTGATTGTAGCTTTCTATCGACTTACCCAAAAGTTGGGCATGTCAATTACTAAACTCCAACAGTTCGCCTTGAAAGCCGATAGGAATGAACCGATAGACATAGATATTATCGAAACTTTCCCGAAGAACGAATTGGGAGAGATTTCGCAGCACATTATAAAGATATATAAGCGCTTGCACCGTGCTAAGGAAGCTTTGTCTATAGAACGGGAAAAACTGATTTCGCACTTGCAGACCTCGCACGAAGGGCTTGGTGTATTCGATAAGAACCGACAGGATATTCTGGTAAATAGTTTGTTTACGCAGTATGCAAACACCATTTCCGACCACAACCTAACGTCGACCGAAGAAGTATTCAATATCCGTGAGCTGACTCCAATTATTGAGTTCTTGCAACGGAATGAAGCGAACCATGAAAAGGAAGAGCGTAGGCTGTCTATACGTGTAAACAAAGACGGGCGGTCATTCTCTGTGGAATGTATCGTGTTTCAAGACCTCTCGTTCGAGATTTCCATCAACGATATTACCCAAGAGGAAGAGCAGGCGCGACTGAAACGTCAACTTACGCAAAACATAGCCCATGAACTTAAGACTCCTGTAAGCAGTATTCAGGGCTATCTGGAAACGATTCTTGCTAATCCCAATATTCCGCAGACTACCATGCACAGTTTCTTGGAGAAGAGCTATGCGCAGAGCAATCGCTTGACATTGTTGTTGCGCGATATTTCCACCCTTACCCGTATGGATGAGGCTCCGAACCTGATGGAGCGTGAGCATGTAGACTTGAGCAAACTGGTGGAGACAATGTTAGGTGAAGTGGTGTTGGCCATGGAAGAAAAACAGATAAAAGTGAATAATCAACTTCCTCCCCATTTGCTTTTGGACGGAAATAGCTCGCTGTTATATTCCATCTTCCGAAACTTGACCGACAATGCCATTGCCTATGCAGGACAGGGGGTAACGATAAACATTACTTGTTTCCGTGAAGATGATAACTATTTCTATTTCAGCTTTTCGGATACGGGAGTAGGAGTTCCGCCCGAACATTTAAATCGTTTGTTCGAAAGGTTCTATCGTATAGACAAAGGACGTTCCCGTAAATTGGGAGGTACAGGTCTTGGGCTTGCCATTGTGAAGAATGCGGTATTGTTTCACGGAGGAACGATTTTCGCTAAGAATAGTCCGAAAGGTGGACTTGAGTTTATCTTTACTTTGCAGAAGAAGTAGCGCTCTCCGCAACAATGCACCATGTGCATACAAAGCGGTCATTCCGCATGGTGTAGATGCTAAACTCATTCCGTTTGCTTGTTCGGTATTCGGATAAATGTAAAACCGGATTTTGAGTGAGTGTAAACGGGCGGATATTGAAATGCTTTCTGAAGTCCACTCCGTCTGCTCCCAATGCTTTGAATGCTGTTTCTTTGGCCGACCAACAGAGTAGTGCATACGTATTCCTGTCTTTTGTTTGGGTGGGTAGAGAGGAAAGCTCTTCTTGTGAAAGAAAGCGTTCGGTTACTTTCATAACCCTGTCGGCCATGTATTCGATGTCTATGCCTACCTCACAGCTCGGGTGGATGGCTATAGCTGCATATCCGTGCGTGTGTGAGATGCTGATGTGAAAGCTTCCGTCAGTCAAGTACGGTTTCCCGGAAGGAAAATGTCCGATTTCTTTTCCTTCGCCACACACTGTTTGGAGCAATATTCGTGTGCACAGATATTCTATCTTTCGGGATTCGGACTTCAACTGTAAGAGTTCTGTGTCACCGATGGAATGTTCGTCTGTGTACAAGACACGCAATTCTTCCATTGTTTCAGTAATATGCCAAATGGCAAAACGTGCTTCTTTTTGCTTCCAAGAATGTAGGAGGGGCATGACGAAATCTTAATCTTCTTTTTTTGAGGAGGCTGAGTGCGGTCCTACGGTGACTTTTACTTTTACGATGCGGCGTGAATTCATCTCAAGTATTTCAAAGCGGTAATTGTTGAAGCGGATTATTTCGTGTAGGGCCGGGAATTCACCTTTCAGCTCCAATAGTAGTCCAGCTAGTGTGTCGGCGTCACCTGCTACGTCCTCAAACTCATCAGACTCTATATCCAGAACTTTGTAAAAGTCCGACAACAGAATTTTTCCCTCGAAGATGAAGCAGCTGTCCGAAACCTTTACGTAACTCCGCTCTTCTTCATCGTATTCGTCATTTATTTCGCCTACAATCTCTTCGATAATGTCTTCCATGGTAACGATACCGGAAGTTCCGCCAAATTCGTCTACCACGATGGCTATATGGATTTTATTTGCCTGAAAGTCTCTCAGCAAGTCGTCTATCATCTTCGTTTCGGGAACGAAAAATGCCGGACGAATCAGATTTTGCCATTTGAAGTCTTTTTCGCGGTCGATATACGGGAGCAAATCCTTGATGTAGAGTATACCTTTTATATTGTCTTTGGTTTCTTCATAAACGGGAATGCGTGAGTAGGCATTTTCAACGATGCATTTTATTACATCGGGGAAAGTCGTGGCTATGTTCAGGTCTACCATATCAAGACGTGATGTCATCACTTCTTTGGCAGTTTCTTCGCCGAAACGGATAATACCTTCCAGCATATTGCTTTCCTCCGATATCTCGTTTTTGTCAGTAAGCTCCAAAGCCTGCGATAATTCGTCTACCGAAAGATTCGCTTTCTTGTTTTTCTGTGCCAGTTTATTGAGCAGAAACGTAGAATGTACCAAAACGCTGGATATGGGTCGGAATAGCTTTCTGAGTACGTAGATGACGGGTGCAGCTTTGCGGCAGAACTTGAGTGTGTTCTGAGCCGAGTAGATCTTAGGCATAATTTCGCCGAAGAGAAGGAGTAGGAACGTAAGTACTACGGTTATCAACAGAAATTCCACGATTTTGGCCTCACCAAAGTCTATTACGCTAGCAAAAAAATAATTGCATAGCATGATGATGGTGACGTTTACAAAATTATTCGAAATGAGAATCGTGGCGAGCAAGTATTCCGAGTCAGCAAGCAGTGACTTTATGCGAGGGTCAGACGGGCTTTCTTCTTCGTCTATCTTGCTGCGGTCGGCAGGCGAGAGAGAGAAGAATGCGATTTCCGATGCCGAAACGAATCCGGATGCATAGAGTAGTATGATTGCTAAAAGTAAGGCGAAAGTCGCACCTGCAGTTGGGGCGCTGACTGTAATACCGTTAAATAAATCCTGAAAAGAGGATAAATATGAATCAATGTCCAATGAAAAAAGATTTAGTTAAACATTCGTTTGTGTAGTCGCAGGGTTTAGAAAGGCAGTCCCGAATCTGACTCTTTGTCGGTAGACTGTGCTTGCTGCAGCTGTTGAGAAGCCTGAGGTTGGGCTGTTTGCGTCTGACGAGGAGTAAGCATTTCCATATTATCGCCTATGATTTCGTATCGATAGCGTTGGATGCCCTGCTTGTCATTGTAAGTGCGCGAGCGTATTTTACCTTCTATGTATAGTTTGTCTCCTTTATGTACGTATTTTTCGGCTACTTCAGCCAAACCTCGCCACAACACGATGTTGTGAAATTCTGTCTGTTCAGGTACTTGCGTGCCGTTGGACAGTGTATAGCCACGTTCGGTTGTGGCCAAAGAGAAGGTGGCTACAGCTACATGGCTTTCGAGGTATCTAACTTCGGGATCCCGTACGACGTTTCCTATTAGTTGTACTTTGTTTAGAGACATACTTCTTTAATGTTTAGTGTTTGGGGTCAAAATTAGCGAAAAGAAACGAGAAACCAAACGCGAAACGGGGAATTCGTCCAAATCTTCACAATGGAGTTTGATGAAGTCGCCACAAGGTTTACTATCTTCGCTCATTTCTAAAACGAACAGTGTGGCATGGATGCGTCTATGGGACAGTATGTGGCGGATATCTTCCTGTACCTTTCGTATGAGGGGAGTGTGACATTTGCCGAAGATGGCCTTGAACTCTTCCGATGCCAATATTTGCACTTCAGATTGTTTCGATTCTGTTTCTATCAGCGGTGGTTCGTATAGATTGCGCCAAATGTCATCAGCACTTCGTTTGTGTAAGTAGGTGTATTGTCCGGCTTTTATGTAAAAATAATACTGATAGCGATCGGTTACTTTCTGACGATGTCTTTTAATGGGAAGTTGGTTGACTGTTCTGTTTTGTAAGGCTATACAACTGTTGTTTAACGGACAGTCTTCACAACATGGTGAAGATGGAACACACTGCAGTGCGCCAAAATCCATGATGGCTTGGTTGTAGAGCGAAGGTCTGCGTTTGTCTATTAGTTCGTTTGCTAACCCGGCGAATAGCTTTTTCCCCGCAGTGGTATCTATAGCTTCTATAATACCCATCCATCTGGCTATTACTCGGTACACATTCCCATCAACTACGGCATAAGGCATATCGTAGGCGAACGAGCAGATGGCAGCTGCGGTATAGTCGCCTACACCTTTCATATTCCGTACTTCTTCGTATGTGTTTGGGAAGGCCCCTGTTAGTGTCACGTCCTTGGCTGCTTGGTGTAGATTACGGCATCTGGAATAGTATCCCAATCCTTGCCAGTATTTCATCACTTCATCCTCTTCGGCTATAGCCAGACTTTCTACATCTGGAAACCTGTGGATGAACCGTAGATAATATTCGTATCCTTGGTTTACTCGGGTTTGTTGCAGGATAATTTCCGAAATCCAAATTTTATATGGGTCTTTCGTTTCTCTCCACGGCAAATTTCGTTTATGTTTCAGATACCAGGCTATAATTTTTTCTGCAAACTGATTCATGAGATGATATTATTTTAGAGTCTGGAAAATATCTGTTAGTCTGTCTGACTCAGATAATGTTCCTTCTCTGAAGGATTAATGGATAGTGCTTTTTGAATCATTACAGAATTCTTTACAAATTCAGTCGTTTTCACTCTTGAATTCCTTTATATATGTTGGAAAAATCAGTCAGTAGGCGATTAAATAATGAGCAAAACGAATACAAAAATAGGTGTTTTTTGGGAACGTAAAATACTTTTTGGAAAAAATGTGGTGGATAAATTTCAATAAGAAGAAGAAAACCTATATATTTGCAATCCAAAAAATTAAGAGAACGTATAATTATAATTACTTAGCGAAATGACTAAAGCAGATATCGTAAACAAAATTGCGAACGAAACGGGCATTGACAGACAAACAGTCTTGAAGACGTTGGAAACTTTCATGAAAGAAGTTAAGGAATCATTGTCGAACGAAGAAAACGTATATCTCCGTGGATTCGGTAGCTTTATCGTGAAGAAAAGAGCGCAGAAAACAGCTCGCAATATTTCTAAGAATACTACGATTATCATCCCTGAACACAACATCCCGGCATTTAAACCGGCCAAGACCTTTACTCTTTCAGTGAAGAAATAATAAAACTTAGTATTAACCCTATAAAATTTTGAAGCTATGCCAAGCGGAAAGAAAAGAAAAAGACATAAAATGTCTACGCACAAGCGTAAAAAAAGATTGAGAAAGAACAGACATAAAAGCAAAAAATAATTGTTAGTCTGTCCGACTTCAATAAAGAACAAACTTGCAAAGCTCCTTACTTGTCTTTCGGGTTTGTTCTTTGTGTATTAAGTAACCACCACAGAGCTTGCTCTGTGGCGTGTATGTAAACCAAATCAAAAATAATCAAGTGACAAGCGAATTAGTTGTAGATGTACAGCCCAAGGAAATTTCCATAGCTCTTATGGAGGATAAGAATTTGGTGGAATTCCAAAAGGAAGAACGAAATTTGTCGTTCTCTGTGGGAAATATGTACGTGGGTAAAGTTCGGAAACTGATGCCCGGCCTGAACGCGTGCTTCGTGGATGTCGGGTTCGAAAAAGACGCTTTTCTCCATTATTTAGACTTGGGACCTCAATTTTACTCCTATCAGAAGTATCTGAAACAGGTAATAAGCGATCGGAAGAAACTCTTTCCGATAAGTAAAGCCTATGTTCAGCCAGATATTGAAAAAGACGGCACTATATCTACTGTCCTTCAGCAAGGTCAAGAGGTTATCGTGCAGATAGTAAAAGAGCCAATATCCACTAAGGGACCGCGTCTGACCTGTGAACTTTCTTTTGCGGGAAGATATTTAGTCCTGATCCCTTTTAATGATAAGGTTTCGGTTTCTCAAAAAATAAAATCGAGTGAAGAAAGAGCACGCCTAAAACAACTGTTGCAAAGCATTAAGCCTAAGAACTTTGGTATTATCGTGCGTACGGTAGCCGAAGGAAAGCGTGTAGCTGAACTTGATGCGGAATTAAAGGTCTTATTGAAACATTGGGAGGATACAATCACGAAGGTACAGAAAGCTACTAAGCTTCCTTCGTTGGTGTATGAAGAAACCAGTCGGACTGTGGCCATGCTACGCGACTTGTTTAATCCTTCGTATGAAAACATTTATGTAAACGACGAAACCGTTTATCACGAGGTTAGGGATTATGTGGCTCTGATAGCTCCTGAGAGAGAAAGTATTGTGAAGCAATATAAAGGCCAGCTTCCAATCTTTGATAATTTTTCTATCACCAAACAAATCAAATCGTCGTTTGGTAAGACTATTTCCTATAAAAGCGGAGCTTATCTGATTATAGAACATACTGAAGCCTTACATGTAGTGGACGTAAACAGCGGAAATCGTTCAAAATCGGGAAACGGGCAAGAGGCGAATGCTTTGGATGTAAACTTAGGTGCCGCCGATGAGTTGGCTCGTCAGTTACGGCTGAGAGATATGGGCGGAATTATCGTGGTAGATTTCATTGATATGAATTTGGCAGAAAATCGGCAGAAACTCTACGAACGCATGTGTCAGAATATGCAACGTGACCGCGCTAAGCACAATATTCTTCCGTTGAGTAAATTCGGATTGATGCAAATCACCCGTCAGCGAGTGCGCCCGGCTATGGATGTGGCTACCGATGAAGATTGTCCGGTATGTTTCGGAAAAGGGAAGATAAAACCTTCCATTCTCTTTACAGATACTTTGGAAAGTAAAATTGATTACTTGGTCAACAAGATGAAGATTAAGCGCTTCACGCTTCATATACACCCGTATGTGGCGGCCTATATTAATCAGGGCATTGTGTCGTTGAAACGCAGATGGCAGATGAGGTTTGGGTTGGGCGTGAAGGTTATCCCCAATCAAAGTCTGGCTTTCCTACAGTATAAGTTCTTCGATGCAAAAGGCGAGGAATTAGATATGAAAGAAGAATTTGAAATTAAGTAAATAGAGTGAAGCCGTATTTGGTAAGTCTTTCTGTAATTACCAAATGCGGCTTTCGCTTTCTTTGTTAAAGGCAAACGTTATGAAAAGATTACACGCAATGCTTTATGCTATACTTTTGGTGTCTCAAATGCCTGTGTGGGCATCAAGTCAAGGATACAAGTTCACTACAGTCGTAAATCAAAAAGCAACTTCGGTAAAAGATCAAGCTTCCAGTGGAACTTGTTGGTGTTTCGCTACGAATTCGTTTATCGAAGCGGAATTACTTAGAGAGGGTAAAGGTGAATACGATTTGTCCGAAATGTATATCGTACGGCAGAAGTATCTCAATCAGTTGAAAGACAACTTTCAGCGAAAGGGAAAAGGGAATGTTACAGAGGGAAGCATTACTTCCAGCTGGATTACGGCATTTAATCAAGTGGGAATTGTACCCGAAGAGGTTTATACAGGCCTTAATAGTGAATCTAAACGTCACAATCATTCAGAAATGTCTGCGTATGTCTCTGTTTTGGCTAGCGAATCGGTCAAGAACGGAAAATGTAGTTCGCAGTATGAGCAGTTGGTTAATAGTTTGTTTGATATATATTTGGGTAAAGTACCTGAAAAGTTCTCGTATAAAGGAACAGACTATACACCGAAGAGTTTTGCACAAAATCTTGACATTCATACCGACGATTATGTGGCTCTGACCAGCTTTATCCATAAACCGATGTATCAACAGGTGGAAATTGAGATTCCTGATAACTGGGAGCACGACAGGATGTACAATGTGTCATTGGATGAGCTGACTGAAACTATGAAATATGCCTTGAATCACGGGTATACGTTCTGTTGGGATGGTGATGTGTCGGAACGTGGCTTTGCTTATAGTAAGGGCGTTGCCATAAACCCCGAGGTGGAAAAGGTGGAAGAAAATATGGGGAGCGATATGGCTCGTTGGGGACAGATGAACAAGTCTGCCCGTCTTTCGGAAGTCTATAAGTTCGAACGCCCTTATCCCGAGGTGAATGTTACGCCGGAGATTCGGCAGAAAGGGTATGAAACTTTCGAGACGACTGATGATCATTTGATGCATGTCACAGGAATGTCAAAAGATCAAAATGGAACGTTGTATTTTATTACAAAAAATTCGTGGGGCGAAAGCAATGCATATGGCGGATATCTGAATATGTCCGAGAGTTATGTTCGTGCTAAGACTATCTATATTCTGTTACATAAGGACGGAGTGCCTCAGGAGTTGAAAAAGAAATTAGGTATAAGGTAGGTTTGCATGAAAAATAAAAGTAAAATAATAATAGGAGCGATTGCTGCGGCAACGCTTCTTTTTGTTTGGGGTATATACTTCTTGTTCTTGAGTTGTCCGCTGAAAGTAGAGCGTTCGACATTCTTGTATGTAGATGCTGATGATAATGTTGATTCGGTTTGTGTGAAGCTGAAAAACGATTTGCATGCCTCTTCCGTAACAGGATTCCGTATGCTGGCCATATGTGGTCGATATGCATCTGGTATCCATCCGGGGGCTTATCGTTTTGGTGCCTCAGACAATAACTTACGTATCTTTCATCGATTGCGCACTGGAAATCAAACTCCTGTGCGTCTTACAGTTCCCAGCGTGCGTACCATGGGACACTTGGTGAAAACTCTTTCTCGGAGACTGATGGCTGATAGTGTTTCATTAGCCTCCGTGCTGATGGATAGTGCATCCATTTCGGTTTATGGATACGACTGTAATACAATACCTGCATTGTTTGTTCCCGATACGTATGAAGTTTATTGGACTGTCTCGCCGCAAGAGCTTTTGGAACGGATGGTGAAGGAACATAATCGTTTTTGGAACAAGAATCGGGTTGATAAAGCAACAGAGATAGGCTTTACTCCCATTGAGGTCTGTACCATTGCTTCTATCGTGGAAGAAGAGACGGCTAACAAAGCCGAAAAGCCAGATGTGGCAGGGCTCTACATAAATAGGCTGCATGCGGATATGCCTTTGCAGGCAGACCCTACGGTTAAGTTCGCACTGCAGGATTTCGGATTGAAGCGTATCTTACATAAGCATTTGGAGTGCGATAGCCCATACAATACGTACAAGTGTAAAGGGCTTCCGCCTGGGCCTATTCGTATACCATCCATTGACGGCATTGATGCTGTACTGAACTACACGCGTCACGATTGGCTGTATATGTGTGCCAAAGACGATTTTTCAGGAACGCATAATTTTGCCAAGACTTGGAATGAACATCTGAATAATGCCCGTAAATATCAAAAGGCTTTGAACGAAAGGAATATACGATGAATTATCAGGAAACATTGCAATATTTATATACCAGTGCACCGCTATTTCAGCAGGTAGGGAAGGATGCTTACAAAGAAGGTTTAGATACAACTCTTGCATTGGATAACTATTTAAATCATCCGCACACGGCGTTTCGTACCATCCATGTGGCCGGGACAAACGGCAAAGGGTCTTGTTCTCATACATTGGCGGCTGTTCTACAGTCTGCTGGATATCGTGTGGGATTGTATACCTCGCCGCATTTGGTCGACTTTCGGGAGCGCATTCGGGTAAATGGAGTTCCAGTGCCCGAACAATTTGTGATAGATTTCGTAGAGAAGCATCGGGAATTTTTTGAACCGCTCCATCCGTCTTTTTTCGAGTTGACAACAGCTATGGCGTTTCATTACTTTTCATCGGAGAAAGTTGATGTGGCGGTCATTGAAGTTGGGTTGGGGGGACGTCTTGATTGTACGAATATCATCTCGCCCGACTTGTGCGTGATAACCAACATCAGTTTCGATCATGTGCAGTTTTTGGGTGATACATTGGCTAAGATTGCTTCCGAAAAAGCAGGTATAATAAAGTCGGGCGTTCCGGTTGTGATAGGGGAGACGATGCCCGAGACTGAGCCTGTGTTTATAAATAAGGCTACTTCGGTTGGGGCTCCTATAATATTTGCCGAAGGAGAACAACTCTTGCAGAGCTATGTATGGGGCGAGGATGGACACTATGTCTATCAGACGGTCGATTATCCCAATTTGGTGGGTGAACTTGGCGGATTTTGTCAAGTGAAAAACACCAATACGTTATTGTCTGCCATTCGTCAGCTAGGTTTGTTAGGTTATCGGTTTACAGAAAATGATGTAAGAAACGGGTTTGCTCACGTGTGTGAATTGACTCACCTGATGGGGCGTTGGCAGAAAATAGCCTCTTCGCCAACGATAATTTGTGATACAGGTCATAATGTGGGAGGTATACAGTATATCGTCCGACAATTATCTTGTCAGCGTTACCGTACATTGCGCATGGTGATAGGTATGGTGAACGACAAGGATATCAGCGGAGTGTTGGCGTTGCTCCCTCGCGATGCAGTGTATTATTTCACCCAAGCTAGCGTAAAACGGGCTCTTCCAGCTCAGAAAGTGAAAGAGTTGGCTCAGCAGTTCGGTTTGAATGGGGAGGCATATCTCACAGTGACCGAAGCGGTACGTGTAGCTTGTGCCGATTCAGAATCTGATGACTTGGTTTTCGTAGGTGGAAGCAGCTTTATTGTGGCCGATTTGTTGTCGGAAAGTTTTTCGAAGCAAGAGAATTAAAAAATAAAGGATTGAATAGACTTGGAAGTAAAAAAACATATATTTGCAGTAAAAATAGGAACTTAAAGCATTTATTATGAATCCTCTCACTTTATATGATTCTTCCATGAAGCGGTCATTCGCAACGCTTGTTTCGATTATGGTTTGCTTTATTGCAGCGCAAGCTCAGGTTTTCACTGCGGTTAGTGAATCTGGTACAGGGCTTCAAAACCAAACATGGTTTTATAGCGGAGCTGGTAAAGATTTGGATCAGTCAGAAATCAAAAAATATTGGA
Source organism: bacterium (assembly GCA_963595925.1). Taxonomy (GTDB): domain Bacteria; phylum Bacteroidota; class Bacteroidia; order Bacteroidales; family Bacteroidaceae; genus Phocaeicola. Next base: position 122,308 of record CAVBJM010000002.1, read on the forward strand.
ATGAAGGGAAACGCATAACCAGTGTTGCCCATACCGATGTTGGGTGGTTTGTGGTGATGTCGAAGAACAGTGGATATACCATGCAAACATATCACTATGCCAGTGACTGGCCAACGGATTGGCTGAGAGAAAAAGAAGGAAATGGTTACCGCATAACCTCTGTAGCTCATAGCGGTAGCAAATGGATGATTGTTTTATCGCAAGGCACTGGCATCAGTACACAATCGTGGTACTATGGGGCTTGGAGTACCGTAAAAGATAAGATTAAAGCCGATTGGGACAAAAATTACCATGTCACCTCGATTGTATGGGATGGCGATGGCTGGTTTGTTGTGATGAGCAAGGGTACGAAATATAATAGACAGAGTTATCTTTGGGCAAAGAGTTACAGTGAGATACGCGAAAAGATTAAATCTTATTGGAACAAGGGATATTCGTTGCGTTCTATAGATTATGGCGAAGGCGAGTATGTAGCGTTGATGGTGACTTATGCCGATGGACACAAGCCTCAGCAATCGTTTGTAGGTTCGTCCGATGGAGTCAGTGGTACGATAAAAGACTGGTGGAACTCGAAAAAGAGCCTTGTTTATATAGGCGGTTACGGTGGAAATCAGAAAGTGTATGCATCAACCAAGAGTAACAGCTCTGTTAATGCTAATAACAATACATCGGCGGGAGGGTATAGTGTGCAGGTACAAGCCAATGGTTCCAAGCGTATAAACCTTCCAGACGGAGGTTTTCGAATAGTCCGAGACCAAAGTGACGGTTCGCAGACTTATTACGAGGAACATCCATGTATTAGTTGTCATGGTGACGGGAGGTGTCACATCTGTTGGGGAACAGGTGGAACGTACAATAGTTATACAGGCATCTTCTATCCATGTCGCGGATGTCTCGGGAAAAACATCTGTTTCTCGTGTCAAGGGAAGGGAAAAACTACATTGACAGGAGTTTATAAGAACGGAGTAGCTAGAGGTATTGGAAACGATGGTCGAGTCTATTCAGGTTCAGCAGATTCGAATAGTGGCTCGGGAAGTGGTAGCTCAAGAAGCGGTAGTTCAAGCGGAAGTAGCCGTAGCAATGATTATATTGAGACTATCGTATATGCTCCCAATTATACAGGTGGAGACAATACCCAATGGTGTGAGAAATGCAAGGAATATGCTCCGGCTCATTCGCACATACGTAAGCGTGTGCATTAACAAGCGATATCATTTTTTTAAGGTGTCATAAATGTCTAAGCCGTGTCGTTGGACTTCAAGTTCTACAGACACGGCTTCGTTTTATTTTATGATTCACCGTTCCTGCAAAAAGTAATAAAGTCTCATCGTTATAGCTTAAAATGATATTAAAAAGGAAGAAAGAAAACCGACATTTATTTGTGAATGTTGAATAATATATTTTTATTTGCATTGGCTTACGCCTAAAATGAAAACATAACACATAAAATATTTTAAACCATGAATCACACATTTTGCAAGGAAGACAATCTTTGCGGTTTGAAACGAGCCGATTTTCAGAAGAATATCGGAGGAAAGATGACCGACTTGTTTATCCTTTCAAACTCAAAAGGGATGGAAGTTGCCATCACCAATTACGGTGGAGCATTGCTAGCCGTGATGACTCCTGACAAGAATGGTGAATATGCTAGCGTAGTTCAGGGACACGATACCATAGACCATGTAATCAATAGTCCCGAACCTTTCTTAAGTACCTTGGTAGGACGATATGGAAACCGAATAGCGAAAGGAAAGTTTACATTGGATGGGAAAGAATATACTTTAGCTATTAACAACGGACCAAACTCCTTACATGGAGGTCCAACTGGATTTCATTCCCGTGTTTGGGATGCAGAGCAGCCCACAGCACAGACGCTGATACTGAAGTATATTTCAGCCGATGGTGAAGAAGGCTTCCCTGGAAACTTGAGCGTGGAAATGCACTACGACTTGACCGATGACAACGAACTTAAGTTGACCTATAAAGCTACTACTGATAAGAAAACAATCGTAAACCTTACACACCACGCTTTCTTTAGCCTTGCAGGTCTTGCAAACCCTACTCCTTCTGTAGAAAACAATATTCTGACAATTAACGCCGACTTCTTTACTCCGATGGACGATGTGTCCATTACAACCGGAGAAATCCTGAAAGTGGAAGATACGCCGATGGATTTCCGTACGCCTCATGTGGTTGGAAGTCGCATTAACGATTCATACCAACAGTTGGTGTTCGGTGCCGGATACGACCACTGCTATGTGTTGAATAAGAAAGAGGTGGGTGAACTCAGCTTTGCTGCCAAGTGCGTAGAACCTGTCAGTGGACGCTCGCTTGAGGTGTACACCACCGAGCCCGGTGTGCAGATTTATACCGCCAATTGGCACAATGGTTTCGCAGGCTGGCACGGAGCGACGTTCCCTGCACGTAGCGCCATTTGCTTCGAAGCGCAGCATTTCCCCGATTCTCCCAATAAGCCTCACTTCCCCTCTGTAGTGTTGGACAAGGGCGAAGTTTATACGCAGACTACCGTGTATAAGTTCGGAGTAGAATAAACCTGATATTTATTAACCCATTTTATAACATTAAAAACACTTTATAAATTTATGGAACAACAGAAAAAACAATGGGGCGCAATTATCGTAATGATTGCCCTGTTTGCTATGATTGCTTTCGTAACGAACCTTTGTTCGCCGATGGCTGTCATCGTGAAAAACGATTTCGGCGCAAGCAATGTGCTGGCTCAGATAGGTAACTACGGTAACTTCATAGCATACCTCGTAATGGGTATTCCTGCAGGTATGATAATCGCTAAGATTGGTTATAAGAAGACCGCTCTTTTGGGGCTTATTATCGGTATCATTGGTATTCTCGTACAGTGGGCTTCCGGACATGTAGGCAAGGAAAGCGCATTTGCCGTTTACTTGGTTGGCGCATTTATCAGCGGTTTTACAATGTGTATTCTTAATTGCGTGGTAAACCCAATGCTTAACCTTCTTGGCGGTGGTGGAAACAAAGGTAACCAGCTGATTCAGATTGGTGGTGTGTTCAACTCGTCTGCTGCCGTATTCGTGTACATCCTAATGGGTGCCCTTATCGGTGATGCTGCAAAAGCTCACATTGCCGATGCTACTCCGGCGCTGATGATTGCGTTGGCTATCTTTGTGGTAGCGTTCATTGTTATCTGCTTTACTAAAATAGAAGAACCCGAACAAGCTCCTGTTGATACATCTTTGATTAAGGGTGCGTTGAGCTACCGTCATTTCGTATTGGGTATTTTGGGTATCTTCCTTTATATGGGTATCGAAGTTGGTACTCCGACTTACATTCTCCAGTACCTTACCTCGGCCGACGGTGGTAGCATGGAAGCTTCTACGGTAGGTCTTATCGTGGCTGTTTATTGGTTGATGATGCTTGTTGGCCGTTTCGTAGGTGGCGCTATCGGTGCCAAGGTTAGTAGCCGTACTCAAATCACCGTAGTAAGCGCCCTTACTTTGATATTGGTTCTCTTCGGTATGTTCGCTCCTACGAGCATCAAGGTTAGCGTTCCGGCTATCGACTGGGCTACTCTTCAGTTGGGTTGGGAAACCGTTCCGGTAGGAATCTTTGCATTCCTTTTGGTAGGTCTCTGCACTTCTGTAATGTGGGGCGGTATCTTCAATATGGCAGTGGAAGGCCTCGGCAAGTACACGGCTATTGCTTCGGGTATCTTCATGACAATGGTATTCGGTTGTGCGGTGATGGTTGCTATCCAAGGCTTTGTAGCTGACTTGACCGACTACATGACCTCTTACTGGGTTGTCGTATTCTGCGCCGCTTACCTGTTGTTCTATGCACTGGTAGGTTCAAGAGTATCACATAAAGAGTAAAATATAACAGCGTGGGGCAGCAATGCTCCACGTATAAAATTCACCTTAAATAACTAAAGACATGGATATAGAAATTGTAAGAAGTCGCTTCGTTAAGCATTTCGATGGAACTACAGGTTCAATTTATACTTCTCCCGGACGTATTAACCTTATCGGCGAACATACCGACTACAATGGCGGTTTCGTATTCCCCGGTGCAGTAGACAAAGGCATCACAGCCGAAATCAAGCCGAACGGTACAGACAAGGTTTGCGCTTACTCTATTGACTTGAAAGACTACGTTGAATTCGGCTTGAACGAAGAAGACGCTCCTAAGGCAAGTTGGGCACGCTACATCTTCGGCGTTTGCCGTGAGATGATTAAGCGCGGAGTAGACGTGAAAGGTTTCAATACTGCTTTTGCTGGCGATGTGCCTCTGGGTGCCGGTATGTCAAGCTCGGCTGCATTGGAGTCGACATACGCTTATGCACTGAACGAAATGTTCGGCGAAAACAAAATAGACAAATTCGAATTGGCTAAGGTTGGTCAGGCTACCGAACACAACTATTGCGGTGTGAACTGCGGTATCATGGACCAATTCGCTTCGGTATTCGGAAAAGAAGGAAGCTTGATGCGTTTGGATTGCCGCTCAATGGAATATCAGTATTTCCCATTCCGTCCGGAAGGATACCGATTGGTATTGGTTGACTCGGTGGTAAAACACGAGTTGGCTTCTTCGGCTTACAACAAGCGTCGTCAGAGTTGCGAAAGTGTGGTAGCCGCTATTCAGAAGACACATCCGCATGTAGAGTTCTTGCGCGACTGCACCATCGACATGCTGAACGAAGTGAAAGCTGAAGTTTCGGAAGAAGACTACATGCGTGCCGAATACGTAATAGAAGAAATCCAGCGTGTATTGGATGTTTGCGATGCATTGGAAAGAGGCGACTACGAAACTGTAGGCCAGAAGATGTACGAAACTCACCACGGCATGAGCAAACTTTACGAAGTTAGCTGCGAGGAACTCGACTTCTTGAACGACATCGCTTTCGATTGCGGCGTAACAGGTTCTCGCGTGATGGGTGGCGGCTTCGGCGGATGCACCATTAACTTGGTAAAGAACGAGCTGTACGATACATTCATCACCACCGCTAAGGAACGCTTCAAAGAGAAATTCGGACGTAGCCCGAAGGTTTACGATGTAGTAATCAGCGACGGTTCACACAAAGTGTGCTAAGAATACATATTGTTAATACAGAGGCAGGCCCCTTTCAAAAAGGGTCTGCCTTTTTAGTAAGGAGGAAACGATGAAACGCTATTGCCAAACCATGGAATTATACGACGATCCGGAACTAATAGCCGGATATGTGGAGGAACACAAGCACGTGTGGGAAGAAATAAAGGAAGGCATCCGTCAGGTGGGTATTCTGGATATGCAGATATACATACACGGCACCACACTGTTTATGATAGCAGATACAACTGATGACTTCGACTGGGTGAAGGACAACGAACGTCTGGCTACGCTACCGCGTCAGAAAGAATGGGAAGCCCATATGGATAAATTCCAAAAAGCATTGCCTGGACAGGCATCGCACGAGAAGTGGAAAATGATGGAACGAATCTTCAAATTATAACACGAACGGGGTGCTTCCTAAAACTCTATGGCTTACAGTCTGCGAGTTTTAGATTTTATTAGTACCTTTGCACGCGTATAAATTTATATCCGATAATGAAAAACGATAAGACATTAATGAACCATGCGGCCGATAATATACGTATTTTGGCGGCTTCGATGGTAGAAAAGGCTAAGTCCGGACATCCCGGTGGAGCGATGGGAGGTGCAGACTTTGTGAATGTACTGTTCTCGGAGTTCTTAATTTACGATCCCGAAAATCCGCGTTGGGAAGGGCGCGATCGTTTTTTCCTTGATCCCGGACACATGTCGCCGATGTTGTATTCTGTATTGGCGCTTTCCGGAAAATTTACTTTGGATGAGTTGCAGCAATTCCGCCAGTGGGGTAGTCCTACACCGGGACATCCCGAAGTAGACGTGATGCGCGGCATCGAGAATACGTCTGGTCCGTTGGGACAAGGCCATACGTTTGCCGTAGGTGCGGCCATGGCTGCCAAGTTCCTTAAGGCACGGTTGGGCGATGTTATGAACCAAACCATATACGCTTATATCTCCGACGGCGGTATTCAGGAAGAAATTTCGCAAGGCGCAGGACGTGTGGCCGGATATTTGGGGCTTGATAACCTGATAATGTTCTACGATTCGAACGATATCCAGCTTTCTACCGAATGTACCGAAGTGACCCGTGAAGATGTGGCCAAGAAGTACGAGGCTTGGGGATGGAAAGTCTTCAGCATCGACGGTAACAACCCCGATGAAATACGCGAAGCGTTGACTCAGGCAAAGGCCGTGACCGGACAGCCCACGCTGATTATCGGTCAGACCGTAATGGGTAAAGGCGCGCGCAAGGCCGACAATACGAGCTACGAACATAACTGCGGTACCCACGGTGCGCCGTTGGGTGGCGACGCTTATATAAATACGATAAAGAACTTGGGTGGCGATGTAGAAAACCCGTTCCAGATTTACCCCGATGTAGCCGAACTCTACGCTCGTCGTCGTGAGGAACTGAAAGCCATCGTAAAGGAACGCTATGCGGCCAAGGCCGAATGGGCGAAACAGAACCCCGAGTTGGCTCGGAAGATGGAAGACTGGTTTGCGGGTCGTTTGCCGCAGATAGACTGGAACGCTATCGAGCAGAAAGCCGGCGCAGCTACACGTGCCGCTTCGGCAACGGTGCTGGGCGTACTGGCTACTCAGGTAGAAAATATGGTGTGCGCTTCGGCCGACCTCTCCAATTCCGACAAGACCGATGGCTTCCTGAAGAAAACCCATGCGTTTACGAAAGGCGATTTCAGCGGTGCATTCTTCCAGGCCGGCGTATCGGAACTGACAATGGCTTGCTGCTGCATCGGTATGTCGCTTCACGGAGGTGTAATAGCCGCTTGCGGAACGTTCTTCGTATTCTCCGACTATATGAAACCCGCTATACGTATGGCGGCGCTGATGGAAACTCCCGTGAAATTCATTTGGACTCACGATGCTTTCCGTGTGGGCGAAGACGGACCTACGCATGAGCCGGTAGAACAGGAAGCGCAGATACGCTTGATGGAAAAACTGAAGAACCACAAGGGACGTAACTCGATGTTGGTTCTCCGTCCGGCCGATGTAGACGAAGCTACTCAGGTATGGAAGTTAGCAATGGAAAATATGTCTACTCCTACCGCCTTGATATTCTCTCGTCAGAACGTAGCCAGCCTGCCTGCAGGAACCGACTATTCACAGACGGCGAAGGGCGCTTATATCGTAGCCGGATCGGATGAAAATCCCGATGTGATTTTGGTTGCTTCGGGCTCGGAAGTGTCTACGCTGGTGGCCGGAGCCGAATTGCTCCGCAAGGAAGGCGTGAAACTTCGCGTGGTATCTGTTCCGTCCGAAGGGTTGTTCCGTAGCCAAAGCAAAGAGTATCAGGAAAGCATTCTTCCGGCAGACGCCAAGATTTTCGGTCTGACCGCCGGACTGCCTGTCAACCTGCAAGGCCTTGTAGGTGCTCACGGAAAAGTTTGGGGATTGGAATCGTTCGGTTTCTCCGCTCCGTACAAGGTGTTGGATGAGAAGTTGGGATTTACCGCCGAGAACGTGTATAAACAAGTAAAGGAGATGCTCTGATGAAAGTGATAGGATTGGCTTCCGACCATGCCGGCTTCGAACTGAAACAATACGTGAAGCAATGGCTGGAAAGTAAAGGATGGAATTATAAAGACTTTGGTACATATAGCACCGACAGTTGCGATTATCCCGATTTCGCTCACCCTTTGGCTTTGGCTGTTGAGTCGGGCGAATGTAGTCTGGGCATTGCGGTTTGCGGCAGTGGCGAAGGCATTAGCATGACGCTGAACAAGCATCAAGGCATTCGGGCGGCATTGTGCTGGATTCCTGAGATTGCGCATCTGTCGCGCCAACACAACGACGCCAACGTGCTGGTCATGCCGGGACGTTTCATCGACACCGAAATGGCTAATCGGATAATGACCGAATTTTTCGATACGCCGTTCGAAGGCGGACGTCACGTAGGACGTGTGGCCAAGATACCAGTCAAATAAAAAGATTTTTTTAGAATAGAATAGGTACGGATAACGCAGATGGTAAAATCTGTGAAGTCCGTACCTTTTTTGTTTCCACTCGCCGTTTCTTTCTACAATTTATAATTATATTTGTCGCAATGAATGACAAAACTAATATTACCATGAAGAAATTACTGCTAATGCTTATGTTGTGTCTTCCCTTATTGGGAATGGCCAAAGAAAAGAAAGATAATACCAATCCGAAGTATCTGGCGGGAGCCGTTACCCTCACAGACGGGAAAGTGACCTTTGCGAAAGAATTCAAAGTGCCGGGAGAAACAAAGGCTTCGCTCTTCTCGCAACTGAAGGACTGGGCGGAAGACCGCTTTAAACCCGAAGGAAATCTGAATGGTCGCGTGGCTTATACCAGCGAAGAAGAGGGCGTGATAGCCGTTTCGGGCGAAGAATATCTGGTGTTCTCGTCTTCGGCTCTGTCGCTGGACCGTACGCGCGTTTATTATCAGTTGGTCATCAACGTGACCGATGGAAGCTGCAAGTTTACCATGAACCGTATTCGCTACTGGTACGATGAAGCGCGCGATGGCGGAGAGAAGTACACAGCCGAAGAATGGATTACCGACAAGTACGCCTTGAATAAGAAGCAAAACAAACTGGCTCCCGTGTGCGGTAAGTTCCGTCGCGAAACCATCGACTTGAAGGATAACATCTTCGCTTCGGCAGCTTCTACGTTGGGACTGAACGCGTTAGGAAACCTCAATGCTTCTACTACGCAGACTGTAGCTGTAGTTCCTACCGTAGTAGAACTTGGTTCGAACGCCGACCTGAAGAAGACCACGGTAAACAATCTTCCGTCTAACCTGACAGAGGTAGCTGAGAAGGGACGTATCACCTTGACTTCGGCCGATGGCGAAGAGATAGAAGTGAAGAGCGCTAACTGGGCAGGAACAGAGAAGTCGGGCAACAAGTGGGTGGCAAACCTGTTGATAGACAAGAGCCGTATCGCCGCAAACGCTTTGATGGAACAGAGCAACACGTACAAAGTGTCGTTCTATGTAAAAGGAAGCTCTACACCGGTGGTAGTTATCGACTGCAAGAAAAAAGACACGGAAGTAATGGATGCAGCCAAACTCAAGGCAAAGAAGCTGAAATACGATAAGGACAAACAATACGTATTGTACACGGGCGAAGTAACCAGCGTACAGATGCGCTAAAACATACGGCGTGCGGATTCCGCCCCTAACCGGGAGATTCGCAACGCAAGTAGGCGTCCCGCAAAGACCGAAAGGGTTTTTGCGGGACGCTTTCTTTGGCTACACTTCTGCACGATTGCGGAGAAAGTGGGACGCCTTTCGCCGGAAAGTTGTCTTACTTCGACCGAAGTAAAAGCGTGTCACAACTGCGGTGATAGTTGTATCACAGTTGCGGTGATAGTTGTATCACAGCTGTGGTGATAGTCGTGTCACAACTGTGATACGGAAACTTGCTGCCGATTCATCGAAAAAATCCCCTTGAAAACTTGCAAACCCCTATGTCCGTATCGTATCTTTGTGAAAAGCCTAATACCAAAAATCTATGAACATTAAGTACGAAATCCATGCCATTAAGAACGCCGCTGGCGAGGGAAAAGAACATCCGTATGTCCGACTGTTGGAACAAGAACCGATGAGAGACAACGCGCTGGAGCGAAGCATCCAAAACGACAGCTCACTCACCGCCGCCGATGTACGGGCTGCGCTGATGACCATACGGGAGTACATGATATCCGAACTCTCGCAGGGAAGCCGTTTCCACATCCCCGAGATAGGTTACTTCTCGCTGTCGGTGGCTCTTGACATCCCCGAAGGCAAGCCTGTGGAAAAGGTTCGTTCCGATTACCTCAGCGTGCGCGGCATCAACTTCCGTCCCGACGTATCGCTACTGGCCGAGGTGAAGCGCAACGCCCGTTTTGAGAAGGCTACCGCGTCTGTCAAGTCGGCCGTATATACCGAGGACGAGTTGGAGGAGAAAGTGCGCGCTTACGTGGCTGAACACAAGTACATCACCCGCCACGTTATGGAGCATACGTTCCATCTGCGTACCTCTGCGGCGCGCAAGTGGTTGGCGTTGTTTGTAGAAAAAGGTCTGCTGCGCAAAGAGGGTCCGAGAACTTCGCCCCTCTACTTCCCGGTCGGCTGAACGTAGGCCGTCTCGCATCGTTAACATCCATTCAATAACAAAATACAGAACATTATGGTTATAAACTCCATTTTAGACACCGATTTATATAAGTTCACCACCTCGTACGCTTACATCAAGCTCTTTCCATACGCCATGGGAACGTTTACCTTTCGCGACCGCGATGAGACGGAGTACACCGACGGCTTCCTAAAGGCTCTGAAAAACGAGATACAAAACATGGCGTCGGTGGCCTTGACCCGAGACGAACGCGAGTATATGACTTCACATTGCCGCTTTATCCCGCCCGTGTATTGGGAATGGCTTTCTTCCTTCCGCTTCGACCCGTCGAAAATCGAGGTGCGGCTGGACGAAAAACACCATTTGCACATCGATGTAACCGACTACCTGTATAAGGTAACCCTCTATGAGGTGCCGATACTGGCGGTAGTGTCGGAAATAAAGAACCAATTCCAAAACTGTGTCCCCGACCGTCAGGTCATCTTGGAACGCCTGAAAGGTAAGGTAGAACTGTCCAATCAAAACGAAATGCCGTTCTCCGAGTTCGGTACCCGTCGGCGTTTCTCGTTCGAGGTACACGATACGGTGGTAGGCTACCTTAAGGAGCATGCGCGCTACTGTACGGGTACATCCAACTGCTACTTGGCCATGAAATACGGCATGCTCCCCATGGGAACGCATCCGCACGAATGGTTCATGTTTCACGGCGCGCAGTTCGGGTATAAGCACGCCAACTATATGGCACTCGAGAACTGGGTAAACGTGTACGACGGCGATTTGGGTACAGCCCTTTCCGATACCTATACGTCCGACTCGTTCCTTTCCAACTTCAGCCGTAAGCAGGCCAAACTCTTCGACGGCGTGCGTTGCGACTCAGGCAACGAATTCGAGTTTGTGGATAGCCTGATAGCCCGCTACAGGGAACTGGGTATCGACCCCACCGCCAAATCCATTATCTTCAGCAATGCGCTCGATTTTGAAAAGGCGCTCCATCTGTTCACTTATTGTCGGGGGAAGATACGTTGCTCGTTCGGCATCGGTACAAACCTGACTAATGACACGGGATACGCTCCTTCCAATATCGTCATGAAGCTCTCGCGCTGCAAGATGAACGTCAACCAGAGTTGGCGTGAATGTGTAAAGCTTTCCGATGATTTGGGTAAGCACATGGGAAGCAACGCCGAAGTAGAGGCTTGTTTGTATGAATTGCGTCTAAAAGAATGATAAAAGTGTAAAATCGTAGCCGAAACAGATAAAAAACTTTCATTTTACTTTGTTGCTTCAGATTATTCCGTACCTTTGCATCGGATTAGAATTACACGATGAATACATTGTTCATACATATTTTGCTATGCGGTTTGATTATTCTATTGGGAAGCCCGATGGGAAGTGGATTGCGTGCATGAATGTATGAAAGAACAAATACGAAGCCTTTCCACTTCCCCGAGTGCGAAAGGCTTTTTACTTGATAACAATATAAAAGATATAGATTAATTATGAGTGACAGATTATTTATTTTTGACACGACGTTGCGCGACGGAGAACAGGTTCCCGGTTGTCAGCTGAACACGGTAGAAAAGATTCAAGTGGCCAAACAGTTGGAAGCCTTGGGAGTAGACGTTATCGAAGCCGGATTCCCCATATCCAGCCCGGGTGACTTCAATTCGGTCATCGAAATATCGAAAGCGGTAACGTGGCCTACCATTTGTGCGCTTACCCGTGCCGTGCAGAAAGACATCGACGTAGCAGCCGAAGCTCTGAAATATGCCAAACATAAACGTATACACACCGGAATCGGAACTTCCGATTCGCATATCAAATACAAGTTCAACTCTACGCGTGAGGAAATCATCGAACGTGCTGTAGCAGCCGTTAAGTATGCTCGCCGCTACGTGGACGATGTGGAATTTTACGCCGAAGATGCCGGACGTACCGACAACGAATACTTGGCTCGCGTGGTGGAGGCCGTAATCAAGGCCGGTGCAACTGTTGTAAACATCCCCGATACTACAGGCTATTGCCTCCCGAGCGAATACGGAGCGAAGATTAAGTATTTGGTAGATCATGTAGACGGAATAGACAAGGCCATTATCTCTACCCATTGCCACAACGATTTGGGTATGGCTACGGCCAATACTATCAGCGGTGTGATAAACGGAGCGCGTCAGGTCGAGGTGACCATCGATGGTATAGGCGAACGTGCCGGAAATACCGCCTTGGAAGAAGTGGCCATGATTCTGCGTTGCCACCACACGCTGAATATCAATACAAACATCAATACGCAAAAGATTTATCCTACGAGTCGCATGGTTTCCAGTTTGATGAATATGCCGGTTCAGCCCAACAAGGCCATTGTGGGAAAGAATGCTTTCGCGCACTCTTCAGGCATCCATCAGGATGGCGTGCTTAAGAACGTGCAGACCTACGAAATCATTGACCCGAAAGATGTCGGTATAGACGATAACGCCATCGTGCTGACCGCACGTAGCGGACGCGCCGCGCTGAAGCATCGCCTCCATGTGCTTGGCGTAGAAATGGATCAGGAAAAGCTGGACAAGGTGTACGAGGACTTCCTGAAATTGGCCGACAAGAAGAAAGATATCACTGACGATGATATCTTGGTACTTGCGGGAGCGGACCGCAACGTGAATCATCACATCAAGCTGGAGTACCTGCAGGTTACCAGTGGAGTGGGCGTACGTTCGGTAGCCAGCGTCGGTCTGAACATTTCGGGCGAACACTTCGAAGCCGCCGCTACGGGTAACGGTCCGGTAGATGCCGCCATCAAGGGTGTGAAACAGATTATCAAACGCAAGATGACTCTGAAGGAATTTACGATTCAGGCCATCAGCAAAGGAAGCGATGATGTGGGAAAGGTACACATGCAGGTGGAATACGACGGACAGATGTACTACGGATTCGGTGCCAACACCGACATCATTGCAGCTTCGGTTGAGGCTTACATCGATTGTATAAACAAGTTCAGAAAATAACTAATGAAGACGGAATAATATGGCTAATACATTATTCGATAAGATTTGGGACGCACACATTGTGCAGAAGGTAGAAGAAGGACCTACCCAATTATATATAGACCGCCTGTACTGTCACGAAGTGACCAGTCCGCAGGCATTTGCAGGCATGAGAGCGAGAGGACTGAAGTGTTTCCGTCCGGAACGCATTTACTGTATGCCCGACCACAATACTCCTACTCACGATCAGGACAAGCCTATCGAAGACCCCATTTCGAAGACGCAGGTTGATACATTGGCTAAGAATGCGGCCGATTTCGGATTGACCCACTTCGGAATGCTGAACCCGAAAAACGGAATCATCCACGTGGTAGGCCCGGAACGCGGTCTGACCTTGCCGGGCATGACTATCGTTTGCGGCGACTCGCATACGTCTACTCACGGTGCCATGGGAGCGGTAGCTTTCGGTATCGGAACCAGTGAAGTGGAAATGGTGATGGCTTCGCAGTGTATCCTTCAGGCTCGTCCGAAAACCATGCGTATCACTATCGATGGAAAGTTGGGTAAAGGCGTTACCGCCAAAGATGTGGCTCTTTACATGATGTCGAAGATGACCACCAGTGGCGCTACGGGATATTTCGTGGAATATGCCGGTGAGGCCATCCGTAGTCTGACGATGGAAGGCCGTCTTACCCTGTGCAACTTGAGTATTGAGATGGGTGCGCGCGGAGGTATGATAGCTCCCGACGAGGTAACGTTCGAATACATCAAAGGTCGCGAATATGCCCCGAAAGGTGAAGACTGGGACAAGGCGTTGGCTTACTGGAAGACGCTGAAGAGCGATGACGATGCCGTATTCGACAAAGAGGTGCGCTACGATGCTGCCGACATTCAGCCCATGATTACTTATGGAACCAATCCGGGTATGGGTATGGCTGTAACCAATCATATTCCCACAACAGAGGGCATGAGCGACGTAGAGAGAACTTCGTTCGAAAAATCGATGCGCTACATGGGCTTTGAACCGGGACAGTCGTTGCTGGGCAAGAAGATAGATTATGTATTCTTGGGCGCTTGCACCAATGGTCGTATAGAAGACTTCCGCGCTTTCGCTTCGCTGGTTAAAGGCCGTAAGAAAGCCGAAAACGTGATAGCTTGGTTGGTTCCTGGCTCATGGATGGTAGATGCGCAGATTCGTGAGGAAGGTCTTGACAAGGTGTTGGAAGAGGCTGGATTCGAAATCCGTCAGCCGGGATGTTCAGCTTGCTTGGCTATGAACGACGATAAGATTCCGGCAGGCAAGTATTCCGTTTCTACCAGCAACCGCAATTTCGAAGGACGTCAGGGACCGGGTTCGCGTACCTTGTTGGCCAGTCCGCTGACAGCTGCAGCAGCTGCGGTAACCGGCGTAATCACCGACCCGAGAACCTTGCTTTGATTTTCCACGAATTTTAGAAAAAACTACAAACGATGAAACAAAAATTCAATATCATAACCAGCACGTGTATTCCACTTCCGCTGGAAAACGTGGATACCGACCAGATTATTCCGGCGCGCTTCCTGAAAGCCACCACACGCGATGAAAAGTTTTTCGGCGATAACCTCTTCCGCGACTGGAGATACAATCCGGATGGCTCGCTCAACACCAGTTTCGTTCTGAACGACCCTACCTACAGCGGGCAGGTGTTGGTAGCAGGGAAGAACTTCGGAAGCGGTTCTAGCCGCGAACATGCAGCTTGGGCCATTGCGGGATACGGATTCCGTGTGGTAGTGTCGAGTTTCTTTGCCGATATCCACAAGAACAACGAGCTGAATAACTTTGTACTTCCAGTGGTGGTGAGTGAATCGTTCTTGAAGGAATTGTTCGACTCTATTTATGCTGACCCAAAAACGGAAGTAGAAGTAAACTTGCCCGAACAGACCATCACAAACAAGGCTACGGGCAAGAGCGAGCGTTTCGAGATTAACGCTTACAAGAAACATTGCTTGATGAACGGATTGGACGATATCGACTTCCTGGTGCAGAACAAGGATAAGATAGAGGCATTCGAAAAAGGAAGACAGGCGTAAAGATGAAAGAATATCCGAGAGTGGAAATCATGGACACGACACTGCGCGATGGTGAACAGACCAGCGGAGTGTCGTTCGTACCCCACGAAAAGTTGATGATAGCCCGTGCGCTGCTCGAAGAACTGAGGGTAGACCGCATTGAGGTTGCTTCGGCCAGGGTGTCGGAAGGGGAGGCGCATGCTGTAAAGATGATATGCGACTGGGCCTCACGCAAGGGTTTCTTGTCTCGGGTGGAAGTACTTGGGTTTGTAGACGGAAACGTTTCGGTAGACTGGATTGAAGAGACGGGATGCCGGGTTGTCAATCTGCTGACCAAAGGTTCGGAAAAGCATTGTCATTTCCAACTGAAAAAGACCCTTGCCGAGCATGTGGCCGATATCCGTCGGGTAGTGGCGTATGCCCAGTCCAAGGGGATGAACGTTAACGTTTACTTGGAAGACTGGAGCAACGGCATTCAGGATTCGCCCGAATATGTGTTCGGACTGATAGACGGGCTGAAGGATACAGGCATTGACAGGTTTATGCTTCCCGATACGCTAGGCATTCTTAATCCGCTACAGGTGATAGAGTACATGCGGAAGATGAAGAAACGCTATCCCGAACTGCATTTCGACTTCCATGCGCACAATGATTACGATTTGGCGGTAAGCAATGTACTGGCGGCTGTGCTGAGTGGCGTGAGGGGATTGCATACCACGATAAACGGACTGGGCGAGCGAGCCGGAAACGCTCCTTTGGCCAGTGTTCAGGCTATTCTGAAAGACCATTTCCATGCTGTTACCAACATCGACGAGAGCCGACTGAACGAGATGAGCCGCATGGTGGAATCCTATTCGGGGGTAAGCATCCCAGCCAACAAGCCGATAGTGGGCGAAAGCGTATTTACACAAGTAGCCGGAGTGCATGCCGATGGCGATAACAAGAACAATCTGTATTGTAACGACTTGCTGCCCGAACGTTTCGGACGTGTACGCGAGTATGCCTTGGGGAAGAACTCCGGGAAAGCCAATATCCGAAAGAATTTGGAGAGTCTGGGACTGGAGCTAGACGAGGAGTCGATGAAGAAAGTCACCGCACGCATTATCGAGTTGGGCGACCGCAAGGAGCTGGTTACGCAGGACGATTTGCCATACATCATTTCGGATGTGCTGAAGCACGACAGTGTGGACAACAAGGTAAAACTGCTCAGTTATTTCGTAACGCTGGCTAAGGGACTGAAGCCGATGGCTACCCTCAGTATCGATATAAACGGACAGGTGTATCAGGAAAGCTCGTCGGGCGATGGACAGTACGATGCCTTTGTGCGTGCCTTGCGCAAAATATACAAGGGTACGCTGGGACGCAAGTTCCCGATGCTGACCAATTATGCGGTAAGTATTCCTCCCGGTGGACGCACCGATGCCTTTGTGCAGACCGTTATCACCTGGAACTATCAAGATCGTGAGTTCCGCACGCGCGGACTGGATGCCGACCAGACGGAAGCGGCCATCAAGGCTACCATTAAAATGTTGAACATCATAGAAGAGTAACTAAACAATAAGAAATTATGGAATTTAAAATTGCAGTATTGGCCGGAGACGGCATCGGACCTGAGATTTCCGTTCAGGGCGTTGACGTGATGACGGCTGTTTGTGAGAAATTCGGTCATAAGGTAAATTACGAGTATGCCGTTTGTGGTGCTGACGCAATAGACAAGGTGGGCGACCCGTTCCCCGAGGAAACATATCAGGTATGTAAGAACGCCGATGCCGTACTGTTTTCGGCAGTGGGCGATCCGAAATTCGACAACGACCCTACGGCCAAGGTTCGCCCCGAACAGGGTTTGCTGGCCATGCGTAAGAAGTTGGGACTGTTTGCCAATATCCGTCCGGTACAGACCTTTAAGTGCTTGCTTCACAAGTCGCCTCTGCGTGCCGAACTGGTAGAAGGCGCCGATTTCCTTTGCATCCGTGAGCTGACTGGCGGTATGTATTTCGGCGAAAAGTATCAGGACAACGAGAAGGCGTACGACACCAATATGTACACCCGTCCCGAGATAGAACGTATTCTGAAGGTAGGCTTCGAGTATGCCATGAAGCGCAACAAGCACCTCACCGTGGTAGACAAGGCCAATGTCTTGGCTTCATCGCGTTTGTGGCGTCAGATTGCTCAGGAGATGGCTCCGCAGTATCCCGAAGTAAAAACCGACTATATGTACGTAGACAATGCTGCCATGCGTATGATTCAGGAGCCTACGTTCTTCGATGTAATGGTTACTGAAAACACCTTTGGTGATATCCTTACCGACGAAGGTTCGTGCATCAGCGGTTCGATGGGATTGCTTCCGTCGGCTTCTACTGGCTCCAGCACTCCGGTGTTCGAACCTATCCACGGTTCGTGGCCGCAGGCTAAGGGCTTGAATATCGCCAACCCGTTGGCGCAGATTCTGTCGGTAGCAATGCTGTTCGAATATTTCGACTTGAAAGAGGAAGGCGCTTTGATTCGCCGCGCCGTGGACGCTTCGCTCGACGCTTGCGTACGCACTCCCGAAATTCAGGTGGAAGGCGGTGCTAAGTATGGTACTAAGGAAGTAGGCGCATGGATTGTAGACTGGATTAAGAAAGCCTGATATCCTGCACCGAACGCGTAAAGAAAAAGGCCGGGACACTGAAAAGGCAGAGAAAAAAAATTAAAAACTCTGCGCTTTCCGTGTTCCGGTCTTTCTGTATAGTTGGTTCTTCAGAAGAATCAGTTGTGTACCAGTGTGCCGATATTTTCGCCCGAGAGTACTTTCTTCAGGTTGCCTACGGTGTCCATATCGAATACGATGATGGGGAGGTTGTTCTCCTTACACATGCAGGTGGCGGTAAGGTCCATTACTTTCAGTCCGCGCGCCAGCACTTCATCGTAGGTTATTTCGTCAAACTTGGTAGCCGTTGGGTCTTTTTCCGGGTCGGCGGTGTAGATTCCGTCTACTCGTGTACCCTTCAGCATTACATCGGCTTCTATCTCGATGCCGCGCAGCGAAGAGCCTGTATCGGTGGTAAAGAACGGATTCCCCGTACCTCCCGACATGATGACCACTTCATCGTTTTCCATAGCTTCTATGGCTTTCCACTTGGTGTAGAACTCTCCGATGGGTTCCATACGGATGGCGGTGAGTACACGTGCTTTTACGCCGGCTGCCGTCAACGCCGAGCTTAGTCCGAGGCTGTTGATTACGGTAGCCAACATACCCATCTGGTCGCCTTTCACACGGTCGAATCCTTTTCCGGCTCCCGTCAGTCCGCGGAAGATGTTTCCTCCACCTATCACGATGCCTATCTGTACGCCCATGTCGTGTATCTCTTTTATCTGTGCGGCATATTCTGCCAAACGTTTTTCGTCTATTCCGTATTTCTTTTCGCCCATCAGGCTTTCACCGCTGAGCTTTAGCAGTATGCGTTTAAATCTTGCCATAGTAGTTCGTTTTGTTTCTTGATAAATTCGTTTTTGTTTCTTGCAAAAATAGTGGTTTACATATAGATTTCCGATTCTTTATGCGGTTATTTGCGGAAGAATTCGCTCTTGTCGCTGAACAGATAGCTTATCTTGTCGGCCAAGTTCCACCAGGGGCGCAGCAAGTCCAGTACGAAGAGCGATACGCCCAAATGCTCTTGCAGGTCGTTGGCCGTGCGCTTCAGTACGGTCATTTCGCAAGCCATACGCACCAGCCACAATAAGGCAGCGGCTCCGGCGATAATCCATTGTGCATACAGGGCGCTTACTACAACGGTCGCAAGGCTGAGCGCGTGAAACAGGAAGCAGGTCCATGTTTCGATGGCATTCCATATCCTGGCCGAGCCTTTGTAACAGCGGCTGGTGGCTATCGCGTTCATCTTTCCTTCATGCCAAATGTGCTTGAATGGGGGAGTGGGCATACGTACGATGCTTTCGGCGGAAACGGCCACTCGGGTGTTTTGCGCCGTAGCTACGGCGTTTACGAACAGGTCGTCTTCGCCGCGTTTCAGTTGCAGATGGTCGGCAAATCCTTTGTGCGACAGATAGAGGCTTTTTCTGTAAGCCATATTCCGTCCGATGCCCATGTAGGGGGCTCCGGCCAGTGCCATGCCCAGAAAGCGTACGGCCTGAAAAAATGTGGTGACTATGATGTGGCGTGAGAAACGCTTCTTCGGTCCTTTCTCGTAGTTGCTGTAGCCCAACACGATGTCTGTACCGGGTGTCATCTCATGAGCAAGGCTTTTCAGCCAGTTCTTGCTGGTGGGGTGGCAATACGGTTCGGTCATTACTATCCAGTCGTATCGGCTGGCGCGTATGCCCATGGCTATACCCAACTTTTTACGGCTGACGTATCGTGCCGTTTGTGGGATGAACGTGTGATACAGGTTGGTATATTTTTCCGACAGTCGTTTCAGAATGTCTTCGTCTTCGCCGGCCGACATATCGTTTACTACGATGACTTCAAACTCGGGATAGTCTTGTTCCAGTATCTGCGGCAGGTTTCTGTTCAGTGCTTCGCCCGAATCTTTCGTTACGATGATGACGGAAAGTGGAGGTGTTTCCGAGGGAGTTTCCGCGCATGCTTCTTTGTGCCGTTTCCGGTGGATGCGGTTGTAGATATAAAACAGGTATGTCAGTTGGATGAGGAACAAGACGGCGCATGCTCCGGCCAGTGCCGTGCAGACGTAAAAAACAATATCGTTCATAAGTATATGTTCTCTGCTTTTTTGTTGCTGCAAAAATAGCCCAAAAAATCCGGATTGGTTCTATTCCCAGGATAAAAAAGAAGGAGGCCGGCACCCTTGCGGAATGTCGGCCTCCTCCATATGTCTTGGTGAGACTGTTTCTGTCAGTCGTTTGTTTTTTATTTGGCTTGTTCTACCAATATGTCCTTTTCGTAGTCGTAGAGAGAGTTCGGGTCGTAGTACTGGTAGTTCGGGATGAGATTGCCGTCTACATCGTAGAATTTAGCTGTCGGTTTACCGGCTTTCAGCTTTTCAAACAGTTCGTTGGCGTTATTGAATCCAGTGAAGTAGTTAGAAACCTCAAAGGTGATACCATCACCGAAGGTGGTGCGGCAGTACTTCAGCGAGCTCTTGTTGATGCCTTTCGTCTTGATGCGGATGCCGTTCTCTTCGTAAGTAATGGTAAGCGTGATTACATCGCCGGCAATATTCATGCTGAATGTTTCCGAGTTCTTCTTTTCGCCGTTGTAAACCCAGTATCCATCTTCGTGACGTTCTACGATGTACATATCATCCTTTTCGCAATAGTATTGCTTTTCTACGGGGATGAAAACCTCTACATCTACGGTGTCGCGTACGTGGATAGAGAGCTTAGTCTCATTGCGGGCGTAGTTTTCGTTATCGTCTTTTACAGACAAGTCAATCTCTACGTTCGGCTTGATTGTTTCGTCCGGAGTATCCGGAGTTACCGGGTCAGGAGTCGGAGTAGGTTCCGGATCGGGTGTCGGGGTTGGCTCCGGATCAGGAGTTACATTAGGCTTGCTCTTGTCTTCGCTTGCTGCGATGATTTTGATTACATAGTCATCATACACGCCGTCACCTGCTACTTTCTCGCCACTGCTCTTTTCTGTCGCGTAGTCGAAGCAGAGGTAAAGGTTCTTCTGTCCGTTGTAAGTGATGTAGTAGTACTGGTACTTGTCGTAATAGACTTTGTTACCATAGCTATCATGATACGAAGGAGTGTTGTCCTTCAGGTTGAGGCCGTTGATGAAAGCGCGTGGCCCGTAGTTAGCGTTGTAGTCGTTGATATGAGTGGTACCGAACTGGATATAGTCCATATGGTTCGAACCGTTAGATACATACTGCTGAACGTTGTTTTGGTCTTTGCCGGCATCATACTTATGGTTTCCGCCACCTACATACTGGATGTAGTAGGTCTCGATGTCGATGTTAGTCCAGCCCTCGTTCGGGTGACTCTGAAGATAACTCAGTACGAACTCGCGCTCGGCTGTGGACACGCCTTCACCATTTTCGGACTTCTGCGGACGTTTTGACCAAGTTTCGTAGTATAAGGGGTCAATGCCCTTAAGTTGTAATTCCAACTGGTTTGCATCGGTTACGCCTTCCTTGTCCTGAATTTTGGCATAGATAAAGTGCGAAACCGTAGACTGATTTTTGAGGCTACTGCTTAGCAGTGAGTTGTTGGCATAGATGCTGATATCTGACAAATCGCTAGCTGATATGCTTGCTATATCTCCACTGGGGGGTAGGATTAGTCAAATCGTCAGAGTTCGAGCATGATGCAACAGTCGCTGTCAAGGCTAAGACTGAAGCCCAATTCACAAGGTTAAACTTGAATCGTTTCATACTTTTTTGTTTTTTTGATTAGTAATACTCGTTGATAAAATAGTTTTTATTAAGATTTGTTTTTGTTATCACAAATATAGGGTGCTTTTTGTAGATATGGTATGGAAAAGTGGTATTTTTTTCTCTAAATCTGTAAAAAAATTAAATATGCTGCCGCCTGGTCTCTTCTCGTGTACTATTTTGTAATCTCGAAGTTGAAAAACAGGCAGTTTCCTGTGTTGTTCTCTCCTCATTGTCTCGTACCCAGTTGCGCCCATCCTTTGGCGAGAGAATAAAAATCAGCGGCGAGCGATAAAAAATCTCTCGGGACGCATTAA
>CAVBJM010000003.1:0-127608 GCA_963595925.1 bacterium
TAATCTTCACCAAGTCTTGGTACACGATACGTCCGGCACCGATGTTGAGGTGTCCTACTTCCGAGTTACCCATCTGTCCGTCGGGCAAGCCTACATTTTCGCCGCTGGCCTGAAGCTGAGAATGCGGATAAGCTGCGAGCAAACCGTCCCAATACGGAGTGGGAGTTTCGAAAATCACATCGTCTTTCTTGTGGTCGCCGATTCCCCAACCATCAAGAATCATTAAAAGAGCCTTTTTAGCCATAATAATATTTCGTTTAAATTATTGATATTCGCTTTAGCGTTGCAAATTTACAAAATAATCCATTTACTTACGGCACAAAACATTTCACGTAAACAAAAAAACGCAATCCGTATGTTATTTTACCGTTTATTCACCTTCCCCTTACAACGTAACCGCCAAAGCCGTATCTTTGCACCCGAAATCAAGGAATCAAGATGAAACGCCTCTTAGCCATACCGCTACTCCTCGCCGCATGGAACGTGCAAGCCCAAGAACCGGACCGTATTCCGACACCGGCTCTGACCGATGCCGAGTTCCGCGGCGTGGAAGTCACCATGAAAGAGATGGAATTATCCGATAGCGTCCTCTCGCCAAACACGCTGCTCTTCTGTGGACAGCCGGTGAACCTTGACTTGTCGTTTCGGCAGCGCAAACTACGCCGAGAGCTGATGAGCCTTACTGCCTTCTCGAAAACGTTAATGCAGCGGGCTGAATATTATTTCCCCATTGTAGAGCGAATACTGAAAGAAGAAGGCGTACCCAATGATTTCAAGTATCTGATGGTTATAGAGAGCGGCATGAATCCCGATGCACGCTCCTCAGCGGGAGCATTGGGGCTATGGCAGTTTATGGAAGGCACCGCCAGAGACTACGGCCTCAACGTATCGCAGAAAATCGATGAGAGGCGAGACATTGAGAAATCCACCCACGCCGCTTGCCGATACCTGAAAGCGGCTTACGCCAAATTTGCCGACTGGGTGGCTGTGGCTCAATCGTACAACATCGGTCAGGCGCGAATCAATGCAGAACTGAAGCGACAACATGTAGACGAGGCTATAGACCTTCAGTTAGTCGAGGAAACCAATCGTTACATCTATCGCATCATTGCCGCAAAGATAATCTTTACCCATCCAGCCAACTTCGGGTTAAAGCCCGTAATGCCCTACTATAAGAAAATCAGACGGAAATAGCAGAAATAAAACAAGGCATCATGCGAATATCACATGATGCCTTTGTTTTTATGATGGTATAAGTGTCTTACTTTACCAATCCGTAGACGATGTCCATGATTTGCTTACCCAACGCATCGGCTGCTTCCATAGAAGAAGCTTCGGAGTACACGCGGATAATCGGTTCAGTATTGCTCTTGCGAAGATGTACCCACTTGTCGGGGAAATCTATTTTCACGCCATCAATGTCGTTTATCTCTTCGCTCTTATACAGGTCTTTAACTTTTGCAAGTATCGCGTCAACATCTGTATCAGGTGTTAAGTCGATACGGTTCTTCGCAATGAAATAGTTGGGATATGAAGCGCGAAGTTCGCTTACCTTCTTTCCTTCGTGTGCCAGATGGCTCAGGAAAAGGGCGATACCTACCAGCGCATCGCGACCATAGTGCGAAGCCGGATAAATTACTCCGCCGTTGCCTTCACCGCCTATTACAGCGTGAGTAGCTTTCATCTTAGTAACTACATTTACTTCGCCTACAGCCGAAGCGTTGTACTCCATGCCGTACTTACGAGTCACATCGCGCAAAGCACGCGTTGAGCTGAGGTTCGATACGGTGTTTCCAGGAGTGTGCTTCAGGACGTAATCGGCTACGGTAACCAGCGTATATTCTTCGCCGTACATCTTACCGTCTTCGCAAATCATTGCCAAGCGGTCTACGTCGGGGTCTACAACGAAAGCTACATCGTGTCCGCCCTTAGCCATCAATCCCATAATGTCGCCCAAGTTCTTCTCAAGGGGTTCCGGATTGTGCTGGAAGTTACCGGTAGGTTCGCAGTATAGTTTCTCTACGTGCTGTACGCCCAATCGGTTCAGCAGTTCGGGCAAGATGATGCCGCCTACTGAGTTTACACAGTCGATGGCTACATGGAAGTTAGCTTTACGAATGGCTTCTACATCTACCAGTTCCAAAGCCAATACGCTATCAATATGTTTTTGGTTATACGTGTTGTCTTCGGTATATTTTCCGATATGGTCTACATCGGCGAATTCGAAGGCTTCGGCAGCAGCGATACTGAGCACTTCCTGACCTTCGGCAGCATTCAGGAATTCGCCGTTCTCGTTAAGCAATTTCAGTGCGTTCCACTGCTTGGGGTTGTGGCTAGCAGTAAGGATGATACCGCCACAGGCTCCTGACATGGTTACGGCCAGTTCGGTAGTAGGGGTAGAAGCTAGTCCGATGTTCAGTACATCGAATCCCATTCCCATCAATGTACCGCAAACTACGTTCTTTACCATTTCGCCAGAGATGCGGGCATCGCGACCTACAACGATAAGGTTCGTTTTCTTTGTGGTTGTGCGACGTATCAGTGTAGCATAAGCTGATGTGAACTTTACGATGTCGAGCGGGTTCAATCCTTCGCCGGCATGTCCTCCAATTGTTCCGCGGATACCGGAAATCGATTTAATTAACGTCATAATATTATCAATTCAAATTATAGGTTATTTCGTAGTAACACGGATATACGTATTGCGATGCCGTGCTTGTGCCTTGTCCGTGAGGCACGATGATGCGGACACGCGCCACTTCGGAGGCCGACTGCGTGCGAGCCGGTTTCAAGTACTTGAGGGGTACCAGCCATCCCGATGGTACGGACGTGGTGCTATAGTAAGAATACATGCTGTACGTTCCCGAAGACGTGAAGGCAGCCGAATAGGATGTTCCGCTGATAGTCAGATTATACGTTTCGGGATAGAGCTCGCGCTGAGGCAGACCGTACAGTTGCATATTGGCCGTCAGCGTATCGCCTACTGACATGCTTGGGCTGTCTCGGTCTTGCATGGCTATCTCTACATAGCGTGAGCTGATGTCGTAAGAGCCATCGGCAAGCACTGTGCCCTTGTATTTTCCAGTCGAGTCGGTAGGGCCTTTTTTCACAATATTCATGTAAATACCCGATTCTTCGAACAGAACATACTCGTTGTCGTCGGTCAGAGTGTCTTTGGCGTAGAATTCTTTTTCGCTGATGACTTTGTAGTCGTGGTTTACAATCCAAGCGTCTACAGCATCGGCTTCTTCTTCTTTCATCTCGGCGTACGTCTTGCTGTTACTACAGCTTTGCAAGCAACCGGCCACGGCTGCGAGTGCTACCAACAATCTTGTTTTATTCATTTTAGTCTGTTTGTGCTGACAAATTTAGTAATTTGATTTATAACTGGCGCTCTTTCCGGTCATTTATTAACGAAACAACTCATTTTTTAATAGCAAATCCTCGTATTTCACCAACGCTTGCTTGAAGAGTGTTACCGCTTCTTCCATCGAACCGTAAAACTCGCCACCCGAAGCGTTGAGATGTCCGCCTCCGTTAAAGTATTCCGCCGCTATCTTGTTACAGGGAAACGAGCCTACGGAACGCAACGATATCTTTATCTTGTCTTTTTCTGTATCTTCTCGGAAGAAAGCCGAGAAGCAGATGTTTTTCATCTGGAGAGGGATGTTCACAAAACCTTCGCTGTCTCCCTTTGAGAAGTGGAATTTCCGTTGGTCGTTGCGTGTAAGGCATATCAGTGACGAACGGAACGGACGGTAAACTTGCATTTTCTCGTACAGCACGTATCCCATCAGTCGCAAGCGGTCTTCGGAATACGTAAAGAAAACCCTGCGGTATATTTCGTCTTTATCGATGCCTTTCGACAGCAGTTCGCTGATGATAAAGTAGATTTCACGGTCGTTCGAGTTATATGTGAATCCGCCGGTGTCGGTCATCATGCCGGTGTAGATACATTCCGCGCCCTCGAAGGTAATGTCTTCGAAGTTTCCCATGCGACAAATCAAACGGAAGACCAGTTCGGACGTAGACGACGTTGTAGGATGCGAAATGGTCACATCGCAAAAATCATCGGGGTTGAGGTGATGGTCTATCATGACCTTGCGCGCCTTGGATTCGGCTACCGGTTTGGCTACGTTCTCGATACGCGACAAGGCATTGTAGTCCAGACAACAGATAACGTCGGCCTCGGATATCAGTTGATTGGCAAAATCGGAATACATATCGTAGCGGACAATGTCTTTCGCACCTGGCATCCAGCGCAGGAAATCGGGGAAAGCGTTCGGTACTACGATATGGACTTCTTTCCCTTGTGTTTCCAGAAAATGGAGAAGCCCTAGCGAGGAACCTACCGCATCGCCATCGGGCGATATATGGGTTGTAATTACCACTTTGTCGGCACGCTCGAAGAGTTTCGCTACTTTATCTACGTTAGACTGTAGAATGACTTTCGACAACATAATGTTCTAAATTGTATTGGTTGAAGTTGCAAAAGTACGATTTATTCTTTCAGATAAAGCGCATACGTGCAAAAATCATTGCGTTTTCTCCGTTTTTTTTCCACAACAAAACCGCCGGAAAACGCATCGAAAAAAGCAGCCTCAGAGGGGCTAAAAATCTCCGGCGAGAGATTTTAAAAACGTCTCGAGAGATTTTTATTCTCCGGCGAGAGATTTAAAATTCGTCCCGAGGGATTTTTCGCCTCTCAGAAACGGCTCCAGAAGGTATTGTAGAGGGGATTTCAGAGAGCCGAAAAGCGAAAACCAGCCTCCGGCAATTCGCAATATTCCATGCCCAAATCGTGACATTCCGACTTCAACTTCTCGCGCTGCCAATCGGGCAGCCAGGCATCGAGCATGACGAGACGCGCCCGAAACAATCGGTGGATATCGGCGGCGCTTCCCCGAAAGCCACGGCATACATACGCATAGTCTACCGATAGGCGCACCGCCGAGCGCTTGTTTTTCCACCTTCCATCGTTCAGCAGAACAACGGCGCTTCCTCCTATCCGGCAAGGTTCACGCACAGGCTCCAAACGGGAAACATTGCGTCCGCAACAGGTGTACACCCCTCCTCGGGCAAGGCATACCGACGGCTTCGGCGCAGACAGCAAACCGGCTACCAATGAAGCGGCAAAAACATTGAGCGTCAACAATGTAAGCAACGCCCGACGAAAAGTGCGCTTGAGGGAATAAGCATACGCAAAGACCAAGACCGCTACCAGCAAGGCTGCCTGAAATCCGCTCAAATAAACCGAGGTTATCTGCGAACCGGGCAAACCATAGACCCACTCCATCATCCGTGTCATGCCCAAGGCTGATAGCGCAAGCGCCTTGACCACGCCAACATTCAGCACCGGAACGGGCAGCAGGCACAAGGCCAGCAAGCTGAGAGTCAAGATAAGCACGGCAAACGGAGTTACAAACAAGTTGGCCAACAGGAAGTAAGCAGGAAACGTCCCGAAACAATAGAGTACAATGGGGGCCGTTCCTATCTGGGCCGCAAGAGAAAGAGTCAGCACATTCCACACAAACCTTACCGCCCTCCGCTTCGGCGTCCACCACCGCTGAAACAACGGATGGAGCAACAAGATAGAAATCACCGCCGAGAACGAAAGCTGAAAACCTAAATCGAACAGATACAACGGGCGGAACAGCAGCATGATGAATGCGGCAAGCACTACGGCATAACCGCCCGAGAATCGGTCTTCCGACACGACCGACGCCACCACATACAGCGAGAACATCGTTACGGCGCGCACCACCGACGGTGACAATCCTGTAAGGAAAGCGAACGCCCACAGTACGAAGACTACGCAGAAGCTCGTCAGCCACCGTCCGCCACGCACCAACCGCAACGGAAACAACGCCCACGACAAAACGAGGGCCAATATCCCGACGTGCAATCCCGAAAGCGCCAACACATGACTGGTTCCGGCCACCGTATATACGTTCCTCAACTCGCGCGAAAGCGCCCCCTTATCGCCCACCGTGAGAGCCGAGACCACTGCATACACATCCCGGTCTAATCCCCACGACCGATACACGTTGAGTATCCTCTCGCGGCACTCCAGCGCCAGTCCGCGCAGTGAGAAACCGCCATCAGGCCCCAGCGGTTTCCATCGGCCGGCAAAAGCCACGGCCGTTCCGCCGATATTCTGGCATTCCAGATACCGCCCGTAATCAAATCCCGAAAGGGAACTGTCGGACGAAGGGCGACTCACCCTCCCGTAAAAGCACAAACGGTCGGCATACTTTAGCGGAGCGAAAGCCGAATCGGCCAAGCACATCAGCCGAACGTTTCGGTCCACCCTCCTCCATGTAGGGCAAGAATCGGAACCGGTTTTCAAGCACTCTACATGCACGTTGACTACATATCCCGACCCTCGCTGGGCGGGAACAGACTCTACACGCCCTACGTAAAGCGCCTCGTCCGACGGCCAGTCGAACGCCACCTCCCGATGATGAAGCCAAAACGCGATAGCCCCCACCAGCCCCATAGTCAGACAGGCACACGCCCCAAACAAAAAGCGAAAACTGTAACGGTGAAAGAAATAAAGCCCTATGCACAACACACCGCACAAGACGGCCAGCGCATAGAGCCCAACGACAGATTCCGACAAAAAACGGTCGGAAAGAAAAATTCCGGCAGCCAATACCACTGTAAGCCGGAATAAAGGATAGGTCGTGATTCGGGGAGCCAAGAATCGGCAGAGATTATCCCAGGTGTTTCAACCTACTTATCATTTCGCCCATATCGGGAGCCTTGAACACCGCGTTTCCGGCCACCAGCACATCCGCTCCGGCCTTTACCAAGGCAGCTCCCGTCTCCAGATTGACGCCACCGTCGACCTCTATCAAGGCTTTCGAATCCGATTCGTCTATCATCTGGCGCAATTCCTGTACCTTATGTAGAGTGTGAGGGATAAACTTCTGCCCGCCAAAGCCCGGATTCACGCTCATCAGAAGCACCATGTCAACGTCTGCTATAATATCGGAAAGCAGCGAAACCGGAGTAGCCGGGTTCAGAGTCACGCCTGCCTGCATACCCGCATCCTTTATCTGCTGCACTACCCGGTGAAGATGTGGGCACGCTTCATAATGCACGTTCATCATCATTGCGTTAAGGTCTCTTACCTCTTTTATAAACTTCTCAGGCTGCACAATCATCAGATGTACGTCTAAAGGCTTTTCACACAACTGAGCCACATATTTCAGCACGGGGAAACCAAAGGAAATATTGGGAACGAACACTCCGTCCATGATGTCCAAATGCAGCCAGTCTGCCTCACTCGCGTTTATTTTCTCCAAATCGGCTTTCAGATTGCCGAAATCCGCAGAAAGCAAAGACGGCGATACCTTTATTTCATTACTCATACAACTTCTGATTTTTGGTTATTGAGCAAAGGTAAAGATTATATTTCAGAAACCACTCTGTGCGCGCAGTTATTTCGAAAAACGGTAGCGCACACCCACCTGCAAGTTGAAGTTTAGCGGATGTTCCTTACGGATAGTGTACAAAGAGCTTTGGTCATCGATGTAATATGCCGCCCCTGGCTCTACATACAGTCCAAAGTTTTTGCCCAACTTGACCTGAGCCCCTACTGCCAGTTGCACGGAAAATTGCCAAGGATGCGCCTCCACGTCTACACGTTCTACGTTAGAGGCTTCCGAACTGGTCCAAAGAACATCTTCGCTCTGTGCGAACTGAGACGACAAACCTCCAACATTCTGTATCATACCCGATGGGATGCCCGTTATAACCCCCAACTGAACACCCTGCGTGAGGGCGGAATATGCCGTATATGTTTCGGTAATGTCCTGCGTGCCCTTTACGCATTTTTCCACCATGACGCCTCCCGAGGTATAAACCGACAACCAACTGTTTTGCCACAACTGGCGGTGCACCTTGAGCGGCACGCCCAAGTAATGAAGTTTCTGGTCTACCTTATAACGTTTGCCGGAAACGGTTTTCAGCTCGGATGACAGATAAGTATAGTAAAGCCCGGTCTCGAAAGCCCACTTCTCGCTCCAGGCTATCGTTACCGAAGCGCCAACCGATATAGGCATCCGGTGATGTGCTTCGGCCTCGGTGTTATCCGTTACATAATTCTTCCCGACCAATACATTATTCTCGCCCGCATCGGCCATTCCATCCATTGCCGCAAACAAAAGCCGCTGGTCTCCCATATCGATTTGTCCCGAAGTAGCGTACGGTGTTCCTCCCGTAGCGAGACCGACCGACCAAGACGGCGATGCACCACTCTTTCCGGCCGAAGCCAACAGCTGGCGATTACGTTCCATCGTCCACTTATCGGCCTGTTGACGTTCCTTATTGTTGGATGTTTTATTCCGAGGTGTTCCATCCGTTGACGCAACGACCGGCGTTTCCGTTGCAACAACTTGCCGAGCAGGTGTCTCGGCAAGCAAAGAAGAAGCCTTCGCCCCATCCGAAACAGGCTGTACGGATGACCGTAAAGGAGAGTACAGCCGCGCACAAGGCTGAGCCGTAGGCTGTACCGTCTCCGGCACAGGCGTTTCCGCTAACTGAGAAGCCGGAATCTGCTCTTCGGCCTGTGGACGATGCATCTCCGCACTCACACCCTCCCCTTTCATATAGTGGGCGGAAGGCGAATGCAGCAACCAAGCTGTAACCGACGCGACCATCACAACAGCTACAGAAGCGGCGGCGGCGAAACCACGCGTACGCCAAAACGGAATCGCTTTACGCGATGGCACATCGGCCTCTATCCGCTCCCACAAACCTTCGGGAAGCGATTCGGTGTAATCGTCCATGCGCTTACGCAACTGGCTTACCCATTTGTCATCTTCCTTTGTCATATTTTGCTCTCCCTATATTCTTTAATCTTCTTTGCCAACAAACACTTCGCCCGGTAGAACTGCGACGAAGATGTATGTTCGGTGATACCCAACAGTTGTCCAATCTCCTTGTGGCTTTTTTCCTCAAACACAAACAGGTTGAATACGGTACGGTATCCATCGGGCAACTCACGGATAAATCTCATCAACACCTCCTGCGGAACGGCATTTAGGTCGTCTTCGGCTGAGTCGGGTATATCGTCAGGTATTTCTTCCATCACCGTTTCTCTTTGCATCCGCACGTTCTGCTTTCGCAGATAGCCCAACGCTTCGTTCGCCATCACCCGCGAAAGCCAAGCCTTGAGCGAGCCTTCGCCTTGATACGTAAAACGGCCTATAATCTGGAATACACGGATAAAGCCATCGTGCAGTACATCTTCGGCCGTTTCCCGGTCAGCCAAATAGCGAATACAGATTGCCATCAGTACACCACCGTACCGTTCGTATAGAATGCGACGAGCCTGATTATTCCCCTTTACGCATTCCGATACTAATTCCAATTCCGACATATCCGCTTTCACTGTGGTGTTCTGATATATAATGCGCCCAACTGAATTTTACTGCACGCCTTACCTATTTTATTTCACAAAAGCGTTTTCCACGTGGTGATATCCACGCAAGAAGTCGGCAACATCCATACGCTTCTTGCCAGCAAGCTGCAAAGAATGTACACACACGTAACCATCGACAGTAGCGATTTTAAAATAAGTCTTCCCGTCCGAGACAACACCCCCTACAGGAGCATCCGGAACGCAAAGCTCTTTAGAAGCACTGTATAACTTCAGCATTACCGGCGACTGCCCTTCAGATTCATACAACTCGGTCCAAGCTGCAGGATAGGGCGACAGACCACGAATAAAATCATACACAGACTTGACTCCTTTTTCCCAATCAATCCGGCACGTTTCTTTGAAGATTTTCGGTGCCGGGCGCAGTTCCGATACCGAAGCCAACAGTTCTTGCGGAGTAGTCTTTACCTCGCCTTTCAAAATAGCATCAACAGTTTTCAGAACCAAGTCGCCTCCCAAGTACATCAGCTTGTCGTATACCACTTCCACATTATCCGTATCGGCAATGGGTATACGCACCTGATCAATAATTTCGCCCGTATCAATCTCATGTTTCAAGAAGAAAGTTGTTATACCCGTCTCCGTATCGCCATTTATCACAGCCCAGTTAATGGGAGCAGCCCCACGGTATTGGGGAAGCAAAGAGGCATGTAAGTTAAATGTTCCCATCGGAGGCATATTCCAAACCACCTCGGGTAGCATCCTAAAAGCTACAACTATCTGCAAGTCGGCATTCAACCCACGCAGTTCCTCCACAAAAGCTTCATCTTTGAGCTTAACTGGCTGTAACACGCGCAAGCCTTGCGATACTGCATACTGCTTCACCGGACTGGCCTGCAACACGCTACCATGCCGTCCCATTGGCTTATCTGGCATCGTAACGACCGCTACCACATTATATCCGCCTTCCACCAAACGCTTTAAGCTCTCCACGGCAAACTCTGGAGTGCCCATATATACAATGCGTAAATCTTTCTTTTCCATTTTCCTATCCTTTTTTATATAAGCAAAGATAACCGATTCAAACAATACAACCAAAGCGGTGACTCCATGCCCGACAAAAACAAAAAGGTCATCGCAACTTTCTGTTTTTACAACTCGTTACGCTGACCTTTGCGGAGAGACAGGGATTCGAACCCCGGGAAGTGTTACCTTCAACGGTTTTCAAGACCGCCGCAATCGACCACTCTGCCACCTCTCCAATAAATCTATTTCCATACGCTTCCCTTCAGAAGCGGTGCAAAGGTACGGATTTTTTCTAAACAACCAAACATTTATTGTATTTTCTAAGCAAAAAGTCAAACTAAGACCAAATAAAACCGTATTTTTGCAGTATCTTTATAACAAAACGAATACACCAATATATAATGGAAAGCATTATACCTCAATCTGAGCGAAAACAAATCATCAGCCTCATCCAGAGAGAAGTGGTTCCAGCCATCGGTTGCACAGAGCCAGTCGCCGTGGCACTCTGCGTAGCCAAAGCCTCTGAAAATTTGGGATGCCGTCCCTCTTCCATCGAAGTACTTCTAAGCGCCAACATACTAAAGAATGCAATGGGGGTAGGCATACCAGGAACCGGAATGATAGGACTTCCCATAGCGATTGCATTGGGAAGCTTAATCGGAAAATCGGAGTACGAACTTGAAGTTCTGAAAGACTGTTCTCCCGAAGCGGTAGAAAAAGGAAAAGAAATGATTGCTTCACAGTGCATACATATCGCCTTAAAAGAAAACATCACCGAGAAACTTTACATAGAAGTCATCTGCAAAAACGGGAAAGACACCGGCACTGCAATCATCAGCGGCGGACATACCAATTTTGTGTATACGGCACGGAACGCAGACGTATTGCTCGACAAGCGTACCGCCCCATCCGCAGAAAAAGAGAATGAAAAAATAACGCTTTCCCTACAAAAGGTTTTCGATTTCGCCACCACCGCACCTTACGATGAAATAAAGTTCATACTTGAAGCCAAACGCCTAAATAAAAAAGCGGCGGAATGCTCGTTCAAAGAGAAGTACGGTCACGAATTGGGACGCACGTTACGAAACAGCAAAAGTGAACACGAAGTATTGGGGAACAATACATTCGCCCATATTTTGTCATACACATCGGCAGCATGCGACGCCCGAATGGGCGGAGCCATGGTACCGGTTATGAGCAATTCCGGCAGTGGTAATCAAGGAATTGCCGCCACACTTCCTGTAGTCGTATTCGCAGAAGACAACGGAAAGAGCGAAGAAGAGCAGGCACGGGCGCTTATTCTGAGTCATCTCACCGCCATTTATATCAAACAGAGCTTAGGGCGGCTTTCCGCTCTTTGCGGATGCGTTGTAGCCGCCACCGGAAGCAGTTGCGGAATCACTTATCTAATGGGAGGAGGATACCAGCAAGTGATGTTCGCCGTACAAAACATGATAGCCACCCTTACCGGAATGATTTGCGACGGCGCTAAACCGAGTTGCGCATTAAAACTGACCAGCGGTGTATCGACAGCCGTCATGTCGGCCATTCTTGCCATGGAGCAGAAATGCGTAACCCCAGTAGAAGGCATCATTGAGGAAAATGTAAATCGAAGCATCCAAAACCTGACACGTATCGGTTCGGAAGGAATGAACGAAACAGATAAAATGGTGCTTGATATCATGACCCACAAACATTGCGACTAACCTATGAAGCTCCCAACCCCGGCCGAAGATTACCTGCAGGCACTCATCGCCGAAGGAGAACATCTACATCAAGATTTTAAATTCGCCATATCAGATTCGCGGAAAATAGCCAAAAGCATTTCCGCTTTTGCCAACACAGAAGGAGGCAGACTGCTTATCGGCGTAAAAGACAACGGACATATTGCCGGAGTTCGTTCGGAAGAAGAAATTTACATGATAGAAGCTGCGGCCACGATGTATTGCAAACCTCAGGTAAACTTCACAAGCCGTACTTATCAAGTGAAAGGCAAAACTGTTTTAGAAATAAACATTGCGGAAGCGAAGCTTAAGCCTGTATATGCCATAGACGAAACAAATCGTGCATGGGCTTATATAAGAGTACATGATGAGAATATCTTGGCCTCTCCCATTCACCTGAATATTTGGAAACACGATAGAACCGAAGAAAAGGTGATTATCACCTATACCGAAAGAGAGCAACAATTATTAGATATTCTAAAACGAAAAGGGCCACTCACCTTAACCCAATGCTGCAGGCAAGCCAAACGCAACAGAAAAGAAGCTAGCCAACTATTGGCGGATTTTATACGTTTCGGATTGGCAGAGCCGGTCTTCAAAGAACATACATTCTATTTTCAACTAAAAGAAAACGAGCAGTAAACAAAAGTTGTTATCTTTGCACACAGATATTTTAAGAAAACTTATATGAGCATATTTTCAAACCTCTTCAACCGGAAGAAAGCTGAAGAATCTGAAGTGCCCGCACGCATTGGCGGAATGGAAGACTTCATGACTTTGATACGCGTATACTACCAAGCGGTTATGGCTGCCCAATTGGGAATCAGCAACGTCAATTCCCTACCAGACATGGCAGCGTTCAAACGTTCACTAAAAATCCCCACACAAAACAACAAGTTAGGATTGGCCGAACGTTCACGATGCAAGAAAATGTTATCCGAAATTTATGGAATAAGTGATAGTTTCTTTAAAGAAATAGATTTGTCCATCAAGAAGAACTGCAAGAATGTAAACGATCTTAAGAATTACCTTTTCATGTTTCAAGGCTTTAGCCAAGACTTAATGATGGCCATTGGAAACATTATGCAATGGAAATTCAGAATGCCGGGATTTTTCAAAAAGCTTCTTCGCGGAATGACCGATAAGGCCGTACACGACATCATGTATAAGACGAATTGGAAGGATGATGCTGTACGCAAGACTTGCGCAAACATCAGACAATATCAGCACGTACTCAACTATTCTGAAGCCTGGATGAGCGAATACGTATATAATATTGTATCGCTTGCCAAAAAGGAGCCGAAACCAAAAGCGTGATGAGATATTCTACCACACAAGACCCCATTGCCCAGATTGAGCGACATCCTTTAGAACCGTTCCTTCCGGGCAATGCTATTTTATTGATGTTAGGAAGCTTTCCGCCACAGCAAAAACGATGGAGCATGGACTTCTTTTACCCAAACCTACAGAATGACATGTGGCGAATATTCGGACTTATTTATTTTTCTAACAAAGACCATTTCCTCACTGCAGACAGAAAGGCATTCGACAAAGAACGCATTGTCCACTTTCTAACGCAAAAAGGCATCGCCCTTTTTGATACAGCATCTGTCATACGCAGACTGCAAGACAATGCTTCCGATAAATTCTTAGAAATAATAGAGCCAACCGATATCGGGTTACTTTTAAAACAACTACCGGCATGCAAGGCTATTGTTACCACTGGAGAAAAAGCGACCCAAACCCTATGCTCTTACTTTAACATCAAAGAGCCCAAAGTAAATGAGAAAAGAGATTTCGAGTATACCGACCGAATCTTTTCTCTATATCGAATGCCATCTTCCAGCAGAGCATATCCACTAAGTATAGACAAAAAGGCCTCTTCCTACAAGTTCATGCTCAACGATTTAAGACTTATCCCTTAAATAAATTAATAAAAAGCCTTGCACAAGTAAGAAAATACACTACCTTTGCATCGCAATTACGGGAATAGCTCAGTTGGTAGAGCATCGGTCTCCAAAACCGAGTGTCGGGAGTTCGAGCCTCTCTTCCCGTGCCAAGAAGCGGATATTACCAAAACAATATCCGCTTCTTTCTTTTTTATATCCTTTCATACCCCCATACCGAAAGGATGTATGGCTTTTCAAAAAAAATCATGTTTCTTTTTGGCGTTTCCAACCAATCCACTATATTTGTCTAGAATTTTGGTATAAAATGGCAGAAGAGAACAAAAGGCTATTCGAATCGTTCAATGAAAAGCTGATGCGTTTTATTTTCCTCTATAAAGAGCTAAAGCGGGAAAACGCTTCACTAAAACAATCGCTTTCTGAGAAAGAGAGCGAGATTGTCCGATTAGAAAACAACCTAAAAGAGCTGGAAAACCAATATGCCAATCTCAAAACGGTTCGCATGCTTAGTGTCAACGACCAAGGAATCTGCGAGACAAAGCAACGAATCACCAAACTTGTGCGTGAAGTCGACAAATGTATCGCTTTGCTGAACGAATAAAGCCAAAACGAATCATGAAGGACGACAAACTGAACATTACACTGACGTTTAACAACCACGACCACAAACTCCGGCTTCCAATCGGAAACGAAGAAGAAGAACGATTGTATCGTGAGGCTGCCGAACTCATTAAAAATACGATAAGGAAATACCGCAATATGGCACCGGGATATAGTTCGGAGAGCATTCTGGAGTTGGCGGCATTGGAGATATCCTATAAATACGAGGCCTTGAAATCCTGTACCGACCAAATTATACAATGGGAAAGCGCAATAGACAAATGTACCGGAGAGGATTAAAGTTACCGTCAGAAGACAGAGAGCAATACGCACAGACTTAAAGCCCGACATGATTTAGGGCCGACAGTTTGTGCTTTTTTATTATATACTAAAAACAATTGTAATAATGACAACAGTAATTATAGCCACGATTGTAGCTTTCCTTATAGGAGGGGCTGTGTCTTACGCATTTTTCAAGTATGGCCTGAAGAAAAAGTATGAGAAGGTAATACTAAACGCGAAAAATGAGGCGGAAGTAATCAAAAAGAACAAGCTTTTGGAAGTAAAGGAGAAGTTCCTGAACAAGAAAGCCGAGTTGGAAAAGGAAGTCGCACAAAGAAACCAAAAAATCCAACAAGAACTAAACAAGCTGAAGCAGCGCGAAATTGTACTCAATCAAAAGAACGAAGAGTTACAACGTAAGCGCAACGAAAACGAAGCGATTAAAGAAAATCTTGACGCACAACTTGCCATTGTCGACAAGAAGAAAGAAGAACTTGATATCCTGCAGTCACAAGAGAGAGACAAGTTGGAAGCCATATCAGGCTTGTCGGCAGAAGAAGCAAAGGAGAGACTGGTAGAATCTCTGAAAGAGGAGGCGAAAACTCAGGCTCAATCGTACATAAACGACATCATGGACGATGCAAAACTGACTGCGAACAAGGAAGCTAAACGCATCGTAATACAATCCATACAACGAGTCGCTACCGAAACTGCTATTGAGAACTCGGTAACCGTATTCCACATCGAATCGGATGAGATAAAAGGTAGAATCATCGGACGCGAAGGACGAAACATCCGTGCGCTTGAAGCCGCAACTGGCGTAGAAATCGTTGTGGACGATACACCTGAAGCGATTGTTCTTTCGGCGTTCGACCCTGTCCGCCGAGAAATAGCTCGCTTGGCATTGCACCAGTTGGTTACAGACGGACGTATCCATCCGGCAAGAATCGAAGAAGTGGTAGCCAAGGTTAAGAAGCAAGTGGAAGATGAAATCATCGAGACGGGTAAACGCACTACTATCGACTTGGGTATTCACGGACTACACCCCGAACTGATTCGTATTATCGGTAAAATGAAATATCGTTCGTCTTACGGGCAGAACCTGTTACAGCACGCACGCGAAACAGCGAACTTATGTGCGGTGATGGCTTCGGAGCTTGGACTAAATCCGAAGAAGGCCAAACGCGCCGGTCTGCTTCACGATATCGGAAAGGTGCCCGACGAAGAACCGGAACTGCCGCACGCTTTGCTGGGTATGAAGTTGGCCGAAAAATATAAGGAAAAGCCCGATATCTGCAATGCCATCGGCGCCCACCACGATGAAGTGGAAATGACCAGTCTGTTGGCTCCCATCGTACAGGTGTGCGACGCCATTTCAGGAGCACGCCCGGGAGCGCGCCGCGAAATAGTAGAAGCCTACATCAAGCGTCTGAACGATTTGGAACAGTTGGCGATGTCGTATCCGGGAGTTACCAAGACTTACGCCATTCAGGCCGGACGTGAATTGCGCGTCATTGTAGGAGCTGATAAGATAGACGATAAGCAAACCGAAAACTTGTCTACTGAAATAGCTAAAAAGATACAAGACGAAATGACTTATCCGGGACAGGTTAAGATTACGGTTATCCGCGAAACCCGTGCCGTAAGCTTTGCCAAATAAAAAAGACCTCCTGTTTACAGGTCAATCATACAGAGCCGCTCCGTTGGGATTCCCTTTCGGAGCGGCTTTTTTCTGCACGTATTGCAGCCTTAGTCAGAGTTATCGCCATTGTTCGCAGTGACTTTAGCTCGAAGAATCAAGGGCTTTATCTGAAGCTCCTTTATAGAGATAGGCAAGAGAAAGGAGTCAAGCGTGAACGGAGATAAGCCGTTTACGGAAGAAGCCCGCCGCATATTTAGGGAATCGGCGGATGGGAGCCGAACGACAACAAAGAGTACAAAAGAACAAGCGCAGAAAAGGCGGTCGCCAAGACTGTCAGAAGCCTCAACGCCGCCCTATCTACAATTCACAACACGTATTTATTATTCTCTGGTATGACCAAATACCCAAGTAAGCCGTTCGGAAGTATAACTCTGCTCGCAAGTATTTTCGTGCGACCAACCGTTTTCCACATCTATCTTATAGACGGCTTCGAAAGAGTCCATCTTTTTCAGGAAGTCTTGCACGGCCGATACGCTCATAATCCGGTCGGAAGTTCCCATCACCGTATACAGGGGAGTTTTAGATGTCTTCATTGCATCCAGTCCGGTAGGATTCCCAGCTACAGGCATGGCTGCAGCGAATACATCCGGGTAATTGGCAATCATGTTCCATGTACCCGTACCGCCCATAGATCCGCCCATAACGAAAAGGCGTGAGGCATCAGCTAGTCCACTGTCGGTATAGCTTTTTATCAGCGCGCGCACCACGCCCAGCTCGTCACCAAGCCAATTTTTATCCGACGGGCATTGCGGTACAAGCATCATCGCATTCTTCTTGTATCCCTTCAGGAACGAAAGAATTTCCGCGACGCCTGCTTCCTGAATCTGTTTCTCGTTATCGGAGCCTTTGCTGGTACCGCCATGCAGATACACTACAAGCATGCTTTTTCCTTCTTCGGCCCCCGTTACTACGGCCTTACGGTACGGAAGAACGGATTTGTCCACAGTAAATACTTCTTTCGAAAAAGCTACTGTTACGTCTTCGGAAGGAGTTTCCTGCTCATCGGTAGATGTATCATCGGTGGGTGTATCTTCGGTTTCATTGGTTATTGTATCTTCGGTCGAATCTGTTTCGTCATCGTTGGACGACTGTTCCGTATTTTCGGTAGTAGTCTGAGGTTCATCCGGCATAGGATTTTCCTTAGAGCAGGCCGCAAGCGAGACTATGCTTGCGGCCAAAATGAAATAGAAATAGAATAAGTGTTTCATCGTGTTCCCACTCTTTTTGTGTTTGTTCGGTTATGTCCGCGCTCGGAAAAACGCTTCATTATTTTTCTCTCTTGCTCATATACTTTCTCTATCTGCGCCTGTGTGAGGAATTCGGAATACTCTTTGTAATATTTCTGACGCACATTGAGTATCTTCTCGCTCATGACAAAGCGTTCTTTGATGCGCTGCTCGTTTTCCTGCTCCGTCAGTTCGCGTTTGCCAGGCCGCTGACGAGGGCCTAACGCCCAGATTTCTTTCTGACAAGCGCAGTAGGTCTTTACAAACCGGTCGGTCACCGCCGTACTGAAAGCCAGTTCGCTGGCTATATGACGCGCCTGCACCTCAGCCAACTGTTCACGGGAGAGACGTTGCTCTTTGCTGATTCGCTGTGGTTTCGTCTGCTGGGCGAAAGCCATTGCGCAAGACACCGTCAGCATCATAACGGCGAGTGCAAAAGTTCTGACTATCGTTTTCATAAGTCTTTGTTTTAATTGTTCTCTGCTTTAATAGTTCGTTTAATTATCGTTGAGAAAGACGTCTTCTTGGTTATGCTATCTATTTTCTCCTTGGCTATATAGATATCGCGAAACCGGCTCTCGTCTTGTTAATTGGGAAAGGAGCGGTATATTCGCACAAAGGCTTTTGGGCTGTGTCCCGGTGCATCATCGTGATGGCAACCAGACTGCAGATATGCCAATACACCGCTTCCTAATTATATCCCTATCAGAAGACGGAATCCCTTTCAGGAGATTTCCGGATGTTTCGAATGATATGTTTATAGTCAGTGTTCATATTGTTTCTTCAACGGTTACATATCTATAACCCGATGAAAGTAGGAAAGTAAAACGCGATAGCTATTTTTTTTTGAATTTACGAAAGAATCGTAGTCTTCCGTCTCCCAATATTCCGAGAATTCGGTCTTTCAAAATCGGCCCTACAAGGCATTACAGAGCCGTTTTTAGGAGGCGAAAAATCTCCGGCGAGAGATTTTAAAAACGTCTCGAGAAATTTTTATTTTCCGGCGAGAGATTAAAAAAACGTCCCGAGGGATTTTAGAGCAGTTTGCCGAGCGTTTTTTCAGCGCAAAACAGCCCCTCGTCATAAAGCGCTTGGAGCTTCTTCACATCCTTCTCGATGCGGTTCACTTTTACCGGCCCTTGGGGACGAATTACGATAATGCGTCCTTCGTCTTCCATGCGTTCTACCATATCCAGCTGCTTATTGTACAACCGGCAGCGTAAGCTCAACATGGCTCTCAAGCGCGGATACCTTGAGTAAACGAAACGAGGCACCCGGATGTCGCGACTCTCTTTCCGATATCCTCGGTTGCGGGTAAGTACCACAACGTTCCGCTCGTATCCCTGACTAATGGCTCTCAGTACCGGAATAGAGTCTACGATTCCACCGTCCAGCATCGGGCGACCATCGACATAAGTTATCGGGCACACGTATGGCAGACTGCTGGAAGCCTTCGCTATGGCAATCAGTCTCGCCTTGTCGCTACGCTCTTCCAGATAGCAGGCACGGCCTGTCACACAATTGGTAGTGACCATTTCAAAACGCATCGGGTTAGAGAAACAAGCCTCGTAGTCGTAAGGTACAAGGGTTTCGGGAAAGACATCGTACAGCAGGTGCTGGTCGAGTATGCTATGCTGATACCACAGATACTTTAATCCGATGTAGTGATAACGCTCCATCATGTCGATGTTACTGTATTTGGCACGGCCTTTCTGACGCGATACGAACGACAGGCCGTTGCACGCTCCGGCCGATACGCCTACCGCGTACGGGAATTCCACCCCATGCTCCATCATCCAGTCCAAAACTCCGCAGGTAAACACCCCGCGCATGCCTCCGCCTTCAAGCACCAAACCCATCTTCGAAAAATCCGTTGCTGCCATATATCCCCCTTTCTGTACTGTTGCACCTATACGGCGCTCGGCGCAAAGATACATTTTTTAGACGTATCATTAGATGCCGTCAATTATATTTCTTACTTTTGCGTCACTTAAAACCACAATCATCGAATAAATTCTATCATTATGTTTGATTCTAATGTATACCGAAACCGCCGTCAGGCGCTAAGAGAGAAGGTAAGCAACGGACTTATCCTTATATTAGGAAACAACGAAGCACCGGCCAACTATCCGGACAACACCTACAAATATCGCCAAGACAGCAGCTTTCTGTACTTCTTCGGACATAACCATCCGGGATATGCCGGAGTGATAGACGTAGAATCGGGCGAAGACTACTTCTTCGGTGACGACGTAACGATGGACGACATTATCTGGATGGGGGTTCAGCCCAGCGTGAAAGAACTGGCCGCTCAGGTCGGGGTTGAGAAGAGCTTCCCGTTCGCCAGTCTGAAAGACGTGGTGAGCAAAGCTATCGCCCAGCGCCGCCGCATCCACTTCCTCCCGCCCTATCGGTACGACAACATGATGTTATTGGAAGACCTGACGGGTATACGTGCCTCGATGACCCGACAGCATGCTTCCGTCGAGCTGATAAAAGCCGTAGTATCGCTCCGCTCCGTAAAGGAAGCCTGCGAGATAGAAGAGATAGACAAGGCATGCAACATCGGTTACGAGATGCACACCGCCGCCATGCGCCTATGCAAACCCGGAGTAACAGAGCAATACATTGCCGGTATTTTGGACGGAATCGCTTCATCGCACGGCAACATGGTTTCGTTTGCCACTATACTTACCCAAAACGGACAAACACTGCACAACCACGATCATAGCCACACGCTACAGGCTGGCCGCCTAATGCTTACCGATGCCGGCGCCGAGAGCGTTACCAACTACTGCTCAGACCATACCCGAACCATCCCCGTAGGCGGAAAATTCACCCCGAGACAGAAAGACGTGTATAGCATCGTTCTGGCTTGCCACGACAAGGCGTTGGAATTGGCTCACCCGGGCGTTACCTACAAGTCGGTACACATCGAAGTATGCAAAGTATTGGCTCAAGGACTGAAAGACCTCGGACTGATGAAAGGGAACGTAGACGATGCAGTAGCTGCCGGCGCTCATGCACTGTTCCTCCCCCACGGCTTAGGACACATGATGGGTATTGATGTACACGACATGGAAGACCTGGGACAAATCTATGTAGGCTACGACGATGAAGTCCGCCCGTCCGACCAGTTCGGAATCGCCTCACTGCGTATGGGACGCCGCCTGCAGGAAGGTTTCGTCATAACCGATGAACCGGGATGCTACTTCATCCCTGCCCTGATAGACAAATGGAGAGCTGAGAAAACAGGAAAAGACTTCCTGAACTTCGACGCCATCGATACTTATAAGGACTTCGGAGGCATCCGTTTGGAAGACGACATCCTGATTACCCCCAGCGGCTCACGCTTCACTGGCGAGAAGCGTATCCCCATCACCATCGAAGAGGTGGAACAATATATGAACATGTAAAATAGAATAAAACAATAAAAACACAGAAAACCTATGAACAAATTAATCGCGCTCTTAGCATTGGGCGTTTGCTGCGGTTCGGCGTATGCAAAAACTCCCCAAAAGAAAGAAAAGAAAGAAGAAGGATTCGTATTCACCACGGTAAAGGCCAACCCGATTACTTCCATAAAGGACCAGAACCGTTCCAGTACATGTTGGGCTTTCTCTACCATCGGCTATCTGGAATCGGAACTGTTACGCTTAGGCAAAGGCGAGTTCGACTTGTCTGAGATGTTTGTGGTTCACAAAACCATGGAAGACCGTGCCGTAAACTATGTACGCTATCATGGCGACGCTTCGTTCTCACCGGGCGGAAGCT
This sequence comes from bacterium, assembly GCA_963595925.1. GTDB lineage: Bacteria > Bacteroidota > Bacteroidia > Bacteroidales > Bacteroidaceae > Phocaeicola. Next base: position 21,630 of record CAVBJM010000003.1, read on the forward strand.
TCGAAGACATCGTTTACTGCTATAAGAACTATGGTATGGTGCCGCAAGAGGCAATGCCCGGCATCATGTACGGCGACTCACTCCCTAACCACGGCGAACTGGATGCTGTAGCCGAAGCTTACGTAAACGCCATCGCAAAAGGCAAACAGAAAAAGCTAAGCCCCGTATGGAAAAGCGGACTGACCAACATCTACGATAACTATCTGGGTCAATGTCCTTCGGAATTCACTTACAAAGGCGCAAAATACACTCCTAGAACTTTCGCCGACAAGGTATTGGGTCTCAACATGGACGACTATGTATCTCTTACCTCATACACACACCATCCGTTCTATCAGACATTCAGCATTGAGGTGCAAGACAACTGGCGCAACGCACAGTCGTACAACCTCCCCTTGGATGAGCTGATGGCCGTTATGGACAATGCCGTACGCAACGGATACACTTTCGCATGGGGTTCGGACGTGAGCGAAAAAGGATTCTCCAGAAACGGTATCGCCGTATGTCCCGATGTCAAGAGCAAGGAATTGGGTTCGGATATGGCTCACTGGCTGGGTCTAAGTGTTTCGGGCAACAAAGAAGTATCAAACAAGCCGCTTCCTGAACTGACCATTACCCAAGAAATGCGTCAACAAGCATACGATAACTGGGAAACGACCGATGACCACGGCATGCTTATCTACGGATTGGCTACCGACCAAACCGGAAAAGAATATTTCATGGTGAAAAACTCTTGGGGCGAATCGGGTAAGTACAAAGGAATCTGGTATGCATCAAAAGCTTTCGTAGCTTATAAAACGATGAACATCTTGGTTCACAAAGATGCTATCCCCGCAGACATCGCAAAAAAATTGGGTCTGTAACTTCTTATATATAGAACTGTTATAAATAGTCAAGCGATTAATGTCCTATTTTTATAGGGACATTAATCGCTTTTCTTCTTTCTTTTTTCTACCTTTACGCATTGATTATCCCACTTATACCCTTACTATACCCAAAAGTCTCGGAAAGACAAGTGCGATAACCCCCGAAGCGAAAAAAGAAAAGCGTATATATATAATGAATTACAAATGGAATTATCAACCTCCTACTTTAGACCAACGCGAATCGGCTAGAGCCTTATCCAAGGAAATCGGCATTAGCCCCATTCTGTGCCGCCTGCTTCAGGAAAGAGGCATCCGCACGGCAGAAGAAGCCAAACGATTCTTCCGCCCGCAACTGAGCGACCTACTGAATCCGTTCTTGATGAAAGACATGGACATTGCAGTAGACAGACTGAACCGGGCAATGGGAAGAAAGGAACGCATCATGGTTTATGGAGACTACGACGTAGACGGCACAACAGCCGTGGCCTTAGTGTACAAATTCCTTCAGCAGTTTTACTCGAACATCGATTACTACATCCCAGACCGCTATAACGAGGGATACGGAGTTTCGAGGAAAGGGATAGATTATGCCTACGAAACGGGAGTCAAACTTATTATCGTGCTGGACTGTGGAATCAAAGCCATCGAGGAAATAGCTTACGCCAAAGAAAAAGGCATCGACTTCATTATATGTGACCATCACGTACCCGATGATACGCTTCCGCCAGCCGTTGCAATTCTAAACCCGAAGCGGTTTGATTCTACCTACCCGTATGACCACCTCTCTGGGTGTGGAGTTGGATTTAAGTTCATGCAGGCTTTTGCCATCAACAACGGAATCGAATTTCATCAGCTTACTCCCCTGTTGGATTTGGTTGCGGTGAGCATCGCTTCTGATATCGTTCCCATTATGGGTGAGAACCGCATCTTGGCTTACCACGGACTGCGGCAACTCAACTCCAATCCCAGCATCGGGCTGAAAGCCATCATTGATGTGTGCGGACTGTCGGAACGCGACATTACCATGAGCGACATCATTTTCAAGATTGGGCCGCGCATTAACGCTTCAGGACGCATACAAAATGGGAAAGAAGCCGTAGATTTATTGATAGAAAAAGACTTCCAAGCAGCTTTGGCCAAAAGCAATCAGATAAACCAGTATAACGAAACACGTAAGGATTTGGACAAAAGCATGACCGAAGAGGCCAACAAAATCGTAGAACATTTGGAGCATTTGTCCGAAAGACGCTCGATTGTGATATTCAACGAAGCCTGGCACAAAGGCGTGATAGGCATCGTAGCCTCCCGACTAACGGAAATTTACTATCGGCCGGCCGTTGTCTTGACACGCACAGACGATATGGCTACAGGTTCGGCACGCTCAGTCTCGGGGTTCGACGTGTACAAAGCTGTGGAATACTGTCGCGATTTGCTAGAAAACTTCGGCGGCCACACGTATGCGGCTGGCCTCTCAATGAAAGTAGAGAACGTACCGGAGTTCACCCGACGATTCGAAGAATACGTTACGCAGCACATCAAGCCCGAACAGACCAGCGCAACCATTGACATCAATGCCCAACTGGATTTCAGAGACATCACACCCAAGTTCTTCTTCGACCTCAAAAAGTTCAACCCTTTTGGTCCGGAAAACCCCAAACCCGTATTCGCCACATTAAACGTTTACGATTACGGAACCAGTAAAGTGGTAGGGCGCGACCAGGAACACATCAAACTGGAACTGGTGGACAACAAGTCGAACAACGTAATGAACGGAATCGCATTCGGACAAAGCTCGCAAGCGCGTTACATCAAGACCAAGCAGTCGTTCAACATCTGCTATACCATAGAAGAGAACATTCACAAGCACGGCGACACACAACTACAGATAGAAGACATCAAGCCAAGCAAGCACTGACTCTATGCCCGACTATAAAAGCATTCTGAAGCAATACTGGGGATACGATGCTTTCCGAGGGGTGCAAGAAGACATTATACGCAGCATCGGAAGTGGGAAAGACACCTTGGGACTGATGCCTACAGGGGGTGGAAAATCTATCACCTTTCAAGTTCCAGCTCTATCCCAAAAAGGATTGTGTCTGGTTATTACTCCACTCATCGCCCTGATGAAAGACCAAGTGCAAAACCTACGCGCACGAGGCATCAAGGCTACGGCCGTATACGCCGGAATGACTCACGAAGAAATACTTACGGCTCTAGACAACTGCATTTTTGGCGACTATAAGTTTCTGTACATCTCACCCGAACGCCTCGATACGGAGCTATTTCGAAACAAACTACGGAGCATGTGCGTAAGCATGATTACAGTCGATGAGTCGCACTGCATCTCGCAGTGGGGATACGATTTCCGTCCTGCCTACCTAAAGATAGCGGAAATAAGAGAACTGCTCCCTGGAGTCCCGGTGTTGGCTCTTACCGCTACAGCTACCCCTGAAGTAGTAAAAGACATTCAGACGCGCCTTTTGTTTCCGAAAGAGAACGTGTTCCGTATGAGTTTCGAACGGAAAAATCTGGCCTATATCGTAAGACGTACTGAAGACAAGCTTCACGAAACACTTCACATCCTAAATCGTGTAACGGGATCGGCCATCATATATACACGAAACCGAAAGAAAACGAAAGAAATAGCCCAATACCTATGTAAAGAGAACATCACTGCTACTTTTTACCACGCCGGACTAAACAATGAAGTGAAAGACCAACGACAGAAAAGCTGGCAGACGAGCGATATCCGAGTAATGGTGGCAACCAACGCATTCGGCATGGGAATAGACAAGCCCGACGTGCGTATGGTAATACACATTGACTTTCCCGATTCGCCTGAAGCTTATTTCCAGGAAGCCGGAAGAGCTGGACGCGACGGGCATAAAGCGTATGCCGTACTGTTGTATGCGCGATCAGACAAGACCATCTTAAACAAGCGAATAGCCGACACGTTTCCTGATAAAGAATGTATTCGAAAAATATACGAGCACATCTGTTACTACTATCAAATGCCAATGGGCGAAGGAGAAGGTAACAGGTTCGCTTTTAACATAGACGATTTCAGCGTAAAGTTCAAGCATTTTCCCATCCAAGTAGACAGCGCACTGCAAATACTTACCCGAGCCGGATATTTAGAATACGCCAATGAACAAGACAACAATTCACGTCTAATCTTTACCCTTGGGCGAGAAGAACTTTACCGCATCAATGAGCAAAGTTCCGAAGCAGAAACACTGATAAGGGTAATACTGCGTTCATACACAGGACTATTCAGCGACTACGCATACATCAGCGAAGAGACATTAGCGATAAAAAGCGGACTAACCAACCAGCAGGTATACGACATACTGGTATCACTCACCCGAAAAGGCATCATCCACTACATACCAGGAAGAAAAACTCCAACTATACGCTTTACGTGCCGACGCCAAGAAACTACCCGCATCGTTATTGGACGAGAAATATACGAAGACAGAAAAGTAAGTTACGAACAACGAATACACGCTATGTTGGATTATGCCGAAAGCGAAACGCATTGCCGTAGCAGGATGCTACTGAAATATTTTGGTGAAAAGAACGAACACAACTGTGGCCAATGCGATGTATGCCTACAGAAGCACGATTCGGGACTTAACACACATACTTTCGAGGAAATAAAAAACCGAATCATGGAACTATTGAGGAAAGAGGGTGGATGTACCTCCCACAAAATAGTTGAATCTTTCCCGCAGGCCGAGCGCAATGCGGTACTGAAAGTTGTTTCTTTCCTCCTATCGGAAGAAATCATAAACCAACGAGACGGGAAATTACTTACTAGCCAATAAAAAAAAGAGTTTCACACCATGTGAAACTCTCTCATAAGTGGTGCCAACGGGAATCGAACCAGTGACACAAGGATTTTCAGTCCTTTGCTCTACCAACTGAGCTATGGCACCATTACCACCGCTTTAAGGTGATGCAAAGGTAGGCATTTTTTTTGAAATACAAAATTTTTTGTGGAAATTATTCGCCAAGCAATATAACTACCCACTACATACAAGCCTAAACGATACAATATAGCAGATATAAAACAACAGAGACCATCCGCTTCGTCTGCGAATAGCCTCTGTAATGTATGAATGAATTTTTCGGCACTATCCTTGCAACGGATTCCAACCTTGCGCTTTCAAGGTAAGCTCATTTCCATCGCGTGTAACCAATGCGCATCCCAATTCGGGTTTCGTTATATAACCTATCACTTTCACGTCTTTCAGTTGTGACACCCGTTCGTGGTCGGTAAGCGGTACGGTAAAAAGCAACTCATAATCTTCACCGCCATTCAAAGCACAAGTTGAAAGATTCATATTGAACTCTTCGGCCATAACCGCCGTCTGGTAATCAATGGGAATACGGTCTTCATACACCCGACATCCCACATTGCTCTGTGAACAGATGTGCATTAACTCAGATGAAAGTCCGTCCGAGATATCCATCATTGCTGTAGGCTTAATTCCTGCTTCGGCCAACTCTTGAATAATATCCCGTCTTGCCTCAGGCTTCAGAAAACGTTCCAGCAAATATTCTTTTCCAGCAAAATCAGGCTGAACCTCCTTCTCTCCCTGAAAAACCGCCTTTTCACGCTCCATTAGCTGCAGTCCCATGTAAGCAGCTCCTAAATCGCCCGAAACACAAACTAAGTCAGTGTCATGTGCTCCATTACGGTAAACCACCTTTTCTTTATCCGCCTGTCCAATACAAGTTATCGAGATAGCCAGCCCTGTAACGGAAGAAGTTGTATCACCTCCGACCAAATCCACGTGATGATGCTCGCAGGCCAATTTCACTCCACTATAGAACTCGTCAAGATCTTCTATGCAGAATCTCTTCGATATAGCCAGTGATACGGTAATCTGCCGCGGCGTGCCGTTCATGGCGTAAATATCGGACAGATTCACCATTACAGACTTGTACCCCAAATGCTTAAGTGGTGTGTACACCAAGTCGAAATGTACGCCCTCCATCAGCAAGTCTGTGGTTACCAGAACCTGCTTCTCAGGGAACTCCAGTACGGCCGCATCATCGCCAACGCCGTATTTGGTTTCAGCATTTTGGGGCTTCACATCTTGAGTGAGATGCTTTATCAATCCAAACTCACCCAATGTGGATATTTCGGTTCTTTTACCTTCATGCATATCCGTATCACGCTCTGTTTATTAGTTCTCTCATGATAGTAGTCATACGCGGCTGAGCCTCATCTGCAGCCTTCTGAACCTCCTCGTGTGACACTTCCACAATTTTTCCTTCCACACCCAAATCAGTGATAACCGATACACCAAACACCTTTATGCCGCAGTGATTGGCCACAATTACTTCGGGAACTGTAGACATACCTACAGCATCGGCTCCCAGTGTACGAAACATCTTATACTCTGCTGGAGTTTCAAATGTAGGTCCTTGCGTCCCTATATAAACGCCTTGCTGTACCTTGATTCCCTTTTCCCGAGCAATCTGCAGAGCCTTTCCGATAAGTTCCTTCGAATAAGCTTCGCTCATATCCGGGAAGCGCGGTCCGTATTCGATATTCTTCCCGCGCAACGGATGTTCGGGAAAGAAATTAATATGATCTGTAATTATCATCAGGTCGCCAATAGAAAATTCAGGATTAGTACCTCCTGCCGCATTCGAAACGAACAGAGTCTTAATACCCAATTCGCGCATGACACGTACGGGGAAAGTTACTTCTTGCATAGAATATCCTTCATAAAAATGGAAACGTCCCTGCATGGCCATAATCTCCTTGTCGCCAAGTTTTCCGAAAATAAGTTTTCCGCTATGTCCCTCAACAGTAGAAACCGGGAAGTTCGGAATATCAGTATAACTGATTTCATACTTTTCGGTAATATCGTTTACCAAACTACCCAGTCCAGTACCCAAAATAATAGCTGTTTCAGGAGACGTGTGCATCTTAGCTTTCAGGAAAGCTGCTGTTTCTTGTATTTTCTCTAACATAATCTATTATATTTTTATTGAATGATTCTTGTTCATTTCCAAGAAATGCTACCTTTACAGGCAACACGTAAATATGCGACTTTATAGTTTCATCCATAAGTGGTAAGAGTGACTTTAATCTCACAGCATCCTTTTCGGTTGTCACTATAAGGCTTCCTGAAGGGAGTTGAGAATAAGCCCGTTCTATCTGGCGCAAATCGGATTCAGAAAAAGCGTGATGGTCAGGGTATTCTACCAATGTTACCCGGCAATAAAGCTTCAACATTTCAACAATTGGCATAGGCGATGCGATACCAGTAACCAGCAAAATCCGTTCTTTATCTCGCAAATCGGCAAGTTCCCGCTCTGTCCCAGTCGTGAAAAGCGGCTGCAAACTACCATACCTCAATGTCGTGAAATACACTTGTTGTGAAACACCAGGCTGTAAATCTTTACGCCACTCATTGCGTTCGGCTTCAGTCATATCAAAAGGACATTTGCTCACAATCATAATCTGAGCACGTTTTTTCCCGCTGATGGGTTCACGCAAACGGCCTTCCGGTAAGAGCCTATCACGAAAGATAGGACGATGATAGTCTATAAGCAAAATGTTTAGACCCGCTTTCACATAGCGATGCTGAAAAGCATCGTCCAACAACACGACTGCTGTTCCGGGTACTGTAACTCCATCCGTTAGCCGTTCAATACCATGACAACGATTCCTATCTACCGCCATATATATTTCGGGAAATTTTTGCGCCATTTGGTAAGGTTCGTCTCCTATTTCGGCCACAGATGTATCTGCTTTAGCCAACACGAATCCTTTCGACTTCCTTTTATACCCCCTACTTAATACTGCAACCTGATATTCTTCACTCAGCAAACGAATAAGATATTCGGTATGTGGAGTCTTTCCAGTCCCCCCCACCGTAAGGTTACCCACGCAAATAACAGGCAAAGGGAAGATGTGCGAATGTATAATTCCGCAATCGAACAACATATTCCGCCCACTTACAACCAAGCGGTAAATCCATGCTAACGGTTTAAGCACAGGCCAAATCTTTACGGAAGAGCTATTCATTGTAGTCCGAGTCTTAATCAACAGTAAAAGAAAAAGGCATACGCGCCTGCAAACGGTCTGCTTTCTCCATATTTTGGAGAAAGTGAAACCCACCATAAAAAGCGCCAAAATTCGAGCGCATTTTCGACTGGATATAGCGGTCTATACGAGCGTTGAGCAACGAACTAAGGAAGCTCTCTTTTTCCGGATAGTTTTCTACCGAGTAATCTTTTATTTTTGCCAGCTTTCCAGCTATCTTGATAGCATCATCTAAACCTCCTAGTTCGTCTACCAAATGAAAATCTTTGGCCATAACACCAGTCCATACACGCCCTTCAGCCACTTTCTGTATAGAATCAATAGGCAACTTACGACCTTCGGCACAACGTTTGGTAAAAAGGTCATAACCTTTGTTCACCATATTTTGTATCAAGCCTTTCTCTTCTCCGTTGAGTGGACGGTAAAGTCCATCCATATCAGCTAAACGATTAGTCTTTACTCCATCGAATTTCAGCCCCAACTTATCCTGTACCAAGCCCTTTGCATTGGGTATCATTCCAAAGATTCCTATTGAGCCTGTCAAAGTGGAAGGTTCTGCTACAATTCTATGCGCCGCACACGAAATGTAATACCCCCCTGATGCTGCATAATCACCCATGGACACAACAACAGGCTTTTCTGATTTCAACAACGACACTTCCCGCCAAATTTGTTCCGATCCATAAGCACTTCCTCCCGGTGAATTTACTCGAAGAACTACGGCCTTAACGTTTTTATCTTTACGTAAACTATATAAATCCTGTACCATTTGCTCCGAATCAATACCGTCGGCCGAACCCATGCTACCATCTATTTCACCACATGCATAATAAACGGCTATCACATCTTCGCTTTTCTTTTTTTTCTTCTCCTTGACACCCAACATATCATCCAACCTGAGTTCCTTCAAATCATCGTCTTCATTGCATGCCGTAAGTTGTTTCAAATAGTCTTCCACTTGATCTTTATACATCAATGTGTCTGCCAATCCTGCTTTTACGTAATCTTCAGCCGGTCTGTAGTCCATGTTAGCATCAGCTAGTTCATTAAGTTTCTCTACCGAAATACTCCTAGACACAGAGACTTCACTCAAAATCTGATTCCATATAGATTCTACAAACGCCTGCGTCTGCCTACGGTTAGCGTCACTCATTTCAGTCCCTATATACGGTTCAACGGCAGACTTATACGTCCCCACACGAAACACCTGCATTTCAACCCCCAACTTATCCATCAGTCCTTTATAGAAAAGGGTATTAGTAGAAAGCCCATGCCAGTTAATGCTACCAGACGGATTGACAATCAATTTATCGGCCACACTTAATAAATAATAGGCTCCTTGAGTATACGTTCCAGCATAGGCAACAATAAACTTGCCGCTCTTCTTGAAATCAAGCAATGCATTACGAATGGCTTGCATTGAAGCCGAACCACAAGAAAAGTTTTCCGCATTTATGTATATTCCTTTAATCTTATCTATTTCTTTCGCTTTCCGGATAGATGAAAGGATATCATCCAAGCCATATCCATCAATGCCACAGCCCAATACATTATCTAACGGATTGTTTGTATTGCGCTCCATCACACTTCCATTTAAATCAAAAACGAAAATAGAATTGTCTTGCACCGTTGTTTCGAAAGAAGAACTTGATTTAGTCACCAGTCCAACGATGAAAAACAGACATAAAGACAAAACAATTAGTCCTGTAGCAAGCAATCCTATAATGGTTGCGAACACATATTTAAAAAAAACTTTCATACGGCATTGGCCCTTTATCAATTAATAGATAACAAAATTAGACCTTTTTATGGTATTTACAAAATCCGCAAAGAGTTTCCGCATCCGATTAGCTACAGGCTACCAAGAACAAATTATAACATCAGCTCATAATCTGTAATGCCCAACCAACGTCCGAACTTAAAGCCAACTTCCTTAAAATCAGACACCCGCTTGAATCCCAATCTTTCGTGAAGTCGTTGACTAGAAACATTTCCTTCTGTAATACACGCTATCAAAGAGTGATAGCCAACCTCCTTACAAGACTCTATCAAATGAGTCATCAAGTTCAGCCCGACTCCGGCATGCGTATATTCAGACGAAACATAGACCGAACTCTCGACTGTTTTTCCGTATGCCTTTCGCTCTTTCCACAAATGAGCATAGCAATATCCGGCCACATTTCCATCCTCTTCGTAAACAAAATAAGGATATTGACTTGACACTTTTTTCACAATCTCACACATATACTCTTCCGAATAAGGACTTAAATCGAAAGTGGCAGTACTATGCTCAATATAATAATTATAGATTGCCGTAATTTGCGGCACATCCGTCATTTGAACTTCACGTATCATTTGGCACAAAACAATAAAAAGAGACGAAGCCCTTTGGAGGCTTCGTCTCTACAAAGCGGATATATTTTTAGAATAATTTCGAAGGATATTCGCCTGCGTCTACCAACGCCTGAATTTTATCTACCACACCTTGACGATCGGCAGCATAAGTCACACCAAACCAATGTGAAGTAGTATCCAACACATCTACAGTAGCAATATTCTCATTAACAAGTTTATTAACCATCAACGGAATGAAGTATTCGGCTTTTGGTTTGTCTATGTTTTCCTTTAGGAAATCTACAAAATAGTCTTCCGAATACTTAAAATAATCGGGAGTGAATCCCCACATATTCATTGATACAGGTGTGTTGTCAGGAATAGACACCCATTCACCATTCTCATCCTTATAGCTAACAGCTCCGCTCACACGCATGATTTCTGTGCGTTCCACAACCGTAGTCAAGTGTCCGGCTTCGTTTGTAGCGCAAACACCACGAGCTACAGTTCCACTTTCGCTCAATGTATTTCCGACGCGGAATCCTACCATGCTATATGTATTCTTCGCGTCTTCGGGCAATTCAGACAGATATTTTCCCAAAACTGCGAAACTGTCTCTACCATAAAAATCATCGGCATTGATAACCGCAAACGGCTCTTTAATGACATCCTTACCCATAAGTACCGCATGGTTTGTTCCCCAAGGTTTAGTACGTTCTGCCGGACAAGTAAAACCACCAGGCAAATTTTCTCTATCTTGGAATACTACTTCTACAGGAATATGGTTTTCGTATTTGCTTACGATTTTCTCACGGAAATCCTTTTCAAAATCTCTACGGATTACAAACACAAGTTTTCCGAATCCACCTCGGATGGCATCGAAAATTGAGTAATCCATGATTGTTTCGCCATTAGGTCCCAGACCATCAAGCTGTTTTAAGCCACCATAACGGCTTCCCATTCCGGCAGCTAAGACAAATAAAGTTGGTTTCATAAGTGTATTATTAATTAGCAATGCACAAAGGTAAACATTTATTTTGAACGTTCAGAAATAGAAATTCATCAAATTGGGAACGTTTTCATTCTTTTTTGTATATTCGCACAAAATATATCATGATACTTAGCTTATGAAAAAATATATGCGATGGGCGCTGGGCGTTTTAGCGACCCCGTTTGTCTTATTCGCAACCCTTTGCATTTTGGTATATCTGCCTCCCATACAAAACCTTTTGGTGGACATGGCCACTCGCTACGCTTCCGAAGCTACAGGAATGCAGATTTCCATCCATCGAATTTCACTAAAGTTCCCACTCGATTTAGTCATACACCAAACCTCTATTGTAGATAAAAATGATACCGTTCTGATAGCTGAACGCATGACAGCTAAGGTACAAATGCTACCATTATTCCAACAAAAGGTAGAATTAGACGGGCTAAAACTAGAGAAAGCTAAGGTAAATACAGGAAGCCTAATCAGCGGCATGACCCTAAAAGGCGACATGGGAGAGTTTTTTGTGGCTTCGCATGGGGTGGAACTCAGTCAAGAAACTGCCATTGTAAACAAGATAAGTTTAAAAGATACTCATCTATCACTGGTTATGGCCGACACAACGGCTACAGATACGACCCCATCATCGCCACTTTTCTGGAAAATCCATCTAAACAAAGCGGATTTAGAACGAGTCTCATTTGAAATGAGCATGCCACTTGACACGATGGATTTTGCTCTTTCTGTTGACAAGGCATCTTTACGTAACGGGAAAGTAGACCTAAAGAACGAAGCCTATGAAGCCGACCGCTTTACCATAGAAACTGGCAATGTAAAGATGGATATGGACAACAATCCAATAAATAGCGGACTTGACCCTATGCATATCCGCATTTATCCTCTGAATGCACGCATTGACTCTATAAGATATAGTAAAAACGACATCCATGCTCACATCTATAACCTTGCAATGAGAGAACGTTCTGGACTGGAAATCATATCAACGAAAGGACTTCTTTCCGCTAATGAAAAAGAACTTCACGTGCCATCTTTAAAGATAAAAACAAATGAATCGGAGTTGGAAGTAGAAGCGGCAATGGATTGGGACGTTGCCGACATGAATAAAGATGGGGCTATGCATGCCCGACTTATGGCCAATATCGGGAAGAACGATTTGATGAAAGCTGTGTCTGGCATACCGGATGACTTAAAGAAGAACTATCCGGCCACTCCCCTAAACATAAAAGCGGGAATAGACGGAAATTTAAAGCTTCTAAAACTTACAAACATTTCAATAGCGATGCCTGGCGTGTTCAATGCAAACGTAAAAGGAGCAATAACATATCCTACCGATAGTATAAAACGAGAAGGGCGTATATTCCTGCAAGCAAAGACTGGAAACATGGGCTTTCTACGTAGTATGCTGGGAGGATTCGTCATTCCTGCCGGAATGACTTTAGACGGAGAAGCTTCTCTAAAGGGCGGTAAGATGGGAGCACAAGCCGATTTACAATGCGTAAACGGAACTGTGAGCTTCAACGGAGAGTATAATACGGGCAATGAGGCGTACAATGCTTCGTTGGATATTAACAACCTGAATATACACTATTTCATGCCAAAGGATTCTATCTTCCATGTATCCGCTTCGGCCAATATCAACGGAAAAGGGATTGATATCTTTTCACCTCGCACCACTATGCAAATGGGAGGGAGCGTAAACAAGGTGGAATACGGTTCTCGCAGTTATGGAGGCGTAGATTTAGAAGCAGAGCTAAAGCAATCGTTAGCCACGGCCGTACTCTCCGTAAACGATTCATTGGTGCAAGCCAATGCTAACCTGAATGCATCGCTCAACAATAAGCATGTAAAAGCCGACTTGACTGCAGATTTAACCAGCTTGAATTTGCAGGCCATGGGCATTACGCAGAAAGAACTAACTCCTTCACTCCATTTGGAAACTCATGCTGAAACTAACATGAATAACCACCACGGAATGAAATTGGACATTACAGACATTCACCTGAAGACTGCAGAACAGAATTTCAAAACAAAGGATCTTCATGCAGGCGCAGAGCTGACGAAAGATTCGCTCAGAAGTTTCGTCAATGCCGGAGACTTGACATTCCTTTTCCGCTCGGAAACAAACCTGGAGCGTCTCTCGAAAGATGCCGACCGCTTCATGACAGAGATATCGAAAGAATGGGAAAAGAAAAGCATCAACCAAAAGCTATTGAAAGAAATGCTTCCATCTGCTCGACTGAGAGTGTTCTCTGGCTCAGATAACCCTTTGGCGAATATGCTTGCTGTAAACAAAATAAAATACGATAAACTACAGGCAGACTTCACAACATCTCCCCATACAGGAATTAACGGAAAACTTGACTTATACGGTTTACGTACTGACAGTCTTAAGTTGGATACTATATATTTCCGCACAGAACAAGACACAACCAACTTGTATTTTCACAGTGGTGTAAAAGCATTGGCCAATAAATGGCAAGAGGCATTCAATGTGTCTTTAAACGGACATTTCGGTTCTTCCGATGCACAAATGCGAATAGAATACCTCAACGGGAAAGGAGAAAAGGGAGTAGATTTAGGCTTAAAAGCAGAACTACAGTCACAAGGCATCAATCTACACGTTTTCCCTGAGAACCCAACATTGGTATATCGTCCGTTTACCGCAAGCAAAGACAACTACATACTTCTCAGCGATAAAGGAAGGATATTTGCCGATTTGAAACTTTATGACGCGAACAATACAGGATTATCTTTATACTCCACCCCAGACTCGTTAGCGCGACAGGACATCACTGTGGGTATACACCACTTGAACATTGGTGAATTCAAACGGGTGGTTCCTTATATGCCCGACATTACTGGTTCAATAGACGCAGAAGCGCATTATATAGAGAACTCAGCCGAAGACATGCAAGTAGCCATTGATTTAAGCACAAAAGACTTGGTCTACAACAAGCAACCATTAGGTAACTGGGGAATGAACGCTGTCTACTTGCCGGGAGACGCCGGAGAGCACTGCATAGACGGATTCCTGACACTGAACGATGAAGAAGTGATAAGCTGGGGTGGTTCGTATTTACCTTCGAAGGGTGAGAATCTCCCAGATGAGCTAAAAGCCCATATGCAATTAGAGCATTTTCCGCTACAAACAGCAAACGCTTTTATTCCCGACCGCATGGCCTTGCTTGGTGGAGACATTGATGGAAACATGAATGTTACAGGCTCTACCGACAAGCCGGTAATGAACGGTACGCTAAGCCTGGACAGTGTAACCCTAAATGTACCACAAGCTTCACTCAATTTATTATTCGACAGTCGTCCGGTTGACGTGATAGACAGCCGAATGACATTCGATAAATTTAGCATCTTTTCTAAAGGAAAGTCGCCTTTCACCATCGATGGTACAGTAGACATGACAAACCTTGCAGCCATGGGGATTGATCTGAGAATGAACGCACGAAATTTTGAACTTATAAATGCCAAACGAACGAAAGAGTCATTGGTTCACGGGAAACTGTACGTTGACTTCAATTCCACACTGAAAGGAACGCCCGATGCACTGACTATGCGAGGCAACATGAACATTTTAGGGAATAGTAATTTCACCTACATCTTAAAGGACTCTCCACTTTCGGTAGAAGACCGCCTTGGTGAGACCGTAACGTTTGTCGACTTCCAAGACACGACTCATGTAGACAAACCTGAAATGGAGGAGTTAACGCTTGGTGGGATGGATATTCTGATGACAATACATATAGACGAAGCCGTACAAGCGCGTGTTGACTTAAATGACTCAGGAAGTAACTACATGACTTTGGAAGGCGGCGGCGACTTGTCGTTCCAATATCAACCTGATGGTGAGATGGTATTAAACGGACGTTACTCCTTGATTAGCGGTGAGATGAAATACGAAATTCCCGTCATTCCGCTCAAGACATTCACCATCAAAGAAGGAAGTTATATAGAATGGACAGGAAATCTCATGAATCCGTCTCTGAACATCAAAGCGACGGAAAGAGTACGTGCATCTGTTGCCTCATCATCGGATAGTCAGAGCACGCGCATGGTGAACTTCGATGTGGGAGTAAACATGACCAACCGATTGGAAAACTTAGGTTTGGAATTTACGCTTGAAGCTCCCGATGACGGAACAATGCAAAACGAATTGGCCGCAAAATCGGCCGAGGAAAAGAACAAACTGGCCGTTACGATGCTGGTTACAGGGATGTATATGTCGGAAAACTCCTCGACGAAAGGCATTGACGCCAATAGCATGCTAAACTCGTTCCTACAAGGTGAAATAAACAAGGTAGCCGGGAATGCGCTAAAAACCATTGACATCAATTTCGGCATGGAAACAACCGATGAAGACAACGATGGCAGCAGTCGCACCGACTATAAGCTGCAATTTGCAAAACGCTTTTGGAACAACCGCTTTCAGGTGGTCATCGGAGGAAAGATTTCCACCGGAAACGATGCGAACCAACAACAGGAGCAGGCGTTCATCGATAACATTTCGTTGGAATACCGCTTGGACAACAGCGGTACCCGCTACGTCAAGATTTTCCATGACAAGAACTACGAGAGTGTTCTTGACGGGGAGGTTATCGAAACCGGAGCCGGTTTGGTGCTGCGCAAAAAGGTAAGTAAGCTTAGCGAACTCTTTATCTTCCATCCGAAAAAGAGGAGAAAGAAACGGGAAAGCTCCCAACAAAGTATGCAAAAGGCAAACGCCACCGAGCTTCAGACAGAAAAGAAAACAGAAAAGCAGAAAGAATGAAACTACATACACCTATATATATAGTCATATTGGCCTTTATCATCGGATTGGCCGTTATGCCGTCTTGCTCCACCACCAAACACTTGCCTGAAGGCGAAACGCTTTACACGGGCATCAAGCGGATGAAAGTAGAGAACACTGACAATACAACTGCAGGAATCACCGCACTGGATGAAGCCAAAGCGGCCGTCAGCGTTGCGCCAAACAATTCCTTGTTCGGTATGGCTAATGTACGCTTGCCACTACCTTTCGGGCTATGGATTTACAACCGGTTCGTACGATATGAACACGGATTCGGGCACTGGATATTCAAGAAGTTGGCAGCAGACCCCGTGCTCTTGTCTACCGTAAACCCAGACACCCGAGTGAAGGTTGCAAGCAACCTATTGCACGACTACGGTTTCTTTAATGGGAAAGTAACCTATCAGGTAGACAGTACACGCAATCCACGAGCCGTAAAGCTAAGCTACTTTATTGATATGGGTAAGCCGTACGCTTTCGACACACTCACTTACGAAGGATTTTCGGCCAAAGCCGACAGTCTGATTCGTGCGAACAGGAGCGAATGTTTGGTAAAGAAAGGCGATTATTTCAATGTTGTGACCCTAAATAGTGAGCGAGACCGCATCGTAGAACTGCTACGAAACAACGGATATTATTATGCCCGAAGCGATTTCTTTGCGTTTTATGCCGATACGTTGATACACTCGGGATATGTAAACGTCAAGATGTCGCCAAAACCGAATACACCGGAAGAAGCCATGCGCACTTACTACTTAGGAAATACCACAGTCAAAATGACGGGATACAATGGCGAAGCACCAACAGACTCCATCAAGTTGCGCGATTTTACCATTCACTACGCAGGGAAAAAGCCCGGACTGCGATTTGGCGTACTCCGAAACCGCTTTATCTACCGCAGTGGAGAGACTTATTCGCTGAAAAGACAGAACTACACGCAAGAGGCCTTATCTCGGCTGGGAGTTTTCAAATACAACGAGTTTCAATACAATACCAGACCAGGCACCGATACACTCGACATCTGCGTAAACACCATGTTCGACCTCCCATACGACAGCGAGTTGGAACTAAACCTAACAACCAAGAGCACCAAGCAGACAGGACCTGGAGCAGCATTCAACCTCACCCGGAAGAACTTCCGCCGAATGGGTGCGTCGCTTAATCTGGAATTGAAAGGCTCTTACGAATGGCAGACCAGCTCTACGGTAGACGGCGACAAGTCGGTTATGAACTCCTACGAACTGGGAGCTGCTCTATCGTTGGAATTTCCACGCATTGTGTTACCCTGGATAAAGAAACGCATTGACCCGTTCCGATTCCCTTCGCACACCAATTTTAAAGTCTACGTCGATCAGGTTAACCGTGCCAAGTACTTCCGTATGCTCTCGTTCGGAGGAAGCGTATCGTATAGTTTTCAGAAGTCGAGAAGCCTAAAGCATTCCGTCACGCCTTTGCATCTTACATTCAACCACCTGCAGCACCGCACGGCAGCTTTCGACTCCATCTCTGTAGCGAATCCGATGCTCTTCCGAAGTCTCGATGACCAGTTCATTCCGTCGATGACCTATACTTTGACCTACGACAACTCGTGGCAGAAGAAACGCCTGCAACTCTGGTGGGAAAATTCGTTGAGTTCGGCCGGAAACATCACCTCACTCATCTATAAAGCTTTCGGGAAAGGACTAACCCAGCGCGACAAGAAGTTCTTAGGCACACCTTTCGCTCAATACCTGAAATTCACGTCAGAAATAAGACCCACCATACAGCTTAGCGAGAAAACACAGATAGCCACACGCTTCATGGCCGGGGTGATTTGGGCATACGGCAACAAGACAGTAGCACCTTATAGCGAACAGTTCTACGTGGGTGGCGCTAACAGTATACGTGCATTCACCATCCGTTCTATCGGTCCCGGCCGATTCCATCCGGTGGAAAGTTCGCAATATTCTTACGTTGATGAGACTGGTGACTTCAAGCTGGAAGCAAATGTGGAATACCGCTTCCGCATCTTGAGTAACTTCATCGGAGGAAACCTGAACGGCGCTGCCTTTCTTGACGCGGGTAACGTGTGGCTGCTTCGCAAAGACGACGCACGCCCCGGAGCAGAGTTCTCATTCAAAAAGTTCTTCGACAGCGTAGCTTTAGGCACGGGTGTCGGCATCCGTTACGACTTGACGTTCCTGATTCTCCGTTTAGACTGTGGCTTCGCCTTGCACGTGCCTTACGAAACTGGTAAGTCGAGCTACTACAACATCCCCAAGTTCAGCAAGGCGATGGGCATCCACTTCGCTATCGGGTATCCGTTCTAAACAGCGGATTCACCCTTTTTCCGTACGAATGGGATGCAATCCCGTTCACTTTCGTGTACGATAACGGATAAAATTATCCAAAAACACGCCAGCCCGCCAATATTCTCCGAAATGAATTGGATTATAACGGAAAAGGCCGTACTTTTGAAGCATAACATTATTTATTAACCCTAAATAGCTTCGTATAGAAAGACTGGAAATTAATTATGGAAAATGTTTTTAGCTATATCATCAAGCTTGGAGCGAGCGTGATGATGCCCATTATCTTTACGATAATAGGCTTGTGTATCGGAATGAAATTCAGCAAGGCGCTTAAATCGGGACTCCTTGTAGGAGTGGGTTTCGTAGGACTTGGCGTAGTAACCGCACTGCTGACAACCAACTTCGACAGTCCCCTGTCGGCCATTTCTCAACTTTATCACTTGCAACTGAATGTGTTCGATATGGGATGGCCCGCTGCCGCTGCCGTGGCATACAATACGGCCGTAGGAGCACTGATTATCCCTATCTGTTTGGGAGTAAACGTACTGATGCTGGTAACAAAGACTACACGCACAGTGAACATCGACTTATGGAACTACTGGCACTTCGCCTTCATCGGCGCAGTGGCTTACTTCGTGATGGACCAAAGCCTGCTATGGGGATATTTCGCTGCCATTGTCTGCTACATCATCACCCTTATCTGCGCAGACCTGACTGCCGAGAAATTCCAGAAATACTACGAACTGGACGGTATTTCCATACCGCAGCCTTTCTGCCAGAGCTTCATGCCTTTCGCTATCTGCATAAACAAATTACTGGACTGCATCCCGGGATTTTCAAAACTCGACATCGACGCTGACGGATTGAAGAAGAAGTTCGGTATGTTGGGCGAACCGTTGGTGTTGGGCGTTATTGTGGGCGCACTGATAGGCTGGGCGGCTCAACTGAACATTCAGAAGATACTTTTCTTAGGCGTTACCATGGGAGCGGTTATGGAGCTTATACCGCGCATCACATCGCTCTTTATCGAAGGACTGAAGCCTATATCAGAAAAGACTCAGGAACTTATCAAAAATAAATTCAACGGGAAGAAAGTTCATATCGGCATGAGCCCGGCTTTGGTAATCGGTCACCCCACCACATTGGTTGCATCGGTTATTTTGATTCCAGTGATATTGGCGCTTGCCGTATTCCTGCCGGGAAATCAGTTCTTGCCCTTGGCTTCGCTGGCCGGTATGTTTTATCTGTTCCCGATGATTCTTCCGTTTACCAAAGGAAACGTGGTGAAGACTTTGATTACCGGCTTGGTAGCTTTGATTGTAGGACTTTACTTCGTGACCGATATGGCTCCAGACTTTACGCTGGCCGCCAACGAGGTCTTCAGTTCATCGCACGACAAGGCCGCCCACATTCCTGACGGATTCTCCGGAGGTGCGCTCGACTTTGCATCGTCACTCTTCGGATGGCTTATCTACCGCGGTGTGAAACTGTCTTACATCGGTATGGGTGCGCTGACTTGCATCACCATCGCTCTGATGGTTTACAACAACATACGCATCCGCAAAGAAGAGAGACTGGCCAAGCAGAGCAAGTAAACGCACTAAATAATTTAAAGCATATAAAATGAAAAAACTAGCAATCGCAATGATGATGGGAGTGGCTGCCTTAACGGCCAACGCCCAAGTTAACGTTCGTATGCAGACTGCCTGCAACCCTCAGGACGTAAAGACGTATGACACGCAAAGACTGCGCGCCAGCTTCATGATGGATAAAGTAATGGCTGCCGATGAAATAAACCTGACGTACTCAATGTACGACCGATTCATCTTCGGAGGTGCAGTACCGGCTACCAAAGAATTGACCCTTGACACGTTTGACGCACTGAAAGCTCCGTACTTCCTGTTCAATCGTGAGTTGGGCGTAATAAACGTTGGTGGCGAAGGCATTGTTACCGTAGACGGAAAAGAGTACACGCTGAAGTTCAAAGATGCCTTGTACGTGGGAAGAGGCAAGCAGAAAGTAACGTTCAAAAGCAAGGACGCTTCGAAACCGGCTAAGTTCTACATCAACTCGGCTTTGGCACACAAGGAATACAAAACTCAGCTCGTGACAATAGACGGACGCAAAGGCTCGCTGAAAGCTAACTCTTTCCCCGCAGGAAAGATGGAAGACAGCAACGACCGTGTTATCAATCAGCTTATCGTAAACAACGTACTTCAGGAAGGACCTTGCCAGTTGCAGATGGGTCTGACCGAGTTGAAACCGGGCAGCGTATGGAACACCATGCCAGCTCACACACACTCACGCCGCATCGAAGCATATTTCTACTTCAATGTAACTGAAGGAAACATGATTTGTCACCTGATGGGCGAACCGCAGGAAGAACGCTTGGTTTGGCTGGCTAACGAACAAGCCATCATGTCGCCCGAATGGTCCATCCACGCAGCGGCAGGTACCAGCAATTATATGTTCATCTGGGGTATGGCCGGTGAAAATCTGGACTACGGAGACATGGACAAGATTAAATATACCGAAATGAGATAACCCCATCGGGAACCTCATCCGAACGGTTTTACGGTGCGGAGACATAAGCTTTTCAAGGCTTCTGTCTCCGCACTTTTTTTCTGTCCATACAGATTATCGGCATCCGCTCCCGGCAAAGTTATCGTATCACAGTTGTGACACAACTATCACTCCGTTCGAAGTAAGCACTTACTTCGGTCGTAGTAAGCATGCACTTCGGTCGTAGTAAGCATGCACTTCGGTCGAAGTAAGCATTTACTACGGTCGAAGTAAGACAACTTCCCGGCGAAAAGCACACAATACCCCTTAGAGGGAAGACGGATGATTCAGGGTTTAGCGGAGATTGTGAATGGCGGAGTCGGACTTGTCGAACACATCGGGTGCCGGAACTACCCAACGACAGTCGTGCGGAATCACGACCTGAGGATTGTAATACATGCCTTGACGGTCGGGGATGCGTATATAGTACACCGACTTTCCGTGCACCGGCAACGAAGTGCTTCGTATCCACGGATTCATGTCACGCAAGAGACCGTAGTTTATTCCCCTCCCTTTCGCGAAACGAGGCAAGTCTTCGATAGTCTCTTCCACTCGGATTTCCTTGAACGGTATCAGCGGATAAAGGTCGGACGCACGCAGACGGAATCCGAACCGGGAGGGACAGGAAAACATTAGTTTAGCTACCAGAATGCGGTAAACGTAGCGTTCGGTTTCCTCGGGGAGCTTTAGGTCGAGCGCATCTTCCTCGTACTGTTCATCGATAGACTTCGAGATGCGGCCTTGTCCGGCGTTATAAGAAGCGGCCACGCTCACCCAATTATGGAAACGCCCGTATGCCTGGAGCAAATACCGACAAGCGGCACGGGTAGATTTCTCTACATGATAGCGTTCGTCTACGCTATGCCCTACTTCCAGCCCGAACTCGCGCGCCGTATTCGGCATTAACTGCCACAAGCCTACGGCTCCAGCGACGGAACAAGCCAATGGATTGTTTCCGCTTTCGATTGACATCAGGTACTTGAAATCGTCGGGCACTCCGTACTCCTTCAGTATTGGCTCTACAATGGGGAAATAACGGTTGGCACGCTTAATCATCTGCACCGAAGTGCTATGCATATAGGTAAACGCCAGAAGTTCCCGGTCGATGTGTTCACGGCGGTCAAAACGGGTGAGGTCTACAGTCTCACCGCAAAACGTCAACGAATCCGGAGCAGTTACACAACTGTAAGCTACGCCCTGCCCATCTGTATCGGAAAGAGATTGCGCCCCTGCCGCACAGGGCACCGAAACGCCGCCAACGGCCAAAAGCAAACTGGCAACGCACTTAAACAATGTTCGAAAATCCATACGCAAAACGATTTCGTGTTTCTATCGCCCGGTTACTCTACCAGACGAAAACTCTTCAGAATGGTATCGGGCACCTTGTCGCCCTTTTTGGAATAGATTATAGACAGATAGAATCCACTGCCCTCTTCCTTGTCCAGCAGATAACAGTACAGACACTGATCGGTTTCGCAGTTTCCCTTGAGATACACGCCGTAAAACTGTGGCAGTTCGAACGCGGTGACAGGTGTTTGGGCGCTGACCTCATCATCGGTAGCCACGTGCCTCAGCTCATCAGCCATCTCCTCACGGGTTAAGCCTTCACCTTCCAGCAGTTGCAAGGTGATGTAATATACCGATGTACTTATCACGTATCCGTCTTCCGAATCCTCTTCTACCACAAAGCCTACGGGCGCTTTGAATTGCAGCCCATAGGCTTTCCATTCGGTGGTTCGCAAGTTTGGAGTCTGTGCGCTCATCTGCGAGATAAACGAGCACGTTATCCACAACAAAAGCGCAGCTATGGCTTTTCCTTTCATACCCTTCTTTCTTTTACTACTTTACGTGCGTACACCTCCTCTTCTTTGTTAACCATTACCAATACATCGTCCATGCCTAAATAAGGCGAGGTTACCACCCCAACCGTTTCGTCTTTTATCATGGCGTCTACTCCGGCTGAAACCAGCAGCCCCTTAACCAACTCGGCTTCCCACAGGTTACCCCTGAAAACCTCGACCAATGATCCGTAAGTCTTTCCATTCATAGCTCTCTTTATTTAAGGGTTAATAATGTTCGGCATCATACGCTACGTATGTTTATCCAAAGATAGATGTTTTTTCGATATAGCGGCACATTCGGCCCGACAAATGGCGTTTTTTATCGGGAATAATGATATTTTTGCGGAACAACGGCTACCTTATGGCCGGAACAAGACGAATTTTACAAAACATAAAATACAGAACGTATGAGAACTTATACCAACGTGTTCGACTTGGGCGACCTGAACACCGCCCTGTCCGAAGCATTCGAAATCAAGAAAGATCGTTATAAATACGAGTCACTGGGGAAACACCGCACCTGTCTGCTCATCTTTTTCAACAATAGCCTACGCACACGACTCAGCACACAGAAAGCCGCGCGTAACCTGGGAATGGATGTCATCGTACTGGACGTAAATCAGGGCGCTTGGAAGCTGGAAACCGAGCGCGGAGTGGTGATGGATGGCGACAAGAGCGAACATCTGCTGGAAGCCATTCCCGTAATGGCCTCGTATTGCGACCTGATAGGCGTGCGTTCGTTCGCACGCTTCGAGAGCCGTGAAGACGACTACACCGAGAAGATTCTGAACCAGTTTATCCAGTACTCCGGCAAGCCGGTATTCTCGATGGAAGCAGCCACCGGCCATCCGCTTCAGGCGTTCGCCGACTTGATAACCATCGAAGAATACAAAAAGAAGGAACGCCCCAAGGTGGTACTTACCTGGGCTCCGCATCCGAAGGCTCTCCCACAAGCCGTACCGAACTCATTCGCCGACTTCATGAACGAAGCCAACGTAGACTTCGTTATCACTCATCCGCACGGCTACGAACTTGACCCGAAATTCACACGCGGCGCCAAAGTAGAATACGACCAGAGCAAGGCTTTCGAAGGAGCCGACTTTATCTATGCCAAGAACTGGGCTTGTCCGGGTGTAACCAATCCGGCCGACTATGGTAAGGTGCTAAGCAAAGACATGAGTTGGACGGTAGACACCGCCCACATGGCTCTTACCGACAACGCTTACTTCATGCACTGTCTGCCCGTGCGCCGCAACATGATTGTAACCGACGATGTAATAGAAGCTCCCACTTCGCTGGTAATTCCCGAAGCCGCTAACCGCGAAATTTCGGCCACCGTAGTGCTGAAGCGTATGCTGCAAGACCTGAAATAAGCCAACGGCAAGGCATCAAGAAAAGATACGCCCGGAGACGGAACAACACCTGTTCACGCTCCGGGCGCTTTATTTTCAGAAATCGAAATCGCGATAAGTCTCCCCTTCCTTCTCCGTATTCAAGGCGAAACGTATCTTATCGCCTGCACGTAACCTGTCGGCATAACACCAAAGGGGCACCGAGAGATAAGACTTTCGGGTAAAGGCGGCATAATCGCCGGTGCTGTCGTGGTAAAGCCTCAGATGAAGGGTGCGTACACCTCCCTCTTCAGTAATCCCCTCATCGATAAAGTGAAACAAATGTTTGGTCTCCTTCACTGAAACAAGCAATACCATATTCAGATAATCGCCCGAGCGCCACATGCTCTGTATGTCAACGGGGTCGGTTTTCACCCCCTCTTTCAACGATTTCGCCTCTATGGGTTTCAACGAAAGCACCAAGGAGCAAGAGTAAAGTTTTACATCCGAATCGGCATCCCCCTCCAATCGTGAATAGACAGACACCGTACGGTATACGGTATCGGCCACCAGACCGCCCAATCCGTCACGAGCCTGTATGCGATAACTGTCACCCTTGTCCGACAAAAGCAGAGAGCCTGTACCCGAAGCGTCTGTTCGCAATCCGATAAATTCGGTCAGCACTTCAGGATAAACGTAATCGTCTTTCTTGCACGATGCGCACATACATGCAAAAAGAAGCAGGGCATACAGCTTTAAGGTCTTCATGACTGAACTGTTTTCAGATGGTTAATGGCCGGATTAGCGTACATCCGCAGCAAACAGTCACGCAGAAACGCCTCATCTTTTCCCGGTATCTGGATAAGGTCGAGCTTACGTTGCAGATAATCCATGAAGTGAGACTTTTCTTCCTCTGTATAGTGGGCGGACTGTTCGTCTGTACCTTGCAAAAGGTCGTACGCCACATAGTTTCCGGGATACAGGCGGTAGTTGCGGAAAATATGCCGGTCTATCAACTCCGACACCCGCGTAAAGAACTCGGTTTTCGGCAGTCCGCGCAATGCTTCCAGTTCATCGTTTATACATGTAGACGTCTGGAAATGTACCCTTCCCTTATAGCCGAATATTCCAGTCTGCATATTGACCAAATCATCCTGTTGGCTTTTCTTGTAACCCTCTACATCACGCTTGAGTTGCATCTCCTGCGCTTTCAGAAAATCACAAGGGTCATATTCATACGAGAGGGAAGTAGGCACGATATTCAGTTCCTGAAGACGGTCTACCACATCGCCCTCGCCTCCCATAGCCAGCATCTTAAGTACACTGTCTTGCGTTCGGTCATTCGAATCCTTGGCTCGTCCTTCACGCTGGGCTATCCAAACGTTTTCCGCTTTCTGCGTAATGGCAAAATGAATATATCTCGACATACGCGCCGACGATGCCAACATTTGCCGCATGGAAAGCGCACGCTGCACGATAAACGACTTATTGACTCGCACCAGCTTCTTAATCCAAGGATAAATGAGCAAATTGTCGCCTATTGCTATCTCGACAGTGGTAGGAAACTGATTGTCTATCAATCCTACGGATATGAAGCCCGGATCGAGCACTATATCGCGGTGGTTTGAAATGAACGTATAGCTACTCTGTCTGTCGGTAACAGACGATGCATCCATATCGAATCCGTCGCTATGCTTCCGGATAATATCTTTCAGCAACTTGTAAAAGAAAACTTTCTGCACTTCAAGATTGGTACGGCACTGTTTCAAGCGCAAGGCAAGCGCCTCTAAAGGCACATCAGGTATCATCTGCTCCAGAACCTTCCGAAAAGAAGCGTCAGACAGCAATTCATCGAACACCTGTGGTAACTCCTCTGGCGTATACGGACGGATTTCGTCGAATTCAGCGGGAATATTCATAAGCCTATTTTTTTAAAGATGAACGTTAGGAATGAAGCGTCCGGCATCATTTGTCAAAGTGGTCTTCGATAATGTCTGTCATCACCTCCTTGATATCAATACCGGCTGCGCACACTTGCTGAGGTATGAAGCTGGTAGCAGTCATTCCTGGCGTAGTGTTTATTTCGAGCATGTTAATCTTCTCTCCTTCGGTTATTATATAATCCACTCGCACGATGCCTTTGCATCCCAAGATGTCGTAGATGGCCGAAGTAAGTTTCTTCACGCGTTCCGTCAATTCCTCGCTCAGACGCGCCGGCGTGATTTCGGTCACTTCACCTTTGTATTTCGCGTTATAGTCGAAGAACTCGTTCTGGCTCACAACTTCGGTAATGGGGAAAACTACCGATTTATCCTTCGTTTTATAGCATCCGTTGGCCAATTCTATTCCGTCCATAAACGCTTCAATCATTACATCGGACGACTCCTTGAACGCAGCCTCCAGTGCTGGACGAATCTGCTCCTTAGTTTTTACCTTCGTTACGCCAAAGCTGGAACCGCTGGCATTGGGTTTGATAAAACAGGGCAAACCTATCTTCTCCACTATCACGTCATCGCTTACCTCCCGATGTTTGTTCACCAACATCGATTCGGCCACACGCACACCATATCCTTTTAAGTATTGATTCAGCGTGAATTTACTGAATGTCATTGCCGATACCAGCACGTCGCACGTAGAGTAAGGGATGCCTATCAAATCGAAATATCCTTGAAGAATTCCGTTTTCACCCGGTGTGCCGTGTATGGTGATGTAAGCAAAGTCGGGAATAATCTTCTGCCCGTCGTGAACGAAACTAAAATCGTTCTTATCCACGGAGGCACGGGTTCCATCCGGCAACAAAGCTTCCCATTTCTGCCGGGTAAGTTCTACAATATATAAGGTGTACTTGTCTTGATCGATAAACGAATAGATGCCTTCTGCACTACGCATGGACACATCGTGTTCCGAAGAATCACCTCCGGCTACAATAGCAATGATACGTTTCATATTTCTTCTCTGTTACTTATATAAGTCCGCCACTTATCCAGCAGTCGGGTCATGTCCTCGGGCAGTTGAGACGTGAAAAACATATCCTCGCCCGTACGCGGATGAACAAACCCAAGCGTTTTGGCATGAAGAGCCTGACGTGGACAAATGTCGAAGCAGTTATTTACAAATTGTTTATACTTGCTAAAATGAGTTCCTTTCAGTATTTCGTGACCTCCGTATCGCTCATCGTTGAACAATACGTGGCCTATATGCTTCATGTGAACACGAATCTGATGCGTACGCCCGGTCTCGAGCACGCATTTTACTAGCGTAACATAACCCAACCGTTCCAAAACCTGATAATGGGTCACCGCATGTTTCCCTTGTGTCGGGTCGCTGAGAACGGCCATTTGCATACGGTCTTTCGGATTACGCCCGATATTGCCGGTAACCGTACCTTCATCCTCGTCTATAATTCCCCACACCAAAGCGTTGTACTCGCGTTTGGTTGTCTTGTTATAGAACTGAAGCCCCAAATGCGTCTTGGCATCAGGTGTTTTAGCAACCACCAATAAGCCTGACGTATCCTTGTCTATACGATGTACCAATCCAACCTGCGGGTCGTTCGGATTGTATGAAGGAATGTCTTTCAGATGCCACGCAATAGCATTTACCAAAGTTCCATGATAGTTTCCACATCCGGGGTGAACCACCAAACCGGCTGGTTTGTTTACGACCATGAGGTCATCATCTTCATACACGATGTCAAGTGGGATATCTTCAGGAATAATGTCGTTTTCGTAGCGCGGACGATCCATCATCACCGTGAGTACGTCAAGCGGCTTAATCTTATAGCTACTTTTTACGGGTTTTCCGTTTGCCATCACATATCCGGCATCAGCCGCCTGTTGGATACGGTTTCGCGATGCGTTCACGATGCGTTCAAACAGGTACTTGTCCACCCGTACGGGCGTTTGACCTTTGTCTACAACTACGCGAAAATGCTCGTAAAGCTCACCTTGTGTACCTATCGGTTCTATATCGTCGGTGGTATCATCCCACTCGTCAATGAAATCTTCTGCCATCTTCAGTATTAATTAGAACCATGACTTGTCTACTTCAGGCTCGGATTTGGACTTCTGTGTCGGCTTGGCTTGCGGTTCTGAAGGTATGGCCATCATCTCTGGCTCAAGCTCTAAGTCGAACGAATCAACGCTTAGCGAGTCCCTCACTTGCGAACTTCCCACACACAATGTTAATTCGGCTTCACGCGGCACCCTATCTCCTGCCATCAAACTGCGTCCCCTGTACTTTATCCCGTACACCCAGTCTTGCTCTCCACCTACGAATTCAGGTGCAGTAAGACGGAACCCCATGGCTTTTAGCTTGGCAGCCGCCTGACGCATGGAACTGTTTTCTATCAAATCCGGTATTTTAATTTCAGGTACTTTATCAGTATTGATAGTGAGATAAACCACACGCCCTTCTTTCACGCGCATTCCACTGACTGGGGTTTGATCCAAAATGATTCCCGATGGTACCCCCTTAACGTAACTCGAATCCACCACCACGCAAGTGAGTTGTTGCTGACGAAGCAACAATTCGGCTTGTTCTAGAGTCTTATTCGTCACATCAGGCACTTCGTAAGCCTCTCCGTGGTGAGTATAAGCATCAAGCCGCCATAATACAACCTGTATAATAACGATGACGGCCACCACCATTCCTATGATGTTCAACCAAAAGAAGCGGTTGTTCCTGAAAGAAAAGAAGTCTTTTAGCGTTATCATTTTTGATATAAGTTTGGTGGCAAAGATAGCATAAAAAATCGAATGTGCGCGCACAACACAGAAGAAGCCGCAAAACGCTATCACAGCATCTTGCGGCCTCCCTAAATTTTTCCAACGTACAAGCTTACGCTTTTACGCCATTGTATTCGTCTGAAACGGTAAGTTTCTTACGTCCTTTGGCGCGACGTGCGGCCAATACTCGACGACCGTTTGCAGTCGCCATTCTTTCACGGAATCCGTGCTTGTTTCTTCTCTTTCTGTTAGAGGGTTGGAATGTTCTTTTCATTTTTCGTATATACTATTTATGTTATTTCTATGGTTCGGGCTGCAAAATTACGGACTTTTTTCAAATAAACCAAACGCTAACTGTTTTTTGGATAAATCTTTTTGCGTTTTTTCGTGATTTAAATTAATTTTGCGCCCGAAAACGATTGCAGATAAATCAATAATCAAATTATATAATTAAAGAAATTAGTTATGATTAATGCTCAAGACATTAAAATCGGAACTGCCATTCGTATGGACGGCAAGTTGTATTTTTGCATCGACTTCCTGCATGTAAAACCGGGAAAAGGAAACACTTTCATGCGTACCAAACTGAAAGACGTAGTTAACGGATACGTTTTGGAACGTCGCTTTAACATCGGTGAAAAGCTGGAAGACGTACGTGTAGAACGCCGCCCATACCAATACCTTTACAAGGAAGGCGAAGATTATATCTTCATGAATCAGGAAACTTACGAACAGGTGCCCATCGCACACGACCTGATTGAAGGTGTAGACTTCCTGAAAGAAGAAATGGTGGTAGAGGTTGTTTCTGACGCATCAACCGAAACTATATTGTTCGCTGAGCTACCAGTTAAAGTACAGCTTAAAATTACATACACCGAACCGGGTCTGAAAGGTGATACAGCAACCAATGCTACAAAACCCGCAACCGTTGAAACCGGCGCAACGGTACGTGTTCCGTTGTTCATCAACCAAGACGAAACTATCGAAGTAGATACTCGTGACGGTTCTTACGTAGGAAGAGTAAAAGCTTAACGGGAACAAGCCGAACGTATATTATATACATAAATTAGATAGAGTAGGAGGAAAACAAAAGTAGTTTTCCTCCTACTTTTGTTTTTACAGATCTCAAAACCCCGCACGTACGGTTCCAAATTTCATCCGATAAACGACGCTAAGACCAAGCATATAAAAAAGAGGGTTTTCTTAAAGCTCGTTAAGACAACCCTCTTCCTTAATATAAAGAAACATCAGAGTAAAAACGAATACGTCCCAGCAGACAAGCATTTTATCTTTTTCCCTACAGGAACTTCGGCAACAGTACCCTGAGGAACGGTAAGGCGAACTGACATTTTATTACCCTTGCGCTTCACACTTATCTTAATCAAACCATACTGTGTAGGAACAGTAGCATCCAACTCCTGAAGTGAACCAAGTTGTGGACGAACCGAGAAACTGCTGAAACCGGGAGCTGAAGGAGAGATACCACACACATATTGCCCAAGAAGCGTTAATGGACCTCCCGTCCATGCATGATTTGTTGTACCAACAAAACCATCTTTTCCATCTGCCCACCCTTCAAACAACGTTGTGTGAGTAGAACGGATCATAGTTTCATAACGTTTTTTCATACGTTGTAGAGCATAGTCGGTCTGTCCCATCCGGAAAAGAGCCTCAAGTACATACTTCTCCATGTATGGACTAGCATGAAACTCAGTCTTGAAGCAATCCAACAACACAGGCCATTTATCTTCCGAAGCCAAACCCGAAAGAACAGCCATAGCCTGAGCACGGTCATCAATGGCATCTTTATAGGATGGAGAACGATAAGAATTACCCGTCCAAAATCGCGCGTCGAAATTTTCCCGCATCACACGCATTATGTGATCTATCTCCTCTATATCGGATGTTTTCTCCAGTTGAATGGCAAACTTTCGTTCTGCTTTCAGAGCCAAATAATACCAACAATTGAATAGGACTTCCATATCCACATCAGTACCCCAGTCTCCCCAGCTCCAACCTCCATCCCGTGGAATTACCAATCCTTGCCTATCCAACCGCATTACATCATGCAAATATCGGTGTAAGCCTGAATAAATATCAGAAACGAAAGTACTATCTCCACTGAAGAAATATTGGGTATAAAATCCATACCAACCAACCGAAGCCAACATCTGCAAAGGAAGTTCTTTATTCCAGTTACCAGCTGGAATGGGTGAAAACAAACATCCATCTTCTTTCTGCCAACCAATAAGTTCCCTGACGCCTTTCTCTGCTAATTTTCGACTTGACGGTGAAAAAGCATAAAAACTTTCGCCCAATTCGATGGCTTCGTCACCCCACCACTGTGCCCGCTCACGATCAGGACAATCCATATAAGTGTCACGCATAGTAACATAAAGCGTACGAATCGAACGTTTCCACAGCTCATTAAAAAAAGAATCGTTACAATGAAAGGATCCCTGAAATTCAGTATCATACCCCGACTCACGATACTTCACATCAATTACTTTCACCCCCTCTGGAATAACATATATCATAGCTTCTCCGTTCATCCAACCTTTGTTTTCATATTCTTGCACGCCATCACGTGTAATATACTCGGCACGGACACTTTCCACCGTTTTCCCGAGATAATCGTAATGACTTGTATGCATTTTAATTGTCTTTCCGGCTTTTGCTTCTATTTTAATATATGGAGTCATTTGGCAGTTATATGGCATCACACAATAAAGCGTGTCTCCGCCACCCGACTTACGGATTTCTGTATATGATTTCAGACCATAATCTTTCCATTGGGGAATAGGACGCCGCACCAACTTACCGAACGGATACCCCTCAGAAGGAGCTACAATTTCAGCCTGCATTAAAGATGTTTTCCAATCCGGAAGGTTCCATCCTGTACGTTCATTTCGTGCATCATAACGGATATTACTCTCCGCCAAACGGAAATTTGGATGCGGTGCTTCGGTATTTTGATATGCCAAATCGAGCTCGCACTGCCAACTTTGGTCGGACACAATATCCACTCCATCAGCGTGCGCTTCAAACAACAGTCCAGCCTTTCCACTATTAGCATGGCTGAATCCATCCTTTCCAAAATGCCAAACTTGTATGGCTATCGTGTTTTCGCCAGTCTGTAAGAACGGAGCTATATTCACTACGTCATAATATGTAGCATTAGGCATCGGTCCGCGTTTTAAGCCACCTTCTCTCACAGCCATCTTTCCGTTTATCCATAGCCAATATTTAGTATCGGCAGCAATACAGGCATTCAGCGTATCAGGAACATGATTCAGCGAAATAGTTTTACGATACATCAACCAAGTATTCGTGCTACTTTGACAACGCTCTGTACTTATCCAAAAAGCCTTTTGGGGCTTAATCTCCTCACCAAAGCTTAACATCGGCATACTAAATACTGCCACTAAGCCCATAATAAATTGTTTCCACATAGTTTTTCTTGATTTTTTATCTTTATATAAGGCACTTAAACCATTTTTCAAGGTTCATCTATCTCTATGGTTTGCCACCCGCCTCCAAGCGAACGGAGTTTTTCTCCGATTCTCAAGCATGCTTTTACACCAGTTGGGATATGTATTCTACATATTATCTTCTCCTCTTTCCGTTTCCATTGACAAGAAATCAGGCCTCTAACAGAATTATAACTGGCCTTAACCCAATCCAATTCCTTCACAAAATGTGGGGATAGCGTAATTTCCTTGAACCCTGGTTCTGAAATATAGGGGTCTATTCCGGCTAATGTACGCATCATCCACGCCGCCACATCTCCCATAAAGACATGATTTAACGATGCGTCCTTAAACTCTGGACTAAGAGTCCAAGTTTCCGGAAGTGTAGTATACCCCATTTTTTCAACCCAATACCCCCACGACGGTGCTTTTGTTTGAGCAAGTACTTTCATTGCATCGGAAATATATCCGTATTTCACCAACATTGGCATTACGACTTTTGTTCCTATCAGTCCACAATCAAGCAGATAATCGTTTTCTACAATCTTCTGATGTAAGACCTCAGCGACTTTAACACGTTCTCCTTTATCTGGCAAATTGAAATAAAGAGCCAGCGCTTGTGCCGTCTGAGTTCCTTCGGCATATGTTCCAGTTTCTGCATGATAGAACTTTTGGTTTATTAACGTACGCAATGTATCTGCTTTCAATCTAAACGTCTGCGAATCCTGTCCAATAAGTCTAGCGAATTTCTCCATCAAAATACAATCCTGATAATAATAGGCAGTAGAAGCAAACTCTACACTAGTAGTGGCTTTCCAGAATACCCAGTCCCCCAGTCCAAAATCAATCATCCCATTTATTTCGGAATGTTTGAGATAATCCAAATACCTTTTCATCGTAGGATATAATGTCTGAATACATTTGGTGTCTCCATAATACTGAAACAATGCATTGGGAATAATAAAAAGAGCAGCATCCCAAACAGGCCCATACCATTTTCCGTACCCCCAACCACAGGTAGGAATGATACCTGAAAAATCCCCATCGGGATGCTGATTGTCTAAAATATCATTCATCCATTTTTCATAGAATGTAAGGCCATCAAAACCCAGTAAAGCCAAGTCTAAAGCAATATGAGCATCAGCCGTCCATCCATTTTTCTCACGTTGTGGGCAATCTGTAGGAATACTGTGAATATTACTTCGGTAAGTCTGCATCGTTGCATCCCATATTTTATTCAGCAGCGGAAATGAACAACTAAATTCACCTACTGGTCGCAAATCGGTATGCAGAAACAATGCAGTAAGGTTTCTTTTGCCCAATTCCACATCGTCCGATGCTTCTACTTCCACATATTGGAAGCCATGATAAGTAAATGAAGGAACAAATATTTCCTCACCTTCCCCTTTTAGTATATATACATCTGTTTGAAATTTCTCAGACGCTTTTACGGGATGATAGTAGACATTAACATTACCTTGTTCCAAACGTCCATTTTCCTTCAGTAACTCACCATAACTAAGAGTCACCCTTGTACCACGTTTTCCCTTTATCTTCAGTCTACAAAACCCTGACATATTCTTAGGAAATGTATATACATATGTTCTATTATTTATTTTCCGTACATTTATCGGTGGTAATTCTTCAGTAATGCGGATTGCCGGCATGGTTTGTGAAACAATATTAGATGTAGGGGCGGACACTACAACTGCAGGCATCCAACCACCATCATCGAAAGAGGCTTTCTTCCAACCATTTTCTTCTAAACGGGCATCGTAAACATCACCACTGTACAGATTGTTATACAAATATGCTCCTGTAGCAGTACGCCAAGACTTGTCCGTACAAAGAACCTCTGATGTGCCATCTTCGAAAGTCAGTACCACATTAACCAACATACAAGGACGGTTGCGCCACGAAGCGGTATGAAAGCCCCAAACAGCAACAGACTGTTCATTGTACCAACCATTTCCCAATACAATAGATAACGCATTCTTTCCACGGCAAACAAGCGATGTGATATTGTGACTAACATATAAAAGTCGTTTGTCGAATTGCGTATACCCTGGATCCAAATAGTGGTCGCCTACCCGATTCCCATTCAAGAATATCTCATGATAACCACCAGATGCAATGTAAAGCCGTGCTTGCTTTATACTTTTTTCTACAGAGAATGTTTTTCGAAATATAGGAGCCGGCTCATAATCTTTATCGTGTGAATCGGAAATCCATTCACCCTTCCACGTTTGCGATGTCATCATTCCCGTTTCAAAAGAAGCAATTCCAGATTCTTCTTTTTGAGTATCATTGTCATACCAAACTTTCACACGCCAGAAATAACGTGTAAGCGGGTGAAACTTAAAATCCTCACGATAGGGTACCAATTGGTCTTTTCGAGTTCCGATATAGACCTGATAGGAAGATATAGTCATACTGTCAGACTTACCTTCGTATTCCCATAAAAAACGAGGTCTTTTTGTATCTATCCCTATGGGTTCCTGTAAATATTCAACCCGAAGATTTACAATTTCAAAATTACGCCCCATACATCCTTGTGTAACTAGCGACAAAAGCGTTAAAAACAATATACTTATCTTACAACTTTTCATTTTTCTTCCTTATTTGGCTGGTTTGTCATTTGAAATACTAATTTTCCACCTTTCAGTATATCTTGATGCTTTATGGTAAACGATTTTACTGTTTTACCATTTAGATATGCTGCTTTCACATATTTGTTTTCCTTACTTAAATCATGTGCCTCCACCACGAATTGACGTGAATGTGGCAAACGAATAACGGCATGCGGTATTTGTGGAGCTCCCAAAACATATTCTTGACTCACTGGATTGACCGGATAAAAACCTAATGCCGAAAAAATATACCACGAAGACATCTGACCACAATCATCATTCCCGCACAAGCCATCAGGCCTTGGCAAATAAAAACGGTCAAATATCTCACGAATAAGTTGTTGTGTTTTCCAAGATTGTCCTACATAATTATAAAGATAAGCCACATGATGGCTAGGTTCGTTTCCATGAGCATACTGTCCGATAAGTCCACTTACATCCTGAGTGAACCCTGTATTTTTCTCATTTGAATCAAGAAAAAACAACGAATCCAGTTTTTCTGCAAAGATATCAGAACCACCCATTTTCTCTATCAGGGCCTTTAGATTGTGTTGCACATGCCATGTGTATTGCCATGCATTCCCCTCTGTATAATCACCACCTGCCGTAGTCGCATGTGACAATCGTAAAGAATTAAAAGGCATTCTCCACTGCCCTTTCGAATCTCGCCCACGCATCAAATGAGTAGACGGATCAAGCAAATTTTTCCAGTATCCAGAACGTTTTAAGAACATCTTGTAATCATCAATTTTTCCCAAAGCCTTTGCCAACAATGCAGCACAATAATCATCAAAAGTCGACTCGAGCGTACGGGATACCGATTCCACTTTCACTATGTCATAAGGATAATATCCGTAACGATCATATGTTTCCCAATCAGAATTCAAATGACTAGATGTTAGTGTTGTGCGAATGGCTTGATATGCCTTTTCTACATCAAATTTTCTAAATCCTTTCAAATAAGCATCAACAATGACAGGAACTGAGTGATTCCCTATCATACAATAAGTTTCCTTTCCCCAAAATGTCCAAATTGGCAAAACTCCTGTCCGATCAAAATGTGAAACCATCGACTGTACCATCGCGTCTATTCTCTCTGGGGTAATCAATGTATAAAGAGGATGTGAAGCACGATAGGTATCCCATAAAGAGAATGTGGAATAATAACCCCCTGGCCCCGCCTGGGCAACCTTATCGTCTGCCCCACGATATCGTCCATCAACATCTGTCAGATTGTTGGGTTGTATTAATGCATGATACATTGATGTGTAGAAATTAATTTTTTCATCATCTGTTCCATCAATCCTTATTACAGAAAGCAACCGATTCCACTCCAATTGATTACGGCTTTTAATCTTATCAAAATTCCACTGCGCATTTTCTGTTTTCAATGCTTGCAAAGCTCCTTCTACACTTACGGTAGAAACACCTACTTTTACCAACAAGGTATCCGTATTAAAAGTAAGCACCAATCGTTCTGCCTTTTGGTCAGGTTGATGTTCCAAAACCCTCTTTGACAAACAAGATTTATCAAACTCAATAGCATAGAAAAGCTGACGCCTTGCCCACGCCTCAACATCGTTATGTCCTGTTATCATTTTTGCATCAGATGTATCGACAACAGCTGAAAGTACAAGTTGGTTTACACTCTTTCCCCATCCAGCTATTCCATTCTGAAGATCCACTAACAATTGCTTGGGAGCTTCAGAATTACGATAAACGAAACGATAGAATGCTGTACGCTGAGTTGTTGTCACTTCTGAAAAGACTCCTTCGTCGGGCAAATACACACTATAATAACCAGCTATAGCAACTTGACTGTTTTTATCGTAACGGCTTTTATATGGGAAATTTGTTTTACTCTGCGAGAAAGGGAGTAACAGAACATCTCCTAAACCAGGCCCCCCCGTTCCGCTAAAATGAGTTTGGGCAAATCCAAGGATAGAATCATCGGCGAGATTAAATCCTGAACAATACCTCCATCCATCGTTTCCCGTTTCGGGGCTTGCTTGAACCAAACCAAAGGGAGAAGTTGCACCAGGATAAGTATGTCCGTTATCGGCGGTTCCGATAAGTGTATTAACAAATCTACAATAATCTGTATCGCCAGCCTGCGAAACATTACATGAACAAGCTTGTATAATACCTCCTAATAAAATAACTGGTAAGATGTTTTTCATATTTTCTTGATTTTACATTACTTTTTTGTTTTGGAAGTATGCTTCAATTCTCTGACAAATGCTGCAGGAGTCTGTCCATATACCTTCTTAAACAGAACGGTAAAATAAGACTGACTCTGAATACCTATACGAAGCAATACATCTGGGATTGGCAGCCCCTCTTCAGTCATCAGTTGGGCAGCCTTCCGGATGCGTATTAACCGTATCAGTTCTTTTATCGGCATACCCGTTGTTTGCCTTACCTTATTATATAAACGTGTCCTACTGTAGCCAATCTGCTCACTCAGTTCGTTTACATCAAAATCAGCATTCTGCAGATTTTTCTCAATTGTAGCAATCAGCAAGTTATAGAACTCTTTATCTTTATTCTGTAAATTCTCGTTCACAGCTGTTGACAAATAGTTGATTGATACAAAATTCTGAATCCTTTTACGCGATTCTAGCAAATTAACAATCGTAGTTTCCAACAAATGAATACTTATCGGTTTATTCAGATAAGCATCTGCTCCCGACTGAACCCCTGTAATCTGCGCTTCCTGCGACTTATTAGCCGTTAACAATATAAAAGGAATGGAATTATATCGCACATTTTCTTTCATCCGAAGACATAATTCGTTACCCTCCAAGCCAGGCATCATCAAATCACTTATCACCAAATCAGGCAGTACCCCATTCGACATCTTCTGCAAAGCCTCAGTTCCATTAGAAGCTTCAACAAGCTGATAATTTGTCCTCAAACGACCTACCAAAAATTGACGTACATCATCATCATCTTCTACCACCAAAATACATCGTTTCTCATCCGGCTGAAGATCCTCTGAAATGTGAACATTCCAATCAGAATCCTCTGTTCGCTCTTCTGTTTGTTCTTCGAATGTAGGCACATACTGTTGGTGCAATTGTTCATCCTCGGAATAACAAGATTGACTACAAGGGATAGAAAGATAAAAGTCCGTACCCTGATGAAGTTCACTAGAAACAATTAACTCACCTTTATGCTGCAAGACCAAGCTTTTAACCAATGCTAAACCAATGCCAGAACCCATATGTGTATCAGCTTCAGAATCATGAATCTGATAATAACGTGTAAAAATATCCTTGAGTGAATTCTTAGGTATTCCTACTCCATTGTCACGAACATAAAGACGAAAATACGATTCTGCAGAGAAACAATCAGATACTGTATATTCATTTTTAAATGCGGGGTGATATTCTTCATCTGGGAGCAACACATTCAGCTCAATAGTGCTATTCTCCTTAGAATACTTAAAAGCGTTATTCAGAAGATTCAACACAATTTTAGCTATAGCTTCTTTATCAATCCACCCCCAATATTCTCCTTGAGGTATATGTATTACAAATTTTTTATGCTCAACAAAAGAAATATTTTTGAAGTCTTCAGCTATATAACGAATAAATGAATATATCTCCTCTTTCTGTACATACAATTTTGGTTCGTCATTTTCTATTTTTTTGAAATCCATTACATCATCAACCAATTTCAGTAAACGCTTCACATTACGAACCAACATCTGACAATTCTCCCGGTCCAATATATTCTCTTGTCGCATTTTCTCAATTATACCCAATATAAGAGTCAATGGATTTCGAAACTCATGAGAAATATTAGTAAAGAATTGATATCTTATCTCCTGAATTTTCTTATCATGTTGCAATTTAAGTTCCTTTATTTCCATTGCATTCTTAAGTGTACTCCAACGTAACAAGTATACATAGATAAGAAAGACAGTACTTATTCCAAACAAAATATACAAAATCTTAGCCGGTACAGTCAACCACAAAGGAGGTGACACAACAATAGGAAGAGAATAAATATTCGGACTCCATTTTCCATCATTGTTCGTAGCTTTTACCTCTAACAGAAACTTCTTATAAGGTAAATTAGCCAAATGAATTACATGTTCCATAGGCGGCAAAGATTTCCACTGTTCATCATAACCGATTAACCTATACTTAAATTTACACAGCATAGGATTGGCATAATGCAATGCTGTCAGAGAGACAGTGAAATTATTTTGCTTATATGTCAGTGCTATTTGATTATGGGCAAGGATTTCCTGATTATTAACAGAGACAAAAGAGACCCAAGGACGAGCTTCTATAGTATTTTCCCTTATCTCTACTGGATCGAAAGAAGTTATTCCCCGAATGCCAGCCATATAAATGTCACCGTTTTCACCAACACAAGAACCTCCAATCTTATACCCATTTATATTCTTTCCATTAACCAAAGAATAATCTTGAAATGTACCACATTTTGGAGAATATTTAACTAATCCGTTTCCTCCAGCCCAGATATTACCAAAAGCATCTATTTCCAAACATTCAACATCTTTCAGATTAAGCCCGTCGTCATCTGTAAAACAATCAGTTACATATTTGCCATCAGTCCTTAACGTTATTTTATTTATACCACCTCCCAAAGTTCCGACCCACAAAATAGAATCGTTTTCACGACGAATAGCGCAAACAAAATTAGAATTTAAAGACTGTTTTCCACCTTTCGCTGTCCGATAAATATAACTTTTAGCAACATTCCCCTTTGAATCCAATAAAAGTCGGACTAACTGTTTCCCCGATGAATAAAATACATCCGGATGTAATGTATCGGCATATACAGCGATAATCCTTGAGGTAGAGAGCCCCTTTAAATTTGAATTTTTCTCTTTTAGAAAATCCAAACGACAATACTCTCCTCCCTGCTTACGGATACAACATACACCTGAGTCCCATGTTCCAACCCATATTTGACCAAACTGATCTTTTGCCAAACAAGTAACTTCTTTTTCTGGCAAACGAAAATCCTTGTTCATATGCCGACATGAAAAACTTTCAGAACGAAGGTCTACTCGATCAAGTCCCCTCTCATGCCCTACCCAAAGATATTTATTCCCATCGTTCAACAATGCTCGAATTGCATTTCCACCTATACTATTCACAGAATTATCCCTCTTGTAAACTGTATATTTCCGTTCAAACTTATTCAAACGGTTTAACCCCATAGAATTTGTCCCTATCCAAAGATATTTAGGTGAATCTGCAACTGATCTGATAATTGCTTCCGACAATGTATTATTCAGTCCTTGCCTGTATTGTAATAAATAAAAAGCCTTCTGTTGTAAATCTAGGATATTAACTCCTCCTGCATAAGTTGCAACAAAGAGGTTGTCACTTCTATCTATATACAAACGAATAATATAATCAGAACTTAAATTATTATTATCACCACCTACTAATAGTTTTGTAACAATAAATTTTCCATTTTCATTCCGTAATAGAAACAGCCCCTTTGTCGAGGAAACCCAGATATAATCTTTTCTATCCTTTACTATATCTGTTATTGTTCCTAATGAAAAATCAACAGGCAATTTCTGAATATCCCGAAGTTGTTCCATATTAGCACACTTTGAATCTTTAGACTTATTAGTTTGACACAAATACATATTATATTTAGTGGCCAACCATATTTCATTTTCTGATGCAGCAAATGCAAAAAACACATCTCTACCCTCTATACGAACAATCTGTTCTGGCAAAAAATAGCGTATAGTTTGTTTTTCTGAGAAACACAAACAACCATTATCAGTTCCGACCCAAACACAACCATCTTTGCCTTTCCACAACGAATGACATCTAATGTCAATTACCTTCTGCTTTTCCAAGTGATGGTTGGGAAGAATCTTATAAATTATCAAACGATTAGTATTGGTTTTAACAAATAGTCTGGAAAACTTTACCGATATCAATATTTTTTCAAGCTCATAGACATCTTCTCTTGCTCCTACAGGTACTTCTATAGGAAAAAAACAACGATTGTTTGTATCGAACAACTGAATACCTGCAGATGTTGCCATCCATAAAAAGCCATCTTCATCAATATCAATATCAAATATTCGATTTGAATAGGCTTTGTCTGCGCCTTCAGCCTCATTATAATAGGTTCTAACTGAATAGCCATCATAACAAGCCAAGCCGGAATAGGTTCCAATCCAAATAAAACCTACTTTATCTTGCACCACGCAATTTGCATCCGTATGAGGACATTTATCATCAATAGAAAGAGTACGAAAATGAAAATAAGAATAGTTCAAGTAATTGTTATATGCTTGAACGTTCACAAAGCTAAATGTAAAAAGCAACATAAATAGCACTGTCCCTATTTTCGTATTTTGAATTTGTCTTTTCATAGCATACAAATTAAACCATTAGAAATTATTTCATTCGTACAAAAATATACAAATAATTTGCTCATTTGTACATATTCCACAAAATAAAATACAATGTACATTTGCGATAAAAAAAGACATATTCAAAAGCCATATATCCATAAGTAGACGCTAATTTAGCTTCGTATTCAAAAATATGCATATTGGTATAAAAACATTATTCATTAACATATAAAAGTAATGCCTATGAAATAGAAACAACGTACCACAACAAACCTTCCCTCTTATATATTATAATGGATGGGCTTTACAAACCTATTTCTAATATTAATTGTCAATAAACATCTATGAAATTTCACTTATTTAATAAATATGGATCTCACAGCAACACCTACAAAGCAAAAATAGTCTGCTTATTCATGCTTAGTTTAGGGGCTTGCTTCTACTTGCCTGAAAGCAATTCCATATACGCCCAAGCAAAACAATCAATCAAAAAGATTCAAGGAATAGTTGTTGACGAAAGTGGAGACCCACTAATCGGCGTAAGCGTAACTACAAGAGGACATTCTACAATAGGAACGATAACAGATGCCTTTGGTCATTTCACACTATCTGTTCCAGAAAACGCTACTCTTATTTTCTCTTATATTGGATACCATAATACGGAACTAAAAGCAGCAAATGAGAAAAAAGAGCTACGCATTCAATTACAACCAGACAATAAATTGCTAGACGAAGTTGTCGTAGTAGCCTATGGCTCACAAAAGAAAGTTACCGTAACAGGATCGGTCGCCTCCATTGGCCCCAATGAAATACTGTCTTCACCTTCAGCCAACTTAGCATCATCTTTGTCAGGGCACTTACCTGGGCTATCAGTCATTCAAAGCAACGGACAACCCGGATGCGAAGATGTGAATCTCTTTCTTCGTGGAGCTGCGACAATGAACGGAACCTCCCCTTTAATTTTGGTAGACGGAGTTACAGTAGACAAGATTTCAAATATAGATCCACACGAAGTGGCAAACATTTCAGTCTTAAAAGATGCCTCTGCCACTGCTGTTTTTGGTGTACGTGGTGCAAATGGCGTCATTTTAATTACAACTAGACGCGGAGAGAAAGGGAAAATGAGAGTTGATGCTTCTGCAGAATTCAGCATTCAAGAATTTGCATTCAAGCCCAAGCGAATAGATTCAGGACAATACGCACGCCTACGAAATGAAGCCCTTGAGAACGAAGGAGCAGCCCCATACTCTGAATTTTCAGAAGAAGATATACGACTTTTCGATAGCTGGCAAACAGGAAATCCAGAAGATTCCTATTGGCATCCAAATCAAAATTGGCAAAACATTCTGTTTAAGGATTTTGCACCTATGGTAAAATCAAACGTAAACATCAGCGGAGGTACAGATAAAGTACAGTACTTCGTCAGCGCTGGTTATGTCCATCAAGGTGGTATCTTCAATGTTGAGAATAAACAAAAATTAGGCTATAATCCACAGACCAACTTGGACAGATATAATTTCCGTTCAAACTTAGATTATCACTTCAATAAAAACGTGAAAGCCTATATAAATCTTTCCAGCTATGTAGAGAAGGTAAACGCAACAAATGGATCTTTACAAACCATTTTCGTTGGTTCTCTAACACATAGGCCCACTTCCGCTGGCCCTCTATCAGACACATCTTATCCTGTACAAATAGGATCTGAACTTGTTGCCTCTAAAACAGACAGAGTTGTGAGCGATCCTTTAGATCCATTGGAATCGGCTTATGCTCTATTAAATCGTACTGGTTATCATACTGAAATACGTTCTGGGCTCAACGCCATCACAGGGCTCGAAATTAATTTGGATTTTATAACTCCTGGATTGTCTACAAAAGGACAAGTTTCGTATAACCCACATGCTCGTTCCACTTCTTACGGTTCAAGAAACTACATTCGTTATAAATACATCAAAGGAGCAACAGGGAACTATAATTACGTACTAGATGGTGGAGTAGACGATTCAGAAGGCTCACTAAACATGTCACGCTCTATTGCTTCGGGCTACGTATTAAACCTACAATGGCAGTTAGACTATTCTCGACTCTTTGGAAACAAACATCGTGTTACGGGGCTATTCCTTGCACAAAGAGACTATAAAGAAGCCTCAGAAGATGACAACATAAAAGACAAATATCTTCCGTTTAATGTAATAGGTTTCTCGGCTAGAGGAACTTACGCATTCGATGACCGATACTTATTCGAAGTCAATTTAGGCTACAATGGCTCCGAACAGTTCTCGCCGTCAAAACGCTTCGGATTCTTCCCGGCTGTTTCCGCAGGTTGGGTTCTCAGTAATGAAAAATTCTTGAGAAACAACCGCTACCTGACATACCTAAAATTCCGAGGTTCGTATGGAAAAGTCGGTAATGACCAAATCGGGAATTCGCGTTTCCTTTATCTAGATGACATCAACACCAATGGCGGAACCAATGGAAATTATGTTCTTACAGTTCCTAGTCTTGGACATGGTGGTA
This sequence comes from bacterium, assembly GCA_963595925.1. Lineage (GTDB taxonomy): Bacteria > Bacteroidota > Bacteroidia > Bacteroidales > Bacteroidaceae > Phocaeicola. The sequence goes on from CAVBJM010000003.1 coordinate 65,448, forward strand.
AGATAGAAGAACGCTCTTTAGGCAACCCCAATATCACATGGGAAACCGCAGAAAAACAGAACTATGGTATTGACTTGAATCTTTTCAATGATTTTTCTGTTTCATTCGATTACTATATTGAGAACAGAAAACAAATCTTAATTGAAAGAGGCATCATACCATCCATACAGGGACGTGAACAAAGTACCCTCCCCAAAGTAAACATGGGAAGAGTAAAAAATCAAGGATATGAATTAACTCTTGGATATAACAAAAAGATAAAGAATGATTTCATCATAAGTGTAAATGCAAATTTAGGATATAATAGCAACCGTGTTCTCGGAGCGGACGAAGCCTTACTTTCTGAAGATTATGCGTATCGATACCGCACCACAGGATTTGCATTGGGACAAAACTGGGGATATCAAATAGACCGGAGTGTAGACCCTGAGAAAGGAAAAGACGGAAGCGGATTCTTCAACAGTACTGAAGATATCACAAAAAGTGGCCTAAAATATGAAATAGGAACACCTCTTCCTGGTGACTTCATCTATGTAGACCAAAATGGTGACGGCGTGATAAATGACCGTGATATTGTACCTATTAAATATTCCAGTTTGGTACCTAAAATTACTTATGGAGCTACCTTGTCGTTACAATGGAGAGGCATAGACTTCTCTTGCTTAGTTCAAGGTATTGGGAAATACAGTAAATACTATGCAGATGCCGGTATATTTGAAGAATTAAGTGCAAAGTCTTACTTTGATATGCACTTAAACCGTTGGTCGGAAGATCGCTATCAGCGTAAACTCCAAGGAGAAGACATTACAATTACTCACCCTCGTTTGGCCAACACAACATCAACTAGCCATGTAAAAAATGACTATTACATTATGGATGCCTCATATGTACGACTTAAAAATATAGAAATAGGTTATACATTCCCCAAAAGCATCAGCCGCTACATTGGAGCTGAAAAGGTACGTCTATATGTAAACGGGAACAACCTTTACACCTGGCATCACCTTGAAACAGACAGTTTCGATCCGGAACAAACTGGTCCTACACAATATCCAACAATGAGAACTTATAATTTCGGAGTAAACGTAACCTTCTAATACTTATATCATATGAAAAACAGATTGATAATAATCCTGTCTTCGCTCTTCTTTCTGTCATCGTGCAACGATGTTTTAGATATAGAGCCTGATGGGAGAAGTACTTTGGAAAAAGTTTTTCAAGATCCTGAAACAACAGCAAAGTATTTGAGTACATGCTACAACAATCTACCACAAAAGGGATTTTGGTATTATTTTTGGAACAATATACCTATCGCAATCAGTGATGAAAGTTGGGATTGCGATGATGCTCAAGGACTCCAAATAGCAAAATTCTATAAAGGTATGGCCAGTTCTAATCGACACCCATTAGAAGAGCCCAACGCTCCAGATTGGGATGGGCTCTATTGGACAAAATACTGGAAACAGATGCGCTTAATCAATGTTTTCTTAAGTGAAATACCCAATGCAACAGTAGAAAGTGAGGAACAACGAAATCGCTTTACTGCTGAAGCTCATGTGTTGAGAGCATATTTTTTCTTGCAACTTATCAAATGGTACGGAAACTTACCAGTCTTGACAGAACCTTTAGCAATGGATTATGAATATGCTAATTTAAGAAAGAACACTTTTGAAGAATGCGCTAAACAAATTGTTTCCGATTGCGATGTCGCAATATCCAGTAACGCCCTACCTTGGCGTATCACTTCCGAGGCTGAAATCAGACGCATGACAAAAGCCATAGCATGCGCCATCCGTTCTGAAGCAAGTTTATTGGCGGCAAGCCCTCGCTTCAATGACGGAAAGAATCTTTGGGAATGGGCTTACCAAGTAAACAAGGAAAGTTTGGATATGCTGCTTGAACATGGTTATGAGCTTTACACCACAATCAATAATCCCACACTCTACAAGACTGCATACGAAGAATATTTTGTAGAAACTGCTGACTTGCGCGACAATCCTCGTGACAAAGAAACAATTTGGCAAGGTCACCAAAAAACGGCCTCGCACTATGTTATACGCGGGTTACCTGTGCAAGGTGGAGGATATATGGCTGGTTCCGTACCAACACAAGAGTTGGTAGATGCTTATGACATGCTCGCCACAGGAAAATCTGTCCTGAATCTGGCAAAGCCCTACAATGATGAAACAAAATTACAGCCGAACTACAATCCGGGATCAGGATATGACCCAGAAAACCCTTATGTAGGACGTGACCCTAGATTCTACGCATCGGTTCATTTTAATGGAAGCACTGTATTGGTCAATGGAACACCTATTACCGTTGAAACCTTTGTTGGTGGCAACTGTGGAATCAGCAATGATCGTTCACACTCACGTACAGGATACTATGCACGTAAATATATGCATCCAGAAGCAGGTCAACTGCGCCCACAAGATGATGGTCTATGGAAACATTATCGTTTGGGAGCCGTATATCTAAATGCCGCAGAAGCTGCCGCAGAATGTGGCAAGACCGAAGAAGCTATGAAATATGTAAATGCCATACGACATCGTGCTGGCTTTTCGCCCTCAGTAGACCTCAAAGCAAATACAAAAGAAGAAGCCGTGTTATACGTTCACCATGAACGTCAAGTAGAATTATGCTACGAAGAGTATCGCTATTTCGACACGCGCCGTTGGTGTAAACCAGACGAAGATAATGTTTGCGAGAAATTCAGCACAGGCATGCAAATTACCCGAAATAGCGACAACAGTTTATCTTATCAACGAGTCTTGGTAGGAACAACAAGTGAAAGCACTCCAAGCAAGATGTCGTACGAGAAAAAATACCATTTACTTCCTATTCCGTTGGATGAAGTTTCTAAGTTGGAATCGCAGACAGGAATAACATGGCAAAATACAGGTTGGTAACCACAGAAAAACGTGTGTAAATATGAAAAAAGTAGTATTAAAAAATATAGCATTCATGCTGGCTCTAGCCTCTGGAACAAACGGTTTCGTTTGTCAAGCAGCAGAAAGGAACATGAATATAAGTTTCACCGGACAACAAGAAACAAACAGAGTTCTTACAGGAGTCATCACTGATACCGATGGACAACCCATAGCAGGAGCCTTAGTATCGGCCGTTTCTTCCTCAAAGGATGTCATCACTGACATGAATGGGAACTTCCAACTAACAGTCCCTGCAAGTGAATCTCGCATCAAAATCAGTTGTACAGGCTTCACATCTTCTTTTGTAAAATTACCCAACAACGATTTTGTTTCGGTATCTCTAAAAGAAGATTTCAGTCTATCAGACGAATTAATTCCCATAGCACAGATGCGCAAAGAAACAAGGAAATCCATCACTGGAGCTTTTTCTATTGTGAAAGGTGACGAGTTAGAACAATATCCATCTGCCGGACTTTTCGGTGCGCTTACCGGGAGATTAGCCGGTCTGACGATTATGCAAAGCTCATGCGAACCAGGAAATGATGGTGGAAGCATGTACATACGCGGCTATGGAACAACCAACGGAAACGCTCCACTGATTATACTTGACGGTGTACCCTCACCTACCATTGATATCAATTTGTTTGATCCCGAATCCATTGAATCAATAGTCATTCTGAAAGATGCAGCAGCAACAGCGACCTATGGTTTTCAAGCAGCCAATGGTGCCATTGTAATTACTACCAAACGTGGATTCAATGGAAAAGCAAAAGTTTCAGCCTCCGCTAATTTTTCCCTTCAGCAACCAACTGTAGTTCCACAAACTCTACATAGCTGGGAATATGCAGAGCTAAGGAATCAAGCCTTGAGCAATGACGGATTGGCAGCCGCCTTTACAGAAGAACAAATCTCCCAATACAAAAATGGAGGGAATGCACTTTATCCAGACAATAACTGGTATAAAATGTTCATGAGAGATTTAGCAACAACACAACGGTACAACATAAACATATCGGGAGGCAATGATCGTATCAAGTATTTTGTAAATGCAGGCTTCGAAAATCAAGGAGATTTATTGAAAGTTGAAAAATCGGACAAGTATGATGCAAGCAAGTATATGCAGCGTTTCAACGAGCGAAGTAACTTGGACATTCAAATTTTACCGAACTTAAGCGCATTTCTGAACCAAATGGTAGTCATCAAGAAAACGAAATCTCCATCCTATGGCACTGGCGGCATCCTAAGTAGCTTCTATACCACACCTGCAACCGTCCCAGGACCACTTACTCCAGACGGGGGTGTTGTAGTTACCACATACGATGCTGAATCCGCTTATGGAAAAATCAACCGTTCCGGCTACCAACGTTATACAGAATCTACAGTAAACGTAGCTTTCGGACTTAATTGGGGACTCGACTTCATCACCAAAGGACTCTCTCTGAAAGGTACCTTAGGTTATGAATCACGCCAACAGAGCGGTATTTTCGGTAACATATCTTACGCCCGTTACATTAAGGACGATAGTTATACGTCTGAACTTTCCTTCAAGCCTTACGGGTCTTGGATAGATTCGTCATTAAGCCTATCTAAAGGTTCTAACTATCGGTATTTCCTGAATTTTAACGGAACACTGAACTATGAACGTACTTTTAATAACGAACATGAAGTAAACGCTTATGTCAATTACTTCGTACAAGACGTAATCCGAGAAGGTGGAGGAGCACAAATTCTTCCTTACGACCAAATAGCATTCAATATTCATGCCAAGTACGGATATAAAAACAAATATTACGTACAAGCCGATGGTTGTTGGATGACTTCCGATCAGTTCCGCCGCAGTCCACGTTACGGATTCTTCCCAACAATATCTGCTGGCTGGGTACTGTCCAATGAAAATTTCTTCAAAGAATGGATTGGTTCATCCTGGTTATCTTTTCTGAAGCTAAAAGCTTCTTATGGAATCGTAGGCAACGACCAGATTACGGGATACCGCTATATGTACCAAGATGATCTCCGCCTATCTTCGGGAGGATATATCAATAGCCTATATTCTGGCTCTGTCATTTCTGAATCATTGTTAGGAAATTCTAATATCAAATGGGAAACCTCTCGCCAACAGAACTATGGCATCAGCTTAGGACTATTCAACCAGTTCAACCTGAATTTCGATTATTTCTATCAACGGACAAACGACCGCGTAGGGAAAGACAACAAAATGCCTTTGATGCAAGGTCTCACTTCTGGCAGATATCCATACACAAACTTTGGGAAAGTAGAAAATCGCGGATTTGAGCTGGAGCTGGAATACAATCATCGTTTCAACAGAAATTGGAATTTATCTGCTTCGGGCAATCTGTCATGGAACAAAAGTAAGGTAATCGATGTTAATGAAGTAAACAGAGGCTCAAGTAACTATTACTACCCGTATCGTCAAACAGGCTACTCCATCGGACAAAATTTCGGTTATCTGATTGACATGTCGAACGGAAACGGCTACTTTAATAGCGAAGAAGAAATACGCAACTCAAATCTGGTATACGAGGGAACAAGTCCCCGCATCGGTGATTTTATCTATCAGGATTTGAACAATGATGGTATAATTAACGAGCAAGACCAAGCCCCTATCGGATATAGCGAATTACCTCGCATCTCATATGCCTTTGACGCCAAAGTTGGATACAAAGGATTTGACCTTTACGTCATGTTCCAAGGCATAGCCAAAGGTAGCAGATATTATTCTGGATATGGCGTACAGGAACACTACGGACAAGGTGTATATACTCATTTACATCAGGAAGCATGGACTTCCGAACGTTACAACAATGGGGAGACCATTTCATACCCTGCCCTCTCTACATCACAGTCAGCCAGTAATCAGGCCAACTCTTTCTTTATCTGCAATACAAATTATTTGCGTCTAAAGAATGTAGAGATAGGATATTCGTTACCGAAAGCCATCTGTCAGAAATTGCATACCAATAAAATCCGCTTCTATGTTAACGGAAGCAACCTGCTAACTTTTAGCGGATTTAAGTTCAAAGATTTCGACCCCGAATCAAGCAGCCTTGCTGTTTATCCACAATATCGCACCTATAATATAGGATTAAATGTTGTATTCTAACAGAACAGAAAATGAAAACGAACAAATTATACACAACCATTCTGCTTTCAACTCTGCTTTTAAGTACTAACGCCTGTACAGAGGTGAAAGATTACGATGACGGAAGAATCTCTTACGAAGAGATTTTCCAAAATGACCAGAAAACAGCCGCTTATCTAAACCTTTGCTATTCATGCGTAGATTTTTACGGATTGCAGTATGGAAACGGAACACTTCTTGCCGGCTTTACCGATGAAGCACAAGATGCAAATGATGCAATCAGCGGAAGCGCCTACTCATGGTACAAGGGCAGAGTCACAGCTTTCAGTAATCCGCTAAACGGAAGTTGGTGGGAGCACTTTTGGGTTGGGATACGTTATTGTAACGTGTTTTTAGCCAATATAGACAATGCTACTTTATCATTGAAAAACAATCGCGCCGGATGGCGTGCACAGGCTCATGTTCTCCGAGCATATTACTACCTTCAACTAATTAAAAGATACGGAGGTGTTCCTGTACAAACAGAACCTTCTCCTATTGAGTTCGATTATTCAAAAATCAAAAAGACCCCATTCTCTACTACTGCTCGACAAATATTAGCCGATTGCGATGAAGCGTTGAGTGTGTCTGATTCCGATATGGGATGGCGTGCTGGTACAGCCGAAAGTGACCGCGGAAAAATGACAAAGGCGTTGGCACATGCCATCAAGTCGGAAACGGCTCTTTATGCAGCCAGCCCGCTATGGAACGATGGTACATTTACGTGGAAAGAAGCTGCCGATATAACATCGACTGCACTCAATGAATGTTTGGCACACGGATATGAACTTTACCGCCAAACTCCAGCCGGAAATGTAGGTTACTTGCCATACGACGTATATTTCTATACACGTTCAGATGTGAACGGCGCTTCTGACAAGGAAACCATTTATGAAAGCAAGAGTCAGATGCCTATATCCATTTACTGCGGATTGCCTATTGTAAACGGAGTCACAAGATGTGGAGACTGTCCTTCTCAAGAGTTAGTAGATGCCTACGAAACAATTGACGGTAAATCTCCTATCACAGGATATTCGGACGCTGAACACTTGCACCCCATTATTAATCCTGAAGCTACACTGTATAGCGAATCGAATCCGTACGCCAACCGGGATCCACGCCTAATCGCATCGATTTACTACAACGGAGCCGCTTACAACTTGAGCAATGGGAGCAAAGTTTGGACTTATCCGGGGAGCAACTGCGAAATATCGTCAACCAATCTGATGCATACACGAACAGGATATTACTTACGTAAATACTCCAACTTCAACTCCGACAAGAACAGTATTCAAGACGGATATTTTAAGATGTTTCGGTTAGGAGAACTTTACTTGAATGCAGCCGAAGCTCTAAACGAAGCGTCTACCACAGGCTCTGCGCCACAAGAAGCCACTGATGCGATAAACGCCATACGCTCACGCGTGGGTATGCCAGCTATCGCTTCGGGCATGACACAAGCCGAATTCCGAAAGAAAGTAAGAAATGAACGACGGGTGGAACTGGCCTTCGAAGAGCACCGATTCTACGATGTACGCCGCTGGAAAATCCTATCGGAGACTGACAAGGTGATAACAGGAATGTCGTGTAAACTCAGCGGAAATGGATTCGCTTACCAACGCTTTGTTGTCGACAAAAACAGACAAGCCTATACAGACAAATACCTTATTCTACCAATCCCCGGTGAGGAAGCTATCCGACTGAAAGAAAACACCGGAGAGAGCTACCAAAACCCCGGATGGGAATAAACGGATTATTAACCATTTTAAACCTTAACAAATGAAACAGTTTTTATCCTTAGTCTTACTGATATTCTGCACCGCAACTATCTACGGCTGCGAAAAGAAAGATATATCAAGTGGAGGAACTCCAGAAGACAACTCGTTGGATGGCACGTATAAAGTAGAAATGACAGACAATTCGAAAGCGCTTGTTAACCCGATGATGGGATGGACCATGCACTTTTACTCGAACTTGCTTACCAACTACGGTTCGAAGTTAGAACCGGAAGACACAGTAGACGACTTTCCCGGATTAAGCACCGTATATCTGCGTGTGCCCTGGAGTTTTATAGAACCTGAAGAGGGGAAATACAATTGGGAACTACTTGACACACCAGCCCAGCGTTGGATTCAAGAAGGAAAGAAAGTGGCATTCCGTATCACCGCCACCGAAAACTGGATGCGTTCGGGAACCCCCACTTGGGTGTTTTCCGCAGGAGCTAAAAGTTACGAAGTTGATGGATATTTAGAGCCTGAATACGACGACCCAATATTCCTGGAAAAAGCCGAGAACTTCCTGAAAAAGATGGCAGAACGCTACGATACCAACCCCAACGTAGCCTTTGTCGATATAGGATTCTTCGGGATGTGGGGTGAAGGTCATACCGTAATGACAACTCCTATACACGGACGCTCGTGGGGATTTGAGACTCAGAAAAAGTATGTAGACATGTATGTAAAATACTTTACGCATACGCAACTATGTATCTCCGATGACTTCGCAGGCCCGTATACCGAAGGGGTTCATTTCGATATAATCGACTATGCCCTATCGAAAGGAGTGACTTTGCGCGATGATAGCATTTTGGTAGAAAAAGCCCCCCACCAATGGTATCACAGTGAAATGGCGCAATTGTTTTGGCCAACCATGCCTGTAGTTTTGGAACACGAGCATTACGAAAACTCCGTGCAGAATGGAGCATGGAACCAAGAATTGTTGCTGCAGGCTGTTGAAGAATATCACGCATCGTACATGTCTATCCACACATGGCCTCGGCTTTTATTGGAAAACAACCTTGATATAATCAACCGCATCAACCTCCGGTTGGGATATCGCCTACAAGTTCCCGAAATAGAATGGCCGCGCAAGGTTGTGAAAAACCAGTCGTTCAGTATCCGTTCTAAATGGAAAAACACTGGAGTCGCCCCCTGTTATCCGGGTGGTTACCCATGCTACACCATAAAGAACGAAAAAGGTGGAATCGTTTCGGTCTTGGTAGACGCCAGCTTTAACGTAAAAACCATGGAAACGGCCGAAGAAGGTAAAGCCAAAGAATACGAACTGAATTCCGACTTTACCGTAGCCAAGAAGTTCAGCGATTCGAAAGGCACTTATTACCGCACTTGTAATCCTGGGAAATACGACATTTACATTTCGGTAGGCCAAGAAGATGGAACTCCCGTTTTCGAACTGCCCTATGAAAACAACGATGGACATAATCGATATAAGATAGGAAGCATAACCATTATGGAATAATATTGGAAGATTAAGATCCAAAAGCCAATTATAAGCGTAAAGCCAGTCATGGGCAAACCAAAAGCCTTTGACTGGCTTTCATTGTTTGTCGCAAGGATAAAAAAACAAAAAATTCCGATGCCAACGAATCACCACAACGTCCAAAAGCATATCTTTGCGCAAATTATTAAAACTCAACATCATTATTATGAAGAAAGTATTTCTTATGGCATGCGTGTGTGCCAGCTCGTTTGCAGCCTGTGCACAGAATAACATGCAGATTTCGGGAACTGTACCCGAAACACTGAATGGCAAATATGTATATCTGTGCGAAAGAAGAGGCGAGAAAATAGACAGCGCACTGGTTAGCAACGGTCAGGCCAAGCTGAACGTAGCTCCCAACCAAAACAAATACTGCACCGTATTCATCCCGACAAGACCCGCCCAGAACTTTACGGTGTATCTCGACAGCACTCCCGTTTCGTTCAATGTAACGAATGAAGGATTAACCTACAAAGGTTCGGCTACCAATAATTTGCTCAACGAGTTCGACGGAATTATGTCGGAACACACCAGTCGCATGATGAAGCTCCGCGATAGATTTATGGCGCTCAAACAGAAAGGCGAAGATATACCCGAAGATTCTATGAAAGCGATAAGCCAAGAATCGGACGATATCGTAAACACTTCGATGAAAAAGGCAACAGAACTGGTAAAGAGCCATACAGACAACATTGCAGCCGGCTACATCTTAGGAAATATCTATAACAGCCTTGAAGCCGAAGAATTGACACAGATTCTGGCTCTTAAGGGCGCATTCCGTGAAACGGCTGAATACAAAAAAGTAGCTCAATACGTAGAATCTATGAAGAAGTCAATGCCCGGAGAGGCTTTCACGCACTTTGAAATGGAAGACACCGACGGCGTAAAACACAGCACAAAGGATTTTGTGGGCAACGGCAAGTACGTGCTCGTAGATTTTTGGGCCAGCTGGTGTGGACCTTGCCGCGCAGAAATGCCGAATGTAAAGAAGGCATACGATACTTACAAGAGCAAAGGATTTGACGTTTTGGGAATCTCGCTCGACAGCAAAAAAGAAGCGTGGACAAAGGCTATCGAACAGTTGGGATTAACTTGGAATCACCTGAGCGATTTGAAAGGCTGGGAGTGCGAAGGAGCTAAGATATATGGCGTAAAAGGTATACCATTTATGCTATTGGTTGGCCCCGATGGCAAGATTATAGCAAAGGACTTGCGCGGTGAAGCGCTCCAAAAGAAATTGGCCGAGTTATTGAAATAATCCATCGGCGTACCAGATACGCTATCACACATAACAAGCGGCATGATTTACACCAACACCTGTAAATCATGCCGCTTTTGCATTTGATTATCAACGCTTTGGCAAACGCAAAAAACGTCCCGAGAGAATTTTTTTCTCCGGCGAGAGATTTTTAAAACGTCCCGAGAGATTTAAAATCTCTCGCCGGGGATTTTTGACGGGTCTCCAAACCCTATTTTACAGCAGGCTGAACGTAAGCCGATGATAAGGCGTAGTGCCAAACTCGGCAATGGCCGCCCGGTGTTTTTTGGTGGGATAGCCCTTATTGCTTCGCCAGTCGTACTGCGGAAACTCTTCGGCCAAACCGTTCATATAATCGTCGCGGTACGTTTTCGCCAAGATAGAAGCAGCGGCTATGGACAGATATTTTCCATCGCCCTTTACGATGGTAGTATGCGGTATACCGGGATACGGATTAAATCGGTTTCCGTCTATCAGCAGGTGTTGCGGACGGATTTTCAACCCTTCGACAGCCCGGTGCATGGCCAGAAACGAAGCGTTCAGGATGTTTATCTCGTCTATTTCCTGCGGCGATACAACCCCTACAGCCCAAGCCAACGCATCGCGTTCTATCTCGGTGCGCAACTGGTATCGCTGGCGCTCGGTAAGTTTTTTCGAGTCATTCAGCCGCTCGTTTGCGTAGTCCTTCGGCAGAATCACCGCGGCCGCATAGACCGCCCCTGCCAAACATCCCCGTCCGGCTTCGTCGCATCCGGCCTCCGTCAGGTCGGCGTGTAAATAAGGCAATAACATATCACTTTACTCTTTTCGGATTATTTCATGCAAAGATAGTACGAAAACACATCGAACTTAAAGCGGTTCTGACTATTTTTGCAGGACGAATACAAAAAACAAACACCATGAAAAAAATTATCTTTGCACTTGCGGCAGTGTTGTTTACCGCAGTCGGAGGACTGAATGCCTCGGCACAAGGTTGTTATACGGAGGCCATTAACTGGACTCTTCAACGCTCTTGGAGCAACGGATTTAAAGCGTTGCCCGAAGTCTGTACCAACCTGATAGAATTCAAAAGCCAATACGAAAAAAACAAAGCGCAGTGGGACGCCGCTTTCGGATGGCTGGCCACTCACAACTTAGAGAAGATAGAAGCCGGACGATATCCCATTGAGGGCACTTCGCTGGTGGCTTCGGTAGAAGATTCGAAAAACGACCCGCTGGAAAAGCGCGGAAACGAATCGCATTATTATCACATCGACCTGCAATATGTGGTGAAAGGATGCGAACGCTTCGGACTGTTGGATCATGACTCGTCGAAGGCACGCAAATATAGCCCAGACTTGATGCAATACGACTGCGACATGAGCAAGACCATGTTCATCGACTCTACCCCCGAACGCTTCTTCCTGTTTTTCCCCGGCGACTGGCACATCGCAAAGATTGCTACTGACAAGAAGTCGCAGGACATCCGTGTGATAGTTATCAAGCTGGATTACGTGAAATAATCCGTTCATCACTGCGTCACAAGAAACAGCAAGGCGCATAACTGCCCGTCTCGATACAGACAAGCGGTTACGCGCCTTGTAGTTTTATGGCGAAATCAGAACATCCGGCTTACACGGACAATGCCGTTGGCCAAGGCGTCTATTTCCTCTTTCGTGTTATACAGTCCCAGCGAAGCCCGCACCGTACCTTCTATGCCCAGTCGGCGCATCAACGGTTCGGCGCAATGGTGTCCCGTGCGGACGGCAATGCCCAAACGGTCCAACAGGGTTCCCATATCCAGATGGTGGATGTTTCCTACGAGAAACGATATCACTCCACTCTTCTCGTCGGCCGTTCCGAAAATCCGCATGCCGGGTATTTCTCCAAGCCGTTCCATGGCATATCGGGTCAGCTGATGTTCGTACTCGGATATCCGCTCCATCCCGATGGCGGTAACGTAATCGAGTGCCCGCGCCAAGGCTGTACTGCCGATATAATCGGGGGTTCCGGCCTCGAACTTAAAGGGAAGTTCGTTGAACGTGGTCTTCTCGAAGCTCACGTTCTTTATCATCTCTCCACCTCCTTGGTAAGGCGGAAGTTTTTCAAGCCAAGCCTCTTTTCCGTAAAGTACACCGATTCCCGTAGGTCCGTACACCTTATGTCCGCTAAACACAAAGAAATCGGCATCCAAGTCCTGCACATCGACAGGCAGATGCGGCACACTCTGCGCCCCGTCTACCAATACGGGAACATTGTGCGCATGGGCTATCCGTATTATCTCCTTAACCGGATTGACCGTACCCAACACATTCGATACATGAGCCACCGAAACGATTCGCGTGCGCGGTGAGAACAGTCGCTCATATTCATCAAGCAACAATTCGCCACGGTCGTTCATCGGTATCACTTTCAGGACGATGCCCTTTCGTGCCGCCTGCAACTGCCACGACACAATGTTGCTATGATGTTCCATAACCGAAACAATCACTTCGTCGCCCTCCTGCATTTGGCTGTCGGCAAACGTTGACGCTACCAGGTTGACGCTCTCAGTAGTACCCCGTGTAAATACAATCTCGGCCGTACTGCGCGCGTTGATAAAGCGGCGTACGGTTTCACGCGAGGCTTCATGCAGTTCCGTTGCCTGTTGCGAAAGGAAATGCACGCCACGATGTACGTTGGCGTTTACCGAATAGTATTCATTTTCAATAGCCTCAACCACGCAACGCGGCTTTTGGGTCGTAGCTCCATTGTCAAGATACACCAACGGGCGGTCGTACACCGTACGCGAAAGAATGGGGAAGTCTTCCCTTATTTTCAATACATCATACATCATACTCGTAGGTTTTATCATTTGCAAATGGCACATCCCTGACACTTGTTCAGTTCGCCTCTGAAACGCTTCTCCACCAACAGGTGCAAACGGTCTTTCAAAGCCTCCATTCGGATGCAGTCCACCACTTCATTTACAAAGGCAAACATCAAGAGCAATCGGGCTTCCTTCTGAGAAATACCGCGCTGCTGCATATAGAAAAGCGCATTCTCGTCCAGTTGTCCCACAGTGGCTCCGTGCGAACACTTTACGTCGTCTGCATAAATCTCCAACTGCGGCTGAGTGTACATGCGCGCCTCTCTGGTAGCGCAAAGGTTGCGATTGGTTTGCTGCGAAACGGTGCGTTGCGCTCCTTCGCGAACCAATACCTTACCGGCAAAGGCGCCCGTAGCATTGTCGTCCAGCACATACTTAAACAACTCGTTGCTCGTGCAGTCCGGCACTTGGTGGTCGATAAACGTATGGTTGTCCACCTGTTCGTTCTTGTCGGCAATCGCCATTCCGCAAACGTTGACCTCCGCTCCGCGGCCAGCCAAAGTGATTTCGGTGGTATTTCGGGTAGTTCCGTTATGCAGCGTTACTCCATTCAGCAAGACATTGCTTCCAGCCTCTTGCCGCATAAACAAACTGCTGAAGCGCACCGAGCTATTATGTGTTTCCTCCAATTCGTACAAGTCGAACGTGGCATTCTCGCCTACAAAGACCTCTATGATTTGCGTCGAAAGGAAGTTTACACTGTCCATTGCGTGGTCGCACACCAGCAACTTGGCTTGTGCTCCATCTTCCAACACAATAAGCACCCTACGGTTTACCATGAAGTCTACATCTGCGCGGAGGATATTTACCAACTGTATCGGCTTTTCTACAACCACGTTCTTAGGCACATACATCAGTACGCCGTCTTGGGCGAACATGGTATTAAAGGCCGTCAATCCATCTTCCGAAGTTTTAGCCAACTGCCCGTAATACTTCTTCACCAACTCCGGGTGCTGGATAGCCATCTCTTTTAAACTTCCGAAAATCACCCCTTCGGGCAACTGCGCCGACGGATGGTCGTGCTTGTCGAACGTATCGTTGACTACAAAATATAGCGAAGTGCTCATATTGGGAACATCGCACTTAAACACTTCGTAGGGGTTGACAGGAAATTCCACCCGGTTCAGGTTTAAACCAAAGTTCGGTTCGAAATATCTGCCCACTTCGGTGTACTTATATTTTTCCTGCTTGCGGTCAGGAAACCCCATCCGTTCGAAATCAGTAAAAGCCTGCGCCCGCAAAGCGTTCATCGCACCGGCACTGTTCCGGCATATTAACGCTTCGTATTGCGAGAAAAGATCAATATACTGCTGCTCTGCTCTCATACCTCTTCTCCTAACTCTTTCTTTATCCAGTCGTAACCTTTTTCTTCCAATTCCAGCGCCAGCTCCGGTCTGGCCGTCTTCACGATGCGTCCTTTATACAACACGTGAACGATATCGGGCTTAATGTAATCCAGCAAACGCTGGTAGTGAGTAATCACAATACAACTGGTTTGGGGAGTTTTCAGCTTATTCACTCCTTCGGCCACAATACGCAACGCGTCAATGTCCAAACCGGAATCGGTCTCATCCAAGATACTGAGCTTCGGTTCGAGCATAGCCATTTGGAATATCTCGTTACGCTTTTTCTCACCGCCCGAAAAACCTTCGTTTACCGAACGGTTGGCCAGTTTGCTGTCCAGTTCTACGACTTCGCGCTTCTGTCGCATCAGTTTCAGGAACTCACTTGCCGTCAACGCCGGAAGCCCTTTGTATTTTCGTTGTTCGTTTACAGCCGTACGCATAAAGTTAACCATGCTTACTCCGGGTATCTCCACCGGATACTGAAACGACAAGAACAATCCTTCGTGGCTGCGATCGGCTGGAGTCATCGCCAACAAATCTTTTCCGTCGAACGTTACCGTACCTTTGGTTACCTCGTATGCAGGATGCCCTACCAGAACATTACTCAGCGTACTCTTTCCCGAACCATTGGGTCCCATAATGGCATGTACTTCGCCCGAGTTAACAGTCAGGTTTATGCCTTTCAATATCTCTTTGCCATTGATGCTGGCATGCAAATCTTTTATCTCTAACATGTATCTATCTGCTTTATATTTCTACTTACTTATCCTACACTGCCTTCCAGCGAAACGGACAATAACTTCTGCGCCTCAACGGCAAACTCCATGGGGAGCTTGTTCAAGACCTCTTTGGCATAGCCATTCACAATCAGCCCTACCGCATCCTCGGTGGTAATGCCACGCTGGTTGCAATAGAACAACTGTTCTTCCGAAATCTTCGACGTTGTCGCTTCATGCTCTACCACCGCCGTCTCGTTGTGAATATCCATGTAAGGGAATGTATGCGCCCCACAGTGACTTCCCAAAAGCAGGGAGTCGCACTGACTGTAATTTCGTGCATTATCGGCTTTCTCTGACACTCGCACCAGTCCGCGGTAAGAGTTTTGGCTCTTCCCTGCGCTAATACCCTTACTAACAATGGTAGAACGGGTGTTCTTCCCGATATGAATCATTTTCGTTCCGGTATCTGCCTGCTGATAATTGTTCGTAACAGCCACCGAATAGAACTCGGCCGATGAATTGTCGCCCGTAAGCACACAACTGGGATACTTCCACGTAATGGCTGAACCCGTTTCGACCTGTGTCCAAGAGAGCTTACTGTCCACTCCCTTGCAGTTGCCGCGTTTAGTCACGAAGTTATACACACCGCCTTTCCCCTGAGCATCGCCCGGATACCAGTTTTGTACCGTAGAGTATTTCACCTCCGCACGGTTCATCACCACGATTTCCACAATAGCGGCATGAAGTTGGTTCTCATCACGCATCGGTGCGGTACACCCTTCCAGATAAGAAACATAGCTATCATCATCGGCTACTATCAGTGTGCGTTCAAACTGCCCGGTATTGGCTGCATTGATACGGAAATACGTAGACAACTCCATGGGGCAACGTACCCCCTTGGGAATGTAAACGAACGAGCCATCACTAAACACTGCCGAATTGAGAGCCGCAAAAAAGTTATCGCGATAGCCAACTACCGAACCAAGATATTTCTTTACTAAATCAGGATGTTCACGAACGGCTTCGCTGATGGAACAAAAGATAATGCCTTTATCCATCAACATTTCCTTAAACGTGGTCTTCACCGAAACGGAGTCCATCACTGCATCTACAGCCATTCCACTCAAAGCCAAACGCTCTTCCAACGGAATGCCCAATTTATCGAACGTCTTCAACAACTCAGGATCAACATCTCCCTCAGTCTTCGGCCCTTCTTTCTTACGAGTAGGGTCTGCGTAATAAGAGATGGACTGATAATCTATCTCGGGGATGTCAAGATGCGCCCATTGAGGCATCTCCAATGTCAGCCAATAACGATACGCTTTCAAACGAAAATCGAGCAACCACTCAGGTTCGCCTTTCTTCGCGGAAATGAGCCGTACCACATCTTCGTTCAACCCCTTTTCTATTATATCCGTATGAACATCGGTAGTAAAGCCGTATTTATACTTTTCCTGCGTCAGTTCTTTTACATATTTATTGGGTTCTATCTGCATTTATCTTACTCCTTTGTTTCTTTATATTCATTCTTATGTTCTGTTCCTTTCAGTTGATTCCCCACAGTTTTTGTTACAGACTTGAATGCAGGAACAAACACACCCGCAAATTTCTGCATGGGATAATACAACACCGAAGCCTCTTTGCTTTCTGTATGAATCAGATAACCTCTTCCGTCTACGAACTCTACCAAATTGATAACAACGCTAATCCAAAGCGCATACTTAATCAGTCCTACGCCCGAACCCAACCAACGGTTCAAGAATCCGATTTTCACTGCATCGGCCAACTTGGTAAGCAATGAAGCAATAACCGATAATCCAATCGGTACAATAATCCATATCAGCAAGAAAGCCAATATCTGACCGAAAGTAGCCGACATGCCTACTTCTACTGCCAATTTTTCACCAACTACACCAAACAGTGCACGCGCTACCAACAAACCGACAACTAGCCCCACCATTGAGATTATTTGCTTAAGAAAACCTTTCAAAAACCCCATTATGGCACCAGCCAGCATCACGAAAACCATAATCCAATCTAATGTACACATGCCTCTATCTTTTATATTAGTCATGTAACAAGTACGCGGACAACACGGATGGTGTGGACTAAAGAAGTCCACGTATCTGCGTAGTCCGCGTATCTTATCTAATCCGGCACAAATGCCGTTTTTACAAAGTCTGCTTTACTTCTATTTCTTCGAATGTTTCAATGATATCGCCAACCTTAATGTCGTTGCAATTAGTCAAGCTAATACCGCATTCAAAGTTTGTTCCAACTTCTTTTACATCGTCTTTGAAACGCTTCAAAGCATTGATGGCACCAGTAAATATTACGATACCGTCTCGAATCAAACGAGCCTTGTCCGAACGCTTAACCTTACCGGTCTTCACCATCGCACCGGCTACAAGACCCACCTTGCTGATGTTGAAGACTTCACGCACTTCGATGGTAGCGGTAACTTGTTCCTTCAATGTCGGTGCAAGCATACCTTCCATTGCAGACTTGACTTCTTCTATCGCATCGTAAATGATAGAATACTTACGTATATCCACACCTTCCTGCTCAGCCAATCTTGCAGCCTGACCTGAAGGACGAACTTGGAAACCTACGATGATGGCATTCGATGCGGCAGCCAGCGAAACGTCCGATTCTGAAATCTGACCCACACCTTTATGAATGACATTTACTTGTATCTGTTCAGTTGACAACTTAATCAAGGAGTCGCTCAATGCTTCAACAGAACCATCCACGTCACCTTTCACGATAACATTCAACTCGTGGAAATCGCCCAAAGCCAAACGACGGCCTACTTCGTCGAGAGTAAGCATTTTCTGCGTACGCAAGCCCTGCTCACGAGCCAACTGCTCACGCTTGTTCGCAATTTCACGGGCTTCCTGATCGGTATCAAATACATGGAATGTATCACCTGCCGCTGGAGCGCCATTCAATCCCAAGATAAGAACAGGTTCCGAAGGTCCTGCCTCTTTCAATCGTTGGTTTCTTTCGTTAAACATGGCCTTTACCTTACCATAATAAGTACCAGCCAACACGATATCGCCCACATGAAGCGTTCCGTTTGATACCAAGACCGTAGCAACATATCCGCGTCCCTTATCCAAGGACGACTCAATGATTGAACCTGTAGCCTTTCTGTTCGGATTAGCTTTCAAATCCAACATTTCGGCTTCGAGCAATACCTTCTCAAGCAATTCTTTCACGCCGATACCTTTCTTCGCCGAAATATCTTGAGACTGGTACTTTCCGCCCCATTCTTCTACCAAGAAATTCATGGAAGCCAATTCTTCCTTTATTTTATCCGGATTGGCATTGGGCTTATCTATTTTATTGATGGCAAAGACGATAGGTACGCCTGCAGCCATCGCATGATTTATTGCTTCTTTTGTCTGTGGCATTACGTTATCATCCGCAGCCACAATAATGATGACCACATCGGTTACTTTTGCACCACGAGCACGCATTGCGGTAAACGCTTCGTGACCCGGAGTATCCAAGAAAGTAATCTTTCTGCCGTCTTCCAACTTTACGTTATAAGCACCAATATGCTGAGTAATACCACCAGCTTCACCAGCGATTACGTTAGCCTTACGGATATAGTCAAGCAATGAAGTCTTACCATGGTCTACGTGCCCCATCACAGTTACAATAGGAGCGCGTGGCAACAAGTCTTCTTCGGCATCGGCCTCCTCTTCTACAGCCTGAGCGACTTCCGCACTGATGTATTCTGTTTTATAACCAAACTCTTCAGCTACTAAATTAATCGTTTCAGCATCCAAACGCTGGTTTATAGACACCATGATACCTACACTCATACAGGTAGAGATAACCTGAGTAACCGAGACGTCCATCATGTTAGCCAATTCGTTTGCAGTAACGAATTCTGTTAGCTTCAAGATTTTGCTTTCAGCTCTTTCTTCTTGTTCCTGCTCCATCTGGCGATTTTGTATCACTTCGCGTTTCTCCTTGCGATACTTTGCCGCCTTATTCTTTCCCTTGCTAGTAAGACGCGCCAAGGTTTCTTTTACCTGCTTAGCTACATCCTCGTCGCTGACTTCAGTTTTCTGTGCGGGCTTCTTAAAACGGTCTTTGTTATGTTTACCAACACCTTGCCCTACATTAGCATTACCTTTTTGCGTTCTGTCTCCTCCACGGAATTGAGAACCGCTTCCAGCCGCATTTATATCAACCTTTTCTTTATTAATGCGGTTACGCTTCTTCTTCGCCGAAGCATCGGTAGCCTGCAGACCTCCTTTATCATTCTTTTCATCCGGTTTTCGGATTTCCTTAATGATAGCGTCTTTCATCTGCTTGCGCTGCTCTATGCGCTGTTTATCTTTCTCTTCCCGTTCTTTTCGTTTTTCTTCTTTCGATTTCTTCTTCGGGCGAGTTGACTGGTTTAACGCTGCCAAGTCTATTTGTCCTACGACATTTATCTTTGACTTAAATTCGGTCGGTCGTATTTTAAAGACTTCGTTTTCCGCACTCTGAGGTTCGTTTTTCACTTCTGTCTCTTGCTTCTTTTCTTCCTTCAGCATGGGTTTTATTTCTTCTGCCTTCTCCGGCTGTTTCAATTCTTCATTCTCTGCTATTTGAGGTTCTGACGTTTTATTTTCGCCATTTACTTCTTTTACAACCTTAGGTTCTTCTGCCTTTACTTCCACCTGTTGTGCTTTAGGTTCAGTTGGCTTATCTTCTTTAACCTCTTTTGCCGGTTCTTTTTCGATGTGATGACCGCCGACATTGTCTTCCGTTACCTGTGACTTTGCTTTCTTGGGCCCCAATTCATCCAAGGATATTTTTCCTATAGTCTTAAACTTGGGAAGTTTATCTGTAGGTACTACGGTTTCTATTTCTTCTGCTTTCTTTTCCGCTCCGGACAAGTCATCAATAGAAACAGAGACTTTACGATCTTTATTCAGCCTTTCCTGTGAAATCTTTTCCGACTCTATTTTCAGATTCTTATCACTGCTGAACTTTTTAACGAGTTCGGCATATTGTTCGTCGGTAATCTTTGCATTCGGACTTGCCTCTACCGTATATCCCTTTTTCTCCAAAAAATCGACAACGGTAGATATTCCAACATTTAAATTTCTAGTTACTTTATTTAGTCTAATCGCCATAAATTATTTTTTTAATAGAGTTCGAAAAAGATATCACGTCACAATACAACCGCGTTTCCACGGTTCCCGCCGATTAGCTTTCCTCGAACTCCGCTTTCAATATTCTCAGGACATCGTCTACGGTATTTTCCTCCAAATCGGCTTTCTCAATCAGCATTTCGCGAGGAGCGTTCAGTACGCCTTTCGCTGTATCAATGCCGATGCTCTTAATAGCGTTGATAACCCATTCGTCTATCTCGTCTCTGAACTCATCCAAATAAATATCTTCGTCGGTAGCTGCAGTTTCATCAAGTTCACGATATACATCGATGGTATATTCAGTGAGCATACTTGCCAACTTAATATTCATACCACCTTTACCGATAGCCAACGAAACTTCTTCGGGGCGGAGGTAAACTTCGGCTTTCTTTTCCTCTTCGTGCATCACAATGGAAGACACTTTTGCAGGGCTCAAAGCACGCTGAATAAACAACTGCAAGTTTGAAGTATAGTTTATCACATCAATGTTTTCGTTACGCAATTCGCGTACGATACCATGAATACGAGATCCCTTCACACCAACACATGCGCCTACCGGATCAATACGTTCATCGTACGATTCTACGGCTATTTTAGCACGTTCGCCCGGTATACGGGCTATCTTCTTTATTGTGATAAGTCCATCGTTTATCTCTGGCACCTCCTGTTCAAACAAACGCTGAAGGAAAACGGGAGACGTACGGCTTAAAATAATTTTCGGGTTGTTGTTTTGGTTATCTACGCGAGCCACGACAGCACGAACGGTTTCGCCTTTGCGATAGAAATCGCTTGGTATTTGTTCCGACTTTGGGAGGAGCAATTCATTACCTTCGTCGTCCAGCATCAGGATTTCCTTTTTCCATATTTGGTATACCTCGGCTGCAATGATTGTACCTACCTTGTCTATATACTTATTGTACAAGCTATCTTTCTCCAACTCCAATATTTTGGAAGCCAATGTCTGACGAAGATTCAAGATAGCGCGGCGACCAAATTTTTCGAAGATTACTTCATCCGTCACTTCTTCACCTATTTCATAGGAAGCGTCAATCTTACGAGCCTCGGTCAACGATATTTGCATATTTGGGTTCGTCAGTTCATCGTCTGCTACGACCGTACGGTTACGCCATATCTCGAAATCGCCTTTATCCGGGTTTACTATCACATCATAGTTCTCGTCTGTGCCAAACATCTTGGCTATTACGCTACGGAACGACTCTTCCAGCACACTGACCATTGTAGTACGGTCAATGTTCTTCAGTTCTTTAAATTCAGAAAACGTGTCAACCAAGTTGACAGTTGCTTCTTTCTTCGCCATAATTATTTAAAGCTAATTAAGTATTTGGTGTATTTTATTTCCTCATAAGTGAATGTAACGTGCTGTTCCTCCAACTTGGGACGCTTAGCTCCTTCGGGCTTTACCTTTACCATCATGGCGATGGTAAAATTATCTTCGGTAACATCTATCAGCACTCCAGTCCATTTTTTCCCCGACCGTTCCATTACTTCCACATCTTTTCCGATGTGCATTTGATATTGTTTCAGCACCTTGAACGGTTGTCCGATACCGGCCGAGCCTACTTCCAATTCGTAATCTTCGTCATCACGACTCAATTTCGATTCGATGAACCGGCTAAGTTCCACGCAATCGTCTATCCATACGCCTTCGGCATGGTCTATTTCAACTACTATTTTATCATCGGCACTTACCGTAACGTCTACCAGAAAGTAATCTTTACCATCCAGCCATTCTTCGACAATTTGGGAAACCTTGTTTTTATCTATCATGCTTTAATGTATAAGAACAAAAAAAGGAGCTTTACCGCCCCTCCACCTATTCATTCATCTCGCTGCAAAGATACAAATAATATTGCGAGCTACAAATTATAAGTATATTTATTTCTTATTTAACTTTGTTTAAGTTCGCTTCCCCATCGCTTTGCCGAAAAGGGAAAACAATGGGGAGAGAGTTATCAATTATAGTACACTAAACGATTCTTTTCGTTTACGACACGTAACTATCAAGTAAACGCCCAGCAAAATAAGCGGAAGGCTGAGCTTCTGACCAATATTCAGCGCCATTCCTATCTCTTCGGTCACCTGCGGATTTTTCATAAACTCCAAACCAAAACGTGCGCCGAAGAAGATTAGAAGCGATACGCCCGTTATCAGTCCGATATATCGCTCCAGATGAAACTTGTGATACATTACCCATGAGACGACCAGTGCCGTAAGACAATATAACATCTCGTATATCTGTGTAGGATGACAGGGCAAAGCCTCTCCGCCGGAGTTATAAAGCGTCTGCCACTCGCGCGAGCGGACAAATTCAAAGCCCCAAGGCAAAGTGGTGGGAAAACCGAAGATTTCGGAATTCATCAAGTTACCGAAACGAATACACATACAGACCACCGCAACCGCAGGTATCATGCGGTCGAAAAGCCACCATACGTTTTTGTTCGTCACTTTCCAAGAATACCACATCAGCGCAAGTATCAGGAGTATTACGCCACCGTGACTGGCCAATCCGCCTTTCCATATTTTGAATATTTCCACCGGATGGGCGCCGTAGTAACCCCATTCATAGAATAAGCAATGTCCCAAACGAGCGCCTATTACACTGCTCAGGATGCAGTAAACAAACAGTTTGTCGGCCCATTGGACGGGATATTTTTCCTTTGCAAATAGTCGAGACACCATTTCGTAGGCCAAGATAAAGCCTATTCCCCACATCAATCCGTACCAACGAATTTCCAGTGAACCAAGGTGCAGCATAACGGGATCTACATCCCACACGATACTCGATAACATCATATATCTACTATTCTTTTGTTTTTTCTATCAGCACCGTAGCGTAGGCCGATATGCCTTCTTCGCGTCCGGTAAAACCTAACTTCTCGGTAGTGGTGGCCTTTATTGACACATCGTCAACGTCTACCCCCATCAAACGCGCCATCACCGCCTGCATTTCGGGGATATGCGGATTTAGTTTCGGGCGTTCGGCACACACGGTGGCGTCTACATTGCCTACGCGATAACCTTTGGTGGCTATCAGCTCTACGGTACGAGACAGAAGTATCTTGCTGTCTATACCCTTAAACTCCGCCGAGTTATCGGGGAAGTGAAAGCCTATATCGCGCATATTGGCCGCCCCCAGTAGAGCGTCGCACACCGCGTGAAGCAATACATCGGCATCGGAATGCCCCAACAGCCCCAGCGTATGCTCCAGTTTAACACCTCCAAGCCAAAGTTCCCGCCCCGGCACCAAACGGTGTACATCGTATCCAAATCCTACTCTTATTTTCATCGCACGTAAAAATCCAATACTTTAGTATCTTCCAGGAAACCCTCCAGGTGATTGTCTATTCGCACGGGGGCCACGCCTACGGGAGTGCCCGTATATATCAAATCGCCTATCTTCAGCGTGCAAAAGCGACTTACGTAGGCGACAATGCGGTCTACGCCGAACAGCATGTCGGCCGAGCAGCCTTGCTGAACCGTCTGCCCGTCAATGTCCAGATGGAAGTGCACGTTTTGCAAATCACCTATACGGTCAGTGGGAATCCAGTCGCCGATGGCAGCCGAGTTGTCGAACCCTTTGCACAACTCCCACGGTTTTCCTTCGGCACGGAACTTGCGCTGAAGGTCGCGCGCCGTAAAGTCGATTCCTACGGTCACGGCATCATAATAACGGTGGGCGAAGCGTTCGGCGATATTCTTTCCCAAACGACATATACGCACCACGAGTTCGGTTTCGTATTCCACTTGATTACTAAAATCGGGGATAAAGAACGGTTTCCCGTCTTTCAGCAGGGCTGAATCGGGCTTCATAAAGATGACAGGTTCTTCTGGCAACGGCTCTTCTGCATGCAGTTCATGACAGTGGAGCGGATAGTTCATGCCTACGGCGATTATCTTCATTTTTTCAGGGCTTCGTTTAAGCGATTGAACATTACGGCAAGATGAGCGTAGAGCGAAGTGTTCTGCACCACGATATCCTCGGGCACACGGATGCGGAAAGGCGTAAAGTTCCATATGGCTTTCAGACCGCCGGCTACCATCTTGTCGGTTATTTCCTGCGCAATGGCAATGGGAACTGTAAGCACGCCAATGTTGACCGAATCAATGCGCATGCGCTCTTCGAATTCATCGGAATGATATACGGGAATTCCGTTTATCTCGGTTCCTACCAACTTGGGGTTCACATCAAAAGCTCCCACTATTTTCAGACCGAACTGCGACAAACCGGAGTCGTGTAAAAGCGCGCCGCCCAGACTTCCCACGCCGAACAGATACGCTCGGTGCATATTGGTAAATCCCAGAAAGTCTTCCAGTACGTCTATTAGCTGATTGACTTCATACCCTACACGCGTACGCCCAGCAATGTTTACAAAAGACAAGTCTTTCGCTATCTGCGACGCATCGATGTTTATCTCTTTCGAGATTTGGGTGGAAGAGACATACGTCTCCCCTTTCTCCCGCATCAGCTTGGCGTTCGAGAGGTACCAAGGAAGCCTACGGAGGGTAGGCTCGGGTATTTTGTCTGTTTTCTTCTGCATACGTGTCGGCATCTTACGTCCTCACTTCCTTACATCTTGTTCTATTCGTGCAAAATTAGCTATTTATTTGCAAACCGCGGCAGTAATGCCGAAAAAATGTATTTACCTTTGCCGCGCGAACAAACTAATATCCCAACGTATGAAAACCAACGACTGGAAAGACCGACTGAACGTAGTGTATTCTACCAACCCCGACTTTCGCTACGAACGCGAAGAAGAGACCGAGGCGGAAACCCTACCAAAAAATCAGCAGAGACTACGCGTGAGCATTGAAAAGAAAGGACGGGGCGGAAAGACCGTCACCGTAGTAAGCGGATTTACGGGCACGGAAGACGACCTGAAGGAACTGGGACGCCTGCTGAAGAGCAAGTGCGGCGTAGGCGGATCGGCCAAAGACGGGGAAATCTTGATACAGGGAGACCTGAAACCAAGGGTAATAGAACTACTTAAAGCCGAGGGCTATTCGCAGACGAAATAACGGAAAGTTATCGTATCACAACTGCGGTACAACTATCACCACAACTGTGGTACAACTATCACCGCAACTGCGGTACAACTATCACCGCAACTGCGGTACGATAACTTTGCCCCGAGGCGCTACACACTTCGCCTACACTGACGAATCTTCTGATTTTATGGTCAGAACGTAATGCGGGGCAGAAAAAACACCCTGGAAACGCAATGCGTTTTGCGCTTTAATGCCTATTTTTGCACCCCGAAACAGAAACAACTTATATGCAGGCCGAAACGAAGCGTTTTATTACATATCTCCTTCTGACTTTCTTATCCTTTTCTGGCATCCAGAACATGCGGGCTGACACGACTGCCGATGACTCGACCGCCATGCGCCAACTGCCATCCGACTCTGTCTTCGCCGAATTCCTGCGTCAGCAAAACATTCATATAACCAACAACAACAAGTTGGAATTGCTCACCAGCGGGCGACAGAAATTCATGAACCTCTTTAAGGAAGTGCGCAAGGCCAAACACCACATCCACCTGGAGTATTTCAATTTTCGGAACGACTCCATCGCCAACGCCTTGTTCGAATTGCTGGAAGAAAAGGCAAAGGAGGGAGTGGAGGTAAGAGCCATGTTCGATGCTTTTGGAAACATGTCGAACAACCGGCCACTGCGTAAGCGTCACATCACCGAGCTTCGCGAAAAGGGGATAAACGTGGTGGTTTTCGACCCCATCCGCTTCCCGTACGTAAACCACGTAGTTACACGCGACCATCAGAAAATAGCCGTGATAGACGGCACAACGGGATATACAGGCGGCATGAACATTGCCGACTATTACATCAATGGACTTCCGAAAATAGGCACCTGGCGCGACATGCACCTCTGCATCAAAGGCCCCGCCGTAAACTATCTGCAAGAGGCATTCGTTCACACTTGGGAAAAAGAGAGCAAAGAACCCCTGTCGGATAAGGGATATTTTCCGTTTCCGGCCGACAGTCTGAACGCCGCTCCCGAACATGCCGGCGGACAAGTAGCCATCGTACAGCGCGTGCCCAAGGTTTCGGGCGCCATTATGCGGCACGCCTACATTGCGGCCATCAACTCGGCTCAGCGCAAGATACAAATCATAAACCCTTACTTCACTCCTACCGCCAGTATACGAAACGCCATCAAGGCGGCCATCAAACGAGGAGTGCGCGTAGAGATTATGATTCCGGGCAAATCGGATATCCCGTTCACCCCCGACGCCGCTTTCTACATCGTAAACAAGCTCCGCAAACAGGGCGCACACATCTATGTGTACAACGGCGGATTTCATCATTCCAAGATTATGATGGTAGACGACCGCTATTGCACCGTTGGAAGTACGAACCTAAATAGCCGCAGCCTCCGCTACGACTACGAAATAAACGCTTTCGTGTTCGACCTCTCCATAACGGAACAACTCACCGACATGTTCCGGACAGACAAACAGAACAGTACGGTTCTAACGAAAGAGGAATACAAAAAACGCAAACCATGGAAGCGATTTGCCGGATGGTTTGCGCATTTGTTTACTCCTGTATTATAAGAATATCATTTCAGCTGCCCGATGGTACGCCGCACCCGTTCGGCTGTTGTCACATCGCGAACGTATTCATCCACATCGGCGCTACCCATCAATACTTCCGGGTTGGAATACTTCATGGCACTTCGCACCTTTTCGCGAGCGGAAAAATGGAATTCATCAACTCCGCTTTCTTCGGCCAACTGCCGGATATTGGTTTCGTTCACCCCGCATCCGGCCAAGATGATGACACGCCCCGAAGCCCGTTCCACCAACCTGCGAAGCAAGTCCGCTCCTTGAGGGGCGGTAGGTTGCTGCCCGGAGGTCAAAATCCGCGTTACGCCCAAGTCAACAAGTTCTTCCAACGCCTGAAACGGATTCCGGCAAC
Source organism: bacterium (assembly GCA_963595925.1). Taxonomy (GTDB): domain Bacteria; phylum Bacteroidota; class Bacteroidia; order Bacteroidales; family Bacteroidaceae; genus Phocaeicola. Next base: position 93,086 of record CAVBJM010000003.1, read on the forward strand.
GGTCGAACGCACGGTGAAACGTAACGGGACAATCGCCGGCGGCGGCCATCAGCTCACGCATCAAGGGCAAATCGATATCCCCATCGGGAGTCAGTCCGCCAAACACCAGCCCGTCGGCACCGGCCTTCCGCGCCATTTCAATATCGGCTATCATGGCTTCCTTTTCCACCTCGGAGTAAAGGAAATCGCCTCCACGCGGACGGATTATGACGTGCAACTTAATGTCAATCTTCCGGCGTGCCGTAACAATCTCTCCCCACGATGGGGTAGTTCCCCCTTCGGGAATCCCTGCGCACAGTTCCACGCGGTGCGCTCCGCCTTGCTGAGCCGCTATACAGCTTTCCACCGAATTGGCACAGACTTCGAATTTATAGTCTTTCATTCTTATCACTTTAATATTTAAAACTGCTGCCGCCCAAGAACTCCCGAAGCAAAGACGTAGGCGGTATTTGGTCACTGGGCAAAGATACGAAGTATCTCAGAAAACGCAGCAAACGGCGTGCATCGGAATAGGCGGGACTATTTTCAGGCACTTTACGGAGAGCCTGCTCCGCATGGTCTTTCAGTACCGCCAACTCGAATATCAGTGCGGAATTGAACATGGCGTCGGCGTTCTCCTGGAAAGGAAATATCCACTTGTCCTCTCCGGCACGCACGCTGTCCCATCGCAAAATGGTTTCCTCGGCCGAACAGTTTCGGTATTTCGAGTCTCGAATGATGCGGCGCAACAAGCGATTGTCTGTTGTAGGGATATAATTGTGGTTATCCAACAGGATGGTAGTCAGCGCCGAGACATATACCCGATACTTGTTAGCCGACGGGATATTTGGTATCAGTTCCGGATTCAAGGCATGAATGCCTTCTATCACCAGTATCTGACTGTCGTCTATGCGTAGCCGCTTGCCGCTCGGTTCTCTTTTTCCCGTAGCGAAATTGTATCGGGGAAGTTCTACCTCCTCGCCTGCAAGCAACGCCTTGAGTTGGGCTTCGAAGTACGGGAGGTCAATGGCATGAAGCGATTCGAAATCATAATCACCGCTATCATCGCGCGGAGTGTCTTCACGGTTCACGAAATAATCGTCCATTGAGATGGGATAAGGCTTTAGTCCGTTGGTGGCCAGCTGCACGCTAAGTCGCTTACTGAACGTAGTCTTTCCCGATGATGAAGGCCCGGCGATGAGCACCAGTCGCACTTTCTTTCCGCCGCTGTTCCTCGTGGCTATTTCTTCGGCTATATGGGCAATTTTCTTCTCCTGCAACGCTTCCGACACGTTTATCATTGTCGTGGCATATCCCTCCTGACACGCCACATTAAAATCGCCTACAGTAGCAATGCCCATGATGTTGTTCCACCGGTGGAACTCCCGGAACACATCCAGCATCTTCTCTTGTTTAACCACTTCCTCCAAACGGGTGGGATCCTTCCGGTTCGGGAGACGCAGCAAAAGTCCGTCGTAATATTTCACCAAATCGAACAGTTTCAGACATCCCGTAGAAGGAACCAAGCTACCGTAATAACAGTCTACGGTTTCGCCCAGTACATGATAAGAAGAATACAGTTCGCCCACGCTTTCCAACAACTTAGCCTTGTCCGGCATTCCGCGCCGACGGAAAAGTTCTACCGCATCGGTGGTATGACAGTCTACACGACAGAACGGCATGTCCTCTTCAATGATTTCTTGCATCCGTTGCTTGATACGCGTCACGTCGTCCAAACCTACGGTACGATCCAAATGCAGATTACAATAATACCCTTTAGAAATGGGATGCTCCAGCGTAATGCTCCCATTGGGATAAAGGTCTTCTACCGCTTTTACCAGCACGAAACAGAGCGAACGCATATAGGTTCGCATACCCGATGCGCTCGTGATATCAAGAAACTCAACGTCTTTATTACGAAACACTTTATAATCAAGGCTTTCTACCTTATTGTTTACTTTTGCGCTTACCGGTCCGTATGGCATCCGCAAACCAAATCCTTCATAAATATCAGAAAGCGTTGAGCCTTCCTCGAAATTCTTTGTGAGTTTACTATTTTTGCAATATATTTGTAACATAATTGAAATATGTAATACTAAACATGGTGATTGAGGCAGTTAAATTACGAATTAAATGATTAAATGTCTTCCACCTACTTAAATAATTACAGATGGAATATACTTTTTATGATTTTTTAGCGCTGCTCGGTTCGCTGGCGCTATTCCTCTACGGAATGAAAATCATGAGTGAGGGACTTCAGAAGTTTGCGGGCGACCGTCTTCGCAGTATCCTAACAGCAATGACCACGAACAGGGTTACCGGTGTACTGACCGGCGTTTTGATAACAGCCCTGATTCAATCCTCTTCAGCCACAACCGTTATGGTTGTAAGTTTCGTCAACGCCGGCCTACTCACCCTCTCCCAATCCATTGGAGTAATCATGGGAGCCAACATCGGTACTACTGTTACCGCATGGATTATCTCAGCCTTAGGCTTCCAAGTGGATATCTCGGCATTCTCTCTTCCCCTATTGGCATTCGGCATTCCTCTCTTATTCTCGCAAAAAAGTTCGCGCAAATCAGTGGGCGAATTCATTTTCGGTTTCGCATTCTTGTTTATGGGGCTTCGCCTTTTGCAAACCAACGCTCCCGACCTCAGCAAGAACCCCGATATGCTAGCCTTTGTGCAGAACTACACCGATATGGGATACCTCTCGGTTATCTTGTTTGTTTTTATCGGTACCATCCTGACCATGGTTGTACAGGCTTCGGCAGCCACGATGGCCATCACCTTAATTATGTGCGCCAACGGCTGGATTAGTTTCGAACTTGGAGCGGCACTGGTGTTGGGTGAAAACATCGGAACAACCATCACGGCCAACCTGGCCGCACTTACCGCCAACACGCAAGCACGCCGGGCGGCAATGGCTCACTTAATGTTTAACGTATTCGGTGTAATTTGGGTACTTATCCTATTTAAGCCGTTCTTGACCGTAGTAGACTGGATTGTCATGGATTTGATGCATATTTCGACCACCGGAAACGCAGCCATACCGTTCAAACTATCGGCTTTCCACACTTGCTTCAACGTATGCAATGTACTTATATTAATTTGGTTCGTGCGATTCATCGAGCATACCGTATGCAAGATTATCCCTCAAAAGGAACAAGAGGAAGAATACCGCCTACAGTTTATCGGTGGCGGCATGCTTTCTACCGCTGAATTGTCATTGCTGCAGGCTCGCAAGGAAATCAACCTCTTTGCTGAACGCATCCAGCGGATGTTCCGAATGGTACGCGAACTGCTGCATACCGAAAACGAAAACGATTTCAACAAGCTCTTCTCACGCATTGAAAAGTACGAAAACATCAGCGACAACATGGAAGTGGAAATAGCCAACTACCTGACCGCCGTATCGGACGGGCGCTTAAGTTCGGAAGGCAAGATGGAGATACGTGAAATGCTGCGCGAAGTAAGTGAGATAGAAAGTATCGGCGACAGTTGTTATAACATATCACGTACCATCAACCGCAAACGTCGCGGGAACATCGATTTCGATGAAAAGCAATACGAACACATTCACCAAATGTTCCGCCTTACCGATGACGCTCTCACGCAAATGATTTCGCTATTGGAAGATACACATCACATTGTAGACGTGAACAAATCGTTCAATATCGAAACCGAGATAAACAATTACCGTTCACAGCTGAAAGACCAAAACATTATTGACGTAAACAATAAGGAATATAGCTATCAGATGGGAACCCATTACATGGATATCATCGGCGAATGCGAAAAGCTGGGCGACTATGTAGTAAACGTAGTGGAAGCGCATACCGAAACGAAAGAAAAGAAAGCTCTGTAAGCGCAATCGTATAATCAACAGAAGCCATCCCGCCAAACACGGGATGGCTTTTTTGTGATATAAGATCTTCGCAGAACAATGTTTTTTCTTACCTTTGAAAAAAAGAATATTACCTTATGCCCAGCAAAATAAGACGAGGATGGAACTGGTGTTGCCGTTTCCGGCACAGAAAAGGATACGGAGTACACTCTCCGTCCGACTTTCACCTGATTACTTTCGTTATTTACGAGCAATGTCCTTACTACGCTTATAGCTCGCTACACGAGTTGCGCAAACATACAGACACCAACAAACTACATTATCGGGAAAAGACTGACAAACTATTGCTTCGTCTGGCCAACCACTTGCATCCCGAATCAATTTTGGAAATAGGGACGGGTAGCGGCATAGGCACTTGTTATCTAGAGGCTGGAAGACAATGTCCGATACTAACCATCGCGGAAACCAATCAAGCGGCTGACGCAACAACAAGCCTCCTGTCAAGCCACGAACTGATTACGCAGAAAACGGGTAATCCACTACAGATTCTGAAAGAAATCTTGTCGAAAGGCCGACTTCCATCCCTCATACATTTGGCACACACCACACAATACGAAGCATGCCTAGAGGCCATACTGCCACACGTCACTCCAGAGACATGCGTCATCGTGGGCAAACCATACGCCACATCCGCCAAGCGAAAATGGTGGAAAAGCGTAATCAAAGACCCAAGGACGAGGGTGACTTTCGACCTGTATGACATCGGAATTATTTTCTTCGACCACAAACGAATAAAAGAACATCGGATTGTTAACTTCCTGTAATAACACATATACTACTATGAAAAAGAGCATCATTTATACCCGCACGGGAGACCACGGAACCACTTCGCTGGCTGGAGGCATCCGAGTGCCGAAAACCCATGTGCGTTTGGAGGCCTACGGAACCGTAGACGAACTGAATGCACACATTGGTCTACTGGCCTCTCAAACAACTGGTATGTCCGAGGTAGAAACGCTAAGATTCGTACAGCACAAGCTGTTTGCGATAGGAGCCTATTTGGCTACCGATTCAAGTCAAAGACAGCCAAGCGTAGATAGCCTCATCCGCACGGAACACATCCAGCTTTTGGAGCGAGCCATCGATGAAACCGACGCTTCGCTACCTCCACTAAATAGTTTCGTACTGCCGGGAGGGACATATCCGGCTGCGGAATGTCACGTATGCCGCACGGTGTGCCGACGTGCAGAGCGCCGCATCTTACAAATGGAAGAACAAGAACAACAAGACGTTTCGCCCGAAATAAAACAGTTCATAAACCGCCTGTCGGATTTCTTATTCGTTTTCGCCCGCAAATTGAACAATTTGTCGTCTGAGCCAGAAATATTTTGGGATAAAAGTTGCGAATGACATAAAATGTTATACATTTGCGGCCGAAAAACAAGGAGTAAGAACATTAAAAAAACAGATAATTATGTACTGGACTTTGGAATTGGCCTCGAAGCTGGAAGATGCACCTTGGCCTGCAACTAAAGATGAGCTAATAGACTATGCAATGCGTTCCGGCGCACCTTTGGAAGTAATCGAAAACCTTCAGGAAATGGAAGACGAAGGCGAAATATACGAAAGCATTGAAGACATTTGGCCCGACTATCCCAGCAAAGAAGACTTCTTCTTCAATGAAGAAGAGTATTAAGAAAGCATTTTAAAAGAAACCGCCCGACTTCACCATCATGTAAGGTCGGGCGGTTTCTTTTGGATAAACACCTTTATTTCTTGCAGCAGTCTGTAGTTTTCTTGCAGCAATCTTTCACCTTATCGCCGGCTTTCTGTTCGGCTTTTTTGCAGCAGTCTGTAGCCTTCTGCTCGGCCTTTTTACAACAATCCTTTGCCTTTTTATCGGCTTTCTTGCAACATTCGGAAGCCTTCTTGCCTGCTTCTTTCTTGCAGCAAGACGAAGTAGCTTCTGAGCAAACGGTAGCCTTGTAGTTTATCTTGGCAAATCCTTTTACGATGTTATCCACCGTAGTTTTGTCGGCATCGTATTTCACAGTTACCGTTTTCGCGTTGAGGTCTGTTACGATGTCTTTTACACCTTTCTCAAAGCGGACATTGGTTTTAATCTTGTTTTCGCAGTTATTGCAATGCATCTCGGGCTGAGTTTTAAATACCACCGTTTTAATGTCTTTTGCAGCGGCTGTCAGCGTAAAGCATACGGCAGCCATCATCATTAACGCTTTTGTTTTCATGTTCTGTAATATTTTGTTTGTCTTTCTTATTCCTTTTCTGTGTTCTCTTGGCAAAGATACGAAATTACGCCATCAGTAGTTCATCCGCACGCCGATGTAATACACCGCTCCGTGCACAGGCCCCCAAATCATGGTTGAGTCGAAGTTTTCGCCCCAAGGGTCCGAAGCTCCCACTATGGGATTCCGTTGTTTGAAATTGGTCATGTTCTCGCCTCCGACATAGACCGACCAGTGTCTGAACCAACGGGTAACTTGTGCGCTAAGTTGCTGATACGCTCCATAGCGTTCACTCCACGAAGCCGAGCCATCGGCCGCAAGGTAAGGGGTGGGCATACGTCCGCCACCATTCATTTGCAAAGTGACATCGAACTGCCACAATCCCAACGGCGTCTGATAGGAAGCTGTGAGCAATCCTTTATATTTTCCGGTCAGCGGGCGTTCCATCAGACGACCTCCGTACGTAGTCTTTACATCGGTCAAGCGGTAAGCGGCCGTGAGCGTAAAGCCGCGGAAGAAGGGATAAGACGCTTCTACCTGAAAGGTATGCGAATACGATTTACCATTTAAGTTACCGAAAATTACCGCATGTGGGTCGGAGTCTACGTCAACCACCAGTTGGTTTCCGAATCGGGTGTAGTAATACTCGCCATTCAGGTTTAGTGTTTTCCCGAATACAGGCAGATAAAACGATGCGCTGAGCCCGTAGTTCCACGCCGACTCCTGTTTCAGGTCGGTTGCAATCTCGATACGTCGCCCGCTAGCCAACAGATAATTGTTTTCGGCCAGCACATGATTGGTACGATAACCTTTACCCACCGAGGCACGGAAATTCACCTTTTCATTGGGGGCGAAGCGGATGTGGGCGCGCGGAGTAACGAAAGTTCCATACAGATTGCTATGATCAGTACGGAGACCTCCCATCAGCACCAGCTTATCGCTATAATTATAGGTGTACTGCACATACGCGCCCGGTACGGTTTCACGCTCTATACCGTGTTTGGGAGCCGAAGCTCCAGTTCCGTCCAGCCGATAGTCTTGGTCGTAACGGTCGTAATTCACGCTCAGACCGGTAGAAAGACTGTTCCGCTTATCGTAATTCGTCTCGAACATCAACGAAGCGTATCCGTTCTTTTGGTTTACATTGTAGAGCTTGTGACCATATTCCGCATCCTGACGGTGCAACGACCCCGAGAGTATCAGTGCCAGGTTCGTGCTCTTTTCTTTATTGAATATGTAAGCGTTTTTTGTGAAGGCTTCGTAGCGTTCGGTATTGATGTTGATGCGATACAACTCCCCAGCAGCGGCCATTGAGGCGGCCGTTCCCGAATGGGAGTGCGTGGTTTGTCCTCCCGTACGGTCTTCCTTCAATGCTTTTACCGAAGCCTGAAATACGTAATGGTCGCCCATCCAAGCCCAACGGTTTTGGAAGTTATACTGTTTCACCTTGGGCATATCCAGGAATCCGTCTCCGTTGTCGTCGTGCGAGGCCGTTCCGTTCTCGTAATGAGCCAGCAGCGCTGTGCTAAGCCGTTTGTTCAGATGGATATTTCCGTCGAAATTGGCTTCGGCCTTGTACTTGGTATTGCCATACAGGTTCAGACTTACCGATTGCGGTGCCTGCGGTTTCTTAAACTCCACATTTATTTGCCCGGTTATCGACTCGTATCCGTTCTTCACCGACGAACTTCCCTTTGACACCTGAATGCTCTGCATCCAAGGCCCGGGGATATACCCCAAGGCGAACGGGGCAGCCGCGCCGCGGTAGTTGGGAATATTCTCGGTAAGCATCTGCACGTACGTGCCCGACAGTCCGAGCAACTTGATTTGTTTGGCTCCGGTGGCCGCATCCGCATAGCTAACGTCTACCGAGGGGTTCGTGGTAAAGCTTTCGCCCAAGTTGCAACATGCCGCACGAGCCAGCTCGGCACTGGAAATCATATCCTCGTTCAGCACGCTGGAGCGCGACTTAACCACCCCCATGCGCCGGGCCACCACTTGCGATTCTTGCAGTTCGATGCCGCCTTTCAATACGATTTCCAACTCACGGTTCTTGTCCGTCACGCTTATGGTATCGTTTTCGTAGCCGATGAAGCTGACCACCAATTTCGGTTGTACCGAAGAGGCAGGTCTCTGGATGCTGAATCGTCCTTCGGCATCGGTCACGGTAGCTTGCGATGTTTTCGCCCAATAAACACTGGCTCCGGCTATCGGTTCACCCGCATCGTCTTTTACAGTTCCTTTCACCTGAGCTTCGGCCACCCCCGAACCTGCCGCAAGCAATAGTACAGACCAAAATGTTTTCATCTTCATTTTCATAAATCAGCTTGTTATTTTCACGATGCAAAGTTATAGGGAATGACTGCTACTGAACTTACGTTTTCTTGGGATTAAGTTACGTTTTTAGCGAGGGGAGTCAGGTTTTATCAACAGAAAGAACGCCCGCACGCGGAAATCAATGACGGAATGACGATGCATTTTCCACGCTCGAGCGAATTCGTTAGGATTTGTATTTTGTATTGCAACAGTGACAAAGATAATTATTTATTTCACATTCACACACATCCGCATGATTTAATCACAAAATAGCACAGACTTTGCGTATTTCCCGAACAAATTGCAATACATATAACATATTTATTCGTCTATGCGGTCGGGATGATATTCCTGCAAAGGCAATTCGCCATTCAGCGCGCCTAAGGCATTCATGGCCAAAGCGCCCATTTCATCTTCGCCTGGAATCACCACAATGGGGGCAAGGCCTTCCAACCATTGGCGCAACTGCGTCACGCAATAATCGCTATAGGCAATGCCTCCGGTCAGTATAACGGCATCGGTACAACAGTGAAGCGACACGTGCATCGCCCCGACCTGTTTGGCTACAGTATAAAGCATCGCATCCAGCACCAGACGATATTTCTTGGCTCCGGCGTTGGCCCATCGCACAATGGTCGCTACATCGGTAGTCCCTAAGTGAGCCACCAATCCGCCTTTCCCGTTTAGCATATCACGCACTTCCCGGTAGGTATATTTTCCACTATAGCACAGGTCGACCAACTGGCGTGCCGGAATGGTTCCCGCCCGTTCGGGACTGAATGGACCTTCACCGTTCAGGGCATTATTCACGTCTATTACCCGGCCTCGGCAATGGGCGCTGACAGATATTCCTCCGCCCAAATGCGCCACAATCAGATTCAGTTCTTCGTAACGCTTCCCTATCCGTGCAGCATACCTACGCGACACGGCCCGGCTATTCAAGGCATGAAAGATGGAGATGCGTTGTATCTCAGGGATACCCGTGAGGCGCGCCTCAGGAATAAGCTCGTCTGTCACCACGGTGTCGGCGATGAAAGCGGGACATCCCACCCGAGCGGCTATCTCATCGGCTATCAGCGCGGCCAAGTTTGACGCGTGCTCCATATCGGCATGCCACAGGTCGTGCTTGATGCGCTCGTCCACCTTATATACTCCGCCCGGAGTAGGTTTGAGCAGTCCACCGCGCGCTATCACGGCATCGAAACGAAGCGGAATGCCGGCCTGCTCCAATGCCTGAAGCACATGACTACGCCGATAATCGTACTGTTCGTTCACATTCTTGAAGCCCGAGAGGTCGGATGGCGAATGACAAACACTCTCTTTCCACACCGGCACGTTGTCTTCGTAAACGGCCAGCTTGGTAGAAGTAGAGCCGGGATTGATAACCAGAATCTTTTTCATAGCGATTGTAGGTGTATGGATATTCTATTCATTTACAAATATAACAAGATTTCTATCACCTAACCTAAATGAAGAGGGCAGATTCCGAAGATTTTTCTCGTCCTAAAAACGGCCAAATCAGATGTCGGAAAGACCTTAAAAATCCCTCGGGACGTTTTAAAAATCTCTCGAGACGTTTTTAAAATCTCTCGCCGGAGAATAAAAATCTCTCGGGACGTTTTTTAGCGTCCGTCAAAGCACTGAAAATCAAAACATAAAAGCGGCATAATTTACAGGTTCATGTGTAAATCATGCCGCTTACTATGTATGAATACAGCTTAGTTCTCTTTCATCCAGTCACGCGCAACATTCCACATTTCGGGCGACACACTGTTAAAATGCCAGAAACCAACTTGAGGAAGTTGCAACTCATCAGCCAGACGAAGTAAACACTCGGTGCTGCGAGCATCGGCTGCGTAAAACAGATGCCGGCATCCTTCGTTATCGTCATAAAGATACATATTCACCTTTTCATAACACAACCATGTGGGAGTCGGAAGTTGACCTGACACGTCATCAGGCTGAGAGGAATAAATTTGCTTGCCAACAACAGGATTACCCAGCTTATAATCATTTCCATAAGCCGGAAGAGCCATCACCAATTTACTGGCGCTAATACGTTTCTTCCAATAAAGCATACATTCGCGTGTCCAAAGATAATTTGATGTAGGACCCATTCCCTGACAGTCGTCACGGTCAGCCAATTCCTTCATACCAATACAAGGAGCACAATACATATCGTAACACATTACGCGTACAAGGTCACAAGTGCGTTCCAATACAGCCGGGTCGTAAAATAACTCTGTTCTTTCATCTGCATACAGAGCGGGATAAAAACCTACACAATGGCTTACCTTCTTACCTACGGCATGCAATGCCTCTGCCGTTTTTCGCAACAAGTCCGAATAAACCGGTCGAACAGAAGAATCAAGGTGTTCAAAATCGAAGTCTACGCCATCGTATCCGTTGGTTACACAATCATTCACGTAACCATTTACCAAAGCAACTATCTTCTCAGGGGTATCAATATTCTCTTCATTACCGCCAACGGCATGATACACATCAATACCTGCAGCGTGACACTTATCAATATAATCGCGCGGTGGGTTTCCGAATACGCTGACAGAGGCTATCAGGTCTTTTACGGGTTCCAATTCGGCAAACGAACTGGAATCATTATATACCACCCAAGGATGCAAACACTTGGCCGGCATCGTTTCGGTCTGTTTCTTGCCGCAGGAAACCATCGCCAACGCAAGCAATATCATATATATAAAGTTCTTCATCAGATTCTCTTGATTTATAATCTTAATTGATAAAAACAAATTCTGTCCACCACCATATCCAATGCCGAAAGCACCTGAATAGAAGGAGGACAGAATCTGTCTGAATTCCTATTTATAAGCTTTGTAAGTAAACCAGTTGTACTTGCCCGTATAAACGTTCGTACAATTACTGTCTCCCTGCCAAGCTCCGCCATCGGCGAAACTACGGAATTCCAATCCGAATGTAAACTCTTCGGGGGTATATCCCGTCTGTTTGCGTGTTATTTCATCGCCATCCATAGACCATATGGGTAAGTATCCATTATCATTGAGCTGCAAATCCAACTCGAAGGTATGCACACCCGGATCTATTGCCAAGAAGAAAGGATCCATTGACTCCGTATAACAACGTACCAGCATTTGTCCGGGAATAGCCCCGGCCGCATCTCGCCAAGATTGTGCGCCAGGACAAACATAAAGCGAGAAAGAACGCTCATCAGCATTCGTTGCACATATATTAATGCCATTGAACCATTTCTCACCGGCAGGAACTGCAGGCACATCCAGTTCGAAAGAATACTTCGCAGCACTTGCAACAATATCTGTTCTGACGACCTGTCCGTTAGACACATTCAGATAACCTCCGTCTATAGAAGCGTCACCCAAAGTCCAACCAGTCGGAGCCTCATCGAAATTGAAAGTTATCTTATTGTCTTCCTCCTCGCCGCTTTGGCTGTATTTCTTGTATTCGATGTAATTATACTTCGTTTCATAGGTCTTCGAACATTCGGTCTGTCCTTGCCAACCTCCGCCATTTGCCATGGTACTAAATTGCAAGCTGAATGTATTTTCGGCAGAAGTGTACCATGTTTGGTATGTTTTCACCTTTTCGCCATCTACTATCCAATTACAATAATATTGGTCATCATCATTCAATCGCAATTCAATGCTGAAAGTATGTACTCCTGCGTCGATTGGGTAATTGAACACGCCTAAAGACTCCGTATAACAACGAACCAGCATCTGTCCCGGCAAAGCGCCGACGGCATCCCGATCGGTTTGGCTACCAGCCCATACAAACATAGAGAACGAACGTTCCACTCCGGAAATATTATTTACGTTGATATTAGGTCCTGCCACATATTTCTCACCAACACCTATTTGAGGAACATCAATTTCAAATGTTACCTTACCTTCACCCATATCTTCATTGATAAGCGTATGGCATCCGGGCATTGGAAGCGTCATCCAACCATCGGCAAACGTTGCCGCACCAGCCGACACCCATTCGGTCGGAGCTGCATTGTTCTCGAAATCCCACTTCACAACTTTACCTGCTGGCTCGGGCTCATCTTCCCCACCAGAAGGCTTCTTCGAGTAGTCATAAGGAATATATTCAAACCAATCGAAAATAGCATAGTTTTCTTGCGTAGCAGCATGGTCTCCCATACCCATCAGATTCTCTACACTGGCAAATGAACGGAATGCTATTTCCTCACCAAAATTGAGTGTTTGAGTAGTAATTGGCTTATCATCGACCACCCACTCTGCCACATACTTACCTTCTTCATTTAGCTTCAAGTCTATAGCGAAAGTATGCCATGCATCCGCTTTAACAAGAGTTGTTACATTTACTGCCGGATTGCCCTGACTGGAAATAAGGCAGAGCAAGTCATTATCGCCAGCACTGTATTTGGCACGTTCTTCCGAACGCCCTGAAGCAATCTCAAAGTCTAGTTCATGAGTGTCATCGCTATAAATAAACCCAGCAACGCTAGTACGATCGTTCATTCCCAATTTAGGAATGAACACACGCCATTCATAACGTCCGGAATAATACATCTTATCGGTATTTACCTTAAAACGGTCACCGTTGGATCCCATATGGCTTTCCCCCGAACGGGTATAGATACGGATACCCTTACCGTCTTCGCACCCTTCATTAGCCACTAAAGTTATCGGATTGGGAGCATCGTTCAAGCCTGACAGTGTTAATCCTTTAAAACTATCAAAATTGTATTTTTCGCCTTGTTTTTGCCCCTTTTGCTTCACTGTAACAGTCAACAACTCGGCCCGTTCGGCTGCTACTGTCACCACTGCACTACGCGCTGGCCCCTTATTCTTTTCAGCATGGAACGTAAGCGTAGCATTGCCTCTACCTTCCATGGGTGTTACAGTAAGCCATTGTTCTGAACTTTGAGTGATTGTCACTTTCCATGAAGCGTCAGTTTCCAACTGAACGGTTTGGTCTTGGTCGGACGATGGAATCGCCTCAAAAGATATGGTATTACCAGACAAGGACATATCTACCACATCAACCCTTTCTCTTTCAAAATCGCTGCATGCTGCAAACATTGGCAGAGCAATCATTATAAGACATAAGTATTTCAATTTCATAATATCGGTTTCTTTAAGTTAGTGTTTCAGATTAGGGTTATTTGCCGCATCGCGTGCCGGATAGGGGAAATACATCTTGCTATCGTCCCACACACCTGTAACAGGAACGGATTCACTGACAAACACTCCGGGAGCCACCTCTATCGGTGTGTTTTCCTTTCGAAATTCAAAATGATCTTTCAATCGGTTCATGCGGAACATATCTCGTGCTCGAGTAGCAATATTGGCCCAATAGTAACCAGCTATCTCCCATCCGTGCTCATTGTATGCCGCTTCGGCCAACTCGTCATCTGTCATTGAAGTGCTATAGATATTACTTTGCGTACCATCAGCACGGTTACGCACTTCATTAAGCAAACGCACTGCTTCTGTTTTGTCAGTTCCACCTAATTTAGCACGTCCTACAGCCTCAGCATACCAGCAATAGACTTCCGAAAGACGAATTACCTGATGTTGTTTCTCGCCTTCAAAACTAATAGCGGCAGGATTTGTGTAATCAAATTCGGTTCCATTCAGACCTTCGACCTTCTTCATAAAACAAGGAGCCAAACAAGTACGGGGCGATTCTGGGTCTGGGTCTTCCCACCAATCACGCAGCATTCCTTGCTTTGCTTCACTCTGCAATATAATCTTAGGGAAATAACTTGCTTCTTTACGAGGACCATCTGGAAAATTTTTCCAAAACTTTATTTCTCCATGCGTATCTTCCCAGCCGCCACCATAGGCCATGTCTTGCATGAAATCACACACAACAGCATTGGTCAGCGCACCCGAAGAGAGATTATAATATATACCTAAAAGTACTTCTGGATTTTTGTCGTTCCACTCCATTGAATACACATCCTTGTATTCATCAAGCAAACGATAGTTCCATGTACCATTTTTAACACCATCAATAACTTCTTTCGCTTTTTGGGCGGCGAGCTTGTAATATTCAGCTCCCAAGTTCAAAGGCCATCCGGCCATCGTCATATAGACATAACTCAAAGTCGCTTTGGCCGATGCTCTATTCACTGCGATATTTATACCGTTACGTGTGTACGGTTCTTCCGTATAGTTATCGGGCAACATATTTTCAGCATTAGTCAAATCACTTACAATGAGTGCGTAAATATCTGCCACTTCAGACAATGGCATATTGTAATCTACTTCATCTTTTACCACCATCGGCACACGTCCCCAAGTGGTTACCAAATAATAGTATGAATAGGCACGCCAATAATAGGCTTGTCCCAAAGTAGCATCCACATATTCCTTTTCTACAGGAGTACGCCCGGCATTCTCTATAATAAAATTGGCCGCCTTCACGACTTCCCAACGTCGTGTCCACAGTTCGTCTACCCAAGTATTGTTATCGGATACGTTATAAGTATCCACTTCACGGATGGGCTGCTTATTGCTGGCCGGATGAGTACTTATATCATCGCCTCGCACAGCATCAAAGCCAATAGCATTGTTAGCATACATGGCATTAGCCAAGACTCCATACAGGGCATTGAGTGCTTTATCCAAGTCGCCTTTGCTTTGAAAGAAATTTTGTACAGCCATTTGTCCCTTGGGGTCTTCGGTCAAGAAATCTTGGCAACCGGTCATCGCCAACGATGATAGAGCCACGCAAGCAGTCACCAATGATTGATATATCTTTTTCATAATGAATCTTTATATTTTTAGAAATTAAACTTCAAACCAAACGTGAAGGTTCGGGGAACTGGATAAGCTCCCATATCCACTCCATTCAATCCATAAACACCAGAATTAATCACCTCCGGATCCATACCATTGTAATGAGTCAGTGTGAAGACATTCTGTGCACTTACCGAGAGTTGTAAATCAGCTATATGAATCCACTTACGCGGGATAGTATAAGCTATGCTTATGTTCTTCAACTTAATATAAGAAGCATCCTCCAAATAGAAATCAGAATCAGGATAATCCTTGTTTCCACTATTCTTATGAGTAGAATAGACGGCATCAGCCTTGTTCTCCACCATATCCCAACTCTTGTAATACGCATCTGCAAGAGTTATGAATTTGTATTTACCAACCATTGAAGACATAGCAAAACGACTCATGTTAAGACGGTCGCACCCTAAAGCCGCATTAAAGAAACAGTTGAATGTCCAATTTTTCCAAGTTACAGTATTGTTCCAGCCAAAAGTCCAACTTGGTTCTGCCTGTCCTTTCACTACCAAGTCATCACTTGTAGGAGTGGTAGTAAGACTGCCATCGGCTTGATGCTTATAGAGATTCAGACCTTCTTTATTAAAGTTTTGCCACTCGTATACATAGAACGAACCGATAGGATATCCCACTTTCTTGATTTCAATGGGACCTGCGCCAAATCCCGTAAGATTATCACCCACAAGGAAGGAATCGCCAGCCAGATCTATCACCTCGTTGTGTAACCAAGAAGCATTGAACGAAGTGTCCCAACGCCAATTCTTATTAGCAATAGGAGTAGCTGCGATATTGAATTCCACTCCATAGTTACGGATTTCACCATGATTTACCCAAAAACTACCACCTCCGTTATACGATGGAATAGGTTTACGCAATAACAAATCTTTAGTATCCTTACGAAACCATTCGGCCGTGAAACTCAACCGACCATCCAAGACCATGGCGTCCACACCCACATTATACTGATAAGTGCTTTCCCAAGTTACATCGGGAGTAGAGAGCGAACCACTCCAATATCCATTCCAAACCTGTCCGCTTCCCCAAGAATCATAATTTTTCTCGGTAAGCATACCCAACGTTGAATAAGAACTAATGTTTGAATTACCAGACACACCAAAGCTGGCACGTAATTTCAACTGATCAAATATTTTCTGGTTCTTCATAAACTTTTCTTCCGCAACATTCCATGCCAAGGCAGCCGAAGGGAAATAGCCCCATTTATTGCCCTTGCTGAATTTAGAAGAGCCATCAGCACGCAATGTAACGGTAGCCATATAACGTCCTTTATAGCTATACATTACACGTCCCAAAGCCGAGACCATAGACGAAGCTGAATATCCATTACCAGCAGTGATGCTCTTTGCATTATTCACATTCCAATATCCTACAAATTCATTATTCAATTCACTACCACCTATCGAAATGCTCTTTCCTTCATAGCCATTTAATTCAAAAACTGCAGTAGCGGTAAGATGATGAGATTTATTAAAAGTCTTGTCGTAAGTAACATTCTCAATGTTTTGCCAGGTTATTCCATGACTGGCACTATTTGACATTTCGCTCAATGCACCCGGTGCTGTTAGAGCTGAAGAAAAACTATAATAAGGCGAATGCTGATAACTAAGAGAACCTTGGGCTGAGAATGTTAATCCGTCTAATATCTTATAAGTAAGATTCACGTTCCCGTCAAAACCATAGTTGTAAGAGTCGCTATAATTTTCCACACGCCGTCCGTAAGGATTGGAGTCTACTGCATTATATGGGTCTTTATTGTATATTCCAGTTTCAGAATCTTGCATTTCCATAGTAGGCGAATAATTCAGGAACGTCATCATATCAATGTCTCCGTTGTGACGATGTGAATAATTCACATTCAGTTTAGTTGACATGGTTAGACGGTCTGTCAATTCATTGTCAAGGTTGACACGCATTTGCGCCCGTTGGTTCTTAGTAGTAATGGTCATTGCCGACTGATCCAAAAAATTGGCCGAAATATAATAGCGGTTCTTCTTGTTACCACCAGATATACCAATCTTGTAATCTTGGCTTATCCCAGTCTGCAACATTTTTTCTTGCCAATCAATCCCCTTTGCTCCTGTACGATAGGCTTCCATATCTTCTGCCGAAATAGTAGCACCACCTCTGTAATAGTTCAGCGCTTGTGCGTATTCGTAAGGAGAAAGCAAATCATACTTTTTAATGATATTTGAGATACCGATATTTGCAGAAACAGAAATTCGGGGTTTCCCTTCTTCGCCCCTTTTAGTCGTGATAAGTATGACACCATTGGCACCACGCGAACCATATATAGCCGTAGCTGAAGCGTCTTTCAATACTTCGATTGAAGCAATGTCCTCAGGATTCATATCCAAGCCTCCACCTATCACACCATCTGTCACATACAGAGGGTCGCATCCGGTATTGATTGAAGTTGTACCTCGCACGCGTATTTTCACTCCACCACCTGGCATACCGTCCGTATTGGTTACCTGTACACCAGTGGCACGCCCCTGAAGGATATCGCTCACGCGTTTCACCGGTTGTTCTTTGTACTGCTTGGCAGCAATAGACGAAACAGAACCAGTAAGGTCTGATTTCTTCACCATTCCATAACCAATCACCACCACTTCATCTAATTGGTGTTGATCTTCGCGAAGAGATATACGTATAGTGGTATTCTTTCCCAACTTCACATTTTGTGTCTCATAACCAATATAAGATATTTGTAAAACCGTGCCTTCGGAAACACGAATAGAGAATTTACCGTCTACATCGGTAATGGAGCCTGTAGCTGTTCCTTCTTGAGTAATATTTACCCCGATTAAAGGTTCGCTGCTTGCGGCATCTGTTACTACACCGCTATAAGTATGTATGTCTTGCGCCCATATAGAAGGGACGAAGGTAAGCATACACAACAGTAAGCAGCCAAAAGCTTTTCTTACATTATTCATAATACTAACAATTAAAAGTTAAAATCTATTTATTTCATATACGTCAAAGATAGCAAAGTCCAGTTTCCCTTGGTTCAACAAATGATTTTGAAATATCAATTTTCGACTTTTACATGTCAACGAATTACCTCAAAACATCAAAAAATGTTCATTCAAGCCCTTTAACATGCAAAATAACTTTATTTTTGTAGCGCTTTTAATGATTTCACTCATGAAATATACTATAACTACACTCTTCGCTTTTTTGTTCTGTTTAACCCTAAATGCCGTTCAGCGAACGCTTTCTTTTATTCCCCTTTCGCTGGATGAAGGGTTAACACACTCCAAAGTGCAATGCATCTTCCGAGATCATGCCGGCGTGATATGGATTGGAACAAAAAACGGATTAAACTGTTGGGACCAATCAGAGCTGAAATCCTATCTGCACCATCCATCCGACCCAGGTTCTTTGCCCGATAATTATATAAGATTCATCACCGAAGGAGCTAACAAGAAGTTATATTTATCTACCAACCACGGAGTAGGCACATTCGACCCAATACTTAAATTGTTTGAACCGATTTTATACAATGGGAAAGCGCTCGAAGCGTGGAGTTATTTGCGAACCGACAGCACATTACTATTAGGTGGAAGAAAAACGATTCTTGTTTATAATTACCGAACCAAATCGCTTGTTCCCTTGGCAAAGGAGACGAAAGGAGATGCAGAAAAGTGCATCAACCACATCTCCCGTTGGAACACGCATTCTTATATAGCTTCTACCAAAAACGATGGCATTTGGATATACGACTTGAAAAAGCAAACCATGTACCGCTGTCCGTTCGTGCAAGAGCGAAACATCAATACCATTTTCGTAGACAGCAGAGGATATTTATATGTATCAGTCTATGGCAACGGCGTTTTCAGATACAAACACGATGGGACTCCGGCGGGGCACTATTCTACACAAAATGGAAAACTCACACACAACGTTGTATCCGATTTCGTGGAAAAAGACAATATCATCTGGATGGGAACAGACGGAGGTGGCATCAACTTGTTAGACTTGCGCACGGATAAAACCGAATGTATCAGACACATTCCAGACAATTCGAATTCACTACCCAACAACTCTATATTCTGCCTTTATAAAGATGACAAAGGGAATATATGGGGAGGAAGTGTTCACGGAGGGCTATTCGCCATTATCAAAAACCACATAAAGACCTACAAGGACGTTTCTTCGAACGACTCACACGGACTGAGCGAACGTGCCGTCACCGCATTGTATGAAGATACCGACACCCTTTTATGGATTGGAACAGATGGTGGTGGACTTAACGTTTACAACCAGCATACAGGGTTATTTCGCCATTATCCGTCTACGGGAGACAAGAAAGTTGTATCCATCACCTCATTCTCACCCAAGGAATTATTGCTTTCCTGTTTCAACGACGGGTTTTATCTTTTCAACAAATCAACAGCCAGACTTTCTCCTATTTCGCTCATTGACGAATATACAACCCGGAAAGAATTTACCATGGGTGATTTGATAAACCTATACACCGATTCCGATGAAATCTATATATTCGGTTACAATACCTACGTATATAACAAACGTACGCATCAAACCCAACGGCTATCCGCTCCGGCCAGTTTGGTAATGAATGCCCAACCCTTTTATACAGACCAACGATACATCTACATTCTAAGCTACAAGAACCTGCTCCGCATAGAGAAAGCTACTAAAAAAATTACCACGCTTTTCAGTGTTTCCAACAACGAATCGCTCACTTCTGCGTGTATGGATAGCCAAGGGAACATCTGGATAGGAAGTGAATCGTCTTTGTATCGCTACAATGCGGCAAGTCGTCAAACACAAAAGATGCCAAACGTATTATTCCATAACATACAGAGTCTGACTTCGGACAATAAAAACCGAATATGGATAGGAGCCAACAATATCTTGCTGGCTTATCTCATTGAAGAGAAACGAACTGTAATACTGGACGATACGGATGGCGCAAAACCAAACGGCTACATTTTTACACCCATGCCGATGTCACTAAGCCAGAATATCTACATGGGAGGAACGCAAGGACTAACAGTCATAGACAAAGGTATCGAGATGCAGGAGAAAAGCAGCCCCGCAGTGAACCTGCTCAGCGTATATTTAGACGGAAAGGACATCACAAGCGAAGTAATACGGAAAGGGAAGCTAACCGTGCCTTACAAACATTCATCTATCAGCTTCAAAGTGATAGTAGACGAAAGCATCCCCTTTAGAAAACATCTTTTCAACTATATCTTGGAAGGGAACGAAACAAGAAAAATCCAAAGCAATTCCCGAAAAATGGAACTGGGAACCTTGAAGCCTGGCAACTATACCTTACTGGCCTACTGCAACGCCAACAACAACCGAAACGAGGCAGCTAAACTGCTTTCCATTTATGTACAGTCACCCGTCTGGCAAAAATCATGGTTCATCGGCCTTTGCATTCTTCTGTTTATAGGCATTTGCACGGTCGGAGTATGGTTGCTACAGAAGCGAATGAATCGCAAACTAAAACAGGCCTTGGCCAAAAGCAAGCGTGAGGACGAAGAAAACCTACATTTTATCGCCCGTCTGAATGACATTATCGACAACAATATAGACAAGCCGAGTCTTGACAACCATTTCCTGCAAAACGAAATGGGCATGGGACGAACATCGCTCTATTACAAGATAAAGCAAATAACCGGTATGGGAATGAACGAATACATCAACCAGCGCAAAATAGAAAAAGCCGAGAGTCTGTTGCTGAACACGAACCTTAGCATTTCCGAAATATCCGATAGACTGGGCTTTACCTACCAACGTTATTTCAGCACCATCTTCAAAAAAATAAAGGGCGTTTCACCTTCACAATACCGAAATAGGGAATAGCATGAAGCCCGGTTTCACCCGTAAAAAATCCCTCGGGACGTTTTAAAAATCTCTCGCCAGAAAATAAAAATCTCTCGAGACGTTTTTAAAATCTCTCGCCGGAGAATAAAATTCTCTCGGGACGTTTTTTAGCGTCCGTCAAGAGCTTGTGTATCACGGGAATATATTAATTTTGCATTTCGCCTATAAAAAATCGCAAATGACT
Source organism: bacterium (assembly GCA_963595925.1). Classification (GTDB taxonomy): domain Bacteria; phylum Bacteroidota; class Bacteroidia; order Bacteroidales; family Bacteroidaceae; genus Phocaeicola. Next base: position 114,317 of record CAVBJM010000003.1, read on the forward strand.
ACAGACCAACTGATACAACGCTGGGAACAACTCCCGGCATCACGGATAGCCCGACAGGTAAACGAGACCTTGTCGACACAACAAGCCGTAGTTATCACCGCACCGCCGGGAGCCGGAAAATCGACTTTGCTACCGCTCACCATCCTGAACGCCTTGCCCCAACCGCAGAAAGTGCTGATGCTGGAGCCTCGCCGACTGGCGGCAAGACAGATAGCCGAACGGATGGCGGACATGCTGGGCGAACCGGTGGGACAAACGGTAGGATACCGAATGCGATTCGAAAACAAGACATCGTCCCAAACACGTGTGGAAGTGCTGACCGAGGGTATTCTCACCCGCATGCTTACCGCCGACGCCACACTGGAGAACGTAGGGGCGATTATATTCGATGAGTTCCACGAACGTAGCGCACACTCCGACTTGGCGCTTGCCTTGACCCGACAAGCGCAACAAATCATCCGCCCCGATTTGAAAATAGTCATCATGTCGGCCACTATCGACGCGTCCGACATCTGCCTCCGGCTGAACGCTCCTTTGGTAAAAAGCGAAGGACGTATGTTTACCGTAAGCATCCAGCATATTACGACCGACGTCAGCCCGGCCGACATTCCCCAAGCCGCGGCCACGACCGTACGGAAAGCTCTCCGCGAACACGAGGGCGATATTTTGGTATTTCTTCCCGGACAAGGGGAAATCATCCGATGTCAAGAACTGCTGACCGGTATCTCGGAACGCACAGCCGTATATCCACTCTATGGCAACCTGCCGCCCGAACAGCAACGCCGCGCCATCGCCCCATCGTTTCCGGGCGAACGGAAAGTGGTGCTGGCCTCCCCCATTGCGGAGACTTCGCTCACCATCGAAGGCATAAAGACCGTGATTGACTCGGGGCTTCACCGCACCCCTGTCTTCGACGGAAAGACGGGACTAACCCGACTGGAAACCGCACGCATCAGCATGGACATGGCCACGCAGCGCACTGGACGTGCCGGACGTGTAGACGAAGGCGTTTGCATACGCCTCTGGAGCATCGCCACCGAACACCGGATGGAGCCTCAGCGAAAACCGGAAATAGAAGAAGCCGACCTGGCTCCTACGCTACTCAGCATAGCGGCATTCGGCGAACGCCATGCCGAAGACTTGCCGTGGCTTACGCCACTGCCTGTGGCTCATGTGGCAAGCGCCCGTCAACTATTGCAGTTGCTCGGGGCATTGACCGATAACGGCGACATCACCGAAACGGGGAAAAAGATGGCGCTTCTACCCTGCCATCCGCGCATCGCGCGTATGATTATCCACGCCCAATCTCCAGCCCAACAGAGTCTGGCGTGCGACATTGCCGCTTTATTGGAAGAAAAAGACCCGCTGACCGACGAACCCAGCGCCGACATGAGCCTACGCATCTCCCGATTCCGCCGACAACGGAACGGGTCATCCCTCGGACGTTGGGCGCGCGTCGCACAGATAGCGCACGAATATCACCGCATGGCGCGCATTACGCCCGACAATACCGACCCTTCGGCCGAAGACATCGGACAACTGGTGGCCTACGCCTACCCCGAACGTGTGGCCATGAGCACCGACAGCATCGGAACATTCCGTCTTTCGGGCGGCAGCAACGTGAAACTGGAGCGTTCGGACTCGCTTTCAGCCTATCCGTGGATAGCCATAGCCTCGATGTTTTCGGCCAATGGCAATACGGGACGGGTATTTCTGGCCGCCCCCGTCAACCCTTCGGATTTGATTCCGCTCACCACCGTGCGCGACAATGTGTCGTGGAACAGCAAGCAAGGCTGCGTAGTGATGCAACGCGAACGCCGCATCGGGAAGTTGATAACCGAAAGCAAACCGATACACGATGCCGACAAACAGCAAATCATATCCATCGTGTGCGAAGCGGTGAAGCGAGAGGGACTCAGTATGCTAAACTGGACAGACGACACCACACAACTGCAACGCCGGGTGGCGAATGTGGCGAAATGGCATCCCGAGCTGAACATTCCCGACCTCTCGACTGAGCATCTGCTGGCTACGGCCGACGAGTGGCTTCCTTTTTATCTGGAGCTGGGCGACCGCAACAAGTGGAACACCAGCGAACTAAAGAAACTGGATTTACAACAAATGGTGTGGAGCATCGTTCCCTACGAACTCCAACAGGAGATAAACCGTTTGGCACCCACTCACGTTACGATGCCTACCGGAAGCAACATACGCATAGACTACCGACTGGGAGCGGAAGCTCCCGTAGTAAGCGTCCGTCTGCAGGAATGTTTCGGCATGGAACGTACGCCCTGCGTAAACGGAGGCAGTCAGCCCTTACTGATGGAACTACTCTCACCGGGCTTCAAGCCCGTGCAACTCACCCAAGACCTCGCAAACTTTTGGCGCGAAACCTACTTCGAAGTACGCAAAGAGTTAAAGCGCCGTTATCCCAAGCACTACTGGCCCGAAAATCCGCTGCAAGCCGAGGCCGTAAGAGGCGTAAAGCGAAAACAGTAAACACAAAAAAAGACCGTGCGACAGGCCACCGCTCTAAAGAGAAGCGTAGCCTGTCGCACGGCAAGATATATTTATGTGATAAAACTTATTTCACCTGAATAACCAAGTAGCGTGATACGCTCCAGAACTGGCTGGGGTTCGTAATCTTCAGCGTAATCTGCTCTTTGTCGTCTTTCACCAGTTCGTAAGAGCCGGCCGGATGGCTGGTCAGCAACGTAGCACGCTTAGAATACAATTTCACTTCCTTATCCTTGCGGATATCTATTTCCGTAAAGTAATCCTTGTTGAACTCGGTGTCGCGTAACACATCGCCGTTCTTCAGAATTTTTTGGTCCTTCAGTTCCGATTTAGTTCCGAACACATACCATGCCGTATTCAAAGCCTTGTCTTGAACGGCTACGGTCTGCGTCTTTGCCTCGTTCTCGGCTGTCAGCTCGTCTACGTTCTTGTTCAAGTCGGCCACCGCCTGATCCAGTTCGGCTATGCGGATGTTTTTGTTGGCCAGTTCGGCTTGCAATGTTTCTATTTGCTTTTCCTTAGCCTCCAATTCGGCCGTCAGATTCTTCAGCGCTTTCTTCAGCTGAGCCGACTGGTAACTGCTGTTTTGCAGTTGCTTCTGCAGTTTGGCAATCTGGTCTCTGTTGGCCTGCAGCTTCTCGCTAATGAAACGGATGTCTTCCTTTATTTTATCTGCGCTCGACTGGTTTTCTATCGCATCGCCTTTCAAATCCACACGGTTTTCGGCTTCGTTTATTTCCTTGAAACCTTCCTGAATTTCATTGAAAGCTCCCATAATGCCGTCCAGTTCGGCGTTTCGGTTAGACAGTTCCAACAACAAAGAGTCGTTTTGTGCCTGAAGGTTATCTTTCTTTGATCCAAATTGGTTGCACGAAGCCAGCAGAGCGGCCGCGCAAAACGAAAATAAAACAATTTTTTTCATAGTTTCTATCCGTTTAAATTTATAATTAATTTTCTTTTCCTGCTAACACGATTACAATCTCGCCACGCGGTTCCGTTTCGGTGAAATGAGCCACCACTTCCTGTAGCGTTCCGCGTACACTTTCTTCGTGTACCTTCGATATTTCCCGACAGACAGACACCTGGCGTTCTGCTCCGAACACTTCCATAAACTGTGTAAGGGTTTTAAGCAAACGATAAGGCGATTCGTAGAATATCATGGTACGCGTCTCCTCGGTCAATGCGTTCAGTCTCGTCATGCGTCCCTTCTTCTGAGGCAGAAACCCTTCGAAACAGAAACGCTCATCGGGTAAGCCCGACGATACCAGTGCCGGAACAAAAGCCGTCGCTCCTGGCAAGCACTGCACTTCGATGCCATTGCGCACACATTCGCGTACTATCAGGAATCCCGGGTCGGAAATGCCTGGAGTACCGGCATCCGAAATCAGAGCGACTGTCTCGCCAGCCTTCAAACGGTTTACAATACCTTCCACCGTTTGATGTTCATTGAACTTATGGTGCGACTGCATGGCGTTCTTTATCTCGTAATGCTTCAGCAGCACCCCCGATGTACGCGTGTCTTCAGCCAATATCAAGTCGGCTTCCTTCAGTATGCGCACTGCGCGGAATGTCATATCTTCCATATTTCCTACAGGCGTAGGAACCACGTATAATCTTCCCATATTTCTTTGTCTAATAAGGCAAAGGTAGAAAGTTTTTCATACCGCATGCCATTTCACTCCAATATTTAACAGAAGTTGTATATTGGGTGCAAGTCGCAATTTCCAACGCTTTTATAAGCACAAATCGGATTACAAAACGTACTTTTGCAACAGTAACATATAAACGAAACACACTCATGGTTGTTTTTTCTGAAGACCATAACAGCGAGACCTCGCACAGAGGACGCATTGAAGTAATCTGCGGATCCATGTTCTCCGGCAAGACCGAAGAGTTGATACGCCGACTGAAACGTGCCAACTTCGCACGGCAGCGGGTAGAAATATTCAAGCCGAGCATCGACACCCGGTATTCGGACATCGAAGTCGTGTCGCACGACCATAACTCGTTCCAGTCCACCCCCATCGATTCATCAGCCAGCATCTTGCTTTTCAGCTCAGAGATTGACGTGGTAGGCATCGATGAAGCACAGTTCTTCGACGATGGCCTGATAGACGTATGCAACGAGTTGGCCAACCGTGGCGTGCGCGTCATCGTGGCCGGTCTGGACATGGACTTCAAGGGAGTGCCTTTTGGCCCAATGCCTGGCCTATGCGCCATAGCCGATGAGGTGAGCAAAGTACACGCCATCTGTGTGAAGTGTGGAAACCTGGCCTACGTATCGCACCGCACCATAGCCAACGACAAACGTGTGCTACTGGGTGAGAAAATGGAATATGAGCCGCTATGCCGCACCTGCTACCAGAAGGCTTTGGCTGAAGAGGCAAACAAACAATAAATCGCTATGTTACCACAAAAAGAGATTACATTCGACCGCTTTATCCGCTGGATAATCAGTGCGGGAGCAGTTATCGCAGTACTCTATTTGCTCAATAAACTGAGCGGAGTGTTGCTACCGTTTTTCGTGGCCTGGATTGTGGCTTACCTCACTTACCCGATGGTCATCTTCTTTCAGCATAAGTTGCATTTCCGCAGCCGGGTCGTATCAATCCTCACGGTCATGCTGCTATTAGGCATCATCGTTACGTGTGCCGCCCTCTTCTTTATCCCTCCCATGATAGAAGAGTTCATTCGGCTGAAAGAACTACTGGTAAGTTATCTCACAAACTACCACACCCATTCTTCCATCCCCGAAGCGATAAGCCGATTCGTTCGCTCCAACATTGACGTCGAATGGATAAAGACCAGTTTGGATACGAAAACCGTCTTGTCGGCAGTGCAAGAGATAGTACCCCGGATGTGGACACTTATCGCCACTTCGTACAACATCGTAGCGGCTATCTTCGCCGGCTTCATCATGATACTGTATTACTTCTTTATCCTGTTAGACTACGAGCAGATAGCCGGAGGATGGATAACACTGATAGAACCCCGACACCGCGACAAAGTACTACACCTGGTAACTGATATAAAAGACAGCATGAACCATTATTTCCGCGGGCAGGCACTCGTGGCTTTCTGTGTAGGTATACTGTTCTGCATTGGATTCCTAATCATTGACTTTCCGATGGCCATCGGGTTGGGGCTATTCATCGGATTACTGAATATGGTACCTTACCTGCAACTGGTGGGTTTCATCCCAACCATCCTATTGGCTCTGCTGAAATCGGCCGATACGGGAGAGAACTTCTGGTGGGTGATGGGTATGGCGTTGCTGGTATTCTGCGTGGTACAAATTATACAAGACACATTACTCACCCCAAAGATTATGGGGAAAATCACGGGACTGAACCCGGCCATCATCCTCTTATCTCTTTCCGTATGGGGAACACTCATGGGGATTTTGGGGATGATTATTGCGCTTCCACTCACCACCTTGCTACTTTCCTATTATCAGCGATACATCCGAAAGAAGAACATCGCTTTTTTATCCGAACGAAAAACATCTGACAATCAGCAGGCAGAGGAGGTAAATGAATAAAACACACAGAAAAAGTGCTAACATATTTGTGAGATTCAAAAATAGTTTTTACCTTTGCATCCGCAATCAGGAATGATGCACCGTTGATTCGCTAGCTCAGCAGGTAGAGCACAACACTTTTAATGTTGGGGTCTTGGGTTCGAGCCCCAAGCGGATCACTGAAGAGACCTTTTTCGGAAGGTCTCTTTTTTTATCTTTATACTCATGCCATCGTTTGACAACGGTCTTTCATAATACTGCTCATATTGTCCGCTGCCCAGTCTACCAATGAATCTACAATGGGAATGAGCGAAAGAGCACGAGGCGTGAGCGCATATTCCACCCGAGGCGGCACCTCGGCATAAACCGTACGTACCACAAGACCATCGGCTTCAAGCGTCCGAAGCGTAGATGTAAGCATCTTCTGCGAAATGTCAGGAATCCGCTTCCGTAAGGTGTTGAAACGCACGCAACCCTCACTTTGTATCGTACAAAGCACTAACATCGACCACTTGTCGCAGATACGGGACAAGACATTACGTATGGGGCAGTCAGGAAAGACAGAATCTGTAATCGCTCTCTTCATAACCTTTTGTTTTTTAGCTTTACTCTACAAAAGTAACTAAGTTTCTACACCGTCCCATCCACCAGGCGTTAACCTGTGTTAAAGTCACCTATCCCAACCCTCTGGTGGTCAGCAAAAGTTACCTTGAAGTAACTATGTCACGCCTTGGTGCCTTCTTGCGCAAGCTATACATGCATCCTAACTTTGCTCCTGAAAGAACTATTTAATCCATCTCTTTATGAAAGAAATTAAGACAATCGTAAAAGCGGCCAATGTAAATGCCGTAGACTTTGGGAAACTGTCCGAACTGGATGAGTATGTACTGAATTTGGGTCCCGGCATCCAGATTCCGGGGAAAGTTTTCTGCGGAAGTGCAGTAGCAGCCACCGGATCCGAATTCTCTCTACAGTCGTTCGCTCCGGGAACAGAAACGGGATTTGTTCATACTCACAAGAACCATGAGGAACTTTACTTCTTCCTGAGCGGAAACGGCGATTTTCAGGTAGACGGGCAAGTATTCGGAGTAAAAGAAGGCAGCGTTGTGAAAGTAGCTCCACAAGGGAAACGCTCCGTACGCAATAACGGTACGCAGCCGCTCGTGATGTTGTGTGTACAATATCGCGCTAACACATTTACACCCGATGACGCAAACGATGCCAATATCCTTCAGGAAAAAGTAATTTGGTAAACCGGAAACCAATACCAATCCAATAGAAGCGTTTCCCTGTGACTTGGTTGATGTTCACAAGGAAACGCTTCTGCTTTCTCATTGAGGGAAGGTATTCCACAACAATGTCTTTACATCCGAATCTGCATGTCCCGATTTTTTATACCTTTACGCCCAAACAAACAACACGAAGACATGAAAAAATCAATTTTCCTAATTATCGCCATATGGGCATGTATCCATACGGCATGCGCCAATGACGGCGTATACTTTACCAGTGGAAACTTCCTCGTTCCCATTCAGGAAACAGACATCAAGGCGGCAAAAGAAATACTCACCATCACAATAGGCGGCAACGGATTCGCCTCGGTAGATGTGTATTACGAGTTTATGAACAATGGCGAGCCGAAAACCGTAAAGATGGCTTTCGAGGCTAGTTCGAGCTATAACGATGAAGAACCGTTGCATCGCAACGGAGTACATCCCCACATCAAAGACTTTACGGTGCACATGAATGGAGAAGCACTCCCATTCAAAAACGGCGTAGTAGCTTTTCGGTTCACTAATGACAAACGCGAAACGGACTTTACCCCACTGGATATGACCAAATGGAAAGGCGTAGGCGAGGTTCCTGACTCCATCCTACCGTTTGGCGATGCCATTTACAATGCCGAACTGGACAGTGCCACGGCATACGCCTATGCCTACTACTTCGATGCACCTTTCAAGAAAGGATTGAATATCGTACACCACACGTACAAATACCGCATGAGTTACAATGTTATGGAGAAGTTCACCATCCCCTATTGGCTCACTCCCGTAACACGTTGGGCAAACCATCAGGCAGACGACTTCACACTTCGGATAAACACCGAAGAATCTACGGAGTTCTGCATGGCCGACACCTTGTTTCGTACCGCTCCATTCACATCGGCCAAAGGATGTGAAATCTATCACCTGACTGATGACTATGGAAACAGTTCTATCTTTGCACAACTCATGCCCGATGACACCATCAGCTGGCATAGCACCAACTTCCGCCCCAACGCCGATATGTGTATCAAATCGCCGGAATGGGCAAGCGGAAGCAACTGGCGCAAGTACCGCACTTCGGGAAAAGTAGTCATAGAAGCCGACGGACACAAATCCAGATATATCGCCATCTGTGGGGACAGTTATTTGGTAGACGTACAAGACTATGGTTTGGTAAAGAAAGCGGGAAGCAAAGTAGAACTCTACGATGCTGCAAACGGACAAGGCATTCTGATACAGAACAGTGAAGAGGCCAAACGAGTAAACGTACGCCGTCGCCCCACCACAAAAAGCTCAATAATCTGCACTATCAGTGATACCGAAGGTGAACTGCCTACAGTGTATCCCTGCTTGGGATATTCGAGTGGCTCCGATGATGGGATGTGGTACAAGACAAAGGTAAATGGGAAAATCGGCTATATCCGTCAGGATTTGATGCTTTGGGACGCAATAGACACCTACTGATTCAACATAGCAATAGAGCAAGTCATAAAACATTGTTACCCTATAGCACAAAGTTATTGGACATAAAAAAAGGAGAGTTGCAACGGATACGCCCGTGCAACTCTCCTTTTTTATGTTATCTGTTTCTGTTATCTTATTCGTTGAACCAGCGAACGTAGCAGAAGTCCTGACGGTGAGGCAGTGCTTCGTTCTTCGGATACATACGGTATGAAACCTTAAACGATCCGGCGTTCGACAAGTTGCCTGTCCAACGGAATGTGTACAGATTGCCGTTGTGTTCCACCATTTCCATCGGAGAAACCGAATAGATGTATTCCTTGCCTTCGGTGTTGGTGTAAGTAACAACCATTTCCACGCCAACAGCATCCTGCAATCCCTTTTCGTCTATTACGCAAGAAATCGTGTATTCCTTTCCGTTTTCCACGTTACCCTGACGCAGTTCTTCGCACTTGTCCATCGAAACCACCTGAATAGAATCCCATTTCTCTGCCACTTCTTCCTTCCAAGCTGCCAAAGACTTAGCCTTAGCATAATTGTCGGCTGAAATGGCGTGGAAGCGATCGGCTTCTTTGCAATAGAACTTGCTGAAATAATCGTCCAACTGACGCTTCATGGTATAATGCGGAGCAATCTGCGCAATAGAATTCTTGATGGTTCTTACCCAGCCTTCGGAATATCCCTTCTGGTTGCGTGCATAGTACAATGGCAAGATTTCGGTTTCAAGTAAGCTGTAGATGGTAGCAGCATCCAACTTGTCCTGATATTCCTGATTCTGATAAGTACGCTTTTCAGTCAGAGCCCAACCAGCACCTTCGCGATAACCTTCCAGCCACCATCCGTCAAGAACCGAGAAGTTTACTACACCGTTCATCAAGGCTTTTTCACCCGATGTACCGGATGCTTCGAGAGGACGGGTCGGAGTATTCATCCAAATATCTACACCCGATACCAAACGGCGAGCCAATTTCATATCGTAGTTTTCCAAGAAGATAATCTTGCCCAAGAATTCCGGACGCTTCGAGATTTCAACAATCTTCTGAATCAATCCCTGACCTGCACCATCGTGTGGGTGAGCCTTTCCTGCAAACAGGAACTGTACCGGATAATGAGGATTATTTACGATTCGTGACAAACGATCCAAATCAGTAAACAACAGGTGAGCACGCTTGTAGGTAGCGAAACGACGGGCGAAACCGATAATCAGAGCGTTCGGGTTGATTTTTTCCATCAGCGATACCACGCGTGAGGGGTCTCCCTGATTCTTCAACCATGTGTCGCGGAACTGCTCGCGGATGTAAGAAACCAATTTGTTCTTCAAAGCCATACGGGTAGCCCAGATTTCATCATCGGGTACATTATAGATGCGTTCCCAAATTTTCGGGTTCGACTGGTCGAACAAGAAATTCTTGTCGAAATACTTACCATACAGAGTCTGCCATTCAGAAGCACACCAAGTGGGGAAGTGGACGCCGTTTGTTACATAGCCTACGTGGTTTTCTTCCGGATAGTATCCTTTCCAAATGCCGGAGAACATTTCCTGAGAAACCTTTCCGTGCAACCAGCTCACACCGTTTACCTCCTGACAAGTGTTGCAAGCGAAAGTAGACATACAGAATTTCTCTCCGTGATCGCCCGGGTTAGTACGTCCCAAATCCATCAGGTCGTCCCACGAAATGTTCATGCGCTGAGGATATCCGCCCATGTACTTACCGAACAAACCTTCATCGAAATAATCGTGTCCGGCCGGAACGGGAGTATGTACTGTATATAAAGAAGAAGAGCGAACCACTTCCAACGCTTCGTCGAAACTCAGTCCGCTTTCTACATAGTCGCACAAACGTTGTACGTTGCAAAGTGCAGCATGTCCTTCGTTGCAGTGATAAACATCTTTCTTGATACCCAGTTTCTTCAACAAAAGCACACCACCGATACCCAACAAGATTTCCTGCTTCAAACGGTTTTCCCATTCGCCGCCATACAACTGATGAGTAATCGGACGGTCAAACTCGCTATTCAACTCATTGTCGGTATCAAGCAAATACAAAGGCACACGGCCTACGTTTACTCTCCATACGTATGCGTGTACATAATAGTCCATATAAGGAACATCCAAAACAACCGGAGTTCCGTTTTCGTCTACTACACGTTCAAGAGGCAGACTTCCGAAGTTCTGAGCTTCGTAATTGGCAATCTGGTGTCCGTCCATCGACAGACTCTGAGAAAAATAACCATATCTGTACAAGAAGCCTACGGCACACATGTTTACATTGCTGTCTGAAGCTTCTTTCAGATAATCACCAGCCAATATCCCCAAACCACCGGAATATATCTTCAATACATGAGTCAAACCGTATTCCATACAGAAATAAGCTACTGACGGACGCTTGCTGTCTGGCTCTACATCCATGTAAGCCTTGAACTTGTCGTAAACAGCATTGATTCTTCCCATCAGTGCCTTGTCGGCTTCGATAGCTTCCAGCTTTTCGTAGCTCAAGCGTTCCAACAAAGCCACAGGGTTTTGACCTACCACCTTCCACAGTTCCGGATCCAGTTCTTTGAACATATCGGTAGCTTCATAATTCCAAGCCCACCAAATGTTGCGAGCCATAATTTCCAGCATCTTCAGAGCTTCCGGAATGCGGGATTTCACAGTTACCTCTCTCCATACCGGAGAGTTAACATAGTTAGTTTTGACCTTCATTCGTTTTTATTTTATTGGTGTATTATGTTATTTATTCTCAGCCATACGCTTCTCGGCATTGCGCAAGGCAATATCGTAAGCCTGATAATAGTATTTAATGAAATTCTTCCACAACGCTTTTACGGCAATGCCACCGGCTTTCTTACGGAGGATGTCAATATCCATAGCCGACATGGAAGAAAATTCCGCAATGGAATCTTTTATGATATCAGCAACTTCAGAGTAATTATAGTCGGTGCGATGTATCACTTTCACCCCTTCTTTCAGAAGCGAATAGTGTCCTGCTACCGAATTTACCCATAAGCCGAATCCTGCCAAATCAGTCGTCACGGTCGGTACTTTAAATGCAATGCTTTCCAACGGTGTATATCCCCAAGGTTCGTAATAAGACGGATAAATGGTAATATCCAAGCCTATCAGTAAGTCGTAATACGCTTCGTTCACAATACCGTCAAGACCATTCAGATAGCAAGGTACAAATACCACTTTCACATTCGACTCGGGAGCGTTTGTCATATTCATATACTTCAGCATATCCAGCACCTGGTCATGACTCATATTGTGCAACCAGTGTGTAATAAACGGACACTCCAACGGGGTGTCATAATCAAGGCCACTCTTCAAGCGTTCGGACAAATCCTCACGGGCCTCGCCTACCCAACCCGGAACATTGATAAAAGCCAATACAGGTTTCTTTAAATCCTTGTCGCGAGTCAGCCGATTAAGCGCTTCCAAGTAAACGTTTATACCCTTATTCTTAAATTCGTAACGTCCGCTGGTTCCCACTATCAGTGTATCACTGTCCAGTTTTGTTCCCAATAATTTATTGGCAACATTCAGCATTACCTGACGGGCATGCTTGCGCTTGCGGGTAAACGCCCCACCTTTCGGCACGAAATCATTTTCGAAACCATTCATCAAGACTACATCGGCAGGTTTATCCAACAATTCCTTGCACTCATTGTTCGTTATCTCGCTCACCGTTGTGAAGCAATCCACATGATGTGCAGTTTGCTTTTCTATCGAATGCTTTGATTGCATATTCAGTTCCTGTGCCATCTGGTCGCCATTGTATGCAAACAGATAATCATACAAAGGTTTGTTGTTTCCTGCTATTGACCGACCGATAGATGTAGCATGTGTAGTGAATATCGAAGCTATCTGCGGCACTGCTTTCTGCAGATATAATGCGCCGAGACCTGTCATCCACTCATTGGCATGATAGATTACCTTATCATCCTTTGTCAGGTTGAAGCGATAGAAACTTTCAACGACCTTTCCGGCAGCGAACGAAAACATAGAAGCTTCATCGTAATCGCCGTATGCGTGCAAAGAGTCAACTTGGAAATCTTCCCACGCCTTCGTATATATTTCGTTTTTCTTTGTATAAAAAGGAGTAAAGTCAACCAAAAGAACGATGGGAGAGCCTGGCACATTCCATCTTCCCACTCTTACTTTCAGGTCTTCCTTCACTACAGCATGCTCTCTCCATTCCGAAAAGAGACTTATGTCTTCACTAAATAGCGGATTCTCCTTTCCTATCCAAACATCCGGCCCAATAAAAAATATCCTGTCAGGAAATGCCAACTGCAGGGTTTTGGCGCGTGTAGATAGCACTGTATAGATTCCGCCCACCTTATTACACACTTCCCAACTTGACTCGAAGATGTAATCGGGTGTCAATAACTCTTTCGCCATGTAATATAAGAATTTCTAAATCAGCGGCAAAGTTAAAAAAAATCATTATAGAAACCTCAAACGAAAAGCAATAAAAAACTCCCCGTCTTGCAAGATTAGCAAAACGGGGAGCGTTTCTAAAAAACGG
>CAVBJM010000004.1:0-126428 GCA_963595925.1 bacterium
AGAAACGCTCCCCGTTTTGCTAATCTTGCAAGACGGGGAGTTTTTTTATGACCGTACGTGGGCGGATTCCCTTAAAAGATGTTATAGAACATACATTTCCTCCCTGATTGTTTGCTATATTCCGAATAGTCCGTATCTTTGCACTGTGTTTTTCATAGTATTAGATTTAAGGTTAACAAAGGTTGGAGTACAGCGGTACTCCTTTTTTTATGTCCATATGTATCCTCCGTTGTGGTGACTTCGTTTGTATTGTAGAAAGCGGTTCCCTAATTGTGTAAAATTGGTTGAATTGCGCTATCTTTGCATCGTTTTTTGATATATATAGCGATACATGGAAAAAATAAGTTCGGAACTTGACGCTCAGATGGAGTGTCGTGATTGTGAAAAACTCGTTGAAAAATGGCGATACAAGCAAAAACAGGAAAAATTGCTTAGAAGAAAGCTGGATATTCTGCTTCGTACAGGTAAACTTTTGGTGGAAAGTGCTGCCGATACCAGTAGAATTATGCGTACCATGAAGCGTACGGCTGCTTTCTTGGGATTGCCCGAAGAGCATTTACACATCTATGTTAACTATAACATACTGATGGTGAATTTGAGTGATGAGGAACATTCGTTCTCTAAGTTTCAGCGTTGTGAGAAGCATGGGATTAATATGACGGCTATTTCGTCAATAAGTAAGCTGTCTTGGAATGCTATCCGTGAAGACTATTCGATAGACCAGTTTGACGAGGAGCTGGAGAAAATACGTACCCGCAAGCGTAATTATACCCCATGGCAAGTGGCCATCGGCGCCGGATTTGCCTGTGGCGGTTTCTGTGTTCAGTTCGGTTGTGACTGGCCTGCTTTCTTTTACGCGTCTATTGCGGCCATTTTGGGATTCCGTTTGCGTGCGGTGCTGAATGAGATGGGGTCGAACCATTATGTAAATATTGCGATAGCGGCTTTCCTTTCTACGTTGTTGGCTTGGGCTTCGGCTTTTTTGTCTACGTCGCAGGTTGCAGCAGTACTTCCTGACTGCCTGAATGCTGTATTGCATTCGGATACTCCGTGGCATCCGTTGTTGGCTTGTGCTTTGTTTATCGTGCCAGGGGTTCCGCTTATCAACTTTGTGAGCGATATGTTGGATAGTTACATTTTGGTAGGGTGGACGCGTGCAGTAAACACGTTGCTTATGGTTGCTGCTATGGCATTTGGTATCGCCTTTGCCATTCAGGTATGTGGAATAGACAACTTTGTGAAAGACCTCAGCATGACGCCTCACCACGAATATTGGGAGTATGCTGTTGCCGCAGCTATTTCAGCAATGGGCTTTTCGATGATATTCAATATACCGCGTCGTTTGCTTTGGGTAGTGGCTGTCGGAGGTATCATCGCTGTATGTACTCGTAATTTTGTCAATTTAGGAGCTAGCAACCACAATATCGGATTAGATTTGGGATTGGTTACCGGATCGTTTGTCGGATCGGCAGTTGTCAGTATTATCGCCGTGAAGGCCGTTCACTGGTTTCATACCCCTCACCACTGTTTGTCTATCCCTAGCGTTATTCCAATGGTTCCCGGAGTGCTTATGTACCGAGCTCTTTTTGCCTTGATAGATATGCATGGGGTGGTAGGAGAAGTAACAGTGGCCATGAACAATGGTATCCGTGCGTCCCTTACAATATTGTGTATTGCTTTGGGTGTGGCTATTCCGAATATTTTCGCCCGTAAACTCATCGCCAAAGACCGTAGACGGTTACTGAAAAAGTTGATATACGAACGCCGTCAGCGTGGAAAATTTGTGGATTTGGCTTCGATGGATGGATTCCCGAAATAAGTCCTTATATTTGCAAAAATAATTATCAACTTCTAAACCTTAAAAACAACAAGTTATGTTCAGTAAACATCCTAAAGGGCTGATTTCTGCGGCCATCTCCAACATGGGCGAACGGTTCGGCTACTATATCATGAATGCCGTATTGGTACTATTCCTTTGTTCCAAATTCGGATTGAGTGATGAAACAAGTGCCATTATCTATTCGCTTTTCTATTGTGGCATCTATGTGCTGAGTTTGGTGGGAGGTATCATAGCCGACCGTACTCAAAACTATAAAGGCACCATCATGTCGGGATTGATAGTCATGTCTATCGGATATGTTATTTTGTCTATCCCTGTGCTTTCTACGGAGAACAATATTGGTTGGTTACTTCCGCTGACCTGTTTTGCCCTGTTCCTGATAGCGTTCGGTAACGGACTGTTCAAGGGAAACCTTCAGGCTATCGTGGGACAGATGTACGACAATCTGGAGGAAGAAGCTGCAAAGAAAGGTCCCGAAGAACTGAAGTTGGCGAAGAGCCGTCGCGATTCGGGTTTTCAGATATTCTATGTGTTTATCAACATTGGCGGTCTGATTGCTCCGTTTGTAGCTCCGTTGCTTCGCGAGTGGTGGTTGAAGGCTCACAATTTGGCCTACAATGCCGAACTTCCGGCTTTGTGCCATCAATATTTGGAAAAAGGAGCTTCGATGGCTTCAGAAAATATGCAAACCATGAATGCACTGGTGGAAAAAGTGGGCGGTACGGTATCGGCCGACATGAGCGCATTCTGTACCCAATATCTTGATGTGTTCAACACCGGTATTCATTATTCGTTTATCGCTTCGGTGGTGGCTATGCTTATCTCGCTGACGATATTCATTGCTTATAAGAGAATCTTCCCTACTCCTGCCAAGAAAGAAAAGGTAGAATCGGTAACTTATACGGCCGAAGAACGTGCGGCTATGGCGAAAGAAATCAAGCAACGTATGTATGCTCTGTTCGCCGTGTTGGGTGTGGTGATATTCTTCTGGTTCTCATTCCACCAAAACGGACAGTCGCTTTCGTACTTTGCACGCGACTTTGTACAGACCGACAGTATAGCTCCAGAAATCTGGCAGGCTGTTAATCCGTTCTTCGTGATTGTGTTGACTCCGGTTGTCATGTGGTTCTTTGGCTTGCTGATTCGTCGCGGTAAGGAAATCTCCACTCCCAAGAAGATTGCTATCGGTATGGGAATAGCCGGAGTGGCATTCTTGTTCCTCGCTGTTTATTCGGCTTTGCAGGGATATCCTTCGGGTACGGAATTTAAGGAAATGACCGACTTGACACTGAAAGATTCGATGAAAGCTGGACCTTGGGTCTTGATTGTGATTTATTTCTTCCTTACGGTAGCCGAGCTGTTCATCTCTCCGTTGGGACTGTCATTCGTATCGAAAGTAGCTCCGAAGAATATCCAAGGTCTTTGCCAAGGCTTGTGGCTTGGAGCTACCGCCATCGGTAACTTGTTCTTGTGGGTCGGCCCGTTGATGTATAACAAAATCGCCATTTGGCAGTGCTGGGCGGTATTTGTCGTAGTCTGCCTGATATCCATGTTTACCATGCTGTTTATGCTGAAATGGCTGGAGCGCGTGGCTAAGTAAAGCTGCGATTGGCATATAAAAAGGTAGGAGGGAAACGATAGTAGGAAGGAACTACTTCGTTTCCCTCCTATTTGATTATAAGCCATACGTGTTTATATATTATGTGTTCTGTTTTCTCATCTCGCTAGAGTTGTTCGTTGTGGTAAGCAAGTTTGCTGACAAGGCGTGCGACTACGACCTCATTGTGGAGATGTGAGAGGAGTTCACATAGATTAAAATCAACCGCTATGAATCCCCATCAAGTGAGGATGTCATAGCGGTTGATTTTGTTAGATATCGCTTGTAATGCGATACTTGTTATTGCAATGCTTTCTGGAAGCGAGTCAGGAAGTCATCCGCTTCCGCCTTGCTGAGGCAGAGTGGCGGCAACAGGCGGAGCACGTTAGTGCCGCTTACGCCTGTAAATACCTTTTGTTCGAACAACAGACGTTGACGGAGTTCCTTGATGGGAGCTTCAAATTCCAGACCTATCATCAGCCCTCGGCCGCGTACTTCCTTTATTTGGGGGAATTTCTTCAGCTCATCCAGTAAGTAAGTTCCTACGTTGGCCGCATTTTCTACCAGGTTCTCCTGCTCCATGACATCGAGAACAGCCAAGGCTGCGGTACATGCTAGATGATTTCCGCCGAAAGTGGTGCCAAGCTGTCCGTACACTGGGGTAAACATCGGGCTGATGAGTACGCCAGCCATCGGGAAACCGTTACCGATACCTTTGGCTACGGTGATGATGTCGGGGCGAATGTCGTTGTACTGATGGGCGAAGAATTTTCCGCTTCGTCCGTATCCGCTCTGAATCTCATCAAGGATGAGCACGGTGTTGTGTTCGGTACAAGCCTGTCGCAAGGCTTTCATAAACTCGGTGGTGGGAAGTTTTATGCCGCCCACTCCCTGTATGCCTTCAATGATTACGGCGCACACGTCACCTTTGGCCAGTTCCTGTTGCATGGCCGCCGTGTCATTCAGCGGCAGATAGGTCACGTGACCGTTGTCGTTGATGGGAGCTATAATCTTCGGATTGTTTGTAGCTTCTACCGCCAGTGAAGTTCGTCCGTGGAAGGCTTTCGAAAACGAAACCACGCGTGTGCGTCCGTTGTAGAACGAAGCGAGTTTCAGAGCGTTCTCGTTGGCTTCGGCGCCACTGTTTATCAAGAACAGTGCATAGTCGTCGTAGCCGCATACCTTTCCGAGGCGTTCGGCCAGTTGGCGCTGGAGTTTGTTTACTACCGAATTGGAATAAAATCCCAGGGTTGCAACTTGTTTGCTTATCATGTCCACATAGTGTGGATGTGCGTGTCCGATGGAAATTACGGCATGGCCGCCGTAAAGATCCAGGTATTCCTGGCCTTTGTCGTCCCATACATGACAACCTTTCCCTTTCACGATATTTACATCGAACAGGGGATATACATCGAATAGGTTCATTTCATGTCTTCTTTTCGTCAGAAAGCGCTGGGCTTCAGTTTTAAGCCTACGGTTTCTTCCAGGTTGAACATCAGGTTCATGTTATGCACGGCTTGTCCGCTTGCGCCCTTCAACAGGTTGTCTATACACGAAACAATGAGTAGCTTGTCGCCGTGCTTTTCCAGATGGATGAGGCATTTGTTGGTGTTTACCACTTGTTTCAAGTCGATGTTCTTGTCTACGATGTGCGTAAACGAGTCTTCGGCATAATATTCCTCATACATTTTTGTGAGTTCGTCTATCTCCACTTTCGTTTTTACTACGATGGTGGCGAATATGCCGCGCGGAAAATCGCCTCGATAGGGGATGAAGTCGATTTCCGAGTCGAAGCTGTTTTGCAGTTGTTTCAGCGACTGTTTTATTTCGGGCACGTGCTGGTGGGCGAACGGTTTGTAGATGCTCATGTTGTTGTTTCGCCAGCTGAAGTGGCTCGTGGCTCCCGGTTTAACGCCGGCTCCGGTGCTTCCGGTGATGGCGTTTACCATGACGTCGTCGTTCAGCATCAGATGTTTGGCCAGCGGAAGCAGCCCCAACTGGATGCAGGTGGCGAAGCACCCCGGGTTAGCCACATGCTTGCTCTTGCAGATGGCACGGCGGTTCAGTTCGGGCAATCCGTAGATAAAGTCGTGGTCGTCGCTCTTTATGCGATAGTCCATCGAGAGATCGATGATTTTCAAGTCTTCGGGCACGGTATGGCTTTCCATGAATTTCTTCGTGTCGCCGTGTGCGGTACAGAAGAATATCACGTCTACCTTATCCAGCGGAAGTTCGTCGGTAAAGACCAAATCGGTTTCGCCGTACAGTCCTTCGTGAACGTCGGTTATCTTGTTGCCCGCATTGCTCGAGCTGTTTATGAATACTATTTCTACATCGGGATGGTTCAGGAGCAGGCGAATCAGTTCGCCTGCCGTATATCCTGCGCCTCCTATAATACCAACTTTTATCATGGGGCTTAGATGTTTTCTTCGTCTTTGTGGTTGGCGTAGTAAGCTCTTAGCGGAGTAGACAATACCTTGATGAAGCCTTTTGCGTCATCGGCAGTCCAACCTTTCTGCATTTCACCGTATTCACCGAACTTGTTCTTCACCAAGTCGTCTTTCGAGTCAACGCCTACAGTCGAGAAGCAGTACGGGCGAAGTTCCAGAATGGCCGTGCCGTTTACGTTGCGCTGCGATTCCTGAAGCATGGCCTCGATGTCGCGCATTACCGGTTCCAGATATTGACTCTCATGCAGGAACATGCCGTACCAGTTGGCCACTTGGTCTTTCCAGTATTGCTGCCATTTGCTCAGCGTGTACTTTTCCAGGAACTTGTGCGCGCCGATAATCAGCATCGGAGCGGCGGCTTCGAATCCTACTCGGCCTTTGATACCGATGATGGTGTCGCCCACGTGCATGTCACGACCGATGCCGTATGCCGCGCCTATTTCCTCCACTTTCTGTATGGCTTTGATTTTGTCGGTGAACTTCTCGCCGTTTACGGCTATTAGCTCTCCTTTTTCGAATTCCAGCTTCAGCAGTTCCGAGCCTTGTTTGGTTACTTGCTTCAGGTAGGCCGTTTCGGGCAATCCCTGAGTGGAGTCCAAAATCTCGCCGCCGCAGATGGAAGTTCCCCAAATACCCACGTTGTACGAGTATTTCAGCTTGGTGAAGTCGGCTTCGAAGCCGTGTTCGTTTAGGTAGTTTATTTCGTATTCACGGCTCAGGGCCATGTCACGCGTCAGGGTAATGATTTCCACTCCCGGAGCCATCACTAAGAAAGTCATGTCGAAGCGTACTTGGTCGTTTCCGGCACCCGTTGAGCCGTGCGCGATGGCGTGCGCGCCTATCTCGTTGGCGTAGCGAGCGATGGCCAAAGCCTGAAAGATGCGTTCGGAGCTGACGGAGATGGGGTAGGTGCCGTTTCGCAGCACGTTACCGAAAATCATGTACTTCAAGCTCTTTGCGTAGTATTCCTCGGTTACGTCGAGGGTGACGTATTTGGTGGCTCCCAGTTTGTATGCGTTTTCTTCGTTTTTCTTCAGTTGTTCGGGACTGAATCCTCCGGTGTTGGCGCAGGCCGCGTATACTTCGTAACCTTTTTCCTTGGCCAGATACATAACTGTGAACGAGGTGTCTAATCCGCCGCTGAATGCGACTACTACTTTTTTCTTTTCTTCCATAAGGCTTATGTTGATTGTGGATGGAATCCGTTTTTAGAAATTGTTTATCTTATCGTCGGTGTGGAGAGCCGGGTCGTAAAGCATGGCGGTGCAGATGCAGAACTTACGCTTTTTGGCCATTAGTATTTCGTGGTTGATGCATCCTTCGCATCCTTTCCAGAACGATTCGTCATCGGTTAGCTCGTTGAACGTTACGGGTACGTAGCCCAGTTCGGTATTCATCTTCATGACGGCCGCTCCCGATGTGAGGCTGAAAATCTTGGCTTTTGGCCAGCGCAGACGCGACAGGGTAAACGAGGCGTGCTTGATTCGTTTGGCCAGTCCGCATCCCCGGTATTTGGGATGTACGATAAGTCCCGAGGTAGCTACATATTCCTTGTTTCCCCAGGATTCGATGTAGGTAAAGCCGGCAAAGTCGTCGCCGCATAGGGCGATAATGGCCTTTCCTTCTTTCATTTTTGTAGCTACGTATTCGTGTGTACGTTCGGCGATGCCAGTGCCGCGTACTTTGGCTGCTTCGCGGATAGTATTCAGTATGGTATCTACGTACACCTCGTGCGAGGCGTCTGCTACCATTACATCTATATGCTTGTTAGCTTCCATTTTATTGTGTTAGTTAAAATATATTGTTGTTTATGTTAGGAATTAGTTGACTTAACGCTTGTTTTACCTCTGTTCGCGATGCGCCTTCGCGTATTACGAGCATGATGGTATCGTCGCCGGCTATGGTGCCGATTATCTCGTGAAAATTGTGGTCGTCGATGTCGTAGGCCAGACTGCTGGCGTATCCCGGACGGGTTTTTATTACGGCGATGTTTGCCGAGAACTCAATGGAAACGAATCCGTTGTAACGGAGCATATCGGATGCGCTCTGAGGATCGGTCATACGTTTATACATCGTATTGTTGGGCAGTACATAAACGTAGTTACCGTTCATGCTGGCTGCTTTGGCTACCTTTAGTTGTTTCAAATCGCGCGAAAGGGTGGCCTGTGTCAGTTTAAAGCCTTCGCGCGCCAGCTCTTGGAGAAGTTCTTCTTGACTCCCGATTTCCTTGCTTGAAATAATCATCTTGATGGAATCAAGTCTGCTGTTCTTACATTTCATATTGTATAATTATTCCGTTTACGGCTGCAAAGATACGGATAAATTTTAATGCGTATGCAGAAAAGGACGCCTTTTTTGCATAAAAAGTTTAATAGAAGTGAATAAACGGGGCAAGAAGCTGCATAAAAATGAATACGGTTTACAATAAGTGGAAATGCCTTAGGGCGTTCAGGATTCCGTCGTCGTCTACCGATGTGGTAACGTAGTTGGCCGAAGCCTGTACTTCGGGGGCGGCGTTTCCCATGGCTACTCCGATACCGGCATGGGATAGCATGGGGATGTCGTTTCCACCGTCGCCGAAGGCCATGGTCTCTTCCAACCGGAAGCCGTAATGGCGGGCTACGATGTCGATGCCGCGGCTCTTGCTGTTTCCGGAGGCGATGATGTCGGCGAATAGCGGATGCCAACGCATGGGCGTACAGTGGGGCAGCACGTTCCGGAAGATGTCTGCGTCCATCTCTTTCGGGAAATAGCCGATGATTTGCAGCACTTCTCTGTTCATGGCCTCCTCAATGGGGAGCACGGGCGGCACGCTTTCGTGTACAAGCGCGGCGACTTCGCGCACATCGGCGTTCTCGTGGGTGATGTTCCATCCGTTTTTGTCCACAAAAACAAAGGGTGTTTCGGGGTGCTGCCTGTGGTAGTTTACGAGTTGTGCGATGTCCGGCTGTGGAATGCAATCCTTGTGGATGTCCGTTTGGTCGGCAGTGAAGATGTGCGCTCCGTTCAGGGTGATGTATCCGTCGAAGTCCAGATGACCCACGGCCTTTACCATCGAGATGCGGGGGCGACCCGTGTTGATGAAAACCCGGATGCCTTTCCGGCGTAGCGCTTCCATCGCTTCCATCGTGGTAGGAGGAATGGTGTGCGTGCGAAAGGAAACCAATGTGCCGTCGATGTCGAAAAATATAGCCTTAATCATGAGCTTGCGGATTTTGTTTGAACACACGCAAAGGTATGTGTTTTGGACGGGAAAAGGGGTTGACGCAGGTCAATAAAAATCTCTCGCCGGAGAATAAAAATCTCTCGGGACGTTTTAAAAATCCCTCGCCGGAGAAAAAAAATTTCTCGGGACGTTTTTAAAATCTCTCGCCGGAGATTTTTTCTCTCTCGGGACGTTTTTTGAGGGGAAAGTTATCCCCCTGTTGGGCTAAGTGGAGCGGAATCTGTATCTTTGCCGAAAAGCCGCCAGGGCGCGCGGCAATCATGTTAAAAAGAAAACTCATGGATAGCGAAACAAAACTGAAGATAGAAGAAAAAATCGTGGAGATGCTGAAAACCGTGTACGACCCCGAAATTCCGGTCAACGTGTACGATTTAGGGCTTATTTACAAAATAGATTTGCACGATGACGGGGAACTGGTGATGGATATGACGCTTACCGCTCCGAACTGTCCGGCGGCCGATTTCATCATGGAGGATATCCGACAGAAGATTGAGTCGATAGACGGCGTGACAACGGCGCAGATAAATCTGGTGTTTGAGCCCGAATGGGACAAGGACATGATGACCGAAGAAGCCAAACTGGAACTGGGTTTCCTTTAACCCTCACCCTTAAAAATACGAAGCCGTATGAAACACGTTTATTTCCTTTCCGACGCCCATTTGGGCTCAAGAGCCATTCCGCACGGACGGACGCAGGAGCGTAGGCTGGTAAACTTTCTGGATAGCATAAAGCACAAGGCTGCCGCCGTTTACTTGCTGGGCGATATGTTCGACTTTTGGTACGAGTTCAAGACCGTGGTGCCGAAAGGCTATACCCGTTTCTTGGGAAAAATATCCGAACTGACCGACATGGGGGTGGAAGTGCATTTCTTTGTTGGCAACCACGACTTGTGGTGCGGCGATTATCTGGAGAAGGAATGTGGCGCGGTGATTCACCGTCGGCCCTTGACGTGCGAGATATACGGTAAAGAGTTCTTTTTGGCTCACGGCGACGGGCTGGGCGATGGCGACCGAAAATACAAACTGCTCCGTGCGCTTTTCCACAGCGGTACGCTGCAAACCCTGTTCTCGGCGTTACACCCTCGCTGGAGCGTGGACTTCGGACTGACGTGGGCCAAGCATAGCCGACTGAAACGCGAAGGCGGAAAAGAACCTGAGTATATGGGCGAAGACCGGGAGCCGTTGGTGCTTTACGCCAAGAAATACTTGCGCACGCACCCCGACATTAACTTCTTTGTGTTCGGTCACCGTCACATCCTGCTCGACCTCATGCTTTCGCGCAGCGCCCGTATGCTGATATTGGGCGACTGGATAACCGAATTCTCATACGCCGTATTCGATGGCGAACAACTGTTCTTGGAGCAGTACATCGAAGGCGAAACCCAACTATAACCGACGAGGGCGGATAGGCCGCCCTTATCGGGCTACCTCTCCGCTTTCGCTTTTGGCCAGCAATCCTTCTACTTCCGCTACTTTCACGATGTTATAATCGCCTGCGATGGTATTCTTCAGAACCGAAGCCGCTGTAGAGAAATCTACGCGCTTTTGCTCGTCATCGAATGTCTGCTGGGCGTAAAGCATGGCTCCGCAGAAGGCGTCGCCCACTCCCACGCAGTCTATCACGTTGTCGATGTCGAACACGCGGCTATGCTTCATGGTGCCGTTCGAATAAAGGATTCCGGCAAATGTATGATGTTCCGAACTCATCACGTTGCGCAGTGCAATGTAAATGTACTTGCATCCGGGAATCTGTTCGTGTATGGCCTTGCAGAACTGTTCGTATGCTTCCAAGTCGTATTCTTCACCGTTTCGGGTGGCTTTGAAACCGGGAGCGGGTATCCCCGTAAGCATGGCGTACTCGCCTTCGCTTCCGAACATGATGTCGCTTGCGGTCGATAACGGACGCAGCACTTCCTGCGCGCTCTTTCCGTAATTCCACAAGTTCTTGCGGTAATTGATATCGTACGAAACCTGCAATCCCATTTCTTTGGCTACGCCAATGGCTTCCTTGCAGACATCGGCCAGTCCCGGCGTCAGGGCGGCGTCGATGCCCGACCAGTGGAATACGCCTGCGTCCTTAAAGGCTTCGTGCCAATCTATCATGCCGGGCTTCAGCTCGGAAAAAGCCGATCCGTCGCGGTCGTAAATCACCTTTGAGTTGCGCATGGCCGCAGCTTTCTCCATATAATATGTACCCAGTCGGTGTCCGCCTGTCAGAATGTGCTTGGTGCCCAGGTTGTGCGAACGCAACTCTGCCAGACAGGTCTCGCCCAATGCGTTGTCGGGCAGACGGGTGATGTATTCCACCTCGCCGCCAAAGTTGGCGATGGAGATGGCTACATTCGCTTCGCTTCCCCCGTAATTAACCAAAAACTCCCGGCTCTGCTGCATACGCAGGTTGTCGGGAGTGGTAAACCGCAGCATGATTTCGCCGAACGTTACTATTTTCTTTTTCATCATAGTTTGATATGTTTTATGTTTTGATGCGATGTGTGCCTTGTGTACATAAAAAGAGCACTCGCAAAGATAAGAAAATCTTTCAGGCGAGTGCTCTCTTTTATCCTATTTTATAGATTCTGTGTTGCGCTTACTTCTTGGTAGCGTTCAGAATATCCATTGTATCGGAAGCAATCATCAGCTCTTCGTCAGTTGGGATGACTACCACTTTTACAGCCGAATCAGGCGTAGAGATAACTGCTTCTTCGCCATGTATCTGGTTGTTTTTCGCTTCGTCCAGTTTCACGCCCATAAAGCCGAGTGTCTTGCAGACCTCAGCGCGCGCTTTCGACTGGTTCTCGCCTACACCGCCAGTAAACAAGATGATGTCTACTCCGCCCATGGCAGCCGCATACGCGCCTACGTACTTGGTGATGCGGTAATAGTACATCTTTTCGGTCAGGATAGCGCGTTGGTCGCCTTCGTTTACGGCTGCGTCCAGCTCGCGCATATCGCTCGATTTCTCGAACATGCCCAAGATACCGCTCTTCTTGTTCAGCAAAGTTGACATTTCGTCGGAAGTCAGTCCCTCTTTCTTCATGATGTAAGTGATGGCGCCTCCATCGATGTCGCCCGAACGGGTTCCCATCATCAGTCCTTCCAGCGGAGTAAGACCCATTGTGGTATCTACGCATTTTCCGTCTTTTACGGCAGCGATAGAGCCACCGTTTCCGATGTGGCAAGTAATAATCTTGCTGCCTTCCTGCGGGATGTTCAGATATTCACACACACGCTTTGAAACGTAGCGGTGCGATGTTCCGTGGAAACCGTAACGACGGATGCCGTACTTTTCGAAATACTTGTAAGGAATGGCGTACAGGTAAGCGTAGTCGGGCATTGTCTGGTGGAAAGCTGTATCGAATACGGCAATCTGCGGCACTTCGGGCATCAGCTTCTGTACGGCGTAGATACCTTTCAGGTTTGCCGGGTTGTGAAGCGGACCCAGGTCGCAGTATTCTTCTACGGCTGCAATTACAGCGTCAGTTATCAGCACCGATCCGCTGAACTTCGTTCCGCCGTGCAGCACACGGTGTCCTACAGCCTTTATTTCGCTCAGGTCTTTTACAGCTCCGTATTCAGCGCTGGTCAGCGTGTCGAAGATGAACTGTACGCCGGTGGTGTGCTCGGGTACGTCTTTCTCCAAAATCTTCTTTTCGCCGTTGGGGAGCGTCAGTTTCAGGAACGAACCGGGAAGACCTATCTTTTCAATTCCGCCTTGTGCAAGGACTTCTTTGGTAGTCATCTCGAACAGTTTGTACTTGATGGACGAGCTACCGCAGTTTAGTACTAATACTTTCATATCTTATTGTTGTTTCTTTATAATTACTGTGCTTTGGCTGCAATGGCCTGATTGGCAGTGATGGCAATCATCTTGTAAACGTCGTCTATCGAGCATCCGCGAGACAGGTCATTTACCGGACGGGCTATACCTTGCAGGATGGGGCCGATAGCGGTAGCGTGGCCTAAACGTTCTACCAGTTTGTACGAGATGTTTCCAACTTCCAGCGAGGGAACAACCAGTACGTTGGCGTGTCCAGCGATGGGAGAACCCGGAGCTTTGCTTTCGCCTACTCTCGGAACCAAGGCTGCGTCGGCTTGCAGTTCGCCGTCAATCTTCAAAGCCGGATCCATTTCCTGAGCGATGTGAAGAGCTTCGGTTACCTTGTCTACCACTTCGTGCTTAGCCGAACCTTTGGTAGAGAAGCTAAGCATAGCTACGCGTGGGTCGATGCCAGCTACCGACTGAGCGGTGCGTGCGGTGCAGATGGCAATCTGTGCCAACTGGTTGGCGTCGGGTACCGGAGTAACGGCTACGTCGCCCATTACCAAAACGCCGTTTTCACCACATTCGGGAGCGTGGGTAAGCAACAGCATGGCACCCGAAACGCAAGTAATGCCCGGAGCGGTCTTGATAATCTGTAGAGCGGGGCGAAGCACGTTGCCTGTAGTGTTGCGTGCGCCGGCCAACTGTCCGTCGGCATCGCCCGACTTAATGATGAGGCAGCCCAAGTACAACGGGTCAACTACCAACTTGCGAGCTTCTTCTATCGTCATGCCTTTCTTTTTGCGCAATTCGCAAAGCAGTTGGGCGTATTCTTCTTTCTTCGGATGGTTCTCCGGGTCGATGATAGTGGCTTTATGGATGTTTCCCAATCCCCATTCTTTGGCAAGACCCATAATTTCGTCGGGATTGCCCAAGATGATGAGGTCTGCTACTCCGTCCGTCAATACCTGATTGGCGGCTTTCAGTGTGCGTTCTTCTGTTCCTTCAGGGAGCACAATGCGTTGTTTGTTCGCTTTGGCGCGTTCTACGATTTCAGTAATTAAATCCATGATAATGTCTTTATGTAATTGTATATTTCTTCTTTCTCTGTAAGACTGTTGTCAGCCAGTGCCTTTAGGTTTTGTGTACGGTAACGTACACCGTGCAATTCTTTTGCAAAAGTAGTCATTTCTGTAATATGAGGTTTGCAAAAGCTGAATTATTTTAATATAAAGAGTGTAAAACAAAAAGGGGGTATCGGTCGAGAAATAAATTGGGTGTGTTGCGCTCCGGGTTTGGTGCGTAATGTATAACTTTGCTGCGTTTTCAAGATACAATAGTTATGATACGTCAATGTACCATCCTTTTCGGATGTCTTGCCTTGGGCGAACTGATTGTTTACCTCACGGGCGTTAAGCTCCCTTCCAGTATTATCGGGATGCTTTTGCTTACACTGTTTTTAAAGTTGGGTTGGGTCAAGCTGCAATGGGTGCAGGGCTTGTCCGACTTCTTGGTTGCCAATCTTGGCTTCTTCTTTGTCCCCTCTGGGGTGGCGCTGATGCTTTATTTCGATGTAATTAAGGCGCAGTTTTGGCCGATAGTCATCGCTACGTTGGTTAGTACGGTCTTGGTGTTGGTAGTAACGGGTTGGGTTCATCAGTTAGTTAGAAAATATGGATTATTTAGAAAGTGAATTCTTTTTGCTTGCCATTACGTTTGGCGCGTATTTCGTGGCGAAGCTGTTGCAGAAGAAGACGGGTCTGCTTATATTGAATCCGATATTGATAGCCATTGCCATGCTTATCTGTTTCCTGAAGTTGTCGGATATCAGTTATGAGAAGTATTCCAAAGCTGGCTCGCTGATAGAGTTTTGGCTAAAGCCTGCGGTCGTAGCGCTGGGCGTGCCCTTATATCTGCAGTTGCGCATGATTAAGAAACAGTTGATGCCGATTATCGTTTCTCAGTTGGCCGGGTGCTTGGTCGGCTTGGTATCGGTGGTGTTCATCGCTAAGTTTATGGGTGGGTCTCCGGAAGTCATTATGTCGTTGGCCCCCAAGTCGGTTACCACTCCCATTGCCATGGAAGTATCGAGTGCGGTGGGCGGCATACCCTCGTTGACGGCTGCCGTAGTCATCGTTGTTGGACTGTTCGGAGCCATCTGTGGATTTAAGGTGTTGCAAGTGGGACGTGTGGGTAGCCCGATAGCGCAGGGACTTTCCATGGGAACAGCCTCGCATGCGGTAGGTACATCGCGCGCCATGGAGGTGAGTGGGAAGTACGGCGCTTATGCCGGACTGGGACTGACTCTGAACGGAATTCTTACCGCACTGCTTGCGCCTACTATCCTTCACCTGTTGGGATTGTATTGATTCATGAAAGAAATTACAGCCATATCGTCGCCTGCGCTTTACTTGCAACACCTGTACGGATTGCTGCAGACGGAATACGACTACGAGAAAGAGCAGTTCGAGCAGCAAACTGAGCTGATGGGCATCGGGCGGAAGATTAAACGCGGCATGTGTTGGTTCCCTCTCTCGGTGGGGAGGAGCTATTACAATGCCTTGAATCAGTTTGTGGTGGAAGTGAATCGGACGGAAGACCTCGAAGTGGAACATCTGTTCGAATACGGACGCCCAGTGTGCTTCTTTCGTCAGTTGGCCGATGGAAAGCTGAATTATCTGAACTTTACGGCTACGGTCAGTTACGTGGATGGCGATCGTATGGTGGTGGTTTTGCCTGGAACGGACGCTTTGTTGGCATTGCAAAATGCCGATGGGCTGGGCGTGCAACTTTATTTCGACGAAACCAGTTATCGCCTGATGTTCGAGGCTACACGCCAAGTGATTTCGGCCAAGAACAATCGGTTGGCGGAACTGCGTGATATCTTCCACGGCACGCGTCCGGCTTCCTTCTTCTCTTTTCAACCGATGCGTTTCCCTTGGCTGAATCCTGCACAAGAAAAGGCTGTAAATCAGGTGTTGCATGCCAAAGACGTGGCCATCGTACACGGACCTCCGGGAACGGGAAAAACAACAACCCTCGTTGAGGCCGTTTATGAGACCCTTCATCGGGAGAATCAGGTGTTGGTGTGCGCTCAAAGCAATATGGCCGTGGACTGGATTAGCGAAAAGCTGGTAGACCGTGGCGTGAACGTATTGCGTATAGGAAATCCCAGCCGGGTGAACGACAAAATGCTCTCCTTTACTTACGAGCGCCGTTTTGAGGCGCATCCCGATTACGACCTGTTGTGGAGCATTCGAAAAGCCATCCGTGAACTTTATGCCCATCGCCGTTCGGGGGCATCGGGCGATGCCGTCCGTCAGAAAATCAATTCGCTGAAAGACCGGGCCACCGAGCTGGAAATCCGTATCAATGCACAGCTCTTCGATGAAGCCCGTGTGATAGCCTGCACACTTACGGGGAGTGCCAACCGGCTGTTGGCCGGACAGAAATTCGGTACCTTATTTATTGACGAGGCCGCTCAAGCGTTGGAACCCGCTTGCTGGATTGCTATCCGTAAGGCAGATAGGATAGTGCTGGCTGGCGACCATTGTCAGCTTCCACCCACGGTGAAGAGTCCGCAAGCCATGAAAGGCGGATTAGGACGCACGCTGATGCAGAGCATCGTGCGCAACAAGCCTGAAACCGTTTCGCTGCTTACACTACAGTATCGCATGAACGAGGATATTATGCGCTTCTCGTCCGACTGGTTCTACCAAGGACGTTTGCAGGCCGCTCCTGAGGTGAAGTCTCGGGGTATTTTGGATTTCGATACGCCGATAGAGTGGGTAAACACTGAGTTGGATGACAGCGCAGAAGAGTTTGTGGGCGAAAGCTACGGGCGTATCAACAAAATGGAAGCACGCTTATCCATTGGAAAGCTGAAAGAATATATTGAGAAGATAGGTAAACATCGTTTCTTGGAAGAACGCATAGATGTGGGGCTTATTTCGCCCTACAAGGCGCAGGTGCAATACTTGCGGTCGCTCCTGAGACGAGACCCTTTCTTCAAGCCGTTCCTTTCGGCCATTACTGTCAATACTGTAGACGGGTTTCAGGGGCAGGAACGCGATGTGATTCTGATTAGTTTGGTGCGTGCCAACGCCGATGGACAAATCGGTTTCTTGGGAGACTTGCGGCGGATGAACGTAGCCATCACCCGAGCGCGTATGAAGCTGATTATTTTTGGGAACGTAGAAACCCTTTCCAAGCACGGCTTCTATCGCAAGCTATACGCCTATATCTGCGGCCTGAACTGACCGCTTGTATGGCTTGTAGGAATACTTTCTTTACATAAATATGCGCATTCTTCAGCGGATTTGTTGATTCTTCTGCCGAATGTGTATTTTATTTGTAATAAAACGCAGAATTGTATGAGAAGAGCACGCTCTTTTTATAATTTTCCTTGCTCGGAGTATACGGAATTAATCTTTTTTCTATATTTGCATTCAGAGAGGTGACTCTATATTTTAAAGACATGTTGGAAACAAGAAGCGTTATGCTAATCTTAAACTTGAGAACCTAGGAAATTCGCAAGGAAGTAGCACGAGAGATTAGACATAGTGGCTTCACGCTTATAGGCGTGGGCTGCTATTCTACATCTGTGTTACAGGTTTTCCTAGGGCCTTCAAGTTAGAAGTGGCATTGCAGTTCCACGCTTCTTTATATTTATGTGTGTATCTTGGCGTCTGTTTGGAATGCAGTGCCTATTTTGAGTTGTTGTGTGTATGGCTTTTGAAAACTTGTTGAAATCTACCATTCAAGATTTCGAGAGTGGTGGATTAAAGAACGAAGAGTTCTCGTGTAAAGCGCATCAGTTGTATGATGCTTTTAATTCTTATCCTTGTCCGCAGATAAGTGTAGACAATGCGTATTTGATGGGGATTATTTTTTCCGATTTGGCTTTGGCCGAGAAAGAGAATCGGGATTTTAGTGATAAGGCGGTTGGTAGTGCAGCCTATTGTTACCTTGAGGTGATAGAAAAAGGAACGGATTTGCACATGAGGCAGGGGGCAGCAGTGAAGCTGACTATTCTTTTAGAACGTGAAAGCGAATCGATAAGTAAATTCTTTACCGCTTTCCGAAAATACAAAGGAACGGAAATATTCTTGGAGCCGAAGATGTCGGAAGATGGGCAAATTGACCTTGACGCTTACGATTCTGAGCTTCTGAAAGAGTTAGGTATGTATTGTGTGAACTTTGTAACTTCAGTAAAAGAGCATGAGTCTTTGTCTGAAGCGGAAAAGAAGCATTTTGAATCCATCAAAACGAGCCGTAAATTCCATGTGGAAAATCCGAAATTGAAAGTTTCGTTGAGAAAGGTGAGTCGAATGTTGGCTGATTTTATCACCGAACATGTTACCATGTCGGAACAGCGTTGTTTGAGTCTCATAAACTTCTGCTTTTAATCTCTGAACGTTTTTGTTACAAACCAGACTTCTTCAGTTTGCGTTTGTTCCGTAATTGGCTAAGTCGCTCCATTGCGTGTTTGCGACTTAGCCTTATTTGATGTCTGTATACCAGGCAGGTTGTAAGGAAATAGATTCCAGTCTGTATCCACAGGATAATGTATTCTGTCCGTACATCGGCAAGTTCAGCTCCCATAGAGTTAATCCGAATAAAACCGTTTACCCCGAATGTAGAAGGGAATATATACGAAACAGCTTTCCAAAACGCCGGAATGGCGGAAGAAGGCCACGATACGCCCGAGATGAAGAGTAAGGGAACCGATGTGAATACGTAAATCATCATACACGCCTCGCGGTGATGAATAAAGATGGAACACGTCATCGCAAAGAAGATGCAAGCCAATACGTATGGAAGCACGAACGCAAGCAAGGTGGTAGGCTGGGCGGTTTGTACCAAGCTAAACCATTTAGGCACCAAACAGAGGATGTAGGCCGATATGACGGCGTAAATCATGAAGTAGGCTGCCGATTTTCCCAAAACGATGCGTAGCGTACCTTGATACTCGCGATAGATGGGTACGAGGTCGCGGAAGCGATTGTTCTCGCGGGCTGTTCCAGCCGAAAGTCCGATGCCTAAGAGTAATGTCTGCTGAATAATCAGGATGAGTACCGCTGGAATGAGGAAACTGGCGTATCCGTTTTGCGGATTGAACAGGCTTATCGCTTCGTATGTGATAGGCGATGCGGTTATTTCGTCTTGGCGGTCGGTGGTATTCCCGGCTCGCTGAATCTTGATGTCTTTGTTCATCTGTAGTGAGGCTTCGGTTGCGGCCACAAGGATGGCCTTGTAGTAGAGCATACCGCTCATGTCGCAGAAAACGCTTACTCGAGTCTGTTCGCCACGGGCGATGTCCCGACTGAAGTTTTCCGGAATGTAGATAATTCCGTAAACCTGTTCTTTCTTTAGAAGTAGCTTGGCTTCCTCCATATCGGCGCAATACGACTTGATGGCGATGTCGGGGGTGGCATCGGCATGTCGCAGGAACTCGCGGCTCATTGACGACTTGCTCATGTCGACCACAGCCGTGGGGACTTCCCTTACCACTTCGCCCGTATAGATAAACGTGTAGAGTAGGGGATAGGCGATGGGAACCAAGATGAAAAATATCAGTACACCTTGATCTTTGAACACCGCCTTCAACTCTTCCTTGCATACGTGGAAGAGACCGGCTATGCCCTGACGGATGGTATTGCGAAGCGATAGATTTTTCATAAACCGTGTTTACTTTTTAGGGGATGTATGTATAGTGTAGCATAGCGTTCCGCAAACTTCTCAGCACGAAGAAAGGCAGAAGGCAGAATATAAGCAAGGCCACTACCGAGTGCCAAGCATAGATAAACGGATAGCCGTTGAGTGCCAAATCGACATAGATAAGGAAGTAATGCCGTAGGGGGAACAAAACAGACAGTCCCTGAAGCACAGGATGCATGGCCATAACCGGGAAACTGAATCCGGAAATGGAGATGGATATTACCCCCCAAAGTGAAGCTGTACTCAGAGCCAAACGCAGGCTGCCGAAGAGTCCGAAGAAAAATATTCCGAGGGCTTGCGATGACAGTACAAGCAACAGGCCAGCTACCAGCATGGGCAGTAAACCACTGTTGCATGGATAATGCAGGAAGCCGTACATGTACACGTTATAAAATACGGTGGAGATGAAAAACAAAACCGTTTGTGGAAATAGTTTGCCGGCCAGTGCCATCACGATGGAGTTGTCGGCCATTTTCATCAGCTCGTGCGCGGTGTTTTCTTTCAGCTCCGTACCCAATGTGTAAACGGTGGTAAGCAACATCAGTATCATCAGGATGCCTGGCAGAAGGGTGTTGCACAGATATATTGAGTAGCTTATCCACGGATTGTTCAGTGCGTGTGTATCTAACACTACGGGTTGCAGGAAAGCAACGGCTTGTCTGTCGGTAGCTCCTTTGGCGCGTAGCGTAGCTCGGCCGATGGCGCCTCCCGCCAGTTCCGACATGGTGCGCTGGTCATTGTATTGCAGCGAACCGGCTATCAGGTACGAGTAATTCAGATAGAATGAAACTTTGGGCTGTCGGCTGGACAGCGCTTTTTCGGTTGTACCTTTCGGTATATAGTAGAACGAGTAAATCTCTCCGCGTTGTACGGCTTTCCGTGCGGCGTCGAAGCTAGGATAATGCGCAACGATGTGCGTTTTCTGGAAAGCGTCCAGATTCCGGATGATATTTCTCGAAGTAGAGGTGTTGTCCATGTCTACTACTCCAGCCGGCATATCGGTAGGAAGTCCGTCTTGCATCAGAGTGGTGAAGAAGACGTAGCAGAAAAGGGGAGCTATCACCATGCAGAATAAGTACATGGGTTTAGTGGCGATACGCTTCACCTCTCTTTTTACGATGAGCAGCAGGCGCTGCGGTACGGTATGCGACATGGTTCTTTTCTCTCTGTTTTTATTTTTCGATGATGGCACTCATTCCCGGTCGCAGGTTCTCTACCGGTTGGGTGGGTTTTGCTTTTACTTCGAAAGTCTTAAGGTCGAACTGCCCTGTAGCTTTCGTCGCTTTCCAAGCGGCGTACGTGCCCAAGTCTTTCATATAAGTCACCTTAAAGGTGATGTCCTTTTCCAAAGCCGGAACGTAAGCGCTGATTTCTTTTCCTACGGCGAATCCGTTCAGCAAGTCTTCGCGCACGTTAAACGTAACCCAAGTGTCGGCCAGTTGAGCCACATTCATGATGGGAGCTCCCGTTCCTACCAGTTCGCCTACTTTGGGGAAGATTTCAGTTACTTCGCCATCGGCAGAGGCTACCAAGAATGTTTCGTTGATGTACGATGAGACTTCGGCTACTGCACCTTTGGCTCTTTCTACTTGAGCGGCGGCCATTTCCTTATCTTCCTGTTGTGCTCCGTTCTTAGCCATGGTGTATTGAGCCTTGGCTGCCTTTTCGGTAGCGGCCATGGCATCGTATTGCGCTTTTACTTCGTCTCTTTTCTGAGCCGACATCACGCCTTGTTCGTAAAGGCTGTTGATACGCTTATACGATTTTTCTGCGATTTCCAAACCCGCTTTCGCTTTCTGCCACATTTCGTACGCAGCCTGCAACTGTTCTTGACGGGTACCTTTTATGGCTTTGTCGTTCATGGCCTGTGCGGCTTGTTCGGCTGCTTGGGCTTGCGACAGTTTCGCCATGACATCCGGCGCTTCGAGTATGGCAAGTGTATCGCCGGCCTTTACCTGGTCGCCTTCGTCTACCAGGAACTTCAATATACGTCCCGGTACTTTGCTCGAAACCCGGTATTCGGTAGCTTCGGCTTGTCCCTGAATGGTTTCCGGGCCTTTCTTGAATACGAAGAACCCGATGACGCTGACTATTACCACTACCGATGTAAGTGTAATGAATGCCAGCAGTATGTTGCTGCGTTGTGAGTTATTTGCCATATCTTTCTTTATTTTAATGTTCCCATTGATTTGTTTAAGTATACTTCGCTCATCTTAACGTCTATTTGAGCGTCTATTTTCCCGGACTGGGCGGACAACCAAGCCGTTTGCGCTTCCAGAACATTGCTGGTGGAGATAACACCCTCCTTAAAGCCCAAGTTAGCGTATCTCAGGTTTTCTTCCGCCTTGCTCATGTTTTTTTCGGCCATGACCAGCTTCTTGGCGGCTTCGTTTACCTTATAGGCGCTTTGTGTAACTTGCAGTTCCACCTTTTCCTTCGTATCGTCCAGCTTGTATCGGGCTATGTTGGCTTCGGCTTTTGCCGCTTTTACTTTATATATGCCTTCGCCCCAGTGGAATACGGGAACTTTTACCATAACGCCTACCGCCCACATGCCGCGTACTTTTCTTTCGAATCCGTTTACTAGCGAAGGATTTGTGAACAGGTAGTTAGCGGTAAAGCCTACCGATGGAAGGAATTCCGCACGCGTTACGTTTACTTTCTGTTCGTAGATTTTGGCGGCCAAATCCAAACTCTTCAGTTCTTCACGGTTGGCTAACGCTACTTCGACGTTCCCTTCGGACTGAATGGCCGGGACGCTCAGGTTGGTGATGTCTTCATCGGCCAGTTTGATTTCGGTGTCCAACGGCAAACCGCATAATTGACAAAGCAGCATTTTCGAAAGGCTTAGTCCGTCTTCCACTTGCGTGAGTGTCATTTCGGCTTCGTTGACCTTTACTTTTACGCTGAGTTCATCGGCGGTCGTGGCCACGCCTTCCTTTACCATCTTGCTGACATCGGAATCGAGTTTCTGTACCAATTCCAGAAAGCTTTCGGCCAATTTCTTTTTGTTGACCAGCGAGATGACTTGCCAGTAAGCCTGGTCGGTATTGAGTATTACGTCTTGCATGCCCGTGGCGTGTTGCGACTGAGCCAGCTGTTCGGCGTATTTGGTAATCTTGTTGTACGCGATGATTTTCCCACCCATAAAGATGGGCTGTGTGAGTGTAGCCATTCCGGCAAAGAGGTTACGCGTGTCGGTGCGGAACGCGTCAACAATGCGTTGCCCGGCCTGATTCAGTACATCGGGAACGGTTCCCATCGCATTCAGTATTGGGGCCAAGGTAGATTGCAGGGAAGGGTTTTCCTGAATCAGCTTTTGGGCGGCCTGTCCCATTTGTTGCAGTCCCGGCTGAGTGGCGGTGCCGATGTTGCTCAGCGTAGTTTTCTGTTCGTCGTTCAGCAGAGAGATTTCTTTTTGCGTGCGCATGTAAGTGCCCGCTACATCCAGCTTTGGCAGGAAATTGGTAAACGCGGCTTTCTGTTGGTAGTGGGCGGCGTTTATCTTCTCTTGGCTCATACGCAGTTCCTTGTTGTTCGACAAGGCCAGGGCGCGGCAACTGTCTATGCTGAGTGTGCGCTGCGCATAACTTCCTCCTGCGATGATTGCTGCAAAGATAAAACTGAATAGTCGTCTTTTCATTAGTGATTTTTCTTTGTCTGTTTAGTTGCTTATGCAACGGTGCAAAGGTAGAAATATTCTACCTAACGGAAAAAGAAAAGGATAAAAAGATTGTTTGTGCAACTTCTTTTTATCCTTTTTTATTATCTATTGTTAAGAATATATGCTATTTTAACAGATTGACCAGTGTGCGTTTGGGTTTGTTAGCCACGCTGTTGGAGATAATTTGCAAGTTTGAACGCATGTTTTTGCCGCGGCTCATCAAGCTGGTTGTGGCTTCGGATTGTTGTGTAGGAAACGTTCCGTTTTCGATGTGGTAGATAACCGGAATCATTAGCGAATCTTGTTCGGTTCCCAGTTCGCCCAACAGGCCGGCTGTGTTTTCTGTTTGTTGATAGTCCGGCTCCAGGCCGTTTGTGGCGAAATCGTAGAAGCCGTTTGAGTTACTTGCGTACGAAGTGGTCAGCCAGAACTCCAGTTGTGGATACGCTTCGTTGGTGAATAGTGATTGGGCTACGTTCTTTCCGAACGTGTATCCGCCTACTTGCGAGAGCTTGTCGCCCAGATACGGACGAAGGCAGTTTATGGTTAGTTCGGCCGCCGAAGCGGTGTTTCCCGACGTGAGTATGTATAAGTGTTCAAACTCGAAATGGGAGGTTCCGCTCAGCAGGGTAGCGTCCAGCGTATAGGTTATTGTTTTGTTCAGCTTGTCGTTTTGGATGAGGCTGACGTAGTTCTTGCCTAATGCTTCCGATGGGGCAAGCATGGTGCCCAGCAGGAGGGCGGTAGAAATGTATCCGCCGGTATTGTAGCGAAGGTCTAACACCACGTATTGCGGCGATTCGGACATTCCCTCGTTGAATGCGGTTTTCAGGTCGTTTTCGTCGTCTCCCGTTTGGAAGCTGTTGTACATCAGGTAGAATACCTTCTTACCGCTTGCGGTGGTGAAGTTGCGGGTGGTGTACACGCTGGGTTCGTTTACGTATCTTGGGGCGGAAACTTCCGCGTAGAGCGTGTCGGGATTTCCGTCGCTGTCAGTACGGGCAATGTGAAACGAACCGGCTTTGGTGGGCTGGCTGATGTAGTTGGAATAATTCGATGTGGTGAGACTGGTGTTGTCCACATCCAGAATCCAGTCGCCTCGCTGTAGACCGGCATCGTGTGCGGGGGAGTCTTTTTGCACATAGAGTACCCGTGCGTAATATTTTCCCGTATTGCTGTTTCGCAAGAGTACGCATTCCATTCCGAAAGACGGGTTGGAACTGCTGACGCGCGACGCGCTCTTTACCGAGTCGATGTGCGAAAAGTATACGCCGTTCTTCTGGTCTTTACTGGAAATGACCGAACTCAAAAACTCACTTGGCTTTTTGAAAAAATTCAAATCGTCCCGGTCTGGAAGGTCTTGGTAGTACAGGTAATTTTCTTCCATTACGTCGTACATCCAGGTCTTGGTAGCGATGAGTTCGTAATATTCCCCCGTTCGGTCTTGGCCGCACGAGCCAATCAGAAGAGCGAGTGCAGGAAGCAGACTGTATAAGATGTACTTCTTCATGGAGACGGTTATTTCATGTCGAACGACTTCTGGCCAATCATGTTTCCGTCGGCGAAGATGTAGACGTTATATCTTCCGGCAGGCAGGAATTCTTCTACGTCCCAGTATACCGTAACGCTTTGCTCCTCGCCGGTGTATTCGATGTATTTTTTTATCGAGTAGGTGAGTTGTGTATTCTCGTATGCGAACGTAGCGTTTCCTTTCGTCAGAATCTCGTTGTCGGGTTTGGCGATGCGTATGTACAGCGTGCGGTTTCCGGTAGTGGCGGAGATGTTTTTCACGATGGTGAACGATACGGCCAGTTTCTTCACGTCTTTCACCTTGGCCGTAGTCTTGCCGCGTTTGTTTAGCGGTGTGGCGGAGATGTTGGTGGCGTCCAGCTGGGCGGCGAGCGTAACCTTTTCGGTCAAATTCTTCTTTTCGGCCGACAGGTTGTTGATTTGAGCGGTTGCAGCCGTGTATTTGTCTTTCACCTCTTTGTTCTCGGCGGTCAGCGCTTCGTTCTTACGGTTTAGCGAGTCTATCTGGATGACGTACGTACGCAATACGGCACGTAGGGTCTTCAGTTCCTTTTTCAGTCGCGTAATTTCGGCGGTGTTGGTGGTTTTCACTTGGCGCAGTTCTTCCAGCAGGCGTTGCGTTTTCAGTTTCTCGCTTTCCAACTTCTCGCGCAGGGAGTCGTTGTTTATCTGAATCTGGAGTTCATCGTATTGCGTGGCGAACTGGCTGTATTCGTTTTCCATTTCCTCTTTGTCGAGGGCGAACAGTTCGGTCATCTCCTTGTTCTTTTGAGTTTGTTGGAAGGCGAAGAACGAAACGCCGCCTACCAGCGCTATCAAAACAACGATGACGATGATTAAAATGGTATTCTTTTTCATAAGAGTCTGTTTTGGCCACAAAAATACAATATTTATATAGACGTACGTTTCTTTGTGGCGCAAAAAATACTTTAGCCGACAGAAAGGGTGCTCTCCTGCCGGAAAGTTGTCTTACTTCGACCGAAGTGAATGCTTACTTCGACCGTAGTAAGCACGTTGAACGACCGAAGTAAGCGCTTACTTCGACCGAAGTAAATGCTTGCTGCGGACGCGGAACGATGACTCTGCCTGAATGTGCACAGTGCTTCTCCTTATAATACAAAGAGTTACAAGGTGTTTAGGATGTGATGGATTTACTGACCGGCAAAGCGGAAAGGAGGGGTGGTTGCAGACTCCCATTGCAGGAACGTTTGGCCGAGGAATAGAGACGGGCCTTGGGTGGTAGCCCAATCGTTCAGTTTGCCGAGAATGGTGGTGGTTTCGTCGGAAAACGCGGTGATTTCTATACTGTTTCCACCGGAATTTGTGTTGAGGGAGTTTGTTTCGGTCTCTTGGTAGAAGCAATTCGCTACGGTCGATTTGGAAGCTTTGTATATAAGGTATCCGGTTTTGGAGTGGGCGTTGCTTGACGTGTAACAGTTGTACACCTCACTGCCGTCGGAGAGCTGATAAGTAATGCTACCGTACGATTTAACCGATTGGAAGTTGCAGTTGGCAATGTAACAGTTCAGTATCTTTCCACCGAAACAGACGTTGGTCAATCCGCCGAAATAATCGTATTTTCCGCTGAAGGTAACGTTCGTGCAACTGGAGTTGCTGATTACTCCTCGGTTGCTGTACGATAGTCCGCCTATCTCGCGATAA
The DNA here is from genome assembly GCA_963595925.1 of bacterium. Lineage (GTDB taxonomy): Bacteria > Bacteroidota > Bacteroidia > Bacteroidales > Bacteroidaceae > Phocaeicola. The sequence continues at coordinate 26,449 of CAVBJM010000004.1, forward strand.
CTTCCCGATTTAGTGGAAGTGCCGTTGCCGGTTATGGAACTGTTTGTAATGTGGCAGTTGTCTATGGTTCCGAAGTTCAGTCCGCAGAGGATACCTGCGGACTGAACTTCGGTAGTCATTCGATAGCTGAAATTGTCTATCCGCAGATTTTTAACAGTCCCTGTACTGGCGATGGTGGTAAACAGTCCGAGAGTTCTGGAAACGCTCTGCGTAGGCATTACTATATTATATAAGGTATGGTTTTCGCCATCGAAGCAGTCGGAAAACTGTCCTTTGGCGTTGTTCATCATTGCGTATATCTCTTTGCTCTGCTCCGAACTGAACGTCAGGTCGTTTTTTAGACGATAGGTCGTTACGCCGTTTTCGGCGCTTCCAAAGTCGGCCAGTGTCTTCCCGTTGTACGTTTCGTTGTTGATAAGATGTGTAAAGGCGATGAAATCTTCTACCGTATAGATGCCCGTATCACTCTCGGTGTTGCTCTCTTTTTTTATCGAGCAGCGGTATTCGTGTCCCGACTCAAAGTTTCGGCTTCTCAGTAGGGCGTTCAGCGTAGTTCCGCTGGTGGTATGGATGGCAATGGCCACGCTCATGTCGGTAGCCGGAGGCACAATGACCGAATAAGAACCTTCATCGTTCGTGGTAAGGGTGGTGGTATGCAGTTCGGTATCGCTGAGCGAAACTTGCATCCCGGGGACTTGTATGGTTGCAACGGATGTAGACGGCGTGAAGTCGATGCTTTCTACTTCGGCGTTGAGCGTAGCCGAAAGCTGAAACGTTGCTTTCGAAAAAAGATGCTTGAAACTCAGTTTAATGTTAGCTTGCGAAATGTTTTCCCGGTAGTCGTACAGCACATCCGTCAGCGCTCCGTCGGTTTGGTAAAGGCCATCGGTCAGAGAAGGTAGCGAGGGGTAGACTGCGCCGACGGAAGCGGTGGTTTGTGTGACGTCCCATGTCGGAAGATCGTTGCCCGTCCACTCCCCGTCTGTTAGGGTGAGTGTCAAGCCGGAAGCCGAGAGCGCTCCCGATGCGTAAAACGACAGTGTGGAGCCATCGGGGAGAGATGTTTCAGTTTGTGTAGACGCGCTTCGGGAAAAGGGTAGATAAACCGTGCCTTCCACCGTCGGGGTGGAACTTCTGTCCGGCAATATTTGTGTACAGTCATCGGAGCATCCGTACAGAACCCAGGCGATGCAGACACTCAGATATGTGACGAGATGATGTTTCATGCCCGAGCTTATCAGCGATTCTTTATAAAGAGAAACGTACGCGCGCTTGCTTTTTTTGAAGCGCCGGTGTTAAAGAAATAAAAAACGCTGCCGAACCTTCGCAGGCGGGCAGCGTAAGCTACAATACAAAATACAAATACAACTAAACGAGATATAGTGTAAAGGTAAAGACTTAAAACGAAATACAAAAAACATCAGCCTGTTTTTATGATTTCATTTGCAATCTTACGTTTTCTTAAACAATTCCCTGAGCCATCATGGCGTGGGCTACTTTCATAAATCCCGCCACGTTTGCTCCTTTTACGTAGTTGATGTACCCATCGGCCTGCGTGCCGTACTTCACGCACTGTTCGTGGATGTTGTGCATGATTAGGTGTAACTTTTCGTCCACCTCCTGTGCGCTCCAGCTCAAGTGCATGGCGTTTTGGCTCATCTCCAGTCCCGATGTAGCCACTCCGCCGGCGTTGACCGCCTTTCCTGGAGCGAACAACATCTTGTGTTCGATGAAAGCGTCAATGGCTTCAGGGGTACATCCCATGTTCGAAATCTCACCCACGCAAAGCACGTGGTTGTTTATCAATGTTAGCGCGTCGTCGCCGTTCAGTTCGTTTTGTGTAGCGCATGGCAGTGCGATGTCAACTTTCACTTCCCACGGACGTTTTCCCGCCACAAACGTAGCCGACGGGAACTGCTCGGCATACGGCGCTACAATGTCGTTGCCCGAAGCGCGGAGTTCAAGCATATAGTCTATCTTTTCTCCGCTGATGCCGTCCGGATCGTAAACATATCCGTCGGGACCCGATATGGTAACTACTTTTGCTCCCAACTGGGTAGCTTTAGTGGCTGCGCCCCAAGCTACGTTTCCGAAGCCGGAGATAGCTACCGTCTTGCCCTTGATGTCAATGCCGCGCGTATCGAGCATGTGTTTTACGAAGTACAGTCCTCCGAATCCTGTCGCCTCGGGACGAATCAGCGAGCCGCCAAACTCCAGTCCCTTTCCGGTGAATGTCCCGGTAAACTCGTGCGACAGTTTTTTATACATTCCGAACATGTATCCCACTTCGCGTCCGCCTACGCCGATATCCCCGGCAGGGACATCCATGTCTGGGCCTACATGACGCCAAAGCTCTAACATGAAAGCCTGACAGAATCGCATCACTTCAGCGTCGCTCTTCCCGCGGGGGGAGAAATCGGAACCGCCTTTTCCGCCTCCCATGGGCAGGGTGGTTAGCGCATTCTTAAACGTTTGTTCAAATCCCAAGAACTTCAGGATGGAAAGGTTTACCGAAGCGTGAAAACGGATGCCGCCTTTGTACGGGCCGATGGCGTTGTTGAACTGTACACGATAGCCAAGGTTTACCTGAACCTTTCCTTTGTCGTCTACCCAAGGCACGCGGAATGTGATGATACGTTCCGGCTCGACCAGACGTTCTATCAGTGAAACCTTCTCAAATTCGGGGTGTTGATTATATACATCTTCTATCGAGATGAGGACTTCCCTAACGGCTTGCAAGTACTCTGATTCGCCAGGATGCTTTGCCTCCAGCGATGACATAATCTGATTGATATCCATGATTTAAAGTTTTAAGGTCTGACAAAATGAAATCTTTGTTATGGCAAAGATAGCGGTTTGCCGATACGGGCAAAATATTTTCCGACTAAATTTTGTCTGATAGGTGATAAAAAGTTAAAAACATGCTGTCCGGCAGAAAGCCCTGCCGCATTTGTGCGGAATCAGTCGTTGGTGCCGCCCGGTTGAGGCTTCCCGGTTTTGTGCGGAGAGTAAGGTGTGTAGATGTACACCCCTTGTCCGGTGTTTTCCAGGAGTTGACGTTGATACGTGTATCTGTTTTCTTTTCTCTTCGCAAACGAGGAAATCCATCGGGAAAATATCGACTGTTTGCTCTTTGATGTTCGGTGTCTTTCTGGTTGTTGGTTTAGCTGTGTAGGAATCATGGTTGTAGATGTTATATAATGAGTCGAATAATGTATAAAGCAAAAGTATCAGGAATGGAAATGCCGGTCAAGTTCAAATAAGTTCAAATTGGCTCAACTTTTTGAAAAGGGTGATAATGTGAACTTTCCGTTAGTTTTTTACTGAAACATTTTCGTGTTTCAAAGAAAAGCCGTATCTTTGCACTCCGAAATAGACCATTACACACTATTTAGGTGTTACCAACCAAAACTTATAGCAAATAATAACGTAAAAGTATATACTGAAATGAAAAAAGGAATTCATCCCGAAAACTACCGTCCGGTAGTATTTAAAGATATGTCGAATGGCGACATGTTCTTGTCTCGCTCTACTTGTGCTACAAAAGACACCGTAGAATTTGAAGGCGAAACCTATCCTTGTGTAAAGTTGGAAATCTCTTCTACTTCTCACCCTTTCTACACTGGTAAGTCTAAGTTGGTTGACACAGCCGGTCGTGTAGACAAGTTCATGAGCCGTTACAACCGCATCAAGAAGTAATCGGTTGCTGTTCGTAAAGAAAGGCGAGGTCGTCTCAACGTGTTTTGAGGCGACCTCGCCTGTTTTGTTATCGTAATCATTCTCTCGTGAGGAAGTCTGGACGTGGAGTCGGCGATGTGTTTAATCGATGGTAATGCCCATTTTCCGCATAATGAAACAGGCGTTCATGTTTTGCGCCACGCCGTTGCGTAGGCGGTAGGAAAACGTTAGCTCGTCGTTGTGGATATCGGCTTCGAAGCAATAGTTGCGGATGTTGTCCGGGAATAGTTTGGCCAAAGTTCCGAGTTCCAAATCGTGTGTAGCAATGATTCCGTTGGCTTTCAATCGGATGAACTGCTTGATGAGGTCGAACGAACCTCTCTGTTTGTCGGCCGAGTTGGTTCCTTTCAAGATCTCGTCCAGAATAATGAACATTACTTTCCCTTCGTTTAACTGCTCAATGATGGATTTTAGTCTCTTCATCTCTGCGAAGAAATATGATTCGTTTCCGGCCAGCGAGTCGGAAGTGCGCAGGCTGGTTCTTAACAGAGCCGGGTAAAGAGTCAGCGACTCGCAGTAAACGGGACAGCCGATGCATGCCAATAAGTAGTTCACGCCGATGGTGCGCAGGTAGGTGCTTTTCCCGGCCATGTTCGCTCCGGTGATAATCAGAAAGTAGGGGCGTGTGGGAATCTCCGCGTCGTTTCGTACGCATTTGTTCTCCGGCATGAGTGGATGTCCCATGTTTCGGGCTTCAAATCGGAACGGTTGTTCGGATAGTTGAGGCCAGGCGTACGACGAGTGGTTGTAGGCAAAGGTGGCCAGCGAGCAGAGCGCATCTAGTTCGCCTACGGCGTTAATCCAATCTTTGGTGTACGGCCCATAGGTTTCTTTCCATCGCTCTATTCGTGTGATTTGGCGTAGCTGAAAGAATAATCCGCCCTCCAAGATGATGTATAGGAACTGGTTGTTAATCAAATCCAGTTTGTCTAACTCTTTGGCTAACTTACGTAAAGCTTCAGATGGCGACTGTCCGTCTCGGCTTAGTTGGTTCAGTAGTTTGTTCATTCCGTCTGACTGCCACGAAACCTCTTGAGTCAAGCTGATGAGACGGGCGTAACAACTTAGCGTTCTCAGCTTCTTTCCGAAACTTTCTTGCATCCAAGTGGCTCGTTTGGTAAAGCCGAAGCTGAGGATGACGAACAGTCCAAACGATATTCCCAACCATCCAGCGGGGATTGCGCCCAACAGGGCTCCGAGAAACAAAGCTATGTTTACTGTAGGTACTCCATGTACCAATGCTTTCGCCCACCATTTTCTTCCAATCCCTGTATTTTGTTCTGTCCACTTCTTGATGTCGGCAGCGTCGCTTGGTGTCCCCTTGTTTATCATTCCTGTAACTCTGAATGTTTCTCGCCACTCGGGGTGTTCCGAGAGTTCACGTACGCATGCCTGCCGTTCTTCTATGGCGGCTTTCTGTAGTAAGTGTTCGTTTAACCATTGAGCCAGTGTCTCTTTGCCTACTTGTGTGCAAGTGCGGTTTAGTGTCTGAAAGAGCGAGTTTGGACCGAATACGTCAAGGTCGTAAGAGTATGGGTGTTGTGGATTGATGTATTCGTTGCCGTTCGGAAAAGCACTGTTGTCGCCTGCAAGAGCCTGTAACTCGTTCCTGTTCAGACTGAGTATGGCTTCCTGCTGTTCTTTCAAGTGGAACAACCGGCTATGCCATGCCACCAATAGTAAGAATGGTACAAATGTAAGTACGGCGCAAAGAGCCGTTATTCCAAATCCGTAGGGATAACAGTAAATCACTCCGCATATTCCGCCTATAAACAGCAGTAGCCGAAGCGTACTGATGCGCAGAATGCGTTTCTTGGTTCTTGATAGGGTGGTTTCGGTATCCGCAATGCGGCTGGTGTACCAGGCTTTCGGTTTCATAAGAAGTCTTGTAGTTAAACTGCAGGCAAGCTATTGCCGTTTATTTTTCGGTATAGGTCGAGGGCGAAGACATCCGTCATGCCCGATATGTAATCCAGTACGGCTTGAATCCGTTCGTAAAGTGAAGGAGCCAATATGTCGTATTGCTTCGACACGCGACTGATAAGCAGTTTGGAATATGCCTTGTCGGGGAATTGTGCCGCTTCAACAAGCAGGTCTATCAGTGTCGTGATGACTTGGTAACCTGCCAATTCGATGTCGAGCACATCCTTGGCGCAATAAATCTTCTCGTATGCGGTTTTCGAACATGCATCGTAGGCTTTCCGGGTATGCTCGTCCACGTGTTTTATCAATGCCCCCTGAAACGTTCCGTTCAGTAGTTCGTCTTCATGCTCTACAAAAACACTTACGCATGCTTTGATAAGAACACCGATGGCCGATGCGCGCAGGTAGGCTATCTGTTCGTTGACATCATCTACCATCGAACATATTTGTGTGACGTGTTCAAGGCGACTTTCTGGGAAGAATCCTAAATACAGTCTTTTGGTTTCTTCGGTAGTCAGTATCTTCAGCTTAAAGGCGTCTTCAATGTCCATCATCTGATAACAGATGTCATCGGCGGCCTCTACCAGATATACCAATGGATGTCTGGCGTAACGAATAGGTTCACCCTCCTTGCTCAGGCGGGTGATGCCCAGTTCATTGGCTATGCGTATGTAATCGTCTTGCTCACTCAAGAAAAAACCAAACTTGCTTTTCTTTCCAGCCAGTAGAGACGAATAAGGGTATTTTACGATAGATGCCAGTGTGGAATAAGTCATGACGAAACCGCCTGGTCGGCGGCCTTGAAACTGGTGGGTGAGTAGGCGGAAAGCATTGGCATTCCCTTCGAAATGTGTTAAATCTTCCCATTCCGCCTCCGAAAGCGACTGTTTCAGCTTCAGCCCATTCCCTTCCGAAAAATAAGTGCTGATGGCTTTCTCTCCGGAATGACCGAAAGGCGGATTTCCCAAGTCGTGTGCCAAACAAGCGGCCGATACGATGGCTCCTATTTCGGAAATGTGTGAACCGGAAGCCAACTCAGGATGCTTCTTTATTAGGAGAGCTGAAACTTCATTGGCCAGCGAACGCCCTACGCACGAGACCTCCAGGCTATGTGTCAGTCGGTTATGTACGAAGATGCTGCCCGGAAGCGGAAATACTTGGGTCTTGTTCTGTAATCGGCGAAAAGGCGCCGAGAAAATCAGTCGGTCGTAGTCTCGCTGAAACTCCGTGCGGTCTTCTTTGCGGTGCTCATGCAGAAACTCCAGACCAAGCCGCTTGTTTGATATAAGTCGTTCCCAGTTCATCATGGTTCTTTTCTATTTGCGTGGTATGCTTGGGCAAAAATACGAAAAAGGAAAGAATGTGCCTCTATCTTCCGTGTCTTTCATCGGGTGGCGCTAATGTAGAGGGTAAAAAAATGGTAAATCCACGTAGATGTGAGCCGAAATGTGTAAATTCGCACCTTATAAATAAAAGAATACGTGACAGATGAAAATCCAAATCATAAACAAATCGAAACACGCCCTCCCGCAGTATGCTACTTCACTCTCTGCAGGCATGGATTTGCGCGCCAACTTGGATGCGCCTATCGTACTGAAACCTATGAAGCGCTGTTTGGTGCCTACGGGACTATTCATAGCATTGCCTGAGGGGTACGAGGCGCAAATTCGCCCGCGTAGTGGGCTGGCACTGAAGAAGGGCATTACCCTGTTGAATACTCCAGGTACCATTGATGCCGACTATCGCGGCGAAATAGGGGTGATACTGGTAAACCTTTCGGATGAAGACGTTGTGATAGAAGATGGCGAGCGTATTGCCCAAATGGTCATAGCCCGTTACGAACAGGCGCAGTGGATGGAAGTGACCGAGTTGGACGAAACCCAACGTGGAACTGGCGGATTTGGGCATACGGGCACGCTCTAACATGAAACTGAAAATGAAAAAGGCAATATTCTTACTCTCGTTTGCACTGTCGGTGTTGCTCTTGGCTTGTGGTACAACAAAAACCGCCGGTGGAAAACGTTCCGGAGCAAAGAAAGAAAAGACAGTGGAACTTACTCCCGAGCTGTGCCGTAAGTTTGACTATTTCTTTCTGGAAGCCGTGCGTCAAAAGCAGAAGGGAGAATACGATGCGGCTTACGAACTTTATCAACATTGTTTGGATCTGAATTCATCTTCTGCTGTTGTTCTGTACGAACTTTCCCAGTTCTATATGTTCCTCGGTCAGGAGGAAAAAGGCGAACAGGCGTTGAAGCAGGCGGTACACGCAGAAGAGTCCAATTTCTGGTATAAACAGACGTTGGCGTCGTATTACGAGAACAAGCGTGATTACCCGAAAGCAATCTCGGCTTATGAAGACATGGCTGAACAGTTTCCCGATAGGTTGGAACCGCTAATTTCGCTTTCCGAACTCTACGGGGTGACTAAGAACTACCAAAAGGTTATCGATACATTGAATCGATTGGAGGAACTTGATGGAAAGTCGGAGCAAATCAGTATGGAGAAGTTTAAGATGTACTTTCAGATGGGTGAGAAAAACAAGGCATTCGCCGAAATAGAGAACCTCTCAAAAGAATATCCGTATGACTTGCGCTATCAAACTATTTTGGGGGATGTTTATCTCAATAACAATGCTCCGCAGGAGGCTTACGATACTTATCAGCGCATCTTGAAGGAGAATCCTAATTATGCTCCAGCTTTGCTTTCGATGGCAACGTATTATCAGAAGATGGGGAATGACAGCCTGTACCGTATGCAACTGGATACGATTCTGGTGAACGATGACGTGCTGAGTGATACGAAGATGGAGATTATGCGACAAATGATAATCCAATCGGAACAAACAGACAAAGACAGTACTCAAATCGTTTCGCAGTTCCACCGGATATTGCAACGTCCGCAGCAGAATGCTGACTTGGCTATGCTTTGTGCGCAATATTGCGTGACGAAGCGGATGGATGCCGATGCTAAACCCGCTTTAGAGCAGGTGTTGGCTTTAGACCCGGAGAATAAGCCCGCTCGCTTACAGTTGTTGAGCTATGCAGTGACCGACCGTAACAACGATGAGATTATCCGTGTCAGTCGTTCTGCGTTGGAGTTCATGCCCGATGCATTGGAGTTTTATTATTATATGGGTGTGGCTTACTATCAGAAAGAAGACTCCGACAAGGCTCTTGAAGTGTTCAGTCGGGGAGTGAAGCAAGTTAACGATTCCACTGATACACGTGTCGTGTCCGACCTTTACTCGCTTATGGGCGATATTTATCATACGAAGGGGAAGAACGCCTTGGCCTATGCGGCGTACGACTCTTCGTTGGTTTACAATCCCGACAACATTAACTCGCTGAACAATTACGCTTATTTCCTTTCGGTAGACAGAATTGAACTGGATAAGGCGGAAGAGATGAGTTATCGCACTGTAAAAGCCGAGCCGGATAACGGAACTTATTTGGATACTTACGCTTGGATTTTGTTTGAGAAAGGGAAGTATACCGAAGCGCGTATCTATATAGAACAGGCTTTGCGGAATGACGGCGACAAAAGTCGCACCATCTTGGAGCACGCCGGAGATATTTATTCGCTGATAGGTGATACAGAGAAGGCTTTGGACTATTGGAAAAAAGCCGATGCTATCGATTTGAAAGAAGGAGAAGGGGGTACACCGCCGTCGGTTCAAGACATACAGCGACTAAAGAAGAAAATTAAACTGAAGAAGTATATATCAAAATAGCAAAAGATGAAACGTTTTACACATTATATATATGTATTGTTTGCCATAGTCGTGATGGCTTCGTGTTCGTCTACCCGTGTGACAACTACCGCTCCCATGGTAGGTGGTCTTACCGGGAAAGCATACACTGAAAAGGTAATAGAATCGGCTCCGCAGTGGGGCACGTTAAGTGGAAAGGCTGCTTTGAATCTGAATATGGGTTCGAAAGAACTTAAGGTGAACGGTACGCTTCGCTTGAAGCGCGGCCAGTCTATTCAAATCCTGATAACTCCGTTGTTGGGCATCGAAGTGGCGCGTTTGGAAATAACTCCCGATGGCCTTTTGGCCATCGACCGTATAAACAAGCGCTATGCGCAGGTTTCGTTCTCCGAACTTAGTACAAGACTTCACACGCAGATTACTTTCGACGTGGTGCAGTCGCTCTTTCTGAATGAAGTGTTCTTACCCGGAAAGTCCGGGCTTCATGCTTCCGATGCCAGCTCTTTCCTTGTTTCGCAAGACGGCACGCAAGCATGTTTGGACGCAAAGTCCTCGGATAATCTGACGTATCGTTTTCTGACGTCGGCCGCTGAAGGTCTGCTGCAAGAAACCCGTATCGGAATGCAAGGCTCGTCTTATGTGCTGTCTTGGAAATACGATAGCTTTCAGACGTTGGAGCAACGGCAGTTCCCGTTGCATATGTTGCTCACGGCAGAAGATGGAAGTCAGGCGGCTTCACTCGACATGAAACTTTCGCGCTTGTCGGTGGGCGGAGACTGGGACGCTACTACCAGTGTGACTTCGAAATACCGTCGCATTGAATTGTCGGATGTTCTCAAAATGCTGAAAAGTCAATCGATATGAAAAGAATACTTGGAATAGCCGTCTTATGTTTCGTTTGCAGTGTGGTGTCAGCGCAAAGCACCCCTCAAATCCGGAAATTGGAACGCCAACAGAAAGAGCTGAAAGCGCAGATAGCCAAGTCGGAATCGTTGCTGCAGTCTACTAAGAAGGACGTAAAGAGTCAGCTCAATAACTTGGCTCTGTTGTCGGGCCAGATTAGCGAGCGGAAGAAGTATATCAGCGCAATAGAAAACGATGTGAATGCTATCCAAGGAGAAATAGACCGATTGCAACAGGAACTGGGTAAGCTGCGCCGGGATTTGGCCGACAAGAAGCAGAAATACGAGAACTCAGTGAAGTACATGTATAACAACAAGTCGATACAGGAACGCCTGATGTTTATCCTATCGGCCGATGACTTGAGTCGGATGTATCGACGTTTGCGTTATGTGCGCGAATACGCCGACTATCAGCGCATTCAGGGAATAGAGGTGCAACGGAAACAGAAACAGGTAGACGAAAAGCGTCAGGTGTTGGTTGAAAGCCGGGAAGCCAAGCGAAAGCTGAAAGAGCAAGGCGAGATGGAACGGGGAAAACTGGAGAAGCAGGAGAAAGAAAAGCAAACCATGTTGGCCTCTCTGCAGAAGAAGCAGAAGTCCATTCAAAGCGAAATAAAGAAGAAAAAACAGTCGGCAGGCAAGCTTGACGCTCAAATAGACCGCTTGATAGCCATTGAAATAGAGAAGGCTCGGAAGCGTGCCGAAGAGGAAGCCCGAAGGAGGGCCGAGGAAGAGCGCCGTTTGGCGCAGGCCGCTGCCGAGAAGGCTGCAGCTACCAAAAAGAACGGTGCGAAGAAAACGGCATCTACGGGGGGCAAGGCTTCGGAAACGAAAAAGGCTGCTGCCGCACCGATGGCCGGATTCAACGTAGATTCGGAAGACCGCCGCTTGTCGGGCGTGTTCGAGCAGAACAAGGGGCGTTTGCCGATGCCTATCACCGGTTCGTATGTTGTGGTAGGGCATTTCGGACAGTATCAGGTGGCCGGTTTGCGCAACGTGCAGCTCGATAATAAAGGCATTGACATAAAAGGTCAAAGCGGAGCTCGCGCGCGGGCTATTTTCGATGGCGAAGTGTCGGCAGTGTTCCAGTACAACGGTTTGTCGAACGTGCTGATACGTCACGGCAGTTACATCTCTGTATATTGTAACTTGCAGTCGGTATCTGTACGTAAAGGCAGTAAGGTAAAGACGCGGGACACAATAGGCACGGTGCAAACCGACAAGGACGGAAACACCATCCTGCACTTCCAGCTGCGCAAAGAGGTTACCAAGTTGAATCCCGAGGCTTGGTTGCGGTGATTTTTACCAGAACTTGTTTTGCGCTTCGTTATACTCGAAGCCTGCGGACTTGAGCCGTTCCGTCAACTCTTCCTTGTTTACGTTTAGGTCATCGCAAAGCGCATCGAGCGAAGGATAGTCGTCGCGCAACTTGGTGTTTACGTAGCTGAAAAGCATCATTGGGTCTTGTGGTAATTCCATATCTGTGGTCTGTTTTATAGTTTCGGGCGACAAAGTTACTGAGTTTAAAGAATATCAAACCGAAATAAATACTAAACTTTCGGCCGTTCGTGGGCGGAATCGCGGAAAAGCATTAACTTTGCGGCTATCAATTAATGATCATTAAATAATATAGGAAGAACCATGATGGATCTTGACTTACTTACGGCCGTATCGCCTATTGACGGCCGTTATCGTGGCAAAGCGGGAGTTTTGGCTGCTTACTTTTCGGAATATGCTTTGATGAAGTATCGTGTGCGTGTGGAAGTAGAGTATTTCATTACTCTGTGCGAGCTTCCGTTGCCGCAGTTGAAAGCGTTCGATGCAACCCGTTTTGAAGCATTGCGTGATATCTACCGTAACTTCTCCGAGGCAGATGCGCAACGCATCAAGGAGATTGAGAGTGTTACCAATCACGATGTAAAAGCGGTAGAGTACTTTATCAAGGAACAGTTCGACAAGTTGGGCGGAATGGAAGAGTTTAAGGAGTTCATCCATTTCGGACTGACATCGCAAGATATAAACAATACGTCGGTGCCTTTGTCGATAAAGGACGCGCTGAACGAAGCTTATTACCCGCAGTTGCAGAAACTGATAGACCAGTTGGTCGCTTATGCCGAAGCCTGGAAAGACATTCCTATGCTGGCTAAGACTCACGGTCAGCCTGCTTCACCCACTCGGTTGGGAAAAGAAATCATGGTGTTCGCCTATCGCTTGAACCGTCAGCTCGCCGTGTTGAAAGCATGCCCCATAACAGCGAAGTTCGGTGGCGCAACCGGAAACTACAACGCCCACCACGTGGCTTATCCCGAATTCGACTGGAAAGCTTTCGGAAACCGTTTCGTGGCTGAAAAGCTGGGATTGGAACGTGAGGAGTACACCACTCAGATTTCCAACTACGACAACTTGGGCGCGATATTCGATGCCTTGAAGCGCATCAATACCATCATGGTAGATATGAACCGTGACTTTTGGCAATACATTTCCATGGAATACTTCAAGCAGAAGATAAAAGCTGGCGAGGTCGGCTCAAGCGCAATGCCGCACAAGGTAAACCCGATAGATTTCGAGAATGCGGAAGGCAACTTGGGTATCGCCAATGCCATTTTCAGCCATCTGTCGGCCAAACTTCCGGTAAGCCGTTTGCAGCGTGACTTGACAGACTCGACAGTGCTGCGCAACGTGGGCGTACCCTTGGGCCATACGTTGATTGCCATTCAAAGCTCGCTGAAAGGATTGGGCAAACTCTTGCTCAACGAACATAAGATATACGAAGACTTGGATAACTGTTGGAGCGTAGTGGCCGAAGCCATTCAGACCATTTTGCGCCGTGAAGCCTATCCGCATCCTTACGAGGCGCTGAAGGCGTTGACACGTACCAACCAAGCCATAAACGAGGCATCGATAAAAGACTTTATAGAAACGTTGAATGTGAGCGAAGACGTAAAGAAGGAATTACGCGCCATCACACCGCACAACTATACAGGGATGTAATAGTAAGAACAGAACATCATAGCCCGAGAAGGGTAAATATTAATTTTCAATAAACAAAAAACAATGATTACAGAAAAAGACAGCAGACCGGAAAACGAAAGCAGCCAGTCTGGCCGTGATGGTTACAAATCGTACAATAGAGAAGGATATAATAGGTATAATCGTAACGAAGGAGGAAGCTCATACCAGCGTCGTCCGCGGTTCACGCCGAACAGAGATGGCGGCGACCGTCCACAACGTCCGTACACTCCGCGCTACAATAATTATAATAATGTAGAAGGCGGCGAACAGCGTCCGTATCGTCCGCGTTACAACAACGGTGGTCAGAACGGGGAAAACGGATATAACCGTCCGCAGCGTCAGTATGGCGACCGCCCGCGCTTTACACCGAACAGAGACGGAGGCGACCGTCCGCAGCGTCCGTACACTCCGCGTTACAACAATTATAATAACAATGCCGAAGGTGGTGAACAGCGTCCGTTTCGTCCGCGTTATAACAATGGCGGTCAGGAAGGTGGATATAACCGCCCGCAGCAAGGTGGCTATCGTCAGGGAGGATACAATCGCCAAGGCGGTTACAACCGTCCGCAGCAAGGTGGTTTCCGTCCGCGTACTGCCGACTATAACCCCAATGCCAAATATAGCCAGAAGAAACAGATAGAATATAAAGAGATTCTTGCCGATCCGAACGAACCGATTCGTCTGAACAAGTTCTTGGCTAACGCCGGACTTTGCTCACGCCGCGAAGCCGATGAATTCATTACCGCAGGTGTGGTTTCGGTGAACGGAGAAGTGGTTACCGAACTCGGAACGAAAGTGAAACGTTCGGATGAAGTGAAGTTCCACGACCAGCCCGTTAGCATCGAGCGTAAGGTGTACGTACTGCTGAATAAGCCGAAAGACTGTGTTACCACATCGGATGACCCACAGGAACGCAAGACCGTAATGGATTTCGTAAAGGACGCTTGCAAGGAGCGTATATACCCCGTAGGACGTTTGGACAGAAACACTACAGGTGTGTTGCTGCTGACGAACGATGGCGACCTCGCTTCGAAACTGACTCACCCCAAATTCCTGAAGAAGAAGATATATCATGTATATTGCGACAAGAATGTGACCAGAGCCGATTTGGATCAAATCTTGGCCGGTGTTACACTGGAAGACGGCGAGATACATGCCGATGCCATCAGCTACGCTTCGGATACAGACAAGTCGCAAGTGGGAATCGAAATCCATTCGGGAAAGAACCGCATTGTGCGCCGCATCTTCGAATCGCTGGGTTACCGCGTGGTGAAGCTGGACCGCGTTTATTTTGCCGGACTTACCAAGAAAGGTCTGCGCAGAGGCGACTGGCGTTATCTTACAGAACAAGAGGTGAACGTTCTCCGTATGGGATCGTTTGAATAATACAAAATACAAAAGAAAAAAAGACAATTCATGGAAACAATTCGTAGAACAAAAGTTGTTGACCTGTTGCAGAGCCGCGATTTCGGTTCGATGGTCAACGTGAAAGGTTGGGTGCGCACTCGCCGTGGTAGCAAACAGGTTAACTTTATCGCCTTAAACGACGGTTCTACTATTAATAATATCCAGGTGGTAGTCGACTTAGCCAATTTCGATGAAGAACTGCTGAAGCTGATTACTACTGGCGCATGCTTGAGCGTAAACGGGGAACTGGTGGCTTCGGTTGGTTCGGGGCAGGCTTGCGAGATTCAGGCGCGCGAAATAGAAGTGCTTGGCGCTTGCGACAACACCTATCCGCTCCAGAAGAAAGGCCATTCTATGGAATTCCTTCGTGAGATAGCCCATCTGCGTCCGCGTACCAACACCTTTGGCGCTGTGTTCCGCATCCGTCACAACATGGCTTACGCCATTCACAAGTTCTTCCACGAAAAAGGATTCTTCTATTTCCATACGCCTATCATCACGGCTTCCGATTGCGAAGGTGCCGGACAGATGTTTCAGGTAACGACAATGAACCTTTACGACTTGAAGAAGGACGAAAACGGATCCATCGTTTACGATAGCGATTTCTTCGGAAAGCAAGCCAGTCTGACGGTATCGGGACAGTTGGAAGGCGAATTGGCCGCTACGTCATTGGGCTCGATTTATACGTTCGGTCCTACGTTCCGTGCCGAGAATTCGAATACGCCGCGTCACTTGGCCGAATTCTGGATGGTGGAACCCGAGGTAGCATTCGCTGACCTGACCGAGCTGATGGATTTGGAAGAAGAGTTTATCAAGTATTGCGTGCAGTGGGCATTGGACAACTGCAAGGACGACTTGGAATTCCTGAACAAGATGGTAGACAAGGGCTTGATAGAACGCTTGCAGCAGGTTGTGGCAACCGAGTTTGTACGTCTGCCTTATACCGAGGGCGTTAAGATACTGGAAGAAGCCGTAGCCAAAGGCCACAAGTTTGAATTCCCCGTATACTGGGGATGCGACTTGGCCAGCGAACACGAACGCTACTTGGTAGAGCAGCATTTCCAGAAGCCGGTTATCATGATAGATTACCCGAAGGAAATCAAAGCTTTCTACATGAAGCAGAATGCCGACGGAAAGACGGTACAAGGTACCGACGTGCTGTTCCCGCAGATTGGCGAAATCATCGGCGGAAGCGTGCGTGAAGAGAGCTACGACAAGTTGATGGCTCGCATTACCGAACTGAATATTCCGATGAAAGACATGTGGTGGTATTTGGATACCCGTAAGTATGGTACTTGTCCTCACGCCGGATTCGGTTTGGGCTTCGAACGTCTGTTGCTGTTCGTTACCGGTATGTCGAACATCCGCGACGTGATACCGTTCCCGCGTACTCCGCGCAACGCCGAGTTCTAATCGGGTTTTCCTGATTTTATGACCGTAGCTCCGGGCTTCGGTTTTACATAATTTTTGTCCCCAATGCGGCCTCTCCGGGCAGTGTTGGGGACAAGTTTTTTCTGTCCCGTTGCACCGTGAGGACATCCCGTTTTTGGGGTTCCTCTGAAATTTGGCGTAAAGCGTTGAGGCTTAATGCGAAAATCCTTATGCTGTAAGGCGATGTTCGCTTACTTCGGTCGTAGTAAGCATTTACTTCGGTCGAAGTAAGCATGCACCTCGTTCGAAGTAAGCATTTACTACGGTCGAAGTAAGATAACTTTGCGGCGATAGAACGGAAATCTTGTTGTCCGTATTTTTTTTGTTTTTAGGTGGAAAAGGTTAAATTTGCAGCATAACCATCATCTATGAAATGAAATCGGAAAGAAAAAACATCATATACGGCGTAGTCCTTACCCTTTTGCTCTTGTGGACTTCTTTGGGAACTGCCTTGTCTGTGCCTCGGCTGCCCGAGCCTGAGCTGGCATGGAAAAACATGGTCGTGGGCGGAAAGAAGCTCACGGTGTTTTGCATTTATACCGATAGCCGTGGAATGGCTTGGATAGGTACCAATAGCGGGCTCTACTTTTACGACGGCATAGCGACTCATCCCATAGCCGAAAGCAAGCTGTCGGGTACACAGATTTACTCCATTGTGGAGAGGGACGGATGTTTGTATTTGGGAGGGAACAACGGACTCTTTGCCTTCCGGTTCGATACCAACCAGTTGGATTCGTTCGAAAGCGTCTCGCCCAAAGAGATTCGCTCTCTGCTCATGGTAGACCAAACGCTTTGGATAGGTAGCCTGTACGGAATGTACACTTTCAATACACAGACCCAGCAACTGAGGAATCTTTCGTTGGGGCTTCCGCATAAGTCGGTTTACTCCTTGCTGCGCGACAGTAGGGGCGTTCTCTACGTGGGTACGTACAACGGCTTGGCGCGTTGGGACTCTTCGAAAAAAGCTTTTCGCAAGGTTGAGGTAGCTACGGGAGGCGCCGACCAGCGTCACGTATTCGTTAACTGTTTGCTGGAGGACGATGACGAAAAAGCCATTTATGTAGGCGGCGAAGGGATGCTTTACAGATATTCTCCCGTAGTCGACACGTGGACGCGCGTGGAGCAGATGGATGGAAACAACGTAAAGAGTCTGGCCAAAACTCAGGCCGGGCATCTGCTGATAGGTACGGACAACGGCGTATTCGAACTAAACGGAGACGCGGTTCGCCATTACCGCCACGACTCACGGCTGGAACAGTCTTTGTCCGACAATGAGATATGGTGCATCTATTCGGATACGGAGAACAACGTATGGGCTGGCCACGGAAAGGGATTTTCCATTGCGGCCAACTCCAGTGCCATGCGTACCGTTACGCTCAGCACCTTGGCTCGTTCGGGCGAGGGTAACGATATCTACTCCATCTGCCGCGACTCCTACACGAATCTTTGGTTGGGCGGAACGAACGGCATCATACGCCTTTCCGAAGGGAAAGCCCCCGTGTGGTACAGACATTCCGACGCGGAACACTCCCTCTCGCACAACCGCATCCGAGCCATCACCGAAGACAGCGAAGGCACCGTGTGGCTCTCTACCGATGGCGGCATCAACCGCTACAACCGCAGCAAGGCCAGTTTCGACGTGTTCCATGTGGTAGACCAGAACGGTAACCACAATTCCAACTGGGTGTATGCCATTCAGGAGGACGGCGACAGCCTTTGGGTAGGAAGCTATTTGGGCGGTTTGCATTACGTAGCCAAGGATAAATTCGGAGCTTCGGGAGGCGAGGTAGTGGCCGGCGTATCGGTGAACAATGAAAACAAGCGTTTCGGTCAACTTCAGGTAGACTTAAAGAACGATTTAATAAACAATGTGGTGCGCGATGCCGACGGAAACGTGTGGATTCTGCTATTCCGCGACAATTCGCTTACCAAGCTTTCGCCCGGGAAAGGCTGCGTGAAGTACGACATCCTGACGCTGACCGGAAATTACCCTACACACATCGCGCTCGATGCTTTGGGGCGTTTGTGGTGTGCGTTTAAGGGCGGCGCGGTAGTGTTCGGCCGGAAAGGAAATAGCCAAACGGTGAAGCTGCCGAACACGGAAGGCGACGAAGGCGTGCTGGCCATGGGAGCGGTGGGGCGTGACATGTGGATATCCACCCTGAGCAATGTGTGGCGGGTAGACGGTAAGACCTTAGAGGTGACTCTTCTGCCCATTCCGCAGAAAGCCTATACGGCTCTATACAACGATACGGCAACGGGAAAAGTATATTTAGGCGGCACCGATGAGATTTTAGAGGTAGACCCTGACGATTTGAAGGACGTGTCTGGGCGCAAAGCTATCCGCATGTTGCTGCAAAAGAAGGGGGCGGACGGATACGTTGACCTTTCGGGTTTGAACGAAGGTAACCGGCTGGTCATTCCCCACGGGGGAAGCGTCACCTTGCTGGTAAGCACGCTAGACTACTCGCCCGAGTCGGTTCAACGATACATGTACAAGCTGGCCAAGACACCGGCCGACACCTTGGATGGCTGGGTTGTAATGCCCGAGGCTTCGAATACCATCACGCTTTCCGACCTCTCCATGGGGCGTTACACCTTGCTTGTCAAAACCGTAGGTTCGCCCGTCACTCCGCTGTCCGCTCCGCTGGTGGTAGAAGGTCCGTGGCTATTGTCCTGGTGGGCAGTGGCGCTGTACATCTTGTTCTTTATTGGCCTTGTGGTAGGAATCATTGAATATTCCCGCCGACGCAACCTGAAGATTCTCCGCGAAAAAGAACGCGAAAAAGCGTTGGAAAACGTCGAGAAGAAGCTTACGTTCCTGTCCGATATCTCACACGACCTGAAGACTCCGCTTTCGATGATATTAGGACCGGTCAGCGTGCTTAAGGAACATGCCAAAGACTCGAAGGTAAAGAAAACCCTGGAGCTGATATACGAGAACGCGGTTCGGCTAAACAACCTGATTCACCGCACGCTCGAGCTGAATCACCTGGAAGACACCGATGAAGATTTGCTGATACTTTCCACGTTCGATGTGGTAGAATTTTGTAAGGAGGTCTTCGAAACTTATCGGGAGAACAATCCTCAGAAAAACTTCGTGTTCCATTCCTCGTGCCAGCAGTTGCTTATCGAGGCCGATGCCGTGAAGTTCGAATCGGTTATTGCCAACCTGCTTTCGAATGCCTGCAAGTATTCCGAAGACGGGGCGACCGTGTCGTGCGGCATCCGCACCAATAACGGAATGGTGGAGATTGTGGTGTCGGACGATGGGCTGGGCATCGCCGAAACCGACCAATCGCTGGTGTTCCAGCGTATGTTCCGCTCTCCGTCTACCGCTAAGCTACGCGAAGGAACTGGTATCGGACTTTATCTGATAAAGAAGTATCTGGATTTAATGAAGGGCAACATCAATCTCTACAGTCGGGAGGGACAAGGATCGTCCTTTATTGTTACCCTTCCGCTCTCTGAAGAACTTATGCAAAACAGCCCGAGCGGCGAATCGGAAGAAAACGCGGACAACGGCAAGCCCAAAGTACTGATAGTAGAAGACAATAGACAGATATCCCTTTTCATTCGAGACCTGTTGAAGAAAGACTATACCTGCTTGCA
Organism: bacterium; assembly: GCA_963595925.1. Lineage (GTDB taxonomy): Bacteria > Bacteroidota > Bacteroidia > Bacteroidales > Bacteroidaceae > Phocaeicola. Next base: position 46,183 of record CAVBJM010000004.1, read on the forward strand.
GGCTGAGAACGGACGCGCCGGACTGTCCATTGCCTCTTCGTTCGTGCCCGACCTGATACTGTTAGACGAGATGATGCCTATTATGAGAGGTTCCGAGATGGTTCGCCGGTTGAAACAAAACCCGCGTTTGTCTCTTATTCCCATCATTATGCTTACGGCTAAGGCCGACAATTTCACCGAGACGGAAAGCGTAAAGTTAGGTATTGACGCTTTCATGTCGAAGCCGTTTGAACCATCGGTATTGCTGGGGCGCGTCAGTCAGCTAATCAAGGCGCGTTCCGACCTCCGTGAGTCGGTGCGTATCGAATCCATCACCGAAACTAAGCCCATCAAAGCCGAGTCAGTCAATGAAAAGCTACTGGCCAAGATAGCAAAAATCGTAGAAGAAAACATTTCCGATCCCGACCTGACGGTAAACTTCCTGAGTGAAAAGAGTGGCCTGCCCAACAAGCAACTGTATCGCATTATCAAGAAATACATGGGCGTAGGCCCGTTGGACTACATCCGCCGGGTGCGTTTGCAAAAGGCGGCCATGCTCTTGGCGCAGCATCGCTTTACGGTAGCCGAAATCAGTTACATGGTCGGCTTCAAGACTCCATCGTATTTTGCCAAGTGTTTCCAGGCACAGTTCGGCGTAAAGCCCAGCCAATATCAGTCGGAAGACGCAAATACCTCGATGTCATAAGACAAAAGCGGGAAATAACTGGCCAAAATGTGCGGTTTGTCCGAAATGTTCTCTCATTTGTCCGATTCAAACGGCCTGTTGTGTATTAGATGACATACATTTGTAACGGTCCAATTTCAATACTATGATGTTGTACCTTTATTAATTGTGGTAATCTAATATTATACCTTAAATGAACAAAACTATTTGCATGGCCGAAATAAGGACATGGGCTATTGGCTTCTTGCTGGCCTTACTCCTTAACCCTCTTTCGGCGGCCGCCCAAAACAAAAGGACGGTAACGGGAACTGTGATTGATGAAACCGGAGAACCTTTGGTAGGTGCTACCGTAATGATTATGGGAACTTCGGTGGGAACTATGACGGATATAGATGGACATTACTCCATCGGCGTGCCGTCTTCTACTAAGCAGCTGACATTTTCGTACGTCGGCTATAAGAATCTGACGCTCGACCTTACTACGTCAAACGTGCTGAACGCAACGATGAAATCGGACAGCGGACTGCTGGACGAAGTCGTTGTAATCGGTTACGGTACACGTAAGAAAGACGACCTGACCGGTTCGGTGTCTTCGGTAAGCCAAAAAGACTTCAATAAGGGTATGGTGTCATCGCCTGAAGAACTGGTGAACGGTAAGATAGCCGGCGTTCAGATTGTAAACGGCGGTGGTTCGCCTACGTCAAGCTCTACCATCCGCATCCGTGGCGGTGCTTCGCTGAACGCTTCGAACGACCCCTTGATTGTGTTGGACGGTGTGCCGATGGAAGTTGGCGGCTCTGTATCGGGCGGCGGAAACTTCTTGAGTTTGATTAACCCGAACGATATCGAGAGCATTACCGTACTGAAAGACGCATCGTCTACCGCTATATATGGTTCGCGTGCTTCGAACGGTGTCATCATCATCACTACTAAGAAAGGTAGCGGCGAAGGTGTAAAGGTGTCTTTCCAAACTACCAACTCGTTGGCCACAAGAACAAAGACTTCCGATATGCTCTCTACCGATGAGTTTATCGATGTGGTAAACAAGAACGGAACCGACAAGCAAAAGGCTTTGCTGGGAACGGCACGTACCAACTGGAACGACGAAATCTATCAGACCGCTTTCGGTACCGACAATAACCTCAGCGTTTCGGGACGCGCCACATCGTGGTTGCCTTTCCGTGTTTCCTTGGGCGCCTATTATCAGGACGGTATCCTGAAGACCGACAACACCAAGCGTTTCACCGGAAACTTGAACTTGAGTCCATCGTTCTTCCGCGACGAATTGCGTTTCAACTTCAGCCTGAAGGCCACTTATTCCAATAACCGTTTTGCCGATAACAGTGCCATTTGGGGCGGTTGCACGCTCAATCCTACCATCCCCGTTTATTCGGGTACAAGCGCTTTCGGCGGATATACCGAAGCTGCCGATAGCAACGGAGTGCCTGTAACGGGCGCGTTGGCCAATGCGGTAGGACGTTTGCAACAATATCATTCTACTTCCGATGTGTATCGCGTTATTGGAAACGTAGACGTAGACTGGAACGTGAGATGGGTAAAAGGCTTGCGCTTTCACGCTACCGCCGGTTACGACTTCTCGAAAGGTCAAGGACATGTATATGTTCCGGCGGAAGCGTTCGCTTATTACACGACCGGTGGTCGTGACTACGATTACGGACCTCAGAAGAACCATAACCGTTTGCTCACGATTTACGCCAACTATAACAAAGACATCAAGGCCATCAAGTCGAATGTCGACTTGACTTTGGGTTACGACTATCAGTTCTGGAAATACGCAACACCGTTCTACAGAGAACTTAACGCAAGCGGTATTCAGCAGAGCACATCTGCAGCTACCGACCAACGCCACTCACTCCTTTCTTATTATGGACGTTTGAACTACACGCTGATGGAACGCTATCTGCTTACAGCTACTATGCGTCGTGACGGTTCATCGCGCTTCTCTACCGACAACCGTTGGGGTACTTTCCCTTCTGTCGCTTTGGCTTGGCGTGTGTCGAAAGAAAACTTCTTCAAACCGTTGCTTCCTGTAGTAAACGACATGAAGTTGCGTGTTTCGTATGGTGTTACCGGTCAGCAAGACGGTATTTCTAATTACGGTTATATCCCTGTCTATACTCCGGGGCAGGACGGCGCACAGTATCAGTTCGGTGGAAAACCCGTGTATACGTATCGTCCCGAAGCCTACAACCCCGACCTGAAATGGGAAACAACTAAATCGTGGAACTACGGTATCGACCTTTCGTTCTTCAATAGCCGTTTGACTCTTTCGGCCGACTATTATACACGCAAGACAGAGAATCTGCTTGCTACCGTACCGGTTCCGGCAGGTACTAACTTCGATAAGTTGATGTTGGAAAACGTAGGTAACGTTGATTCGAAAGGTATTGAACTCGCTCTTACTGCCAATGTAATCGACAAGAAAGACTGGTCGTGGACCGTAAGTGCCAACGCCGCTTGGTCGAAAGTAAGAATCAAGAACCTTACGCTTACTCCCGGTGCTCCCAGCCCTGATACCGAAGTAGGTCCGTGGATTGACGCATATCAGATGCAGGTATTCTCTACCGATTACGCTCCATATTCGTTCTACTTGTACAAGCAATTGTACGACCCCGAAACCGGACTTCCCATTGAAGGCATGTATGCCGACCTGGACGGCGATGGTGAAATAACCAGCAAAGACCGTTATCACCACCATTCACCTTCTCCCGACTGGATTCTGGGATTCTCTACATCGCTTCGCTACAAGAAGTGGACACTGTCTACCTCTCTTCGTGCGAACATTGGAGGATATATCTTTAACGGTATGGCAATGAATACTGGCGCATGGGAAACAATGAGCTACAACGATTATCAGCTGAATAACTTGAACCGTAGTTATCTGAAGACCCACTTCAACAAACGTCAGTACCAAAGCGACTACTATTTGGAGAACGCATCGTTCCTGAAAATGGACAACCTGCAGCTTTCTTACGATTTCGGACGCATTTACAAATCGCTGAGCCTTCACGCTTCGGCAATGGTACAGAATGTATTCACGATAACCAAGTACACCGGTGTTGACCCGGAAACGTCTAACGGAGTAGACACGGCAGTTTATCCGCGTCCGCGCACATATTCGGTTACGATTGGCCTTAACTTCTAAAACTAAAACGATGAAAAAATATAGTATACTGACAATTTGGATATTGTGTCTGGGCTTATTGACAGGCTCATGTACCGATGTCCTGAACCAAAACCCTGTGACGGAAGACACTTCTTCGGAAGTATATTCCAGCGCGGCAAACTATAAGAGAGTGCTTGCCAAGATATATGCTTCTTACGTACTTGCCGGACAAGAGCAAGGTGGTAGCAACGGCGACCTTACAACGATAAACGGAAAAGACTTCTCACGTGGATATTTTAACCTGCAGGAAGTTCCCTCCGATGAAATAGCCAACACGTGGCTGTCGGGAACAAATACTTCCGATTTGGCTTATATGGAATGGAGCGCAAAGGACTCGTGGGTTTCCGATTCATACTATTGGTTGTATTTCAACATTGCGTTGTGCAACGAGTTCTTGCGTCACAGTACAGACAGCGAAATATCGAATTTCTCTGAAGCTGAACAGAGCGAAATACGCAACTATCGTTCAGAAGCTCGTTTCATGCGTGCTTATAGTTATTGGATGGTACTCGACTTGTTCCGCCAGGGACCGAAAGTTGACGAAACTACTCCTGTTATCGGTTACATCCCCGAAGCGTTCGACGGAAAGGGACTTTTCGATTACATCGAAAGCGAACTCACCGAACTGGTGACCGAAGGCAGCTCTTCCTCTTTGCCTGATACAAACGAGTATGGCCGGGCCAGCAAGCCTGTAGCTTGGGCGCTGATGGCTCGCTTGTATCTGAACAGTGCGGTATACCGCGGCACTACTGACGCTCAGTATTACACCAAGTGTATTGCCGCTTGCGAGAAGGTGATAAAGAACACGGCATTCTCTTTGGAACCGGACTATAGCAAACTGTTTAACGCCGACAATTACAAGCGTACGAACGAAATTTTATTCTCATTGGTTTGCGATGCTACCACTTCGGTAACGTGGGGTGGAGGAACATACGTGGTTTGCGGCTCTTGCGGACTGGGATCTCAAGATCCTTCGAAATACGGACTGGATGCAGGTTGGGGTATGTTCCGTGCTCGTGGCGAAATGGTGGCTAAGTTTGGTGATATAGCCACAACCAAAGACACTCGCGCTAAATTCTACTCCGATGGACAAGCTCAGTACTTTACCGGCGCTATGACGAATCAGGATGAAGGCTATTATTTCGAGAAATTCACGAACCTTACCGATGACGGTCAGGCAGCATCAAGCTCTCAGGCTGTAGGTTGTTCTACCGATTATCCGCTGATAAGACTGGCCGATGTTTACCTGATGGCAGCCGAAGCGCAGCTGCGCGGCGGAACAGGTATCACCCGTGCTGAGGCTTTGGATTTGGTGAACGCTGTACGTTTGCGTGCCTATGGTCAAGACGAGAGCGGAAAGATTTCGGACACTGAATTTACACTCGACTTTATGCTTGATGAAAGAGCGCGCGAACTGTATCTGGAATCGGTTCGTCGCACCGACCTTATCCGCTTCGACAAGTTTACTACCGACAGTTATATCTGGCAGTGGAAAGGCGGAGTGTTGGACGGACGTTCCGTAAACACCAAGTACAATATCTATCCCATTCCGGAAACTGACCTTACAGCCAATCCGAATTTGCATAATCTACTTTATTAATGTGTAGCAACAATGAAAATCGTAAATAACATATTCAAGGCGATGTGCCTTCCCTTGGTACTCGCTTTCGCTTCTTGCAACAGCGATATTGATCCGGTGTATGTAGAAACCGGAAGTCAGACGGAGTTGTCGGGAGCTTCGAACGAGGTAATTCTGACGGCCGAGAATCCACAGGCTTTGGCCATGACGATTTATTGGACGGGCGATGGAAAGATTACCCTAAGCGACCCGAAATTACAGGCGGCGGTTAATGCCGCCACTCAAACCATCCAGCTTTCAAAAGATGAGGCTTTTACCGAACCATTGGACATTGCGGTGGATAAAGATGTACGCTCGTATCAGTTCTTGAGCGAGAGCCTGAATGCTTTGTTGGGTCGTTTGGGCTATACCGCCAATGAAAAGGCTCCGTTGTGGATAAGGGTGAAATCATCGTTGGCCGACAATATCAATCCTTCGTATTCCAATGTAATCAAGGTGATGGTACAATCGTATCACATTAGCCTTACCTTGGGAACTGTACTGGATAAAGACTGGAACGAAACGACTACTACGTTAGGTTCGGCCGAAGAGAATGGTATCTATACCGGATTTATGGGCGCAAGCAGCTGGGATAACTGGTGGTTCCGCGAGGCTAACCAAGTGGTTTGGGGTAACCTAGGAGAGAACGGAAAACCGTTCTACGCATCATCGGACGACAGTCACTGGAATTTCTGGTTCCCCGGTTCTACCGGATGTTACTATACCACACTGAACACGGTAGAAGGTTGGTGGAGCGCACTCTATATCCCTTCTCTTACCGTAGCCGGAGACATTACGGGCAGCATGGTATATAATAAGAAGTCTAACCAATGGACTTTGCCTATCAACCTGGCAACGGCTTCTACGGTAACCATAACCATTTCGGGTAGCGGCTCGCTCTATAATTATGAAACAACCGATACCGGTACGCCGATAGACAAAGCCGTAGCTTTCTCGGGCGATTCGCAGAACTTGACCTTTGGTAGCACAGCCGGAAACATCTCGGTAGCCTTGCCTGCAGGAAACACAACGTTGATTCTTGACCTGTCCAATCCTCTCCAGTATAAGATTACTACGGGAGAAGCCGAGCCGGAGCCGGAAACTCCGACACAACTTTACTTGTCGGGAATTGTTGATTGGGCGGATCCTGCTACAGGCAGTTGCTATCTGTCTTTGTACGAAGAGTCAAGCTTGTCGTATGCCGGAGCACACTATATCAAATCGGAATATGGATACCGTGCTTATACAGAGCAGAGTTGGTCTCCGGCTTATAAGGCTGCAGACGGTGCAACCGCTTTGTCAGGCTCATTAGTATTGGCCGAATCGGATAGAAACAACATTCCGGCACCGGAAGAGGGCTTATATGTAATGGACTTCAGTATGAAGAATCTAACTTATGAACTGACTAAGGTAGAAAAGGTAACTTATGCAGGCTTGAACGATGTTTGGGACGAGCAGGAGATGACTCAGTCGGCCGACAATAAGGAAATATTTACTGCCGAATTCGAGAAAACAAAAGAAACTTCTTGGGGAGTCAAAGTCTTGATTAATGGTAATTGGAGTCTGTTCTTCGGTGGTAGCTCTGGTGCGTTGACACTTGGCAAGTCGGATGCGACAACAGGATTCGATGGCGACAACGATTTGGAAATAGGCAAGACATACATTCTTACCGTAGACTTTGGCAAACAAACGTATTCCTATACACTTAAATAAATGAATTCAATGAAAATGATTAGTATATTACCGATGATGGCATTCCTCGCTTCAATGACGATGGGAAGCTGTACCGAAGACGGCCCTGTTACCGCTGTAAACGAACAGGAGACAACAGATACCGTAGAAAAAGAAACAGGCTTTGCCCGTGGCGCGGACGTTAGTTGGATTACCCAGTTGGAGTCCGAAGGATATAAGTTCTATACACCGGGAGCTGATGCAGACCGTCAGGAGATGGAGTGTATGAAACTGCTGCGCGACTACTGCGGAGTGAACTCTATCCGCTTGCGCGTGTGGGTGAATCCGAAAGACGGATGGAATAATGTAGATGACGTGGTGTTGAAAGCCCGTCGTGCGGAGTCGCTTGGACTCCGCACCATGATTGACTTCCATTTGTCCGACACTTGGGCCGACCCTGGAAGTCAGGAAATCCCCACAGCATGGGCCGATTACTCGTATGAGGAACTGAAGACAGCTGTAGCCGGACATATCGAATCGGTGCTTACGTCACTGAAGAAAGCCAACGTGACTCCCGAATGGGTGCAAGTGGGCAACGAAACCACTCCGGGTATGTTGCTTCCCATTGGTGCTGTCAATAAGCCCGCTCAGTATGCCGGACTTACCACTGCCGGATACGATGCCGTAAAGGCCGTTTTCCCCGATGCGAAAGTCATCGTTCATTTGGATAGCGGAAACAGTCAACCCAGATACGACCGCATATTCGATATTCTTGAGAATAACGGTGGAAAGTATGACATGATAGGAATGTCGCTCTATCCTTATTGGGCCGAAGAGCAAGGCGAAGCTGGCGGTTGGGAAAAGGTAGCCGAAGATTGCATCGCAAACATCAATCATTTGAAGCAGAAATACGGCAAGCCGGTGATGATTTGCGAAATAGGTATGCCGTACACCGAAGGTGAAATGTGCAAGGCTTTAATTACAAAGATGATGACGGCCGATGTTGAAGGTATCTTCTATTGGGAACCGGAAGCGCCGGCCGGATACAACAACGGCTATACATTGGGATGTTTCGACAACGATGCCCCAACTGTAGCTCTTGACCCATTTAAAACCAAGTAAGCAAAAGGTATGAATGCACGATACATTGTCATGTTGATGGCTCTTTCGGGAGCCGTCAACATGAATGCACAGCGCACGGTTACTACCCTGAAAGAGGGATGGACGTTTTGCAAAGGCGAAACGTTCGTTTCGGAGAAAAGCCAAACGGTGAGGGTGCCGCACGACTGGGCCATATACGGACCTTTCGACCGTAAGAACGACCTTCAGACGGTGGCCGTGGAGCAGAATGGCGAAACGGAAGCCACCGAGAAGACCGGGCGTACGGGAGGACTCCCGTTTATCGGGAAAGGCGTGTACCGAACTACTTTTAGTTTGCCCGATACCACCGGGCGTTCCACTACCTTGGTGTTCGATGGTGTGATGAGTCATGCCCACGTTAAGGTTAACGGGAAAGAAGTGATATATTGGCCTTACGGTTACAATTCGTTTTACGTGGTGATAGATGGCGTATCGCGTCCGGGTGAAAACCAGTTGGAGGTAAGCTGCGAGAACAAACGTGAACAGTCACGCTGGTATCCCGGAGCTGGAATTTACCGCAACGTTCATGTGGTGACTACCAGTCGTGTACATATTCCTACTTGGGGTACGTATGTAACTACACCAACCGTGAACGCTGATTATGCGTCGGTTCGCCTGAGTATAGATGTGGCCGGAACTTCGTATAAGCAGAATGTACAGGTACACACATCCATCCTTTCACCCGAAGGAAAGGAAGTGACAACATCGGATGGCGTTTATTGCGCCCGTGGGCAGGTGTTTACCCAATCGTTTTTGGTGAAGAACCCGGAGTTGTGGAATACCGAAAGCCCTAAACTTTACACGGCACGTACCACGCTGACTGTAGACGGACAGGTAACCGATACTTACGATACCCGTTTCGGTATTCGTACGTTGGAATACGTTCCCGACAAAGGCTTTTTCTTGAACGGAAAGGCCACGAAGTTTCAGGGCGTTTGTAACCATCACGATTTAGGCCCGTTGGGAGCTGCTGTAAACAAGTCAGCTCTTCGTTATCAGATAGAGTTATTAAAAGATATGGGCGTGAACGCTATCCGTACATCGCACAACATGCCTGCTCCGGAACTTGTGGAGCTATGCGATGAGATGGGCATGATGATGATGGTAGAACCTTTCGACGATTGGGGCTTCCGTCCGAAATCGCCCAACGGTTACGGCGCTGTGTTCAACGAGTGGGCTGACCGTGACGTGGCAAACATGGTACGTCATTTCCGAAACAACCCGTCGGTGGTGATGTGGTCTATCGGAAACGAAGTGCCCAGCCAGTGGGGTGAACCCGGAATGGGCGAACTCTTGCGCTTGCGAAATACCGTCCGTAGTTTGGATCAAACGCGACCTATTACTTGTGGAATGGATCAGGTGGGCGAAGGTGCGGTCATCGACAACGGTTTTGCCGCAGCGCTTGACATTCCAGGCTTCAATTATAAGCCGCAATTCTATGACCGCTTTTACCAAAAGCTTCCGCAAAAGCTCATTTTGGGTTCCGAAGCGGCTTCTACTGTTTCTTCACGCGGACAATACTTTTTCCCTGTGGAGTTTACCGACCATCATGTAGCCCTTCATCCGGGAAACCAGTCGAACGGTTACGATAACGAGAGCTGCTATTGGTCGAATGTGCCCGATTTAGACTTTGCCCGCGATGACGACCATCCGTGGGTTCTCGGACAGTTTGTATGGACAGGTTTCGACTATCTGGGCGAGCCGTCTCCTTACGATACCGATGCTTGGCCTAGCCATTCGTCCGTGTTCGGAATCATTGATTTGGCTTCGATACCCAAAGATCGCTATTACCTGTATCGGTCGCAATGGAACAAGCAGTCGGCTACACTTCACGTGCTCCCTCACTGGAACTGGAAGGGCCGCGAAGGTGAGGTGACTCCGATATTTGTATATACGTCTTACCCCAAGGCTGAGTTGTTTATCAACGGAAAAAGCCAAGGCATACGCGAGAAGAACCATTCTACGGTATATAATCGCTATCGCTTGATGTGGATGGATACGAAATACGAACCGGGCGAAGTGAAAGTTGTAGCCTATGACAAAGATGGGAACCCGGCAGCTGAGAAAATAATCCGCACAGCTGGAAAACCTCATCACTTGGTGGCTACCGCCAATCGCGAGGCGTTGTCGGCCGATGGCGAAGACCTGGTTTATATAACCGTTCAGGTTGCGGACAAGGATGGGAACATCGTACCTACGGATACTCGGAAAGTCAGTTTCCGTGTAAAGGGAGCTGGAGTGTTCGAAGCTACGGCCAATGGTGACCCAACGTCGCTCCGTTCGTTCCAAAGCCCCGAGATGGATTTGTTCTCGGGAGCGGCTACGGCCATTCTTCGTAGCGGAAAAACTGCCGGTCAGATTACCTTTACGGTGTCGGCATCGGGAGTCCGTCCGGCTATACTGAATATTCCTGTGAAATAAGGGAAAAGAGATATAGGGATAACTAAATGTTTAGGTTTTGGCTGGGAAGCCGAAATGCTGAAAGCGCTAATGGGATTGCTGTTCTCCATTAGCGCTTTTTATTCCGTTGAGTTTAAGCTTTTTTATCTAAAAGGATTGCAGTAAATGCCTGGAGATTCTGTTCCTTTATAAAGATTAAACCAAAAAGATGATGAAGAAGCTGAGAATCTTGAGTGGCTTGTTTGCTTTCATGGGACTTATTCCATTGGGAACAATGGCGCAAAACTACGATACCTTGTGGAAGGAGGTAGAAACCTGTATAAAGAAGGACTTGCCAAAGTCGGTGATAGAAAAGGCCAATGTGATTTATGAGAAGGCACAGACAGAACGGAATGTTCCGCAAATGCTGAAGGCGCATATTGTGCGAGCTAACTGTCAGGTAGAGCTTGTTCCCGATAGTTTGGAGGCCGAGGTGGCCAAACTGAAGGAATGGGCCAAGACAGAACCCGACTTGGTGGGGCGTGCCATGCTGAACTGCATATTGGGAAATATGGAAGCGAACCGAAAGGATGGTTTAGACAATGCAATCCGATATTTCCGCTTGTCGCTGACCGACCGTGATTTGTTGCGGCGCACTCCCGTTCGGGATTATCGCCCTGTGACAGCGAGTGGAAAACTTAGCGAGAAGTACTTCGGCGATAACATGTACGATACGTTGGTTCGTTTGGCTATTCGCTCTCTTTCTTCTATGTTGTGGAATTCCAACGATGGATACCGGTACAAATCCATACAATGCGCATACGGCTTTTTTGATGACCTGATAGCAGCTTGTAACCCCGATGACCGCACAGCTCTCTTTCTTTGTCAAGAGGCTAAGTTGTATTTCCAAAGAGATAGAATGAACGGCTACGCACGGTATAAGCTTTCGTTGGACGAGTTTGCCGAAAAGATGCTTGCACTGGCCGATGCTTACAAGGACGTGCCCGAGTGTGCCGATGCCTATCTGAAAGTAGCGAGGGCTTATTCCCATGCGGACAAGTGGGCGCGTTCGGTCGAGGTGGCTCGCAAAGGTTTGGCATTGTACCCCAGGGGAGAGTGGACAGCCTCGCTGAATGGAGTGATAGCCTGTGCGGAAACGCCAACGCTGAGCGTGAGTGTTCCGTTTGTGTACCCCGAGTACGAGTCGGAGTTGAAGGTCAGATTCTCAAATCTGAAAGGCGTTTCGTTGGATTTATACCGACTGAATCTGACGGCCGCTTCGGAGGAGCTGACCAAGTATCAAACCGATGAGTTGCTGAAACGTTATGGAAAGAAAGTTTCCTCTCAGAACTATTCACTGACACCTTCGGCCGATTATACTCCAACCGATACCGTTTTCCCTTATACCTTACCACAGGCCGGTATCTATGTCTTGAGGCAGACGCCGAAAGACGTAAGAAATGCCCAAGCGGCCTATACGGTGATGCACGTATCGCCTTACCGCTTCATCGCCACACCGGTAGACGGCAAAAATGTGGAGATTACGGCGGTAGACCGGTTGAGCGGTCATCCCGTTCCTAACGCCGAAGTGGCCGTGTACACCGACCGCAACAAGTTTGTCAGGGCCTATACGGCCGATGCACGGGGTAGCGTTCAGATTCCTGTGTCGGAGTTTCATCGGATGAATATACGTACCGCCGGAAACGACTACATGCCTATAGAGTCGGTGTACGGAGGTCGGATATATGCTTCGGAACGGACTAACAAGGGATGGACACAGACCAACAGGTTGTTTGCCGACCGTTCGCTATACCGTCCGGGACAGACCGTACATGTTTCGGGATTCTCGTTTGAGCAGAACGGCGACAGTGTACGGGTGCAGAAGAACGCTCGGGTACACTTGGCGCTTCGCGGGAACGGGCAGACATTGGGACAATCCGATGTCTGTTCGGACGACATGGGAGCGTTCACTGCCGATTTCGCCCTGCCCGAGGCTTTGCTCCCGGGTAATTACAGCGTCTCGGCCAACCAAGGCTCTCAGATAACCGTACGGGTGGAGGAATACAAGCGACCTACATTCGATGTTCAGCTATCTTGTACAGATTCTTACGTGATGGGCGATACGGTCTGTCTACAGGGCGAAGCGAAAACTTTCTCGGGCGTACCCGTGCGCGATGCGGTTGTGAAATACCGATTCACCCGTGGGGTGAGAAACTGGTGGCGTTGGAGCTTGTCGGACGAAACAACGCTTTCCGAGGAAGATACGAAGACCGACGGCGATGGACGATTCCGAGTGAAAGTGGTGCTGGCCAAGCCTGAGGAGGCACTGGACGACAAGGGATGGGCCGCTTCTTTCTACGATTATACACTTTCGGCCGATGTAACGAGTGGTTCAGGCGAGACACAAAGTGGAACGCTTTCCCTGCCGGTGGGCAGACAGTCGCTTAGTGTCGATGTACAGCTGGAGGCCGACAAGATAATGCGTGAGAAAAATCCCGCAATGCAGTTTAAAGTTCTGAACCTTTCCCGTAAGCCGGTCGATGCGGAGGTAACCTATCGGGTTTGTCGTGCCGGGAAAAACGATGCTCCGAGTGCACAGGTTTACGAAGGTACGGCGCGCTCTCAGCGGCAGTTTGTGCCCGAAGGGGTATGGGCTTTGCCGTCGGGGCGTTATGTGCTTACGGCATCTGTGCGCGATGAGAAGGACCGTGAGTGTACGGCCACTCGGGTCTTTACCCTATTCTCACGGACAGATACCAAAGTGCCGCAGGGCGAAGAAGCATGGTTCTATGCCGATGGAAGCGAGTTCTCGGCTACGGATGTTCCCACACTCTACGTGGGGACGGCCGAAAAAGACGTATGGCTACTGGTAGATGTCTATTCGGGTGCGAAGAGAATCCGTAGCGAACGTCTGACGCTGAGCGATGAAGTGCGGAAGTTCGCCTTTCCGTACTGTGCGGAATACGGCGATGGAATCCGGGTGAACGCTTCGTTCTTGCGGAAAGACCAGTATTGGCAAACCAATATGTCGGTGGTGCGTCCGCGGCCCGATAAGCAGCTGACGCTAAAATGGGAAACGTTTCGCGATAAGCTCCGCCCGGGCTATCGGGAGGAGTGGCGCATGAAGATATCGGGAGCTAAGGGACAGCCTGTAATGGCCAACGTGATGGCCGAACTGTATGACGCCTCGCTCGACAAGATACGGCCGCACAAGTGGAACTTCGGTTTATGGTTTCCACGGCCGATTCCCAACGCCAACGTAAGGTTCTCGTCGTATGGCGGAAGTATGTCTTTGTGGAATACGTTCAGCCGGCCGTTTGTGGGCGAAGGGCTGAATCTGATAGACTACCCGCAGCTGATGTCCTTGAGAGACAATCCGGATGCCGATTATTCCACCATTATGGGATTCACCTCGGGCGTAGAAGGACGGTTCTTCTTCCCGCGGACTTTTGCCATTTCCCGTATGGAGAGGATGGACGCTTCGCTGATGGGAGCTACCATGCCGAGGGTGCAGAATAGCAAGGTTCGTGTGGAAGCTGACCGTGTGATGCTGGCCAAAGCGCCTTCGGTCGAGGAAAATTCGGAATCTGAATCCGGGGAGACGGACGCTACCGTCCGGGAGAATTTTGCCGAGACGGCATTCTTCTATCCGTGTTTGCGCACCGATTCGTTGGGCGAGGTGACGGTGTCGTTTACCGTTCCCGATGCCCTTACTGAATGGCGTTTTCAGAGCTTTGCGCATACGGCCGATGTTTGCTACGGGCTATTGACCGACAAGGCTGTGACTCAGAAGCAATTTATGATACAACCCAACATGCCGCGCTTTGTGCGCAGGGGAGACCGGGCTACGATAGCGGCCACACTGGTAAACATGGCTACGGCCGATGTAAAGGGTACGGCGCGGATAGAGCTTTCCGATCCCGTTTCGGGCAAGGTGGTGTACCGTGCTTCGGAGACGTTTGCGGTGACGCAAGGTCAGACCGGGTACATCCGATTCGGTTTTGCGGTGCCGCAAGAACACGATGTGTTGGTGTGCCGGATAACGGCTTCGGCCGGTGAATATAGCGACGGCGAGCAACATTACCTGCCCGTGCTGACCGATAAACAATGGGTGGTGGAGACCGTTCCCGTACAGCTGAATGGCGAAGGAAAGAAAACCGTACAGACTTCCAACCTGTTTAACGGACAGAGCGCAACGGCTACCGGCCGCCGCTTGACGGTTGAACTGACGGCCAATCCCGACTGGTACGTGGTGCAGGCGCTTCCCGCAATGGCCAATCCGCAGAACGAAGACGCTTTGGCATGGGCATCGGCTTATTACGCCAACGCATTGGCCGGGGTAGTGGTAGACGCCAATCCGCGCATTAAGCAGGTTTTCGAATCGTGGAAAGCGCAGGGCGGCGAAACGCTGCTCAGCCAGCTGGAGCGGAATCAAGACCTGAAGGCTTTGCTGCTGAAAGAAACGCCGTGGGTAACGGACGCCGAAAGCGAAACCGAACAGCAACGGCGCATCGCTACCCTGTTCGACCCGAACACGATGGAGAACCGCACCCTGACGGCGATGACCAAGCTGGGCGCGCTGCAAAATGCCGACGGCTCATGGAGTTGGTACCGGGGGATGCAGGGAAGCCGGGTCGTTTCTACGCAAGTGACGCTGATGTTGGCGCGTCTGAAAGCAGTAGGCGCGACTCTGAACGGAAAGATGGCTACGATGTATGCGAAAGGATTGGATTTTGTGGCCAGTCGGGCAAAGCAGGAATACGAAGATATGCTGCGGTGGGAACGCAAGGGAAAAGGAGAAACGCTTGATGTGACGGAGCAGACAATGGATTATCTGTATATATGCGCCATCGACCCACAAGCCATGCAGAAAGCCGACCGAAAGGTGAACGCTTATTTCATCAAGAAGCTGACCAATCGCTCCGCCGATTATACCATTTACGGAAAGTCACGCATGGCCGTAATCATGCGTGAGGCCGGACAGACGGAACAAGCGGCCGAGTTGGTACAGTCGGTTAAGGAATATTTGGTGGCAACCGAAGAAATGGGAAGCTATTTCGATACCCGAAAAGCTACATACTCATGGCGCAATTATCGGATTCCGACCCAGGTGGCCGTTATGGAAGCCATCTACCGTTTGACTCCCGACGAGGAGACGCTGAACGGGATGAAACAATGGCTGCTGAAGCAGAAGCAAGTGCAAGGTTGGGAGTCGTCGGTGGCTACGGCCGATGCCGTTTACGCATTCTTGTGTATGAACGGAAATCATAGCCTGAACGTGAACGGACAAATGAAAGCCACATGGAGCAAAGGCTCGGTCAGTACGCCGGATGACGCATTGGGATATACCCGCCAGACCATAACGGGGGCAGACACGAAAGAACCGCGAATCACCGTATCGAAAACCGGAAAAGGATTGGGATGGGGAGCCGTTTACGCACAGTACTTCGACCGTATGGACCGCATCTCGGCCTACTCGGGCAAAGGCGTTTCGGTAACGCGTACCTACCAGAAAGACGGAAAAATCATATCACCCGAAAGCGGACTTCGCGTTGGCGACAAGGTGACGGTGCTGCTTACCGTAAAGGCCGATCGCGATATGGACTTTGTTCAGATAAAGGATGAGCGTGCGGCTTGCATGGAGACGGCCGACCAACTGTCGGGCTATTGTTACGCCGGCGAGCTGGGATATTATCGGGCTAATCACGACGCTTCTACCGAATTCTTTATCGACCGATTGCCGAAAGGCTCTTACCGGATAGCGTACGATGTGTACGTAGACCGTACGGGAACGTACCAGTCGGGCATTGCTACGATACAGTCGGCCTACTCGCCCGAGTTTGGCGGACACACTTCCGCTCAGACGCTGAAAGTACAAGAATAACGCATTGAAAAACAATGCGTTAAGGGGGCTGAAAATCTCTCGCCGGAAAATAAAAATCTCTCGGGACGTTTTTTTAATCTCTCGCCGGAGATTTTTATTTTCTCGCCGGAGATTTTTGAAACGTCCCGAGAGATTTTTCGAGGTCTCATGCGTGCTTTAAAAGCTGGCATTAGACCTCCTTTTTTGTTGCGGCATGACTATTTTTCTCTATCTTTGTTCTGTAATTATTCAATCGAAGTCAGATGAAACGCATTCTTTTTATATTCAGCATACTGTCGGCCCTGGTGGTTTCAGCCGTCGCCCAGCCAAAAATTTCTTTTACCCCCGAAGTACAAGAGTTGGGGCGCATCTTGTGGCGCAACCCCGTAACCATCACTTATCAGTTTACGAATACAGGCGACAAGCCGTTGGTGGTTTCTAAAGTCTACTCATCGTGCGGATGCACCAGTGTAGATTGGACCAAGACTCCCGTGCCTGCGGGTGGAAAAGGAACCGTCACCGCCGTGTTCGATGCCGAAGCCATCGGACATTTCTATAAGGAGATAGGAGTGTATTGCAACGCTTCCGATACGCCCTTGTACGTAGAGTTCAACGGCGAGGTAACGGCCGATGCTGCCGACTATAGCTTTACGCACCCCATCTCGTTCGGAGCCATTCGTTTGGATAAGGACGAGCTGGAATTTGAAAACGTCAACCGTGGCGAAAAGCCCGAGATAACCATCCAGGTGGGCAACGCCTCTGGTAAAGCTTATCAACCCGTATTGATGCATCTGCCGCCGTACCTGAGCGCAAAGTCGGAACCGGAAGTGCTGGGGAAGGGCAAGAACGGAGTCATAAAGGTAACGCTCGATACCGAAAAAGTGCCTAAGCTGGGCATTACGCGCGCCTCGGTTTATCTGTCTCGCTTCTCGGGCGACAAGGTGGGGAGCGACAACGAGATACCCGTTTCGGTTATCTTGCTGCCCGACTTCTCGAACCAAACCGAGCAGGAGCGGAACAATCCGCCGAGAATCTCGCTGTCTGCTACCACATTGGAGTTCGCGGACCTGAACCCGCGTCAGAAGAAATCGCAAACGGTGACCATTACCAATACAGGAAAGTCGGATTTGAAGATACAAGACATGCAGGTGTTCAACATTGCCTTGGCGGTAAACCTGAAGAAAACGGTGCTGAAGCCAGGCGAAAGCGCTAAGATGAAGATAACCGTACTTACCGAGAACCTGCCGAGAGTGAAGGGAGTGCCGCGTGTACTGATGATAACGAACGACCCTCAACAGCCGTCGGTTGTTATCCGCGTGAAGGCGTCCGTTAAACAATAAGCGTCCCCCCACCGTTGGGGAGGAGGCGTATGTTATACCTTAAACCAACGATTATGGAACATCCCGAGAACAGCGAAGAATACAAGGGACTGACTGTAAATCAGGGCATTGCCCAACCCGAAACGGTTAACCCGTATCTGAATCTGCATGCGCGCCCCAAGCGGAAGCGGCTTTCGGTGTCGGACTACGTAGAGGGAATCCTGAAAGGAAACATTACCGTACTGAGCCAGGCGGTAACGCTGGTAGAAAGTGTGCGCCCTGAGCATCAGGCCTTGGCGCAGGAGGTGATAGAGAAGTGTTTGCCCCATTCGGGCAACTCCATCCGAATAGGCATCAGCGGCGTGCCGGGGGCTGGAAAAAGTACTTCCATCGACGTGTTCGGTCTGCACGTGCTTCAGAAAGGCGGGAAGCTGGCCGTCTTGGCCATCGACCCCAGCAGCGAACGCTCCAAAGGCAGTATCCTTGGCGACAAGACCCGTATGGAAAAGCTCTCGGTTCATCCCGATTCGTTCATTCGGCCTAGCCCGACGGCCGGTTCGTTGGGAGGCGTGGCGCGGAAGACGCGCGAAACCATCATTCTCTGTGAGGCGGCCGGCTTCGACAAGATATTCGTGGAAACGGTAGGAGTGGGGCAGAGCGAAACCGCCGTGCATTCGATGGTAGACTTCTTCCTCCTTATCCAGTTGGCCGGAACCGGCGACGAGTTGCAGGGCATCAAGCGAGGAATCATGGAGATGGCCGATGGAATCGTCATCAACAAAGCCGACGGGAACAACATCGAGCGGGCGCAGTTGGC
This sequence comes from bacterium, assembly GCA_963595925.1. GTDB lineage: Bacteria > Bacteroidota > Bacteroidia > Bacteroidales > Bacteroidaceae > Phocaeicola. Next base: position 64,841 of record CAVBJM010000004.1, read on the forward strand.
CGCAACTCACTTCAGAAACGCCTTACACCTGTTCCCGCCTCCCGAGTCTGGCTGGACACCCGAAGTGCTGACTTACTCCGGGTTTTACGGATTGGGTATTGAGGCGATTTGGAACATGATATACCGCTATTTCGATTTTGTGAAAGCGAACGGGTATTTTCAACACCGCCGGAGCGAGCAGGCGAAGTATTGGATGTACGAAACCATCAACGACCACTTGCGCGATAGCTTCTATCAGAATCCTACCGTAGCCGAAGCGCTTCGGAGTGAGGAGCAGCGGGTGCTGAACGGTGCGGCTACATCGTTTTCCGCCGCCAAGCGTCTGCTGGATTTGTACTTCGGACAGACAACGAGCGACCGCATCGGGCGATAATCGGTGGATAGAAACAAAAAAGTTCGGCCACGAACATGCGCAGGGCACAGTTCGTGGCCGAACTTTTATTCCTACCGGAGGATAGGTTTATGGGTTTACAACGGCACCGCCATGTCCCAAGAAGAGAATGTTCGTGGGGCGGTTGGCCGCATAAGCTTTGCCTATTTCAGCAATAGCCTGAATGCGGAGCTTCTCAAGCTCTACCGAGTCTTCGTATTTTTTCTTCGTTTCGTAATCTACATCCGTCTTTACGACCTTCGCTACTTGCGACAACAGGCTCATGGCCTCGTTGTAGCATTTCGCGTCGGGGTCGATAGAGGCCAAAATCGCTACAACAGGGATGCTTCCGGCTTGGGTAGGGTTGGCTGCCCACAGTGCTTTGGCTTTGTTGAGCTGAGCCAGGGAATAAGTATCTCTGTAAAGCACATATATTTTCAGCGCTTCGCTTATCGCCGTTTCATAGCCATTGCAGCAAGTGGGGACAACGGCCAGCATAGCCAGCGCTTCCTCGTAGTTCTTCATGGCCGACTTGGTCTGGGCGTCCTTGATAATATTGGGCAGCTGCGAGTCGTAGTAATTGATGATTTTCGACTTCGCTCCCTTCAGGAACGCGCTTACTTTTGCATTGTTGGCGTTTAGCTGTCGGATAGCGTTTAGGGAAGCTTTGGTTTCGTTCGTGCCTACACCTTTCACTTCCACGTAGGTAGAATTGAAAAGTTTCTGGTTATACGCGTCAACCAGATATAGGGTAACTCCAAACACGTTTACTATCTGCGTAGGTGCATTGCCTACTACATATCGGTCTGTTTGGTCGAACTTGGCCGTGATGGCGAAGTTGGCGTTTTTCCATCCCACATTCAGTTGAGCCTGTGCCAGTGTTCTTTCCAACTGTGTTTGTAACGTAGCCGTAGCCTCTTCCGTAAGATTGGAGAAGCCGGGATCAACGATGGCCGACATGGGGATATCGCAGTCTTGTGCCATTATCCCATTGCATTGCAGCAGTAGGGCTGCTGCCAACGCTTTGAATATATTCTTCTTCATGTTGTGTGTCCTTTTTTTATTTTTCACCGAATATCAGCTCGCACTTTCCAAGTCCCTTGTTTACAGTTTTGACGGGAATGTTGTAGGGAGCGGCCTTGAAGAAACGTGCCAGGTTACGGGCAAAAGCATACGTATCCATTGCCTGTCCGTTCTCCTTGTAAAGAGGTATGCGCACCTGGTCGTAAACCAAAGTTGTTTCCGTAGCGTCCGACTTGTTGAACCGATGGTTTACGCAGTTGTCGCTAAGCCAGTTGTCGATGACTTCATTCAGCTCGTTGTCTCCATACTCTTGTTCAAAATCCAACCCGGATCCGTTGTCGAATATCTTCATCACAAGCGAGATTTCACGTCCGTTTTCCATCATGTCGTCAAAGTGGTTTTGCAAGCGTTGGCAGAATTCGTCCATGTGGTCTTGTACGGCTTCTTCCAGTAGTACGGGAATTTCGGCCGAGAAAGAACCTTTTCCTGTTCCTTCAGAACCGGCTACCTGCTTGTTGGAATACGCGTCCAAGGCGCGCAAGTTGTAAGTAATGGTACTCTTGGGGCCTGTCTTGTTTACAGTCCAGTCCAATTCCATGATGATGTCGGGTCTTGCGGTACGGCGCAGACGGTCCAACGGACTCTCCGCTATCGAAGAACCGCTCTTGCTGGAGATCAGTGCGTCTTCGGCCGCATCGCTGTTGATGCTCTTTAGCGTTTGCTGTAAGTCTTTCAGCGGGAAACCGCGGTCTGCCATCAGGTTGTTTATCTTTGAGATAACCGCATTCAGTTGCTTGTCGGTTGAAACGGCAGCCTTATAGTCGGACACTCTTTCTTTAGTGCCTTGGTTATCGTATGTCTGTACATAGCCGTGCTCGTTGCACCAAGCGTCGCTGGGCATTACCATTAGAGTGGGTTTCTTGGCTTGCCCGTAGGAAGCCACGGCGATAAGCGTCATCGCCGCTGCTGCTAATATGTTCTTTATTTTCATAATTGTTTCGGTTTATAAGTGGTCGCTGCTGATAACATTGTCGGCTTTTAAGCGGGCTTTCAATTCGGAGCGCAGTACTCTGATGGTCATTTCGTAATTATAGCCTACCTTGTCTTTCTTTTTGCCGGCCGAGCGGGCTTTGGTATCTTTCAGCGATACATATTTTTTGTATTCACCTCCATCGGCAAAGAAGATATTGAAATAGTCTTCGTAGCGCTCACGGGCATTTACTTCAGTAACCAAGGGGCGAGTGTTGCAACCTGATACGCCTTCGCGGATTCCATCGAAAATAACTGCCCAAACGGCGTTCTTCATGGCTTGCTCTTTGGCGTCGGAGCGATTCCGGCCATATCCCAGCACACGCAGGGTCTGTGAACCGTCAAGCTCTACGCCGATGCACTTGATAGACGAACGGTCGTATACGGCTTGTGCCGAAGCTGAGGCCGTAATGCCCAAAACGAGCAGAATGCTTAAAATGATTTTCTTCATAATCGTTTAATTTAAAATTCGTAGCCCAGCTTCAGTCCTAAATAACTATAGTTCTGCTTTCCGTACGACTGGGTCTTTAAGTTGGAAAGGGTATAGGTCAATCCGATAAGGAAGTTATTGCGCAGTCCACCGAAGCTATAGCCGATTGTAGGACTAAAGAAGACACCTTCGTTGGTTATTCCACCCACATTGACCGACCAATAAGGAACGGCATCCCGGTCTTGTGCCGAAATGATGTTTCCGCGTACATTGGCATAGATAGGCATTGCGAATTTGCTGTTGCCTTCTCTTACATCGGCATTGTTTACATACATTCTTCCGCCTAATCCGGCACCTACGCGTAAGTATTCGCTGAGGCGATAGCCACCGGTAAAGGTCAGGTTTACGTATTGCATGTTGCGCTTATGTTCCATGACGCTACTGCCGCCTTCGGCTTCCAAGGCAAACCAAAAGCCTTTTTCTTGCGAAGTATAATCGCGGTAGTTGTGTTGCTTGGGTTGCTTCGGCATTCGTACGTCTCGGTATTGGCCGAACATGGGTATCGAAGCCAAAGCAAAAAGGATAAAGCTTAGAGTTCTCATTGTTTCATAAAGTTAGAAATTAAAAACCAGAAGACAAAGAACGTACAACGCCTGCCTTTTCCAAGGCTTTGCGTAGCTCTTTCTTGTTTACTTGTACGATGGCGCCATTCTTATAGCCTTTCGATGTCTTTACGCGTTCGTAGGAACCGGCTATGACGCTTGCGTAATTTTGGCATTCGCCGTCAGCTGCAAAGAAAGCCTTGCAGAATTCAGCGTGGCTCGATTCAGAATCGGCCGAAGCCATCGCAGGTTGAGAAGCTCCGCTATTGTTACCGGTACAACCCCGGAATACTACTCCGTGAACGGCTGCACGTTTCAAATCCTGGTCGTTGGCCGACTTGGCATAGACGAACACTTTGACTAAAAGCATGCCTTCATTGCCAGAACCGGCTCCCGTAATGTCGTATTTGGGCATAGCGTCTCCTTTGGCCAACGCTGAGAGCGAGAACAGGAAAACGAAGCATAATAAATTTACAATCTTTTTCATATTCTATATGTTTTATTTAGTGATTTCTCTAATTAACATACCCTTAGAAAAGTCCTTTCCACTGATGGCGCGGAAGGTCGTGTATTTGAGGTTTCCTCCCACTGCGCCTTCTTCGGCTGCCATGAATCGGTTGTCCCAAATTTGGCTTTCAATGGGTTGTATTTCTCCTACTTTGTGATACTTGTGACTTCCGTCTTCCATCTCCACCACTTCAAGAACTTCATATCTCGACTTTGCGGTCATTCCTTCTTTCTTTCCGATATAGGCTGTAAGCGGTTCTACCGACAGTAGCGGGGTTTTGGTGCGGAACTCTTCATAACTGCGCTGAAGGTCTACCACATTTTCGTCAATGGCTCGCTGACAAGCTTTTCTCACCATCATGACAGGTTCTTCTTCTTTAATGCCTAAAAACGAAGTCGTTCCGCCTTTGCTTTCTACCTTACCTACATATTTGAGGTGATAGTTACCGCGGGCATTGTCGAAGTTCATCTTTTTGATGGAGTCTGCACCTACACCATATTGATCCTGATAGAAAAGATTGGCTTGGTCGTTGTCCCATTGCAGGCGATAGAGGAATGTATTGATTCTGACGGAGAATCCTTTCAGACTTTCTGCAATGTCTCCCAGATCATTGCCCAGATTATTAAAGCTATTGTCGCCTGTGTATGCCGAAGCTACGGCTCCCAGTGCTTTAAAGATGGAGCCTACTGTTTTTGAGCCTTTGCTTTTGTCGATATATCGGATATCATTTACTACAACGAATGTGTTTCCTATCAAATCCTCTCCGGCATCTTGAAGCATCGCCAATCCACGAGCTGAATGCATGGCTAACTGTTTGTCGAATTCGGTGGCGTTGTAGAGTCCACGTTCCTTTACTAACTCCATATCGCAAGCGCCGGTATAGGAGTCGCGGTTAAACCAACGGGCAACCAATCGGCTCGCTACTTTGTTATTGTTCAGGAATTCTGTGATTACTGGATTCTCTTTGTCACTGCTTGCGCCTTTCAGCTTTTGGTCTATGTTCAGTACTTTCACGCTAAGATTGTGGTCGTTAAACTTATCGGGTACTGGGATTTGGAGGAAAGCCTCCTTGATTTCATTGGCGAACTGCTGGTCGGTATGGTTTACCAGCAATGAATACAACGAACTGCGGCGATAGCTTGTCGTCTCGTCCGTTTGCGTCTGAGCATAAGATGGTGCAAAGGTTGCGCTTATCAGAAGAGCTAATATCGTTTTTTTCATAATGCTTGCGTTTTAATAGTTCCATTCGTCTTCGCTGAGGGTCGATTTGAGGTCGTAGCAGCGGTTCTCTTTGGTTACTTCTAGCAGGATGTTTTTCTTTTCTGCTTTACTCAAAGACTGTGGATGGTTCTTGAGTATATTTTTTATCTGTTCTATGTAAATGGAAGAAACAGGAATATCGAATATAACTTGGTTGTTCGTGTTTACCAAGTAGCCGAACAGGTTCTTGTTTTTCTCCAAATCAACAGATGAGATATCGGCATGAGATGCATTGGGTGCGAAAGCCTGTGCACGGTTTACCTCTGTGTTCTCAAGCTTCATTCCAGTTGGTCGTGCCAGGGCTATGCCATCTGTAAAGTTGGAAACCGATTCGTATCCGTCTTTGCCGACTGATTTATCGGATACCTTGAAATGATAGAACAAACTGTCGGACTGTTGTACCCAATAGTCTTGCTGGTTGCGGCTTGTAGGGTTTAGTATTTCTATATATTTCACAGGAACGATTTCTGTACCTGCAGGTGAGAACATTCCCCATAGCCCGTCTTTTTTTACGCCTATGGCATCGTAGATGTTTGCGTTGACTTGACTGTATTGGATAGGGATTATCACATTCCCCTGTTTGTTTATCGCTCCATAAAGTTCACCTTTCTGTACGGCGAATACTTCTTGATCTCCAGCTTTTTGTGGAAAGGCAATATTTTCATAGCCGGAAATCTCTTTTACATCTTGGTTCTGTTCGTTGAATACGTCCCAAGTTCCGGTTTCGGTCTTTGCTGCCCACAACCCGTTTAAAGCACCATGTTTCAGCCTTTTATAACCTTTACGAATTACGTTCCCGGTTTTGTCTATAAAACTCCAACTATCTCCGTTTACGGGAGCGATGTCTCCAGTAAAGTCTCCGTGTGTCCAAAACTTGATATCCGAAACTTTGTTCTTGAATGTTGCCGCTATAAAGCTTTTTCCTGTAGACAGATTGTAATATCCGCAAATGGTTTCTTTCTTTTTGCATTCGTAATATCTTGCCATTCCGTTGTGTGGAAGCATAATGTCGGAAAAGAGATTTAGCTTGATGATTTCTTTTCCGTTACCGTCCATCAGTCCGCTTTTTGCGGTGCTAATGCTTTTGTTGAAGCCTAAGTATTCGCAGTTGGTGACGAGCGTATCACTTAAATAGTGCAGTGCGCTGGCCATAAAGAAACCTTCGTAGCCAGGGTAAATGTTGCTGGCTGTTGTGGAAAATTCGAACAGGCCTTTGTATTTGGGTGTTACGGCTACGCTTCCGTCACCGTTTACGATGCCGAACTTTGCATTGGCCATGTATGTTTTTTTGTTATCTGTCGCTTGTTTTCCGCCTTGCGCCAGAAGAGCTTTTCCGTAGCAATTGGGCTTGGATATAAACGAATATTTAGCGGGTAGTACGATTTTACCGTTACGCTGAGCCAATCCTTGTGTTTTTCCGGTGTTTATCAGGAGAAGTCCATTTCCCCAATGGGTGATGGTCGTATATTTCAGTGGCAGTACCACTTTGCCTTTTGTATCGATGATTCCATATTTCTGTGATTTCGATACGATGGCGTAACCATTTTCAAAGGGGTATGCGCTTTCGTATGCGCACTTGATGACTTCGGTTCCGTTGCTATCAACAAAACCTACCTTGCCTTTCTTGTCAACGTGGATGGTCAAGTCCTGAGCTATGGCAGAACACGTCATCATCAGAGAGGCTAAAAGAAACAGATTCCTTTTCATGTGTTGTTGTTTTTGTAGAATGCTTTTTGAACTATTAAGTATAGCCTACTATACTTAGTATTATCACAAACAAAAGTATGGATTAAATTTTAAATTCTTTGCGGATTATAAATAAAAAAGCGGCCTGAATGATTGATTTTCTGTGGAATGTCATTTGGAAGCAAAGGTAAAGAAAACGGCCTAACGGAACTTATGGTTTCCGTTAGGCCGTAGTGTCGTTTTTCGGTGTGCGGCTTACACCTTATTTTGATTTACCGCTTTCCACTCGTGGTCTTTGTAAACTGGAGAGTTCCGGCCTTAACCAGGTCGTTGTGGTTGATGCGGTATCCGCATGTCTTTCCGCCCATCTGAATGGATTTCACATAGTCGGATTTAGTTTCAGGGTTCGTTATCTCTATCACCAACTTATCTTGTTGGTAGTATCTCGGGTCGAGTTTGATGGTTATCTTGTCGAATGTGGGAAGCGTCAGAGTGTATTCGGGTACTCCCGGGCAGTCGGGATAAAGTCCCATCATGCTGAATATTGCCCACGATGACATGGTTCCAGTATCTTCGTTTCCGGGTATTCCGTCGGGCTTGGTGGTGTAGTATTTCGCCAATAGTTCCTTTACAATCTTCTGCGTACGCCATTCCTCTCCTTTGAAATAACTGAACAGGTACGGATAGGCGATGTCTGGTTCGTTGGCCGGGTCGTAATATCCTTTGTCGAATACCATTTGAAGTTTATCCACGAACTTCTTGTCTCCTCCCATGAGCTTTACAAGGCCTTTGATGTCGTGGGGTACGTAGAACGTGTAATTCCATGCGTTTCCCTCGTGGAATCCGGGATTCGGTTCGAAGTTTTCGCCCTGCTTGGGGTCGAATGGTGAATAAAACGTTCCATCGGGGAGGATGGGGCGAAGCGTACCGAACTCCTTACTATAGTAGTGCTTGTATCCCATCGAACGGTCGTAAAACAACTTTGCGTCGGCTTTCTTTCCCAAGGCTTGTGCCAGGGTAGAAAGGGAATAGTCGGCAATGTAGTACTCCAGCGCATGTGATACCGAGTTGTCGTATTGTTCGCGCAAGGCTACGTAACCTTTTTGCGTATAGTCGTCGTTGTCGGGACGCATCAGGTTGTCTTTGCCCGGTAAGGTTGCCGATTTGTACATAGCCTCGTACGCCAGATTGATGTCGAAGTCGCGGAATCCTTTCATCCAGGTGTCTACGATGACCGGGATGCTGGGATCGCCTTCCATCGTCAACGTTTCGCGTCCGTACAGTTCCCATTTGGGAAGCCAGCCGTGTTCACGGTACATATCAAGCATGGTGTGTATCATGTCCATTTGTCGTTCGGGATATACCAACGTCATGAGTTGGTGAAAGTTGCGATACGTGTCCCAGAGCGAATATACCGTGTATCGGTTGCCTTGGGTGGTGAGCACCTTATCGCCTTCCATTTGCGGGTACTGTCCGTTTACGTCCTGCAGAATGTTGGGATGTATCATGGTGTGGTAAAGCGCAGTATAGAAAACAGACTTCTGCTCTTGTGTTCCACCTTCTACCTGGATGCGGCTTAGTTTCTCGGTCCATTCTTTTCGGGCATCAGACAGAATCGAGTCAAAATGTCTTCCGCCTTGTTCTTTTTCCAGGTTCTCCCGGGCGTTTTCGATGCTCACAAACGATACGCCTATGGCCACTTCTATTTGGTCGCCTTCCTGCGTGTCGAACGAGAACCATGCGCCGATGTCATCGCCTGCGATGTCGCGGTTGTACTGAGTGTAGAGCTTGTACTTGCCTTGGTCTTTGTCCCATTCGGCTTCTACGCCAGTCATGGGGCGTTGTTTCTTCCAATAACCGGTTTGCTTGGGAGCCTTGTTCAGGCGCATTACGAAGTAAATGGGGAATACCGCTTGCGGATTGTAGCAGAAAGTTCCCAATACTTTCATACCTTCTACCTCGCAATCGCTTGTGCGACGCATGTAGGCACCCGATTCGTTGGTCAACCCTTCGCCCAGATTCAGTAGGATGTGGCTTTCGCCTGCCGGGAAGGTGAACCGTGAGAGTCCGCTGCGGAGGGTGGCGGTGGCTTCGGCCTTTATCCGATTGTTCAATTCGATGGAATAGTATCCCGGCGAAGCCGTTTCGTTGTGATATTTGCTTCCGTAGCTATGGTAGTCCACGTCCAGTTTTCCGGTCGTAGGCATCAGAAGCAGTGAACCGAGTTCGGGGCATCCCACGCCACTGAGGTTCACATGGGCGAATCCGGTAAAGTAACTGTTGGTATGGTCGTATGGGGTAGACCACCAGCGGGCGTCTTTGTCATACTTGTTGTCGGCCGAACCCATTACGTTGAACGGAACGACCGACATCATGCCGTAGGGAACGATGGCGCCCGGATTGCAAGTGCCGAAGTTGGTTGTTCCCACGAACGGGTTCACGTAGTCTATAAGTTCTTTGGCCTGTACGGTGCCCAGCATGATAAGGCCTGCCAAAGAGAGGAATAATTTTTTCATCAGTATAATGGTTAGGTTTTAGAAAAAGAGGCTGCTCGCCGAACCTCACGGTTCACGATGCAGCCTCAGAGTAGTTAAATATATAATAATACCTATGAAAAAGAAACTTTCGTTGGTGTTATCAAATGATGGAAGTACGCTTTACGTACTCGATAATTTCGGAGATGTATCCAAAGGCCATTCCTACTACCGTGTCGGCTGCTCCATAATAAACGGCTACTCGCTCTCCGTCTTGCAGGGCGGCGCAGGGGAACACTACGTTAGGTACATCGCCTTGCAACTCGTAGGGAGCGGCCGGGCCTAAGATGTAGTCACGCGTGCGATACAATACCTTTTCCGGATTGTCTTTGTCGAGGATAGCGGCACCCATCGAATAGCGGAATCCGTTGCAGGTGGTGATTACTCCGTGATAGAACATCAGCCATCCGGCTTCGGTCAGGAACGGTACAGAACCTGCTCCAATCTTGGTGCACTGCCATGCGCTTTCGGGGAAAGGTGTAACTTTCATCACGCAGCGGTGTTCTCCCCAGTATTTCATGTCGGGGCTGTAACTGATGTAGATGTCGCCAAAAGGAGTGTGACCGTTGTCGCTCGGGCGGCTCAGCATGGCGTATTTCCCGTTTATTTTCTGCGGGAAAAGCACTCCGTTTCGGTTGAACGGCAAGAAAGCGTTTTCGCACTGGAAGAATTCTTTGAAGTCGAACGTGTAGCCGATACCTATTGTAGGACCGTGATAACCGTTGCACCAGGTAATCCAGTACCGGTCTTCTATCCAAGTAACGCGCGGGTCGTATTTGTATTCCGATTCAATCATTTCGGTGTTTCCGGCCTTGAACTGAATGGGTTCGTGGTTGATGTCCCAGTGAATGCCGTCTTTGCTGAATCCGGCGAAGATATTCATTTGTACGGCCTTGTTGTCGCAGCGGAATACTCCGGCGAATCCATCGCCAAACGGAACAACGGCGCTGTTGAAAATACTGTTAGAGGTGGGTATTTGGTAGCGTCCTATTACGGGGTTTTCCGAATATCGCCACATTACGTCGGTACATCCTTCGGGACGTTCCTCCCAGGGCATGTTAAATTTTTCTGCCATAAGATATTCTGTTTTTGGTTTTATGATGTTCTTTTTATACGAAGTTCGGTTTGGGTTATTCGATTAAACTGCCGTCTTGGTTATACTTAAACGGAACGAAGTAAGTTATCAGGAATGCCGGAATGGTAGCGATTAGCACGAAGAGGAAGAAGGGTTCGTATCCTCCGGGCTTGTTGAACCATTCGCCCAGCGTTTCGCAGACCCATCCGCTTAGCATCCCCGGAATCATGACTCCCAGGTTCATGATGCCCGACGCGAAGGCGTAGTGTGCCATCTGGTGCTTGCCTGGAGCAACCTGTTGCATCATGAACAGCGTGAGGCCCACGAAACCGAATCCGTATCCGAAATATTCGAACACGATGCCGCTACAGATGACGATGCCGCTGGTGGGTTGAAAGATGGCGAATAAGGCGTAGACTACAAACGGCAGGTTGAAGATGGCGCACAGCGAGAACAGTGTCTTCTTCAGTCCGCGAGCCGATATGTAATATCCGGCCAGCAACGAGCCCAGTACGAAAGCGGCCGCTCCATACGTGCCGTAGTAGAGTCCGATTTCCTTTTCGCTCAGACCCAGTCCGCCCATATCCCGTCCGGCTTTCAGGAAGAGGGGAACAATCTTCATCACAAATCCTTCGGCAAAGCGGTACAGGATGATGAAGAATATGTAGTAAACAATGTGTTTCTTTCGGAAGAAGTCTAGCAATACGTTAGCCAGTTCGCTGCCCACTTCCGTAGCGGAGCGTTTCTTCTGCGCTTGCTCTTTTTTTCCGGAAGGCAACATGAAAATGTGATAGATGCCCAGCAAAACCATCACTGCGCATAAGGCGGCCATGATAATCATCCAAGCCTTTTGGTTGGCTCCCAGCAGGACTTCCGTGTCAAGGCTGCCATCGCTATAGGTCTCTATTAGGGTGCCGGCCAAATACACCAACCCACCCGTGGCTACAATTTTCGCGATGTTGTAAAACGCCCCTTGCCAGCCGATGTATTGCGCCTGCTCGGAGTTGGAAAGTTCGCTCATGTACACGCCGTCGCAAGCAATGTCGTGTGTAGCTCCGCTAAAGGCGATGACGGCCAACAGTGCGATGGCGATGCTGAAAAAGTGGGGCAGATGAAGCGAGAATGCCACCAGGCCGAAAGTAATACCTGTAATGAGTTGGGTGGCGATGACGAAGAACTTTTTAGTCTTGAACAGTTCCAAGAACGGACTCCATAGCGGCTTCAGCGTCCAAGGCAGGAGGATGAGTGAAGTCCAGAAAGTGATCAACTTGTTCTCTACTCCCAGTCCTTTGAACATGAGCACGGTCACCATATTCAGTACCACAAAGGGGAGTCCCATGGCGAAATAAGCGGTGGGCACCCAAGTGATGGGATTTCTTTTCTTTAAGGTTTGATGTGATTCTTGTTCCATCATAGTATTATTTCTGTTGTCTTGTTTCCTTTAATACAGTCAAAGTGCGTGCAGTACGTAAAAGCTCGCCGAAATTTAGCATTCTTTAATTACTTTTTACGGTTGAACCGATTGCTTATTGGTTGACAAATATAAGGAGAAATGTGCACAGATACAGGCTTTTCGTTGTTTAAAAATTATAACGGGAATCCGATTCAGTGGCTGAAATCCGTTGCCGAAAAAAGAACTTTCTGTAGGCGTAGTCCTCTTACTTCGGTCGAGGTAAGCATTTACTTCGGTCGAAGTAAGCACTCACTTCGTTCGAAGTAAGCATTTACTACGGTCGAAGTAAGACAACTTTGCGGCGAACAAGCGAAAAATTCCCTGCGAGTGAGGCCCTATTTACTCCTGTTTGGGTTCATCGGTGAGCATGCTTTCCAGCTGCTCGGCCGTTAGCCGTAAGTGAAACTCTCCTTGGTAAGCCGCCGAAATGCCTCCGGTTTCTTCCGAAACGATGATGGCCAAAGCGTCAGTCTCCTGCGAGATGCCCAGTGCGGCGCGGTGGCGCAGTCCCAGCTCCTTGGGGATATTCAGGTTGTGCGATACGGGCAAGATGCATCCGGCTGCTTTGATACGCTTGTTGCTGATAACCATGGCTCCGTCGTGCAGCGGACTGTTTTTGAAAAAGATGTTTTCGATGAGCCGTTGGTTAATGTTCGCGTCGATAATGTCGCCCGTGCGTGCAATGTCGTCCAAGGGAAAATTGTGTTCTATCACAATCAGTGCTCCCACTTTTCCCTTGCTCATGTTCATGCACGCCATCACGATGGGCATGATGTCCTTTTTGGAATTCTCTTCTTTCTTAGTCCCCGTAAAATAGCGGAACAGACTGTTGCTGCGGTGTCTCGAACCGAGCGAGAGAAGGAAGTGACGAATCTCTTCCTGGAAGAGCACGATGAGGGCAATGACTCCTACGCTGACTAACTTATCGAAAATGGAGCCTAGCAAACGCATCTGCAGAACTTGCGAAACGATTACCCAGATGACGATGAAAACCAGTATGCCTACAAAGACGTTGATGGAGCCCGATGACTTCATCAGCTTATAGGTTTTGTAGAGCAGATAGGCCACCAACAAGATATCGATAATATCTTTTACGGTGAGGATGGAAATGTCGAAAGGCATGGTTGTAAAGGATGTTTAGAGTGAGTGTTCGGGGGTAAGGCCTTTCATGGCCGCGTAAATCTGGACGGACTCCACCGCGGCGCGCACATCGTGTACGCGCAGGATGTCGGCGCCTTTGGTCAGTGCCAAAGTGTCTACAACCGTCGTGCCGTTTAAGGCGTCATCGGCGGTAATGCCCAGCAGCTTGTATATCATCGACTTGCGCGAAACGCCTACCAGCACGGGAAGTTCGAAAATTCCGAATTCCTCCATGTGGTTCAGCAGTTCGTAGTTGTCGGCCAACGTTTTGCCGAATCCGAATCCGGGGTCTACGATGATGTCTTTCACGCCTAAGTCGCGCAGACGTTTTATCTTCTCGGAAAAATAATAAAGTATATCGGTCATCAGATTGTCGTAGTGCGGATGGCATTGCATGTCCTGTGGAGTGCCTTGCATGTGCATGATAATGTAAGGAACTCCCAGCTGGGCTACGGTCTCGAACATAGTGGAGTCCATCTGTCCGGCCGAGATATCGTTGATGATGGCCACTCCGTATTCTTCTACGCACATCCGTGCCACGTCCGCCCGAAAGGTGTCGACCGAAACTACGGCATCGGGGCACTCGCGGAAAACAGTCGCCAATCCTTGGCGTAGACGGTTCATTTCCTCTTCGGCGCTGATATGCTCGGCGTTGGGACGCGATGAGTACGCTCCTATGTCGATGATGCTTCCGCCTTCGGCTGTTATCTGCCGGGCGCGTGCGGCTATCTCGGCGTCCGTCTGTTTTCGGCTTCCGGCGTAGAACGAGTCGGGAGTTACGTTTAATATCCCCATTACTTGCGGAAAAGACAAATCCATCAGCTTTCCGTTTACATTTATCAGTTTCGATACAGGTGTATTCATGACGTGTGTGATATGTTTTCTGCGCTGCAAACTTACGGAAAAAAAGTAAGAAAAGTGTGGTGCGGTGTCGGCCTTTCTCCGAAAAACGTTTACCTTTAACCCGATTTAGTAAATGATTAAAACCCCTCAGTCCCGATGAAAAACATTTTGGTTCTCCTCTCGTTTTTGTTGGCCGTATGTCATGCTCCTTGTTGGTCGAAATCTTCCGAACCGCTATTGTTGCCGGCTCCACAATCGTATGTAAAAGGAAAAGGTGTATTCCGTTGGACCGATGACGTGAAGTGCATCGCGCCTTCGGCTTTACGTGCAAAGATAGAAACCTGGTACGGCGGAAATGTTCCGTTCGCGTTCTCAGCGGAAGCGGATAAGGATAATCCGGAAATCCGTTTTGTGATAGACCCGTCCCTGTCGGTAGCGTCCGCCGAAGGATATCGGCTGGAGGTAACACCCCGAAGCGTACAGGTAACGGCCAAGTCTGAAGCGGGACTGTATTATGGCGTGCAGACCTTACGCCAGCTTACGGAGGCGGGCGACGGAAAGGTGCAGGCTTGTGTGGTAGTAGACGAACCTCGCTTTCCGTATCGGGGCGTGATGATTGACGTATCGCGGCATTTCCGTTCGATAGACTTCCTGAAGAAGCAGATAGACCTCCTTGCCTCGTTGAAGATAAACCGTTTGCATCTGCACTTGACCGACGCAGCCGGTTGGAGATTGGAAATCAAACGTTATCCGCGACTGACGAACTTTGCGGCATGGCGTCCGCAGGCCGTATGGAAAGACTGGAACCGTGGCGGAAACAAATATTGTGAGCAGACTGATTCTTGCGCGCAAGGAGGCTTTTATACGCAGGCTCAAATGAAAGACCTGATAGCCTATGCCGAAAAACACTTCGTAACCATTGTGCCCGAGATTGAGATGCCTTCCCACTCGGAGGAGGTAACAGCGGCTTATCCCGAGTTGTCTTGCACACACAAGGTGTACGGTCAGTCGGATTTCTGCATCGGCAACGAGAAAACGTTCGAGTTCTTGGAAAATGTACTGTCGGAAGTGGTCGAACTGTTCCCGTCGGAATACATTCACATCGGCGGCGATGAGGCGAACAAATCGAGCTGGAAAACTTGTCCGCTTTGCCAAACACGGATGAAGCAGGAAGGCTTGAGCGATGTGGACCAACTGCAAAGCTACATGATACACCGCATTGAACGTTTCCTGAACAGTAAGGGACGGAATCTGTTGGGTTGGGACGAAATTCTGCAAGGCGGCGTAGCACCCAACGCTACGGTCATGTCATGGCGCGGCGAACAAGGCGGATTGCAAGCCGTACGTTCGGGGCATCGCGCCATTATGTCGCCCGGCGAATATTGTTATCTGGACGGTTATCAGGATGCTCCGGCTTCGCAACCCGAAGCCATAGGCGGATACTTGCCTCTGCAAAAGGTGTATTCGTATACCCCCGTGCCCGATTCGCTTTCCGCATCGGAAAAGAAACTGTTTTATGGGGTACAGGGAAACCTCTGGACGGAATATATTCCTACAGCCCAACACGCAGAATATATGCTTTATCCGCGTGTGTTGGCTTTGGCCGAGGTAGCGTGGACACAACCCCAGCGGAAATCGTGGAATCGGTTTAGACAGAGTGTACTCTTGTGCATACCTCGTCTTCAGGCGATGGGCTATTCTGTATTCGACTATAGTAAGGAGATAGGAAACCGTAAGGAAGCTCTTCAGCCGATAAAGCATTTGGCCGTGGGAAAGAAGGTCACTTACAAGCGGCCTTATTGGAGAAACTATCCGGCCAATGGCGAACGAACTCTGGTAGACGGAGTGCGTGGCGGATGGAATTACAACGATCGTCGTTGGCAAGGCTTTGTTGGAAGTCCCAGAATAGACGTGATTATCGACTTGGAAAAGGTAAAGACCATCCGTAACGTAGAAGCCGATTTCATGCAGATATGCGGCCCGGATGTGTATATGCCCGCGAAAGTTATCGTTTCGGTTTCGGAAGACGGCGAACACTACGAGGTGCTGGCCGAACTCTCTCATCGGGTGACCAAGGACGATGCCGTATCGTTTAAAACATTCGGATGGAACGGGAAGGCTCGTGCTCGCTACGTACGTTATCAGGCCGATGCCGATGCCAAGTTCGGAGGTGTGCTTTTTGTTGATGAAATCGTGGTGCGCTAGGCGGCGCACCATACTGTATGAAAATAAAAAAACGCCGTTCTATCTCTCGATTGAACGCCGCCGACTCCTTAAAGAACCCCCATAAAGGGTTCTTTCTTCTTTTATTCATCTTAATTTGTTATCCGTTTATTAATCTTCTTAACCTAAAAACTAATTCCTATTTGTGTATATATTCCTATTAAGAACTTAAAAACCTAAAAACAATTACCTTTTTCTAATACCTAAAATAATTAATCAAAACTATAACTTTATAATACCTCTAATTACCTAATCTAATACCTTCATTTACCTTAATGAAAACCTAATCTTTAAATCTTTTGTTCTTAGTAGTTTCTCAACTACACTGCAAAGGTATGAGCTTTTATTTTACCGGCAATAGCAGGTTGTGCTTTTTTGCGGATTACCCCTCTTTTCATGATATAAATCAAGAATTGAATCGGATTTATTGCAGGGAGATGTGAATTTTAAGGGTTTTGATGCCTTTATGGAAGGCGTAATTGATAAAATCGGTACTTAATATTGAATGCTATGGTCGATTGTTAAAATCCGTTGATTGGAACTCCCCCTAAATTCCAATCGGGGGGAATAGAACTTTTTGTCAAACCGTCCGTCTACAAGTACGTCGATATAGTTCAGAATGGGCTTCCTTGTAGGGTCGGCCAGCAGTTCTTCGTAAGTATATCCCGTGTAGCACCAAATATTCAGTCCGGTATCCTCTCTCATCTTCCGTACCAAGGGCAGAAATTCTGAAGGGTTATACATGGGGTCTCCTCCCGAAAATGTAATTCCGTCCAATAACGGATTTTGGCGGATTTGCTCAATGATTTCATTTACTTTCTCCGGGGTGAGTGGCTGACCGGCCAGCGGTGACCACGATTCGGGATTATGGCATCCCGGACAGTGGTGGGTGCAACCAGACAAATAGACGGAGAAGCGAATGCCTTCTCCGTCTACTATAGTTTCTGCGTAAGTGTACAAATAATGCAGCATGATGGCGCATGTGTTTAATGATGTTTCACACGGTCGCGCTCTTCAGCCCGCTTGGCGGAGTTCCAGCTGCTCAAATCTCCGGTAAGGTAGCCAGTAATGCGTCGCATACGTAATATGTTTTCGCTGTTGCATATAGGGCATTTGTCGTAGATGACTCCCTTGTATCCGCAGTTGTGGCAAGTGTCTATCGGATGGTTGATTGATCCATATCCGATCCCTTCGTCATGCATCACTTTTACAATCTTGGCGATAGCCTTTACGTTCTTTTGTGCTTCACCGTCCAGTTCTACGTAGGTAATGTGTCCACCGCGAGTCAGTGCGTGGAAAGGAGCTTCTCTCTTTATCTTTTCTACGATACTGATAGGCTCTTTTACGTCTACGTGGAAAGAGTTGACGTAATAGTCGCGGTCTGTAACTCCCGGAATGCTGCCGTATTTCCGGCGGTCAATGCGTGTAAATCGTCCGGAAAGCCCTTCGGCCGGTGTCGCCAGCACGGAGTAGTTCAGATGATACTTCTTCTTTAGTTCCTCTACTACAACGTTTATCTCCTTTACGGCTTCGTATAGAGTGTCCCATGCTTTCTGGTTGTGTCCGTGGCCTTGTCCGTAGAGGGCTACCATTGCGTTGTGTCCGCCAATGAATCCGATACCCAATGTACCTTGGTTCAACACATCGCCTACTTCATCGTTCGGGTTCAAGTCACCACCGCCTTTCCAAACATTGTTGCTCATCATAAACGGAAACTGTCTGGCCAGGGCTGTGCGTTGGTATTGGTAGCGTGTATAAAGTTGTTCGCCGATGAATTCTGCCATGTCGTGAACCGACTTCAGGAATGTTTCCTTTGCGAGCGTTTCGGTTGCGTCGGGGTTGTTGAGGTTTTCGGTCATTCTTTCGGCTTTGATACGGGCTTCGATAGCCAAACGCGGCATATTCATGGTCGTAAATGAGAGGTTTCCTCGTCCCAGTGATGTCTTTTCGCCGTTTAGGTTCTCGAATACGCGGGTACGACACCCCATAGTAGCAATTTCGTAGCGGTAGCGTTTCGGGTCATTGATGTCCCACTTCTCATTTTGGTTATAAGGAGTGTCCAGGAACATAAAGTTCGGGAACAAAGCTTTGGCGGTTGTACGGCATGCTTTAAGGAAGAGGTCGAAGTTTGGGGCTTCGAATTGGATTTTTCCTTCTAATGCTGCGTCAAAGTCGGCGATGGCCTTTTGGTAATCTGCTTCCGAATACGATATCTGGTCTTTAATTTTAAATATTTGTATGGGGAATACGGGTACTTCTCCCTTGGCTCCGAGTCCTTCTACGGTAGCTTTTAGTAGTTCTTCTATGACCATACGTCCTTCGGCCGAAGTGTCTGTTCCGTAGTTGATGGAACTAAATACCACTTGGTTTCCACCTCTTGAGTGCATGGTGTTGAGGTTATGGATAAATCCCTCCATGGCCTGATGGGTGTCCTTGCGAACCTGAAGCAGCGCACGGTTGATGATGTGGTTTATTTTTTCATCCGATAGTGTAACGTCAATGTCTTTCAGTGCAGCGATAAGTGTAGCTTTATCTGACTCCTTGAGTTGAATGGACGGTATGTTCTTTTGAATACAGTTCGACAGTTGCTGTTCATCGGTTTTCGTACCTTTCATGTCAAGATAGAAAGCGATGTCGCCAGTCATGATTTTACGGAAACTTTTCAATACACCTTTGGCCATGAAAAAATCGAAGGCAGGGATAGCTTGTCCACCATGCTGTTCGTTTTGGTTGGTTTGGAAGATAATCGTGGCCAACGTGGCGTAACTCTGGATAGATTGGGGAGTACGGATGCTTCCGTTCTTGGTGTGAAAACCACGTTCAAACAAATCATCTAAGTCGTACTGAATGCAAGTTGTGGTCTTCGTAGGGTAATAGTCAAGGTCATGGATGTGAATGTCGCCTAGCTGATGTGCTTCGGAATATTGTTTCGGGAGTAGATACTTGTATGTGTAGTCCTTTGTGATTTCAGAAGCGAACGTCATCATTTGTCCAGCAGGAGTATGGCTCGACATATTGGCATTGCTCAGATTGATATCGTTCTTGTCAATGGCTACGATACCGTCCATTACGTGTTTGATTTGAGTCTTTCTGTCGCGCTCTGTATTTCTCCACTGACGGTATAGGATGTATTTTTTAGCAACTTCGGGTTGCTCTTTCATCAGTTCTGTCTCTACAAGATCTTGTATAGCTTCCACACTGATGGTCGGTTGTGTGATGCGTGAAATCACTAGTTGAGTAATGCCGGCTATTTGCAGCATATCGTCGTTCATGCCGTTTGCTTTGAAAGCTTTCGCTATCGCATTCGAGATTTTAGAGGCCGAAAAACTTTCTTTCTTCCCGTCTCTCTTGATGATACAAATATCAGTTAAATTCATGGCTATATTGTGAATGTATTTCAGTTCGGTTTTTCATTGCGGCTCTTACGTAAAGCAGGTGAAGAACCGTGATGCAAATATAACGGCTTTTGTTGAACTTAAAAATCGGCAGGAATATCAAGTGTCTAAATATGGAAAACTTTTCTGTTTGAAAAATGCTTTGTAGGTATGTGTAGGCACTTGAAATGGATAACTTAATTTATAAATGGATTTTTATTTTTTGGAAACTTTTGTTTTGTTCGGAATAAATATAAGGGAAGAACAACCATTGATAATGGTTTTAATTTGCACCGGACAAAGGTACAATAAAAAGTGAAAAATCCATCGTCTGGGAGACAAATAACAAAGAGGAACTCCACATGTATTATTACAGTGTGGAGTACATAGGGGCTTATACTTCTGTTTTCGGTGTTAACCCCATTTTCTTAGCCCGTTCTAGCATGAATTGGAATGCCGCGTCGTGTTCGTTGGGAATGTCGCCGTCCAAAATAGCATCTTTAATGGCGCTCTTCAGACTTCCTACCTCTCTGCATGGAGTCAAGCCGAATACCTGCATAATCTCGGAACCGTCTACCGGGGGCTGGAAGTTTCGTATCCGATCCTTTGCCTCCAGTTCTTTCAGTTTGAGGCGCACTAGCTTGAAGTTGTTAAGGAACTGTTGCTTGCGTGTCTCGTTTTTTGATGTGATGTCTGCTTCGCATAATGCCATCAAATCGTCTATGTCATCACCGGCTTCGAAGAGTAACCGACGTACAGCCGAGTCTGTCACGATATCGTCAGCAATTACGATGGGCCTCATATGAAGCCCCACTAGTTTCTTGACGTATTTCATCTTCTCATTCTGCGGTAGTTTCATTCTTTGGAATATGCCGGGAACCATCTGCTCGCCAAGAAAGTTGTGGTTATGGAATGTCCATCCCACTTTGGGTTCCCAACGTTTTGAACGAGGTTTGCCTATGTCGTGTAGGAGGGCTGCCCAACGAAGCCATAGATTGTCGCTGCTTTTTGCGATGTTGTCCAGGACTTCAAGCGTGTGGTAAAAGTTGTCTTTGTGCGCTCGTCCGTTCCTTACCTCTACACCTTGTAGGGCGGCGAGCTCTGGAAAAATGAGAGGAAGCAGTCCACAACGGTCTAGCTCGACGAATCCTTTGGAGGGAATAGGAGATAGTATAATCTTGTTTAACTCATCAATAATCCGTTCTTTCGAGATGATTCCTATTCGTTCTTTATTTCGCTCCAAGGCTTCAAACGTTTCGTCATCAATATAGAAGTTTAGCTGGGTTGCAAAGCGTATGCAACGCATCATACGCAGAGGGTCATCGCTAAATGTGATGTCTGGGTCAAGCGGTGTGCGTATCGTACGTTCTTTTAAGTCGTCTAGTCCTCCAAAAGGATCTACAAGTTCTCCAAAGCGCGCCTTGTTCATGCAGACAGCCATTGCGTTGATGGTAAAGTCGCGTCGGTTTTGATCATCCTCCAGCGTGCCGTTTTCTATTATTGGGTTTCGGCTATCGTGGCTATACGATTCTTTTCTTGCCCCTACAAACTCCACTTCTGAGTGTTGGAACTTAACTTGTGCTGTGCCGAAGTTTTTGAAGACAGACAAGTGCGCACCTTTTCCTAATTTGTGGCTAAATTCGGTGGCCATTGTTATTCCATTTCCCACTACTACCACATCAATATCTTTTGATGGACGGTTCAGGAATAGGTCTCGTACGTAGCCTCCTACTACGTAACATTCCATGCCCAGTTCATCGGCGGTTTGTGAAATAATGTCGAATATCTTGTCTGTGAAGTGCTCTTTCAGTTCCATCAGTGATGCTATGCAATTGATAAATTAGTGCGCAAAAGTATAAAAAAAGCGGAACTTCTTAGAGGTAAACCGATTTAATTGTATTTTTGTTGCATTAACTTGGATATATAAAGACGTATGAAAAAGATATTATTAGCCGTTGGTACGCTAGCTGCTTTGCTGGTTGCGTGCGGAAACGGAGAAAAGGAAGCGGGAGAATTGTTTCAACGGGCTGAAATGTCGTTCGCAACGGGCGATTACAATTTAGCGAAGTTGCAGATAGACAGCATACGCACTCTTTACCCCAAAGCTTTCGATATAAGGAAAGCGGCCATAGGGTTGATGCAGCAAGTTGATCTGAAAGAACAAGATCGCACCTTGGCTTATTTGGATAGTATGTTGCAAATAAAGCAGGCAGCATTTGAGGCAATCAAGGGGAAGTTTGTATTGGAAAAGGATACGGCTTATCAGGAAGTAGGTAATTTCTTTTATCCAACCCAAGTAGTAGAGAAGAACATTGGACGATCTTTCTTACGTGCACAAGTAAACGAGAAAGGAGAAATGTCTCTTACTTCCATCTATTGTGCAGGAGGAAATATTCATCATACGTCTGTAAAGGTAAGCGTGGATGATACTTACGCAGAGACCCCCACATCTACCGATATTTATGAAACTACCGATATGGGGCGTCCCATTGAGAAAGCAGACTATCGTTTGCCTGCCGACGGAGGGGTAGCCGCTTTCGTTGTTTCTAATCAGGAAAAGAAAGGCATATCTTTGGAATTTAAGGGGCAACGGAATTATAAAACGCAACTTCGCGCCGATGAC
The DNA here is from genome assembly GCA_963595925.1 of bacterium. GTDB lineage: Bacteria > Bacteroidota > Bacteroidia > Bacteroidales > Bacteroidaceae > Phocaeicola. The sequence goes on from CAVBJM010000004.1 coordinate 87,014, forward strand.
GTGAAGGCCATTGTGGAAATTAGTGATTTAGCACGGGTACTTGCTGGTATGGAAGAAATACGCAAAGAACAGAAAGAAGCCAATCTGAAAAAGCGTTTCGTGATGAAGAAAATGCAAGAATCAGAATCGAACAATGAAGACAAATAAAAGGCGTACGCATCCGTTGGCATTGTTTAAGTATTGTCCGGAATGCGGTTCTGCGCATTTCGAAATCCATAACGAAAAGTCGAAGACTTGTGCCGACTGTGGTTTTACTTACTATTTCAATCCCAGTGCTGCGACGGTGGCCTTTATCCTAAACCAAAAGCGTGAGTTGTTGGTGTGTCGACGTGGAAAAGAGCCTGCCAAGGGGACGTTAGACTTACCTGGTGGCTTTTTAGATATGTACGAGACTGGTGAAGAAGGAGTAATGCGTGAGGTGGCTGAAGAAACTGGTTTGAAAGTGGAAGAAGCGATTTATCAATTCTCGCTACCCAATACCTATTTATTTTCCGGATTCCTTGTACATACGTTGGACCAATTCTTTCTATGTAAGGTCTCGGATGAAAGTCGAATTATGGCGATGGATGATGTGGCCGATTCGTTTTGGGTGCCTCTTGAACAGGTCGTTCCTGATAAATTCGGTTTGGATTCGGTACGAATGGGAGTTATCCGTTTTTTGAAACTACATTTAGAATAGAACAATATCAGTAATGAAGAACAATAAGAAATTGTGGGTGACTGGAGCTTTGTGTTTGTTGCCTTTTGTGGGGAACGCTCAGCAATCCAAGCCTCTTGTCGGTGTACAGCGTTTGTTTGAAGACGGAAAGGAACTTTTCCTTCGTCACGATTATGCAGCGGCACGACAGACGCTTACGAAATATATACATTTGAATTCTAAGGCAAATCGAGATGATGAAACAGCCTATATGCTGGCTTGTACCGCTTATGAGCTGGGGACTTCCGATAATATGGAGCAGTTGGAGAGTTTTCTGTTTCACTATCCTGAATCGCGATATGTAAACAGGGTGCGTTCGCTCCTTGGGTCGGTTTGTTTCTTCCATAAGGATTATGTAAAGGCCATCTCAACCTACGGTCAAGCGGACTTGGGATACCTTTCTGAAACCGAACGTGATGACTGTACGTACCGTTTGGCTCTCTCATATTTGGAAACGGGGCAACCAGCTGAGGCTTCCACTTGGTTTAATGTGCTGAAAAGCATTAGCTCGGCATATCGGAACGATGCTATTTATCATTTGGCTTACATTTCTTATCTCGACAAGAAATATGATGCTGCATTGGAAGGTTTTCGTTCTGTCTCTTCCAGTCCGAAATACGCCAGTCTTTCTCCTTATTATATAGCCGATATTTATTTGAATACCCAAGATTATAGTCAGGCTGAATCGGTGGCTTCCTCTTACCTGCGTACATATCTTGCTCAGGATAAGTCTATAGAGATGACACGTATCAAGGGAGAGTCTCTTTATGGTTTGGGACGGTATACTGAAGCTATTTCTGATTTAGAAAAGTATCGTGCAGAGACGGAGAATGCCGCAGACCGAAATGCCATGTACAAGTTGGGCATGAGCTATTACAATACCGGAGCGTATTCAAGGGCAGCTACAGCATTTAGTGAAACAGAACAACAGCAGGATGCGTTGGCACAGAATGCCTATTTCCATCAAGGATTGTCCTATTTACAACTGAAAGACCGCAATCGTGCGCGCATGTCGTTCGAACAAGCATCAGCGATGACGGTTGACAATAGTATCCGCGAACAAGCTTTGTACAATTATGCGCTTTGTCTGCACGAAACATCGTATTCTCCATTTGCTGAATCGGTGACGGTTTTTGAACGTTTTCTTAACGAGTTTCCCGAGTCTGTTTATGCTGAAAAGGTAAACGGTTATCTGGTAGAGGTGTACATGAATTCCCGCAATTACGAAACGGCTCTCGCTTCAATTGCTAAGATTTCGCATCCCGGGGTACGTATTTTGGAAGCGAAACAGAAACTGTTGTTCCGTTTGGGTACGCAATCGGTGGCGCAGGCTAAATTCGATGAGGCAATCAATTACTTCACCCAATCTTTGCAGGTTGGGGCGTATGACAAGGATACGCAAGCCGATGCTTACTATTGGCGTGGCGAGTCAAAATACCGAAAGGAACAATATGAAGCTGCAGCGGCTGATTTTCGCCAGTATCTGAACCTTGCGTCAAGTAGGCAAAGCGAGGAATACGGTTTGGCATTATATAATTTAGGATATACTTCGTTCAAGCGAAAGAACTATGAGAATGCTCTCGAGTGGTTTACCCGGTGTGCAGAACAGAGCGCAGTTCTGGAGCGTTCGGTGATTGCCGATACATATAATCGTATGGGGGACTGCAATTTCTATGCGCGCCGATTTGATACGGCTCGTTCCCTGTATGCTCAAGCTTCTGCAACAGATAGTGCTTTGGGTGATTATTCGTTGTTTCAAGAAGGATTCGTGAAAGGTTTGCAGCGTGATTACAACGGGAAGATACAGACACTAAACCGTTTGCTGACAGACTATCCGTCATCGCAGTATATAGATGATGCACTATACGAACAAGGACGTGCTTTTGTGCAATTGGAAGATAACTCGAATGCGATACAACGCTACTCGTTGTTAGTACAACGTTATCCTGAAAGTCCTTTATCGAGAAAGGCTGCCAACGAAATAGGTTTACTTTATTATCAAGATGATAAATATACCGAGGCGATTGCTGCTTATAAGAAAGTAATTACTGATTATTCAGGAAGTGAGGAAGCGCGGTTGGCTCAACGTGATTTGCGCTCTATTTATGTCGACTTGAATAAGGTGGACGAATACATGGCTTTTGCATCTTCACAGTCTGGAGGTTTACAGATGGACGTAACCGAGCGAGACTCGCTTACGTATGTGGCTGCGGAACGGGTGTATTTACGTGGCAATACCACAGAAGCGAAGCTGAGCTTTTCTCACTATTTGCAGTCGTTCCCCAATGGGGCGTTTAGCATAGACGCTCATTATTATTTGGGAGCGATAGCTTACGCTGAAAAGAATTATAATGATGCGTCGGAGCATTGGGACAAGGTAATAGCTTATCCAGCCAATAAGTATTCATCGGAGGCTTTGTCTCTAGGAGCAGAAATTGCTTATCAAAAGAAAGAATATGCTAAAGCTAAGACTTTATATAAGCAGATGGCAGATAGGTCAACTACGGCCGAAGCTCGTTTGAGTGCTTTGACGGGAGCTTTGCGTAGTGCTTGGATGGCTGGTGATGAGAAAGAAACCATATCGGAGGCAACGGCTTTGCTCGCTCAGAGCAAACTGTCTCCCGAACTCACTACCGAGGCTTATTATTATCGTGCCAAGATGTTACTGAAAGAAAAACAGTGGGATGCGGCTGCTACAGACTTGCGCATGTTGGCAAAAGATACGCGCAATGTATATGGTGCAGAAGGTAAATACTTATTGGCGCAGCTTTATTACGATTTGGGCGAAACGGCGAAGTCTGAAAAGGAAGTGTTGGACTACATAGAGGTGAGTACACCTCACGCTTATTGGTTGGCACGTGGCTTTATATTACTTTCTGACGTATATGTAAAGTTGGGACGCAATCTTGATGCTAAGCAGTATTTGCTTTCGTTGAAACAAAACTATCAAGCCAACGATGACATAGCCGGAATGATAGAAACCCGATTGGCCAAATTGAAAAAGTAAAGAAGAACATGAAACAGATATCATCAGTCCTTTTGTTGGCAATGACAATATGCCCCGCGGAGTACCTTGCGGCACAACATGCCAACGATTCAACCTTAAACCGTACGGTCGTGGTAGAAAACCAATATAATCCGGAAGTGATGGACGCTTTCAAAGTAAATGTTTTGCCGAAGGTGGAAGAGCCAACGGTGGAGAAAAAAGATATAGAATATGCTTCTACCTCTCAGCCTTTAACAGCATGGCCTTTTGTTCCCATGGATGTTATTACAAGTCCACAACAACAGCGGTTGGCACAGCGCGGATATTTCCGGGTTGCTTACGGAAGTCTGAACAACGTGGATGTGAAGGGGACATATTTGTGGAATCCATCGGAAACCGACCAGTTGGGGGTGATGGGGTCACTATATGGGTTCAGTGGAAAGATTAACGGATATAACACAAATGTTGAAAAATGGGATTCAAGATTCTTTCGTACAGACCTTTCTGCCGACTATAAACATGATGCAAGGAAAGTCCGCTTTATGTTAGGGGGAAATTTTGCCTCACAAGCGTTCTGTTATATGCCCATTTATACGTCTTCCACTTCCCAACGTTTTACGATGGGGGATGGTTATATCGGTATCGCTTCGCGTAAAGGAACCGCTCCTGTAGATTTTGGAGCACAGGCTGGGTTCAAGATATTCAATGTCTCGCATGACTTGTCAATGTATGCGTCGAATGAGAAACAGTTCTTTGTGTCGGGATATATGGGGGGAAGTTTGGATGAGACGTCCTCACAAAAGGTGAAGATAGAACTTTCGTTCAATGGTTTTAATTATAGCGGAGTTGGACAGGAAGTAACCCCTTATCAACCTAACTATGTACAGGCAATGGCTCATCCTTGGTACGAGCTTAGTAACGATGCGCTTCGCTTGCGCTTGGGAGTTAAGGTCGCCTGGCAAAACAAAGCAGGAAGCGGATTCATGTTCGCTCCAGACGTACAATTTGATTTGAAATTTGCTGATACGTATCAGTTCTTTGTTCGTGCCGAAGGCGGTCCAGAACTGAGTACTATGTGTCGGTTGAACCAACTGTCCCCTTACTGGTCTTGGGGGGCTTCCAACTCATTGGTTACAACCAATACGGCTGTTGATGCCTGTCTCGGTGTGAAAGGTTCGCCTCGTCCGGGTGTTTCTTTCCGTTTGTCGGGAGGGTATAAATATATACAAGACGATTTGTTCGTAAATCCTACTCCTTGGATTGAGGCTTCGTTCCGTAATTCAGACGAAATGCCATACGATGCACTTTCGAATGTTCAAACTCATGCATTCATCAGGCAAAACGATTCACAGTCGCTCTATCTGAATGCTGCGTTCAGTTATGGATATAAAGACCTTGTTGATTTGTCGGCTGAAGGAACCTATTATTCATGGACGGTAAATGCGGACGACAAGGAACGGTTGCTTTTCCTGAAACCAGAATTGCAGTTCGGCCTCTCACTACGTGCTAAGGTGTATCGTGAACTTTATGCGAAAGCTCGGTATCAGTACGAAAGCCGGGCGAATGTCACATCTTCTTGGGGGAGAGCTGACGCCATCAATAATCTGACGCTTTCCGCAGGATATGAGTTTGCCAACCGTTTGAATGTATTTATTCGTTTCGACAATGTATTGAACCAATATTATCTCACATCGGCGGGCTACCCTGTGCAAGGCTTTACGGCAATGGGAGGACTCAGCGTCCGTTTCTGAATCATCGAAACGTCCTGACGCTTTCATATACGGAAAAGGCGATGTCCAGACAAGCGTCTGGGGCATCGCCTTTTTTAGGTGTATTTACTTCGAAAGTTGTTCTTTTAGCTGGTCAACGGCTGAGGCTGCATCTCCTCCGTTCTGGGCAAGTAGTGTAACGAACTTACTTCCGATTATGCAACCCGATGCGTGCGAGGCTGCAGATTGATATGTCTGTTTGTTCGATATTCCGAAGCCTATCATGCGTGGATTGTTCAGGTGCATATCGGCTATGCGGCTGAAGTAAGCCTGTTTCCGCTCATCGAAGTCCTTTTGTGCACCGGTTACAGCGGCCGATGATACCATGTAAATGAATCCATCGGTATGGGCGTCTATTTCACGGATACGCTCTTCGCTTGTTTCCGGCGTAATAAGCATGATGATACGCAAATCATGTTTTTCTGCTATCGGTCGGAATTCTTCCATATAGTCTTTAAACGGGAGATCCGGTATTATCATTCCGTCTATTCCGCAGGTTTGGCAGCTACGACAGAAGTTCTCGAAACCATATTGCATGATGGGATTGAGGTAGCCCATCAGTATAAGAGGCAGGTGCGTGTCGCTACGGATATCAGAAAGCTGGGCAAAAAGTTTTCTCAGTGTCATGCCGTTTCGTAGGGCTTGCGTTGCGGCATCCTGAATCACCGGCCCATCGGCCATTGGGTCGCTGAAGGGGATTCCTATTTCTATCATATCGATGCCCTTTTGTTCCAAGGTACGTATAACTTGTGCTGTGCCGTTCAGTGTAGGGCTACCTGCACAGAAGTAGAGCGACAGTATATCTTTTTGTTTGGTGCTGAATAATTGATTGATTCGGTTCATAATGTTGTTGTTTTGAATTGGGTGATAAATGATTGTAGCAAGGCTGCGTCTTTCAGCCCCGGTGAAACCTCGAAGCCGCTATTTAGGTCGATGCCTACCCACTGCGGGTGACTGAATGCCTGTAGAGCTTCGAGGCTTTCCGGCCTGAGTCCTCCGCTTAGAAAGAATGGCGTGTCTCCGTGATATCCCGAAAGCAAATCCCATTGGAAGGATTGCCCCGATCCGCCGTATCCGGCGCATGGTGTGTCGAACAGGAAGTAGTCGCAGCAGGGCGCGTAAGGTTCGGTCTCGGCATCCCAATCCGATGTTTTTGCCTGAAAGGCTTTCATTACTTGAAAGCCTTCGGCGCGGAGTTGCTTGCAAAGGCAGGGTGATTCGTGTCCGTGTAACTGGATGATGTGCAGATTCAGTCGGGAAGCATAGCCCATAATCTCAGGGAAGTCGGCATTGACGAATACACCTACACGCTTGGCGTTTGGGGTAGGAGGAATGGCGTTTTCGCCGACAAACCGTGGCGATTTAGAGTAGCAGATAAAGCCTATCCAGTCGGCTCCTGCCCGTTCTACTTGCCGGATGTTTTCCGGTTGTCTCATGCCGCAAACCTTTACTTTCATGACTGTACCTGTTTGATGAAGTTTGCCAATGTAAGGCCTGGATTCGCGGTTTTCATAAACGTTTCACCGATAAGGAATCCGCGGAATCCGGCTTGTCGCAGTTGGCGAACCGTTTCGGGGTTCGAAATGCCACTTTCTGACACAAGCAGGAACTCCTGAGGCAACTTCTCGGCCAGTCGGAACGAGTTCTCCACGTCGGTGTGGAAAGTGCCCAGGTTGCGGTTGTTCACTCCCACCATGTCTACGTATTCGTTTACATAGTCCAGCTCGTGTTCGGCATGTACTTCCAGTAGCACTTCCAGTTTCAGACGGTGCGCCTCTTCGGCCAAAGCACGGCATTGTTGTACCGTCAGTGCTGCAGCAATGAGCAATACGGCATCGGCGTTGACTGTTTTGGCCTGAAGCAACTGGTAGCGGTCTATCGTGAAATCTTTTCGCAGAATGGGGATGGATATGTTGTTCCGCACCTGCCGTATGTCTTTCAGCGTGCCGCCAAAATACATTTCGTCTGTGAGGATGGATAGCGCCGAAGCGCCGGCTTGTTGGTAAGCCGAGGTTATTTCAGAAGGCAAAGCCTCTTGGTTTATCCAGCCTTTCGAGGGCGAACGCCGTTTGAACTCGGATATGATGCCCGTGTCCGAATGCGCAAGGCTCTGCTTCAGGCTGTGGGCTTCGGGCAGTTCGCCGATTTCTTCCATTTCGTATAGCTTGTTCTCCAGCATGGCGGACGATACCATCTGCTTTTGTTGTTCCAGCTCGATACGTTTGTGGGCGATGATTTCTTCTAAGATGTCCGTACTCATTGGATTAACTGTTTAGTTCTACGAATTTCTGTAGGGTACTGTAAGCCTTTCCGCTTTCCAGAGACTGGCGTGCCTCTTGCATACAGGTATCTATCGTTTTGTCTTGACAGATGGTCTGTATGGCGAAAGCGGCGTTTGCGAGTACACATTCGGTCTGTGCTTTCGTTCCCCGATTTTGCAGCACGTTGTCGAAAATCTGGGCTGCGGCCTCGGGCGTGTCTCCTCCATAGAGTTCTTTTTGCTGGACTGTAGAGCAACCTAAATCGGCCGGCGAGCAGATTTTTTCGTATCGGTTGGTCATTACCTTAAATTCGGACGTGAGTGAAATCTCGTCGTACCCATCCAGACTGTTTACTACGGCGAAATCCATTCCAAGCTGTTGGAGCGTATTGGTATAGAGCCGCATAAGTGTCAGGTCGGCTACGCCCAAAAGTTGGTAGGACGGAAGGCATGGATTAACCAACGGCCCAAGCAGATTGAACAAGGTGCGTACTTTCAACGCCTTGCGAACGGGAGCTACCGCTTTCATTCCCGGGTTGAATAACGGAGCGTGCAGATAAGCCACACCGCATTCCTCAATGGAACGCTTCAGCTTGCTTTCGTCCGCCGTAAACTTGACGCCGTGGCGCTCCATCACGTTACTGGCACCGCTGATAGACGAAGCTCCGTAGTTGCCGTGTTTGGCTACGTGATAGCCAGCTCCAGCTACAACGAAGCAGGCGCAAGTGGAAATGTTGAACGTGTTTTTTCCGTCTCCTCCGGTGCCTACGATGTCGATGGGATGGAATTCCGAAAGGTTGATGGGAACACGTGTCTCGAGTAGGGCTTCGCGGAATCCTACCAGTTCGTTTACCGTGACGCTTCGCATCTGATAAACTGTGAGCAATGCGGCCATTACGGCATCGGTGTATTCGCCTTGAGTGAAGCCCCGCATCAAGTCGCGGGCTTCGGTTGTGGAGAGCTCTTCGTGAGCGAAGAGCCGTGTGAGTATTTCTTTCATTATAAAATCCTCCTTGTCTGTTTTAGTGTGCCAACCAGTTGCTTATCATTTTCTTTCCATCGGGAGTAAGCACCGATTCGGGGTGGAACTGAATGCCTTCCACATCGAAGCTGCGGTGGCGCAACGCCATCACGTAACCTTCCTTGCTTACGGCTGTAACTTCCAGCGCTTCGGGGAAGTTTTCTTTGCTTACTACCCATGAGTGATACCGGCCTACGGCAATTTCCTTGGGCAGACCGGCGAACAGGTAGTCATCGGCGATTACGTCTACCGGGCTTTGGATGCCGTGATAAACGGTAGAAAGGTTTATCAGTTGGCCGCCGAACACCTGTCCGATGGCTTGTTCGCCCAGGCATACGCCCAAGATGGGTTTCTTCCCAGCGTATGTGCGTATCACATCCAGTAGCAGGCCGGCTTCTTCGGGAATGCCGGGTCCGGGCGATAGGACTATCTTGTCGTATTCTTCCAATTGGGACAACTCGAAGCAGTCGTTTCGCAGCACGGTTACTTCTGCGCCCAGTTCTTTCAGCAGATGACTCAAGTTGTAGGTGAATGAGTCGTAGTTGTCTATAATGACTGTTTTCATAATGTTCGTAAGTTAAAGCTTTTCGGCCAGGATGATGGCCTTTTTCAGTGCGCCCAGTTTGTTGTTTACTTCCTGCAGTTCGTTCTCTTCGTTGCTCAGTGCGGTGATGCCGCCGCCAGCCTGAAACCACAATTCGTTGTTGCGGCTTACGAATGTACGGATGGTGATGGCCTGATTGAGCGTTCCGTTCAGGCCGATAAATCCGATGCAACCACCGTAAGCGCCACGGCTATGCGGTTCTACTTCGCTGATAATTTGCATGGCGCGCACCTTGGGCGCTCCGCTCAAAGTGCCGGCCGGGAACGTGTCGATGAAAGCGCGGATGGGGTTGGCTTCATCGTTCAGCGTACCGCTCACGCGGCTAACCAAGTGAATGACGTGGCTGTAGTACTGAGGCTCTTTGTAGAACTCTACGTGAGTGTGGTGGCAGTTGCGGCTCAAGTCGTTTCGGGCCAGGTCTACCAGCATCACGTGTTCGGCGTTTTCTTTCGGGTCGGCTAGCAGAGTAGCGGTCAGTTTATCGTCGGTGGCTTTGTCGCCCGAGCGGCGTGTGGTGCCCGCTATGGGGTCGATGGTAGCCTTTCGGCCTTCTATCTTACAGTGTGTTTCGGGCGAGGAACCGAAGATGCGGAATCCGCCGAAGTCGAAATAAAACAGATAAGGCGAAGGGTTAATGCTTCTCAGCGCCCGGTATAGCTTGAAGTCGTCGCCTCGGAACTTCTGAACGAAGCGGCGGGACAAGACTACTTGGAATACATCTCCTCTCAGGCAGTGCTTGATGCCTTTCCGGATGTTGGCCTTGTGCTCCTCGTCGGTCAGCGTGCTGGTGGTTTCGCCCACGGCGCAAAAGTCGTAGGTGGTATAGTTGCGGTCGTTTATCGCTTTTTCGATGGCGCTTAATTGTTCCGGTTCTTTTCCGTCTTGCATTTCCACTACGACCAGCTCGTGCTTGAAGTCGTTGAACACGATAATGTTCTTATACAATATATATAAGATTTCGGGGGCGTCGTTTATGGCGTCGGTGCTGTCTTTTACGGGGATGTGTTCGAAGTATCTTACGGCATTGAACGTGGTGTATCCGTACAGTCCGCAACAGTCGGCGTATTCGCCCTCTACCTTAAAGTGTGTCAAGAAGTCGTTTATCGCGCGGTCTACCGTATATTCGTCGGTTATGGGATGCTCTTCTTTGCTGCCGTCGGGATAGGCGGCGGTGGCTATGCCATGATTCACGCTGATACTGGCTATCGGTTTCAGGCCGATGAACGAACGGCTATTTTCTCCGCCATGATAATCGGAGCTTTCCATCAGCGCGCTTTGCGGAAACTGGTCGCGCAGTTTCAGGTATGTGCTGACGGGCGTGTGCAAGTCGCCCAGCAGCACCTTTGTTTCCGTATGATAGGTAAATGTTTTCATCGCTTGAGGTGTGAGAGATTAGAATTTGTAATTCAGATAAGTTTCGATGTCCTTGTCACCACGTCCCGAAACGGTCAGTACGACCACGTCGGTGGGTTTAAAGTTCATCTTTCCGAGCGCGCCAAGCGCGTGCGCCGATTCCAGAGCCGGTATGATGCCTTCCAATAGGGTTAACTCGTAGGCTGCGCGTACGGCTTCGTCGTCGGTAATGGCCAGCACCGTGGCACGGTGTTCGTGCGCCAAGTTGGCGTGCATCGGGCCGATGCCCGGATAGTCCAGTCCGGCCGATACGGAGTAGGGTTCCAGTATCTGTCCGTCTTCGTCCTGCATAACCAAAGTCTTCGAACCGTGTATGATGCCTAACTTGCCCAGTTGGATGGTAGCGGCGGACAGACCCGAGTCGATGCCCTTACCGCCGGCCTCGGCCAATACGATTTTCACGCGTTCGTCGTCGATATAATGATAGATGGTTCCGGCGGCGTTGCTTCCGCCTCCTACGCAGGCCATCAGGTAGTCGGGATAGTCGCGGCCGGTGTGTTCGGCCAGTTGTTTCCGTATCTCTTCACTGATGACGGACTGTAGGCGAGCTACCATGTCGGGGTAGGGATGAGGCCCTACGGTCGAGCCGATTACGTAGTACGTATCCTCGGGATGACAGCACCAGTCTCGGATGGCTTCGTTGGTAGCGTCTTTTAGCGTCATGTTTCCCGACGTGACGGGATGTACGGTGGCTCCCAGCATTTTCATCTTCTCCACGTTGATGTGCTGGCGTTCTACATCGGTCTTTCCCATGTACACCACACATTCCATGTTCATCAGTGCGCAAACGGTGGCGGTGGCCACTCCGTGCTGTCCGGCTCCCGTTTCGGCGATGATGCGTTTCTTTCCCATCTTCCGTGCTATCAGTATTTGGCCGATGGCGTTGTTTATCTTATGCGCGCCCGTATGGTTGAGGTCTTCACGCTTCAGGTAGATGGTGCATCCGTATTTTTCCGACAGTCGATGCGCAAGATATAAGGGCGATGGGCGTCCTACGTAGTCGCGCAGCAGTTGGCTGTATTCGTCTTTGAAATCTTGGCTTTCGATGATAGGCAGATAGGCTTTTCGTAAGTCTTCTACGCAGCGGTGTAGAATTTCGGGGATGTAGGCACCTCCGAAGTTTCCGTAAAATCCGTCTTTGTTTACCTGGTACGTTTTCATATGCTATAAGTTTATGTTTTATCTATTTCTATATGTGTGCCCATGTGGGCGGTTAAAAAGGAAAGAGGCTGTCGTAAGTTCCCTCGACAGCCTCTTTCGTGTATTGTTTTTTCGCGATTCATACATACGACTGATGTTCCCTTACGACTTTATGAGTTGCAAGCGGCGCCACCAATATCCTGTGTGATTCATCAAACGAGTCATGCTTTTGTTGTTTCTTGTTGTTACGTTGCAAATGTATGGGTTTTGTTTGTATAAACAAATAAAAAAGCGAAATTTTTCTGCTTCCTATTTCAAAATATAGTCTGTTTAGGCTGGACGATGACTTTATGTTTAGCGGGAAAACGTTTGCCGAACGGTGCGAAAACGCTTGTTTCCGAGGGATGGAAAATTCGTCTCGAGAGATTTTAAAAACGTCTCGAGAAAATAAAAATCTCTCGAGACGTTTTTAAAATCTGCGTTATCGTTTTTGGGAAGTAGTTGGAGCGAAGATATTTTTCCGTACTTTTGCCTGTAAATAGTGTATAAGAAGTAAAGAAAAAATGAAAACATCTAACTATTTTCTGGTGAGCAGCATCTGTGCCCTGATAGTGGGAGTCTTGCTCATCGTTAACCCCGGCGACGCGGTATCGTTTTTGGTGATAGCTATCGGCGCATTGTTTTTGCTGCCCGGTGTAGTGGGAACATTCTCCTGGCTTCGAGCCGTAACGAAGAAGAAAACAGAGCCAACGGCCAGCCCGAGCGTGATGGTCCTAATCGTTTCGTTAGGCAGTTTGCTGCTTGGCTTGTGGCTGATGATTATGCCTCAATTCTTTATCGGCGCGTTGATGTATGTGCTGGGAGTGCTGCTTGTGTTGTGTGGCTTGAATCAGCTTACGAGTCTGATAGTAGCCCGACGGAGCATGAAAGTGCCCTTTGCGCTTTTTGTTTTCCCCGTGGTGTTTCTACTCATAGGCATACTGATACTGTATAACCCCTTCGAGGCGGCCAACGTGCCCTTTATCATACTGGGTGTAGCGTTCTTGGTGTATGGCGTGACCGACTTGGTACGTCTGTTCTCGTATAAGGTCGATGAGAAACGGAATATCTCCGACGCGGAGGTGGTAGAAGAGGTGAAAGACGACACCCCGTCCGACTCGTTGCCTTCGGCCAACGTCTGAATTAATGTGTCTTGCGGTACTGTTTGGGAGACATTCCCACGTACCGCTTGAAGTACTTTCCGAAAAAGGAAATGTCGGGGAAGTTGAGCGAGTAGGCTATCTGCTGGATGGTCATCTCCGTAGAGCAGAGTTTAGCCTGAGCGTCGCGGATAACGAATGTCGAGATGATGTCGGTCAGCGTCTTTCCCGTAATTTTCTTGATAGTTGTACTGATGTGCTGCGCCGACAAATGCATCTTTTCGGCGTAGAACGAGATGTTCCGTTCCGTCTTATAGTTCTCTACAATCGTTTTTATAAGCTCCTTTACAATCTCTTCGTTCCGATTGTATTGCGGGCGTTGCATGGGGAGGTTTTTCTGGCTGATAGTTCCAATACCGATAATGAGTTGTAGGCAAGCCAGGTGAGCTTGTTCCTCGGATATGGTAACGGCCAAATGCTTGGTCTTAACCATCAGCTTAAAATAGTCGCAGAATATCTCGGTTAGGCTGGAAGTGAACTCTATTACAGGCTTTTCAAGGATGGAAGGCACGTACTGGATAATCTTGGTGAACAAGGCCGGGTGTTGAGCCAACGTGTACGAAAAAGCCATGAATGCGAATCTGCATTCCGGGTCGGCCGAAAGAATCTGAAAGAATTGGTTCGGAAAAACAATGGCCATGGTATTGGCTTTCATTTGAAATTCGCTGAGATGAATTTTTACCGAGCAATGTCCTCGCAAGCACAGCAAAAATAGTCCACCTTTCATTTGGTCGGACTTGGAAAATAATTGTCGCAGATTCCCTATAAGGTCAAAACCTACCAAAAGATTCTCGTCTTTTGCTATGTCGTTCAGTGAATTAAGCCGCTTCATCGTTCTAACCGTTGATATTGTTTCCGCAAATATATAGGATTGGCCTGATAGTTCCAAATTTATTTTCCTGCCTAATACACTCTCATGGAATCTTGTTTTAAGAAAAAACTCTTGGGTTGACAATTCTTTCTATGTTAATGGATATGCCCTAAATTGGGCGCTAATAAATAAAAACGTGAAAAAGCCTTAACTGACGCTTGTTTTGAAATATCTGTTTTGTATTTTCGTAACCGATATGAAAAGTACATCTTTAATATAATGAAAAACAATAATTTGTATTTGGTAAGTTTGGTACTTGTGGCTGTCTTGGGAGGCTTGCTCTTTGGCTACGATACCGCTGTGATTTCGGGAGCGGAACAAGCTCTGCAGAAACATTTGGGATTAGATTCGTTTTGGCACGGTGTTACTGCCTCCAGTGCCTTGATAGGTTGCGTAATAGGCGGTGCTATATCAGGGGTATGTGCTTCGCGGCTGGGGCGGCGCAATTCGCTGCGTTTGGCGGCGGTACTGCTGTTCTTGTCGGCTTTGGGATCTTATTATCCCGAATTCTTGTTCTTCCCAAAGGGAGACACCTCGTTTCAACTGATTGTTGCGTTTAATCTGTACCGCATATTGGGCGGTGTAGGCGTAGGGCTGGCTTCGGCCATTAGTCCGATGTATATTGCCGAAGTCGCTCCGGCGGAAATTCGCGGAAAGTTGGTTTCGTGCAACCAGTTTGCGATTATTTTCGGTATGCTGGTGGTGTATTTCGTAAACTATCTAATAAAAGGCGGCATGTCGGACAGCGAACTGGTGGACAACGGATGGCGTTATATGTTCGTGTCGGAAGCGTATCCCGCAGCGATATTCGGACTCCTGCTTTTCTTTGTACCCAAAACGCCGCGCTATCTGGTGATGGAAGGTAATGACCAAAAGGCGTTGACTGTACTGGAACGTATTAACGGGGCGAAGCGTGCGCGTGAAATCTTTGCCGACATCAAAGCTGTTACGGCCGATAAGACCGAGCCGCTCTTTTCTTACGGCTTTGCCGTAATCGTGATAGGCATATTGCTTTCGGTGTTCCAGCAAGCTATCGGTATAAATGCCGTGCTTTACTACGCTCCTCGCATCTTCGAGAAGATTGGCGGCGGTGGAGACGGCATGATGCAGACAGTGGTCATGGGAGTGGTGAACATTACCTTTACGCTGGTGGCCATCTTTACGGTAGAGAAGATGGGGCGCAAGCCGTTGCTGATAATCGGTTCTATTGGGATGGCCATAGGTGCCTTGGGTACGGCGGCTTGCGATGAGTTTCAGATAAGCGGAATTCCTGCAGTGATGTGTATCATCGTTTATTCGGCTGCATTCATGATGTCTTGGGGACCGATAGCTTGGGTGTTGATAGCCGAGATATTCCCTAATACGATTCGCGGAAAAGCGGTTGCCATTGCGGTTGCGTTCCAGTGGGTGTTCAACTATCTGGTTTCGTCTACGTTCCCCGTAATGTACGAGTTTAGTCCGTTCTTCGCTTATTCGCTTTATGGAGCCGTTTGCCTGATAGCAGCGTTCTTTGTTTGGAAGTGGGTTCCCGAAACGAAAGGCAAATCACTGGAAGATATGAACAAGCTCTGGTTAAGCCGTAAGTAAAATAAAAGGAACAGGTTTATAACTGGGTGTTGGATTCTTATGAAGTCCGTCAGTTGTAAACCTGTTCCTTTTTATTTTATGCGTTGGATATGCGTCCGTTATTTCCGGTCGTTAAAGTATCCTCGGATACGCCTCAAAACTTTTACGCCTGTCATTACACCGTCGTAGGCGGCAATGCCCATGTTGATGTTGCGCATCAGGCTGTCTAGCTTTCCCTTGCTTTCGTGTGGGGCGAACAGTTGTTGGCCGAGCTGCTGCAGTTGTTCTTTCGACTGGCGCAGTTCTTCTCTCTTTTCTTCCCGGAGCTTGTTTATCTCCTCAATGGTATAGTTGTGCGAAGTTTCCATAGGCTATGCAGTTATTGTTTAGGATGCTCGTCCAGAAACAATCGTGCCAGGAAATTGATGGTAGGGCGGAAGATGAGCTTCTGTCGGAGGCGGTAAATGATGGCCGCCACAACCAGTAGCGTACAGCCCACAATGGCGTAGCTCAGCGTAAGGCTTCCAACCAGCGATTCCAAGGCGTATACCAGCATGAACGAGAAATAATAAAGAGCCATCGCGCCAAGGATGGCCAGTACGAGAATCAGCATCAGCGACGAGAGGAGAATGGTGAGCTTCTGCACCAAGTCCAGTTTGATGTATTCGCCTTGCAGGCGAATGTAGTTCTTGGTTTCTTTGAACAGCGCCTCCAGGGTGTCGATGCTTTTGTCGTTGGCAAACATATTCTGATTCGGGGGGAATGGGTGAAGGAAAAGGCGCGGACGGCAAATCCGTGTAGGTGTATGCCGTCCGTGCCGTTACATTTAAAAGAAGTGTTATTCCGCGTCTTTTACTTCAGCGGCAATCTGGTCTACCAAATCTTCCATTTCTTCATGGCTTAGGTGGATGCCTTTCTTGCGCAGAAGTTCGGCGATTTTCTTACGGGTTTCAGTACCTTTTTCAGGGGCGAAGAGTACGCCGGCAGCTGCTCCTAACACTACGCCGCCCAAGAAAGCGGCTACTACGTTTAATGCTTTCATGACTTTACTTGTTTCTTTTAAAGTGAATAACTTTAGTCGTTGCACAAATCTAACTATTATTCTTTTATTCTCTACTTTCCCGAGCATATTTCTTTCTGTATCTACGGATTTTGTTGCTTTATTAACAGAATTTAATAGCACGAATGCTCATATATTGCTATTTTTGCAAGGTGAACTGATATTGTTTCTGAATATAAACAAATAAACATAAAGATTAAACATGAAAAAGATTGCTTTATTGGGAATGGGTATGTGCGTAGCATTGGCATTTACCTCCTGTAAATCAAGTGAAAGTGCTTACAAAAAAGCATACGAGCAAGCTAAAAAGCAAGAATTGGCCGATGCTGGTCAGACTACTCCCGCTGAAACTGTAACTCCGGTAGCTCCCGTTGCGCCGGTTGCTCCTGTTGAAACAGGTTCTGTACGTGAAGAAAAAGTACAGTTGGTTTCGGGTAATGGGCTGAAGGCATATAGCGTAGTATGCGGTAGCTTTGGTGTAAAGGCTAACGCTGACGGACTGAAGAGCCAGTTGGACGGCGACGGATATAATGCGAAGGTGGTTTATAATGCCGAAAAGAATATGTACCGTGTTATCGTAGACTCGTTCGATACGCGCAGTGAAGCCGCAAGCGCACGCGATTCGTTCAAGGCCAAATATCCTAACCGCAAGGATTTTCAGGGAGCTTGGTTGCTCTACGTAAGATAATTAGGGTAAAAAGAAAAGATAGGTAGAAGTTACTGCCTGTGGGCCGGCGAGGTTTGCAGGCAGTTTTCTTTTTGTTTCTGCCGTATAAGTGGCACGAAACGGGGTTTTTATAGGCGATATGCCGCAGATTGGTCAGGCCATGTATCAGGCTAACTGCTTTTTTCTTACCTTTGCACCCCGAAAAATAGAATGGAAATAAGATATGGACTTTTATAGGAAAATAGCCGTTGCGGCGTTATTGGCTTGCTCGGGTATGGTCTGGGGACAGGAAAAGACGGTGCCCCTGAAATTCGGGGATATGGATCACTGGGTGACACGCAAGATTCACGAATCGGGTATCATAGGAGGTAACACCAAACTGCTGTATGAAGTAGCTCCTACGCAGACTATTGACGGGAACAAACCCTATACCAATTTGGGTGGATCGCCTTGGGGAAACTCGAATGTGATGGCCAAGGTTATGGGGATTGTAAAGACTAACACCAGCGTGTATCCAGAAAAAAGAGGTTCAGGTTACTGCGCCAAACTGGAAACCCATATTGAAAAGGTGAAAGTGCTGGGCATGATAAACATCACCGTATTGGCTTCTGGGTCGTTGTTCTTGGGTGATATGAAAGAACCAATTACCAGTACAAAGGAAGGTGAAAAGGCACTGAATATGGGTATACGCTACACACAACGCCCCAAGGCGGTGCGCTACGACTACAAGACACAGATGTCGGGCGAAGCGAACCGTATCAAGCAAAACGGTTTCAGTAAGAAATCGACTGTGGCTGGGCAGGATTGCGCCATCATGACGTGTTTGTTGCAGAAACGTACCGAGGATGCGAAAGGAAACATTGTAGCCAAGCGTGTGGGCACAGCCGTGATACGTTACAATAAAACCGTAGGCTGGCAGAATAATGCCACATACGAGATACATTACGGTGATATTTCACACACTTCTTATTACGATGCCGAACTGATGAAGTTGGGAGTGGGGGGGTATCACGCTCGTAATAGTAAAGGTGAGAGCGTAATGATACAGGAAAACGGATGGGCTTCGGCCAACGAAACGCCTACCCATCTTATTCTGCAGTTTACTTCCAGTTTGGGTGGAGCTTTTATCGGCTCACCGGGAAACACGCTTTGGGTGGACAATGTAGAAATGGTGTTCTAAAGCGTAATCGAAAAAAACGGATAATCCCTCGCTGAAACTTCCTAATCGGGACTTCGGCGGGGGATTTCTGTTTACGTCCATCTCGTTGTCTGATGGCAGCGATTCTTTAATTGTTGCTCCGTTGTAAGAAGAACATTCGGTGAAAATTATAAAAAAGAGCGTACCCGATTATTTGTCGGGCACGCTCTTTTAAGTTTATTCGGAAATGAATCCGTTGGGCGGATTATTTCAAGTTCGGGTTAAGTTTGCTCCATTCAGAGATAGCCGGGATGATGCCCAAGCTGATGCACTCGTCACGCATTGCGGCTACGTGTTCGTAGCTATTCTTCAGAGCTTCCATTTCTTCTGCTGTACCTACTACTTCTTCGTAAGCTGAACCCTTTTCAGTGATGGTTACTTCCATAGCCATCATGATGTGGTCAATACCAGCGAATGATACGTAGCGACCTGCAGGCCACTGGAATTCTGCTCCACCCATAGCTGCTTCAATCATGCGAACTGAAACGTATGCCGGGCTCTGGAATGAAGAACGACCGCGGAGTTTGATAATGTTAGAACCGCCTTGGATAGTTTTCTGTTTGATTTCTTCCCATTGGTCGGCGTTCAGCTTGTCTGTGCCAATCAAGCTGGTAAGCGGAGTACCCTGAACCTTTACGCTTGATGCGAACGGAGCCATAGCTTCACCGTGACCACCGTAGGTACGGCATCCGGTAACTTCGCTTTGTGCACAACCGAAGTGCTTAGCTAATTCGCTCTGCAGACGGATAGAGTCAAGAGCTGCCAAAGTAGAAACCTGAGACGGTTTCAAACCAGACCAAATCAAAGTAACCAAACCGGTAACATCGGCCGGGTTGAAGATGATAACTACATGCTTAACATCGGGGCAGTAAGCCTTGATGTCTTTACCCAACTGTTCTGCTACGCCTGCATTTCCTTTCAGCAAATCTTCGCGAGTCATGCCTTGCTTACGGGGAGCACCACCCGAAGAGATGATATATTTAGCATCGGTAAAAGCTTCCTTTACATCGGTAGTATAAGTGAAGTTAACGCCTTCGAAACCGCAGTGACGCATTTCTTCGGTTACGCCTTCCAATCCCGGTTCGTAAACGTCATAAAGGCAAATGTTCGGAGTCAGACGGAGCATAGCCGCAGTCTGAGCCATGTTAGAACCAATCATACCAGCTGCACCTACGATGACAAGCTTTTCGTTAGTTACAAATTCCATAATTCTTATTCGTTTTAAGTTATATGTGATAAATATGTTTTGTTGTCCTTTTTCTGATGTTGCAAAGATAGGAAAGTTCTTTTTCAATCGCCAATCTTTTGTTCGGTAAAAATGGCTTGTTTTGACTTCGTTGAACTTATTACGGAAATATTTCACTATTTTTAATTAAAGCACTGTATTTTGCTATCGGGAGTTATCAAAAGGGGATAACTACGGGGACGGACGCGTTGGAATCGCTTTGAAATGATATTGCTGAAAGCCTGATAAGCTTTCATTGGTTGGGATATTCGTTATGTTCGGGTATGTGTGGAAAATCAAATGCGGAGAATTGTTTGTGTTTGTTTTACATATCGCTTAATTTTGCGCCGAAAAAAGAATAAACTATCATATATATGGAGCTTAAACAGGGGTATTGTCATTTAATAGCCATTCTGATTGTTACAATATGGGGGCTGACTTACATTTCCACCAAGATCTTGATTCAAAACGGGCTTCAGCCTCAGGAGATATTCTTTTACCGTTTTCTGATAGCGTTTGTGGGGAGTTGGCTTATTGTTCCGCGCAATTTTCTGACGCATAGTTGGAAAGACGAAAGTTGGATGCTATTGGCCGGAATGGCTGGTGGTTCGGTGTATTTCTATACCGAGAATACGGCTTTGGGGATTACACAGGTGTCGAACGTGGCGTTTCTGTTATGTATGGCTCCCTTGTTTACTACTTTCCTGTCGTTTCTTTTTTATCGTAGCGAGAAACTCACGGCTGGTTTGTTTGCCGGATCTGTATTGGCATTGGTGGGGGTAGCATTGGTGGTATTCTCGGGCGTAGCCTTGAAGTTAAATCCGCTAGGGGATATGCTTACGCTGGGGGCTGCCCTTTCGTGGGGGCTTTACAGTGTAGTCATCCGTAAGTTGTCGGAACGTTATTCTACAGTGTTTATTACCCGGAAAGTATTCTTTTACGGTTTGCTTACTATCTCGTTGGTTTTCTTTTTCCACCCTTTCCATCCATCCGCTTCGCTACTGATGCGTCCATCGGTATTCGGCAACTTGTTGTTCTTGGCTACTGTGGCCTCGCTAGGATGCTTTGTACTGTGGAATATGGTATTGAAAAGGCTGGGCACTATTCAAACTACCAATTATATTTACTTGAGTCCGCTCGTTTCGTTGGCCGGCTCAGCTTTGATTTTAGGCGAGCGCATGACTCCTATCGCTCTGTTGGGAGCGACCTGTATCTTGGGTGGAGTGTACTGGGCCGAGCGTAAGGGTTAGGGGATAAGCAGCGAAGAGTCACCGTAACTCAGGAAACGGAAGTCGTGTGCAAGCGCATAGTCGTATATCTTGTGCCAATCGCCGTTAACGAAAGCCGAGACCAGTAGTAAGAGGGTGCTTTGCGGCTGGTGAAAATTGGTAACAATGCGCTTTACGATGTGGTATTCATATCCCGGTGCGATGATAATCTGCGTGCTGGAGTGGATGGTTTCCATGCCGTGACGGTTCATGTAGTTTAAAATCTGCTTCAGTGATTCCACGGCGGTAAGTGTAGTATGCGTTTCGTAAGGTTGCCATTGTTTTACGTGAAGTTCTTCCTCGGTGGCGTCAGCGTTGCGACTAATGGTATCGCCTATGTAGTACAGGCTCTCCAGTGTACGCACCGATGTAGTGCCTACGGCAATGGCTTCACCTCCATGGGCAATCAGCTTTTCTATGATTGACTTATTGACTGAGATGTATTCGGTATGCATCTCGTGTCCTTCTATCTCGGTGCTCTTCACGGGTTTGAACGTTCCAGCTCCCACATGTAGAGTGACTTCTTCCAGGTCTACTCCTTTGCTTTGTAATGCATCGAGTACCCGCTGGGTGAAATGCAGTCCTGCCGTTGGCGCAGCTACCGATCCTTTTATCTTCGAATAGACGGTTTGATACGTTTCCTTGTCGCTTTCTTGTGTCTCACGGTTCAAGTATGGCGGAATAGGAAGCTCGCCGAATACTTCCAAAATATCGGCAAATGTGACCTCGAGGTTGTTCCATTCAAAGTCTATCCAGTGGCTTGTGCCCCGACATTCTCCTTTGGTGGCTGTGAGTGTGAGGTCTTTCCCTTTGACGGTCATCGCTTTGTGTAGGGAGCCTTCTTTCCACTTTTTCAGATTTCCTATCATGCAGAGCCATGCCGCATGCTTGGTTTGTTGGAAGTTTAGGGCATAGTCGTTGGGTTGTATCGGTTCCAAACAGAATATCTCAATCAGCGCACCTGTTTCTTTTCTGAAATGCAGTCGGGCTTGGATTACCTTGGTGTTGTTGAATATCATCAGTTGTCCCGGTTCGATATAGTCAGGCAGCGAAGTAAAGACGCTTTCGCTCACTTCGCCATGGCGGTACACCAATAATTTTGACTGGTCGCGTACGGGTAGTGGATACTTGGCTATCCGTTCGTCGGGTAGTGGATAATTGTAGTCGCTGATATGTATGTGTTTGGTTTCTTCCATCTTTTCTTTTCTCCTTTATTTAGCTTGCAAAAATATAGCATTTTTCAGAACTGTGGCGACAGTCACCGACTAAAAATGGTTACTTTTGCCGTACGTACAATGCGTAATATAGGAAACATAAAAAACGAAAGGAGAATAGACTCATGAAAATAGGAGACAAGGTGCGCTTCCTGAGCGAAGTAGGAGGCGGCACAGTGACGGGATTTCAAGGCAAGGATGTGGTGTTAGTAGAAGACGCGGACGGCTTTGACATCCCGATGCTGATACGAGAGTGCGTGGTGGTGCAGACCGATAATTATAACGTCCCGCTAAAGTCGGTGAAGAAGCCCGAGGAGTCAACCCTCACGGCAGAGCAGAAGGAAGAGGAACCGGCAGACAAACCGATAGGTTATCGTGCTCCTGAAATCCGAGGGAACGATGTATTGAATGTATTTTTGGCGTACGTGCCTCAGGACGCAAAGATGATTTCTACCACGATGTTTGATGCTTATTTGGTGAACGACAGCAATTACTTTGTAGATTACTTGTATCTGTCGGCTGAGGGAAAGAGCTGGACACTGCGCAGCCGAGGTACTGTGAAGCCGAATACGAAGTTGCATTTAGAGGAGTTTGGAAAGACTGATTTAAATGAGATGGCTCATGTGTGCGTGCAGGTAATGCCGTATAAGGATGATCGTACATTCCTTCTGAAGAATGCTGTAACTATGGAGCTGCGTGTAGACTCGGTGAAG
This sequence comes from bacterium, assembly GCA_963595925.1. Classification (GTDB taxonomy): domain Bacteria; phylum Bacteroidota; class Bacteroidia; order Bacteroidales; family Bacteroidaceae; genus Phocaeicola. The sequence continues at coordinate 109,885 of CAVBJM010000004.1, forward strand.
TTCTACAAACTGCATACATTCGAGGAGAACGATTTCTTTCCACAACCGGCATTGATTTACGATATCGTGCGCGATGATGAATCGGCCAAGCAGGTATTCGTGTCGGCCGATGATATTAAGGAAGCGTTGCTGAGTAAGAACGAGCAGGGCGTACCGGCTAAGGTACAACGCCAGCAGCAACACAAGACGGTAAAGAACAATATAGTAGAAGTGGACTTGCATATTGATGCCCTTCTGGATGATACTACGGGTATGGGAAACGCTGAGATGCTGAACTATCAGCTGGATGTGTTCCGCCGTACATTGGACGAGTTCAAAACACGCACCGGCCAAAAGATTGTATTTATTCACGGGAAGGGAGACGGAGTACTTCGCCGGGCTATCCTTGACGAACTGAAGCGTAAGTACCGCAATTATTCCAGTCAAGACGCTTCGTTCCGCGAGTACGGTTACGGGGCTACCATGGTGACCATACACTGATGTCTTCTTCCTACGTTGAGACGTTCGGATAAAAAGAGCGGCTTACAGACTCCTTAGGTGTGGTCTGTAAGCCGCTCTTCTATGTAGATACTATACTCTCCTTAGGGTTGGGTGTAGTATATTTCCATCGAAATCTTGTTCTTTGCTTTACCTTTGATGCCTCTAAGCAAGGTTGCGGAGTTTACGCTGAGGTCGTTCGATATACCGATTACATTTCCTTGTGAGTCTGTGTTCGTGGTAACGGGGATAAGCAACACCTTGTTCCAACCTTCGTTATTGGCTTTCCATGTCTCCCACGACGCGCTTCCTTTTTCTATCTCAGGCTTAATCTCATTGAATATATTTCGAAGCAGGCGGTTCAATTTCGAGAATGTGTAGGTACTGGCTGTGCTTGAGTAGCTTGAAATAAAGGATGTCTTGCTATCATACACCTTATTCCCTTCGAAGAACGATTTCATGTCGTTCTTTCTTACCATTAACAAGGTAGATGGTGTGCCCATTTTGTAGAGACCTTCGTAAGTATCTTTCAGCTTTTGGAACGAAACGGATACGGAGTTTAGCGTATCATTTTTATGTGCGTTATACACTTCTTCTACCGGGAGAGTCACTTCGGTGAAGATTCCAGCCGGGCTTTTCAGGTAAGTGCATTCATCGTCATCCTTGACCAGTGAACTGAGGTTCTTGTTCTTGAACCGGGTAGACATGAAAACTTCTTTGGTTGAAGCCATCGGAATCACCGTGGTAAGGATGGTATCGTTTCCGGTAGAGGAAGATACCGAGTTGTATCTTACGTAGAGGTGCAAGTAGATGTCTGTAATATAAAGAATGGAACCTTCGCCTCCAGTAGTATGTACATAGAATCCTTTTAGTACGTTGTTGATAAACGATTCGGCATCCTTGAAGTTGTTTTTGTCTTCCTTGTATTTTGCCATGAATTTGTTGCAGAAGTCACTACCCAATGGGATGGTTACGTTGGGCGAGAACGTGCTGGTGGAACGCAAGGAGTCGCTTACTGTTTGGTCGTAGGCTGTATAAGTCTTGATGGCCAACGGAGCGACAGTCTTGTCGTAGTAATCTTCAGGATTCAGATTCGTATAATAGAGACTCTTGTCTGTTCCGTCATCGCTTATGGGTTTAGTCAGCTCGTCTACCTGTACGCGCATGGTTGCCAGTGAATCCCCAAAATAGTTGGTGTAGTACAAGCTGAGGTAGGCTTTCGATATGTCTATCACCTTGTCTGGCATTTCAAAGTCTTCCGGGCAGTTTATTTGTGTCAGAAAGTCGCTACTGAATTCGCCGTAGGTTTCATCGGTGAACTTTCCTAAGTAAGCTGTGTTCGAACGGGAGAAGATGGCTCCGGGCACGTAAGACGATGTCTCTATTTCATAGGAATCAGTTTCGGTAGGAATTAAGTCCATGTCGGTAACCATCTTTCCGATTCCGGTGGTTTGGTCATCGCAACTGTAGAGAGTGGTTGCTATCGCAAGAGCAGCCAAGAACTTGAGTCTCATCTTTTTTGTCTGTGAATTAGTTTGATATTTGTTATTCCTCTTCACCCCAAACCTTGGCGTACATTCCTGAACAAGTATCGGCGTAGGCTTTCTCTTCAGCCTGATAGTCGGCTACGGGGATGTTCAAGCTACGGGCGTAGTCCATGATTTCGGGATTTACGTTTGCGCTATTCTGTATCACTCCGTCAGAGTACTTGATAGCCAGTTTGCAGAGTTCGGTATAGTCTACCGGTTCTTTCAGGAAGTCTACGTCTTTCGAGGTGATTTCCTTGAACGGAAGCAGTTCCTTGAAATTCGGTGCAAGTGTTGACTTGAAGTTATCTTCGTAAACGGAGTAAATTACTTTCGAGTCTCTGAATGAAGGCTCGTCGTAGTAGGCTTTTTTGATGAGCAGGGGTACTACGGCTCCCATCCATCCGTGACAGTGTATCACTTCGGGACACCAGCGCAGTTTCTTTACAGTTTCCAATACTCCACGAGCATAGAAGATAGCGCGTTCGCCGTTGTCTTCGTAGTCGTTTCCTTCCTCGTCGTGTGTCATTTGCCGATGTTGGAAATAATCATCGTTATCGATGAAATACACCTGTCTGCGTGCTGCTTGGATAGAGGCTACCTTGATAATCAGCGGGTGGTCGGTGTCATCGATGATAATGTTCATTCCCGAAAGGCGAATCACTTCGTGCAGTTGGTTTCGGCGTTCGTTGATAATGCCCCATTTAGGCATGAAAGTTCGAATCTCGCAGCCTTTGTCTTGTATGGCTTGTGGAAGTTTTTGTCCTACGAGAGACAGTTCGCTCTCGGGAACGTAAGGAGTAATTTCTTGTGTAATGAATAAAACTTTCTTTGCGCTCATTTTATAGTTGCTCATATAATATTGGGCAAAGATACGAAAAAATCCGATTCATCGGGTGGTTTTCAGGGGGCTTTTGTTCCTTATAGTATGTTAATGTACAGCGAAGAGCGTGTTTTTACTCCCTTTTCAGAGGTTCGGGGCGTTTACCATCGAGGATATTTTTCTGTTTTCCGTTTCCTTATCTCCCGAAAATGTAATTACTTTGCAGCGGATTTTATAAAAATCGTGTTAATAATCATTTAGAAATGGAGTTAATTCAGACTGTAAGTGAACTCCGCGCAAAGCTGGACGGCTTTCGAGGGGAGGGAAAAACAATAGGTTTGGTTCCTACGATGGGGGCTTTGCATGCTGGACACGCCTCGTTGGTAAAGCGTGCGGTAGCCGAAAACGATATTGTGGTAGTGAGTGATTTTGTGAATCCTACCCAGTTTAACGATAAGAACGATTTGGTGAAATATCCGCGCACCTTGGATGCGGATTGTGAGTTGTTAGAGGCATGTGGGGTGACATTCGTCTTCGCTCCGTCTGTCGAGGAGATTTATCCCGAGCCAGATACTCGTTCGTTCAGTTACGCTCCGCTTGATACGGTGATGGAGGGCAAGTACCGTCCGGGACACTTCAACGGGGTGTGTCAGATTGTAAGCAAACTGTTTCTGATAGTAGAGCCTACACGGGCTTATTTCGGTGAGAAAGATTTTCAGCAGTTGGCCATCATCCGTGAGATGGTGCGCAAGTATCCGTTCCATTTGCAGATAGTGGGTTGTCCCATTGTGCGCGAGGCTGACGGTTTGGCGCTAAGTAGCCGTAATGCTCGACTGACCGCGGAGCAGCGTCAGCAGGCATTACAGATTTCGAAGACGCTTTTTGCCAGCGTGGAATATGCCAAGACGCACACCTTAGCCGAAACTAAGAGCTTTGTAGAAGACGGTATAGCCAAAGCCGACGGTTTGCAACTGGAGTATTTCGAGGTGGTAGACGGTACTACGCTTCAGGAAGTCAAGGAGTGGAATGATAGCGAATACATTGTAGGCTGCATCACCGTGTTCTGTGGCGAAGTGCGACTGATAGACAACATAAAGTATAAGGAGTGAGCGGGCGATGATGATTGAAGTACTGAAATCGAAGTTGCACTGTGTAACGGTAACCGAAGCCAATCTGAACTATATGGGAAGCATTACCATTGATGAAGATTTGATGGATGCTGCAGGAATGATAGCTGGCGAGAAGGTACAGATTGTAGACAATAACAACGGCGAGCGCTTCGAAACCTATATCATAAAGGGCGAGCGCGGTACGGGATGTATCTGCTTGAATGGAGCTGCAGCACGAAAGGTGCAGGTAGGCGATGTGGTGATAATCATGTCGTATGCGCTGATGGATTTTCAGGAGGCGAAGACGTTCAAGCCTACCGTGGTGTTCCCCGATACGGTAACGAACCGGTTGGTGTAATCTCGGCTGACGGAATCAGATAAAAGCCGAAGCGCGGAAAGTGTGTAGAGGATGCACCCGTTCCGCGCTTCGTTGTATATTAGCTATTCGTTATACAGACTTCTCTTTGATTAGCCCCGTGCGGTAGGCTACAAGCAGTTTTTTCAGGTCTTCTATTTGGATGCTCAGTTCGCGTCCCTTATCGGTGTCTTTTACCATCATTCGCTTGGTGCTCATTTCTACAATCTGGGTAGTCGATTTAATGTCGAGTCCTTCTTCTATGGCTCGTTGGGTGGAGGTAAACGGTTCGTGCTGAACCAACTGGAATCCGCGCGAGTGATATACCAGCGTATATCCGGCTATGCCCGTTTCCGGTTGATAGGCTTTCGAAAATCCTCCGTCTATTACCATGAGCTTTCCGTTAGCTTTGATGGGCTTTTCGCCTTGTACGGCTTTTACGGGCACGTGTCCATTGATGATGTGTCGGTGTTCGCCCACCACTTCAAATTCGTCCATAATCATGTCGCACACGTCTTCGCGGTCACGCAGTGAATAGTAGTATCCCTTTATTTCCTTGTGCGTCTCCTTGTCGGTGATGAAGTATCGTTCGAAGGTTGCCATCTTGCTCTTGTCGAAGGCGGGAGAGTCTTTTCCGCACCACAGATACCACACGTAGTCCAGCGCGAAGTTTTTCTCCTCGTTGTCGTTTTCCGAGAAGTAGGCGGTGCGTATCAGTTGCCCTACCCGTTTCAGCAGACCTTTCCCCTTGTATTTCTTTCCCAGTATATCCACCTCTTTCAGTGTGCCGTCTTCGTTGAGCGGCATCGAGGCGTGGAATAGCAGATTCGAGTTGCACACGTTGTACATGCATCCGTATCGGAACAGACATTTCATGTGCTTGCGTAGCTTCTCGCTGCCGGTAAAGGAATTGTGCAGTTTCAGTACAATGTCTTTCTCTTCTTCGGTCAGCGTGTAAGGATCTTCCGGGTTTACTGTGGGGAACGTCCCGTCGTAGAGGTCGTATTCTTTGCCGTCGAGCAGGATGGTCTGTTTCTCGAAGTCGATACGGTGTAAGAGCATCCGGTCTTCCATCTCGAATTCCGGGCGTCGTTTGATGGCTTCGGCTTCCAGCTTGAACTGGATGATGCTGATAGCCTTGTGCATTTGGGCGATGAGACGTATGGTCTTGTCGTTGTAGGTGCAAGTTTCAGGGTCGGTCTTCGGCAGGAAGCGTTCGCAGGGGTCATCGGCGTAGAACTCCATGGCAAAGGTAGCCAGCGGAAGCAGGTTTATTCCGTAACCGTCTTCCAGCGCTGAGAGGTTGCCGTAGCGCATGGCCAGGCGCAATACGTTGGCTATGCAGCAGTCGTTGCCCGAGGCGGCTCCCATCCACAGGATGTCGTGGTTGCCCCATTGGATGTCGAAGTTGTGGTAGTGGCACAGGATATCCATGATAAAGTGAGGACCTGGTCCGCGGTCGAATATGTCGCCCAAGATGTGCAGCGAGTCGATAGTAAGCCGTTGTATCAGGTTGCTTAGCGCCACGATGAAGTCATCGGCCCGGTGCGTATCGATGATGGTGCTGATAATTACGTTGATGTAAGCCTGCTTGTTCGGGTCTACGCTGCTTTCGTGCAGCAACTCCTGAATGATATACGAGAATTCTTCGGGTAAGGCCTTGCGTACTTTCGAGCGGGTGTATTTCGACGACACGTTTTGGCAGACCTTTACCAGCTGGTTCAGGGTGATGACATACCAGTCTACGATGTCGGTTTCCACCTCTTTTACCAGTTGCAGTTTCTGTTCCGGATAGTATATCAGTGTGCAGAGTTCTTTCTTTTCCGATTCGCGAAGCGTGTTTCCGAAAATCTCGTTTACCTTTCGCTTAATGGCGCCCGATGCGTTACGCAGCACGTGTTGGAAAGCTTCGTATTCTCCGTGCAGGTCGGCCAGGAAGTGCTCGGTGCCTTTCGGTAGGTTCATAATGGCTTCCAGGTTGATGATTTCCGTGCTTGCGGCGGCTATGGTTGGGAAGTTGTGCGAGAGCAGTTCCAGGTAGCGTAAATCTTCCTGAATCATTTCCGCGGTGATTTGTTTATACAGTTTCATTCAGCTATTGGTTTATAAAGGAATGTTCTTTAGAGGAAAAGCATCAGTATCAGTTGGGCGATGATGACGCGGGTAAACATACCCAGCGGATAGACGGTGGCGTAGCTCACCGAGGGGTTGTCGTTCGGGATGGTATCGTTGGCGTAGTTCAGAGCCATCGGGTTGGCCATGCTTCCGCACAACATACCGCACGTGTTTCCGAAATCCATCTTGTAGATTCGCAGTGATACGATACCCATGATGACTACCGGTATAAATGTGATAAGGAAACCCAGTCCTATCCACAGTGCGCCTTCGGGGCGCATCACGGTATCGAAGAAATGCGCTCCGGCATCCAGGCCCAAGCAGGCCAGATAGAGCGACAGGCCGATACCCCTCAGCATCAGGTTCGCGCTTCGGGTGGTATAGGTCAGCATGTGCAGGCGCGGTCCGTAGCAACCTATCAGGATGCCTACCACAATGGGTCCTCCGGCCAGTCCCAATTTTACCGGGGTACTGATGCCCGGTATGGCGATGGGGATAGCTCCCACGGCCAGTCCCAGTACGATGCCTAAGAAGATGGATGCCAGATTGGGGTCTTTCAGTGTCTTTACTGTGTTTCCCAAAACTTTCTCTACGTTGCTGATGGCGGCGGCTTCGCCCACTACAGTCAGGCGGTCGCCCAGTTGCAGTATCAGCCCGGGGGTGGCAAGCAGTTGCACGCCGCTTCGCAATACTCGGCTGATGTTTATGCCGTAGTTGTTTCTCAGACGGAGCGCTCCCAGTTTCTTTCCGTTTATCTCCGGGCGTGTTATGACGATGTGTTTCGATACCAGTTGGCTATCGATAGCGTTCCAGTCGATGTCTTCTTTGTTCCAGTCGCGGTTTTCCTGCTCGCCGAAGAGGATGGTCAGCGCAGGCGCGTCTTTCTCGGTGGTGACTACCAGGATGCGGTCGTTCTCTTCCAGTACCTTGTCTGAGGTAGGGATGCTTACCCGTCCGTTGCGCCAGATACGTGAGATAACGAACTTGGGGTAGCTCAGTTGGGCGATATCCTGGATGCTCTTGTGGAAGATGGCCGGGTTGTGTACTTGAAACGTGGCGATGTAGGTGTGGTTCGGGTCATCGTGTTCGTGCTCGTGCATATCCGACGGGCGAACAAAGAACTTCCTGATGGCGATAATGGCCAATATCACGCCTACTACACCCAGCGGATAGGTTACGGCGCAACTCAACGCGGCTCCGCTACTGGGTTCGCCCAGTTGTTTCAGCGTTTGTTGAGCGGCACCCAAAGCCGGTGTATTGGTGGTGGCTCCGCACAGGATACCAATCATATCGGGCAGCGAGACGGGGGTGACGGCACACAAGCCTACGGCCATGAGCGTACCTAGTACGATGACTCCCAGTCCCAGCATATTCAGACGGAAGCCTCCCTTCTGAAACGAGCTGAAGAAGCCCGGACCGACTTGCAATCCCAGCGCATAGACAAACAGAACCAAACCGAAGCTCTCGGCGTACGACAACATCTGTGCGTCGATAGACAGTCCCAAGTGTCCGGCCAAGATACCCATAAAGAAAACAAACGTTACTCCGAGCGAGATGCCGCATACGTGTATCTTTCCCAGGGCGAGTCCTGTAAATATGATGAGAGACAAGACCACTACTGCCTGTATGGCCGAGTGGCTCAGTAAAATTTCATTAATCCATTCCATGCCGCAAAGATAGCTATTTACTCTCAGATAAAGGCTGGTGTGGGCTTAATATCCGTCGTTTTGTTTCAGTAAAGGGTTTAGGTCGATACATTTCTGCGGAATGGGGAACACCACGGTGTAGCCGTTGGCCTCTTGTGCGAGCGGGGTACGCTGGTCGTACGCTTTGTGGAAGAGGTGAAAGCGTATCAAGTCCTGACGTCGCCATCCTTCCCATGCCAGTTCCAGCAGACGCTCTCTCAAGATGTTTTCCAGCGTTGCTTCGCAAGCGGGCATGTCTACGCGGTTGCGTACGGCTGTCAGGTCGGATAGTCCGTTCTGTCCGTTCCGTACTAAAGCTTCCGAGCGCATCAGCAGGGCGTCGGCGTAACGAAAGAGTACGATGTCGTTGTCGGGGATGCAGCCATCGGCGTAGGCCGTGCGGTCTACTTCATATTTGGCCATTCGTGCTCCGGCCGTTTTCATGTAAGGGCTTCCGGTCAGGTTTAGCTTGACCTCTAGAGGCATGTATTCCAAGGGCTCGCCGTTGTCCAGCAATACCTGCTGTCCGTCTACTATAACTGTGCCGGTATAATAGTTGATGTCCAGCCGGTTGTCGGGCTCCTCGGTGCCGTATCCGTATGCCAGCATGGTCGAAACGGTGGCGCTCGGTCCGTTTTCTGATGCGGTACCTACGGCGCTGCCGTGATTGTAGTGACGTGAGCGGAACAGGTAATGGAACTGGTTGGTGTAAAGGTTCTTATCCATCGGGATGGTAAAGATGTTCTCTTCCGAGTTCTCGTTGTGTACGATAAAGTTCTTGCTGTAGTCAGCCTCCAGTGTATAGTCTCTGTATGTAAGCTCGTCGCAATAGTTTACGCAGGTTTCCCAGGCGTTCATTCGGGTGCCGTTTACATCGAAGTAGATGTCTTTTCCGTCGGGCCAAACGTTGTCGGTCCAGTTGTCATCGGTATAGATTTCGGCGTTCAGAGCCAGTTTGGCCAGCAGGAAGCAGGCTACCGGTGCAGTGACCCGTCCGTAAGAGTTTCCCTCTTTGTTGCTCCGTTCTTCGGGCAGGATGGCCAGTGCGTCTTGCAGTTCCTTAAAGATGAAGCGGAACGTTTCGCTGCGCGAGCTTTGCTTGATGTCTTTCTGGTTGGTGTCGGCGCTGGTCACGAGCGGGATGTTTCCGAACATGTCCATCAGGTAATAGTAGAACATGGCGCGTACGGCTTTTACCTCGGCGGTATAGGCTTTGCGTTGCTCTTCGGTGAGCAGGGCGGAGTGGCTGTCGATGACGGCCAGCGACTTGTTGGCCAGCATCACCACCTTATACAGGTATTTCCACGTGTCGTATAGCGAGGTGTCGTCTTTGGTCCAGCGGTGCAGATACATGTTTTCCCACAGTCCGCCGTCGTACCAGTCGCCTCCGCGTACGGGAATCATGGCTTCGTCGGTAGTGAATGTATTGTAGTCGTACACTCCCCGGCAGGTGCCTTGTAGCCCCTCGCTTTCGGTCGAGCCTCCGATGTAGTTGTATAGCGAGGACACGGCGTTGATGTAGATGTTTTGCGCGCTGTTGTATATCTCTTCTTCATCCAGTTGGTCTTTGGGACTTTCGTCAAGGCAGGATGCAGTGCCTGCGGCCAGCAGGATGGCGGTCAGTATGTTCAGGTAATGTTTCATGGCAGATGGGGGTGTTTAGAATTGAATACTAAGTCCTACCGAGTAGGTGCGGTAGATGGGACAGGTGCGCTTGTCGTCTATGCCGAGGGTGCTGTTTACCACGTAACTGTTCACCATGGGAGTCAGCCCGCTGTAGGCGGTGATGGTGGCCAGGTTGTTTACGCTGCACGATACCCTCAGCGAGCGTACCACTTTCGACCGTACGGGGATGTCGCATCCCAGTGTGAGGTTCTCGAAGTTGACGTAGTTGCCGCTTTCCAACCAGTAGTCGGATACGTTTTGGTCTACGATGTCTTTTTCGGGCGCGTCTTTCATCACGTTATAGTCGGGGAAACTCGACATGTTGTAGTAGGCCAGCGAGGTGCCGTTGAATATCTTGTGTCCGAACGCTCCGTTTATCTGCAGCGAGGCGTATAGGCACCGGTAGCGGAAGCTGATGTTTGAGCCGAGCGTCACTTTCGGGGTGGCCTGTCCGGCTATGTAGCGGTCGCCGCCGTCGCTGATGTCTACGGTTCCGTCATTGTTCAGGTCGGCCAGGGCGTAGCGGTAGTGTCCCGCTTCGTCTTTTTCCAGCCCGGTGCAGTGAGGCAAGTAGAATACGCCGAGGGGCTGTCCCACTATCTGATACACCACGTTGTTGTATCCGCCGTGCTGTCCGGCTCCCGAGAGCGAACCGATGGAGGTGATATTGGCTGCCGACATTGTCATGCCGTTGTATTCGCCGCTCAGTGAGAGCAGCTTGTTCTGTTGGAACGATACGTTGAAGTTGGCGTTCAGTTCCATGTCTTTTTTCTGCAGGGGAGTGATGGAGAAGCCCACTTCCAGACCACGGTTCGACATAGAGCCGATGTTGGCCAACAACTTGTCGTAGGCGAACGGCGGAACGGGAACGTCGTAGGCGTAAAGCATGTCGGTGGTTTTCGAGTAGTAATATTCAGCCGTAAGGATGAGGCGGTTGTTCCACAGCCCCAGGTCTATTCCGGCGTTCACCGTGCTTCGGGTTTCCCATTTCAGGTCGGGATTGTTGTTTCTTACCGCTCCCAGCGTCATGGTGGGTTTACCGTTTATCGAAACCACGCCCGTCTGTTTGGCCGTGTTCAGGGTGGTGTACGAGCTGATGCCGCCCAGGTTTCCCGATTCTCCGTAACCCGCGTGTAGCTTCAGCATCGAGAGTTCCTTCTGTCGGCGCATGAACGCTTCCTTTAGGATGTTCCATTCGGCCGAGATAGACGGGAAGAATCCCCACGTGTGGTTTTCGCCTACCATCGACGAGCCGTCCGAACGCAAGGTCAGTGTCAGTGCGTAGCGGTCGGTGTAGCGGTAGGTAGCCGTTCCCATGACCGAGGCCAGCGAGGGGGCTTCGTAGCTGCTGCCTGTGCCTCCGTAGGGACGTGAGGCCGAAGCTCCGATGTTTTCGTAGCCGAAGCTGTTGGTGGTGATGTCTTTGGTCTGTACCCAGAATCCGGTTTGTGTCTGCTTGTTGTATTCCGCGCTGACCGATGCCGACAGGTGATGGCTGCGCCACGTGTGGTCGTAGCTTAGGGCGAGGTTGCCCAGCCAGTTGGCGTTTTTGAACTCTCCGCGATACACGTTGCCCTGTGCCCATACCCAGGTGGGGCAGAACTGGGCGTTCTCGGTAGACTGGTACGAGTATGATCCGAAGGCTGATAGCTTCAGGTGAGGCGTGAAGTTGTACGTCAACCGTAGGTGCGTGTTGAATGACAGGTCTTTCTGGTCGTTCTTCTCCTCAAGCAGAGCTCCGGGATGGTTTATCTGCGAGGCGGCGGAGTTCTTGATCCAGTTGCCGCTCTCGTTCTTTCCCGCGGGGTAGGTGGGGTTCTGCGTAGCGGCGGAGTAGAACAACATTTGCGTATCGAATATGCCTTGGTTTTTAAACGATGACCCGAATGCGCCGAAGTCGCCCGTGAGGCGGTCGCCGAACGCTTTTTGTGAGATGTCGAGTTTTACTACCAGATTCTTGTAGCCTTTGGTTCGGACGATGGACTGATGGTCCAGGTAGCCGAACGAGGCACGGTAGTTCGAGGTGGCGTTACCGCCGCTGAAAGCCAAGTGATGGTTCTGCAGGCTACCCGTACGGGTGATGACCTTGTAGTAGTCGGTGTTGTGTCCGCCGTCGTTATAGTCTATCTGCAGCCGCTTGGCGGTAGCTATGTATTCGGCCGCGCTCAGTGTTTCGATGCGCTTGTAGGCCGATTCGAATCCGTAGTTGCCGTCGTACGAAATCTGAAATCCACGTCCCGTGCCTTTCTTGGTCTTGACCTCGATAACGCCCGATGCGCCACGTGAACCGTACAGTGCCGTTTCGGAAGCGTTTTTCAGGATGGTGAAGCTCTCTATATCGGCCGGATAGATGGCCGACAGGCTTTCCAGGTTTCCCGTCACGCCGTCGATGATGACCAACGGGTCGTTTCCGCCGGTGACCGATGTAGTACCGCGCACACGGATGCTGTTCAGCATGGCCATACGGTCCAGTCCGTTGGTGGTGACGTTTACACCGGCCGATGTTCCGCTCAGAGCGTCGAACGCGTTGTTTACCAATCCTTTTTTAATCTGGCTCATGTCTATCCGTTCTGTGCCTGCAGTCTGTATGGAGTCTTGTTCCTGTCGGGTTTGCTGTACCTGTGCCGTAAGGAGTTCGGGGACTCCCCAGAGTACGGAAGCAAGCAGCGTGAGGTGGATTTTTTTCATAGTTTTCGTATTGGTTTAAGACAAAAGTAATAAATCTCAGTCCGGAATGCAAGTGTTTTAGGGTATTTTCTTCTCCACAAGGCTCATCGCAATGCTCATCCACGGTGGGATGACAGTAGGTAGGGGACTAAATCTCCGGCGAGGGATTTTTGGTCTCTGGCGAGAGGATTTGAAAACGACTCGAGAGATTTATAAAACGTCCCGAGAGATTACACGTAAAAAACTGATACAAATGCGGATGGTTTTTGCGTTTCGAAAAACATCTGCCTTACTTTTATCCTTTTATTTTTATATATATAAGGTGGAAAAACGCAAAGATGTAGCACACCATGTAGCACAGCATGAATCACTTTAGGGGTTAAACGGCTGATAACGAACGAAAAAGATGTGGCACTACATGTGGCACACCGTGATACACTGCTGTGTTGTGATTTTTGGAATCGTTTGTAAGTGAATGTGTTGTGAAATTACACTATTTGGAATGCGGATAAATAAGAAATCTGCGTATTTTAGAAAAAAGCGGACAACCGAAGGCTGCTTTCGAGGTGCAGTGGGTCGGCTGTCCGCAGTGGAATTTGCAGGTATGCGTGTTAGCGTATTGCTTCCAAAATATCGGCTTCGATGAGTTCGGGAGTCAGGTGATTCTTACGGAGCATCTCGGCGTAGTCGAATCGGTCTAAAAACTCTTTCTTTCCGCCGAAGTTGAGAACCTTCATGTCGGAATTTCCGTAGAAGCGGGCTATCTTTTCGCCGAATCCGCCGTCCAGTACACCGTCTTCCAGGGTTACCACCAGTTGATGATTGGCTTTCAGTTCGTTCAGCAAGTCTTCGTCTACTCCGCTGATGTAACGCGGGTTGATGAGTGTGGCTTCGATACCCGATTGCTTCAGCCGTTCGGCTACCGTTTCGCCCAGCTGGTAGAAGTTGCCCAACCCGATGATGGCCACTTGGCTTCCGCTTTGTGTAACCTGATACTTGTTCAGACGACTGTAGTCGGTGTCTACGGGTGCGGTGGCGTGATGTACGGCAGACGGCACACGGATGGCTACCGGGTGTTCGGTCTGGTTGACGCTCCAGTCGCACATGGCCAGGTATTCCTCTTTGGTGGTAGGAGCCAGGTAAACCATGTTGGGGATGTTGCAGATAAGCGGAATGTCGAACCAGCAGAGGTGAGTCACATCGTTCATGCCCAACAGCGTACCCCAGAACACGAGGATGGTGGCAGGGTTATTGTTTACGCAGAGGTCTTGCGAGAGTTGGTCGTAGGTGCGCTGCACGAAGGTGCTGTACACGCCAAACACTGGTTTCGCTCCAGCCTTGGCGATGCCCGAAGCCATGGCCACGGCCTGTTCCTCGGCGATGCCCATATCGATGAATTGCTTTCCGGCCTGCGCGCGGCGTTCGGGAGTGAATCCCATTACCGTGGGAGTTCCGGCAGTGATGCCCACCACGGTAGGGTCGGCTTTCATGCGCTCCAGCAGATACTGGGCGGTGATGTCGCTATAGTTTTCGCCGGAAGGGGGCGTAAGGGGTTTCCCTGTCTGGAGGTCGAACGGCATGGTCCAGTGGTACTGTTCCTTATGTTCTTCGGCCGGCTTGTATCCCTTTCCTTTCACCGTGTTGATGTGTACCGCTACGGGATGGTCTATGTCTTTCACCTTACTGAAGGCTTCGATGAGCGAGGCGATGTCGTTACCCTGGTCTACGTACAGGTAGTCCAGTCCCAACGCCTTGAAATAGTTCACCGGGCAAGTGCCTTTCGACTGTCTCAGCTCCGCCAGATTGCGGTACAGCCCGCCGTGGTTTTCGGCGATTGACATCTGGTTATCGTTTACAATGACGATGAAATTGGTACCCAGTTCGCCCACTACGTTCAGTCCTTCGAATGCTTCGCCGCCACTCAGCGACCCGTCGCCAATCACGGCTATCACGTTACCCTTTTCGCCTCTCAGGTCACGTCCCTTGGCCAATCCGCTGGCTAAACTCACCGAGGTCGATGTGTGTCCGATGACAAAGTGGTCGTGTTCGCTTTCCGACGGCTCGGAGTAACCCGATACCTCGTCGTAGTCGGCAGGGTTTAGAAACGCTTCGGCGCGTCCGGTCAGCATCTTGTGCACGTAGCTCTGGTGCGACACGTCGAATACTATCTTGTCGGTAGGCGACTGGAATACGTAGTGCATGGCGATAGTGGCCTCTACCATACCGAAGTTGGGGCCGAAGTGTCCGCCGTGCGCGCTGAGTTTATGCAGAAGAGCGTCTCGTATTTCCTCGCTCATATGTTCCATTTCGGGCACCGATAGCTTCTTGACATCGGCCGGCCCTTTGATATTTTCTATATACATCGTGATTATGGTTTAAAGTTTCATGATGCAAAGATGCGGCGTATTTTTCAGAAAGGAGATATACGGATTACCTGTATTTGTGCACAAATTACTTGATGTTTCTTAAAAGATAAAGGTTGGGAGACCTCTGTAAGGATGCGTGAGGAATATTACATTTGCCAATTTACAAAAGCAAAGCAAAAGATGCCCCACATGCCAATGTGTTCATCCATTCTCCACTAGCCTTGTTGTGCGATGGTTGTAGATTGTAATCAAGGAAGACGCAGATTCCATAGTTGTTGTTTGCCTTAAAAGAGAAAGACAGTCCGCTACCAAAGCATATACCGTTTCTATTGCCGATAGTAACATTGGAAAGCTCCAAACGTGGATAATGCACAAAACCACAGAGAAATTTACTGCCAATAGCCCACCGCTGTGACAACGGATAAGAAAAGTAACTGCCGCCACATAAGGAAATAGCATCAAATGAATTCTCTTCTGCCTTGTCACCATTGACTATCAACGCTGTGTTTGACACTGTAAACCGTCCGCCAATGCCGAGATAAGGATTGAAAAAATAGGCGCCTTCCAATCCTGCGGAAGAACCTGACGAGGTGCGGAAAGTATTGTTTTCATCTATGTCATACTTGCTAAGAGGAACGTTAAGTCCCACATATAGACTTGCGAACGATGGATTGTCTATTCCGTCATCCAACTGAAAATCAGTTGTAGCCGAATGATTGATACCTTTATTCTTGAATATCAAGTCACCAATCCAATACCCCATCTCTGTAGTAAGTATTCCTATACCTGCACCTGTCAGCACATCGCTCAACCAATGCTTGTTGTTTGCCATGCGCATAAGTCCTGTTGCTGTAGCTGTGGTATAGCTTCCGATGCTTATCCAAGGGCTTTTGTGTCCATATTCCTTTGAAAGCATGGTAGCAGTCATGAATGCAGTAGCCGTGTGACCAGAAGGGAATGAGTGGTTGTTTGAACCATCTGGGCGCATGACGTGTGTTGTGGTTTTAAGCGTGTTCACCACACCGCCCATAAACATGGCCGCAAAAGCGTCCGATACCAACATCCTGCCCCAAGAGCTGCGTCCTTCTACTCCTGCTGTCTTCAGCCCGAGCATTACTGCTGCCGGTGCAAACTGCAAATAATCATCAGTATGGTTGCGAAACTTTGGCATATAGTCATTGCGCAGACTACGGAAATGGTCATCTTCACTCTTTACAATGAGTCCAGCAGCAACCAAGGGAACACCTACATATGTCATCTGATACAGTCTGGATGAAGAGAACTTGTCCAATTTACTATCTTTCTTTGGCGAAAATTGATATGGTTGATTGACAATAGGTATGCTGTCCTCAAATTCTTCTGCTGTTATCTTGCTGTTGCTGACGGCAAAAACGCAGATTATTAAAGCCAAACGTTGTTTCGTTCGCCTTGTTATATAGCCTCCATCGTAATTTAACAACAGCATAAGGTGTTTGTTTATGCTGTTAAATTTGTCAATGAATAATTTCCACATAAGTACCTGCTTTTTGCGATTTTCGTTGGCAAAAATAAAGGGGAACTTTGTGGAAATGTTGGAGATGGCACAAAGTTTCGGGATTTGTTATCCGAAACTTACTACAAAACAATGTTGGCTCCCTGTGTATTGATATTCTATAGTCCAGCCATGATAATTGCAAATAGCCTTGACAATAGCCAAGCCAAGTCCGTTGCCACTCTTGTTTTGTGTTGGGCGGTAGAAACGACGGAATATGAGCGA